>NZ_JBCNEQ010000053.1:0-1661 GCF_050480245.1 Bhargavaea massiliensis | reverse complement strand
CCAGCCAGCATCCACAGGTGTGGTGGTTAACACGAGTTGTCTAATTTCTTGTTGTTGTTCTTCCGTAAGAAATGGCACACGGCCAGGCGGCAACCGACGATCGAGTAGATGATCGAGCCCACCTTGATTAAACCGTGCAACGTAGATGGCAACGGATTGACGGCACAGATTGACCATTTTGGCCACATCTTTACCGAGGTGACCTTCCATGACAAGACGAACAGCGGTCACCCGAACACGAAGAGAAGCATCTTTGATTTTCCGTTCTTGTTTCCGAAGTGTTCGAGGTGTCCAACCGTGATCATTTGTGATTTTCAAACGTTTCATGCCAATTCCGCTCCTTTTGTATAGAAATATTTAGGAGCAGTATAGCCATGAAAAAAGGTGTTCATACAGAAGTCATGGTTTTAAGGTGCATGTATATATTACTTCAGGAGTAATCTGCTTTTCTCGCTCTTGCAACTCTGCTTCGATTTCTAACCAATAATCTCTTAAAAATTGTTCCCACTGGTCATCCTCCAAGTAAAATAAATCTATCCTGAAAACACCATTTAAGACAAAAAAACGGACCCCGCCTAGCCTTCGGAACCGGATTCCAAAGGAAGGTATTTCAGTATATATATGGTTAATAAGTGCTATGCACTCGTTTTTTCCAGTTTCACTTCGTACCCTAACCCCTCTAATCGTTTCACCGTTTGACGCACGATGCGCGCTTCTCGCTGCCGATCCCAGTAGTCGGCTCCCAACTCTCTATACGGTTCCTTTCGAGTTAAGATGTAATAGATCATTTCTAAAATCGTTCTCCCGACCGCGACACTCGCTCGATTTGCTCCTCTTCGTTTGGCGATCCGATGATACTTGGCCGATAGGTACGTGTTCTTCGTTCGGGCGGCGGCACGGGCGCACTCCACGAGGCACGACCTTAGCTTCTTGTTCCCTTTCCTCGTTCGACCTGACAACCGTTTCCCTGCACTCTCATGATTCCCGGGGGCCATTCCGGCCCATGAGGCCAAGTGCGCGGCGGTAGGGAACCGGCTCATATCCGTCCCGATTTCCGCTACAATTTGTTCCGCGCTTTGCCGCCCCACTCCCGGGATCGTATCGATGAGCTCCAGCGCTTCATGAAAAGGGCTCGTTCGTTCCTCGATTTCCCGATCCAACCGGGCAATCGCTTCATCTAAATACTCTACATGACGCCATTGCTCGGCCAGCATCATGCGTTGATGCGGCCCTATCACTCCTTTCAACGCGCGCCGGAGCTCTTCCGTTTTTTGTTTCAGCCGCCCTTTGGCGAGCTGGGCGAGGGCCGCCGGATCGTCTTTTCCTTCGATAAGGGCGCGAATGATGAGCCGGGCCGACATCCCATTGATGTCGGATATGACCGAAGAAAGCTTGATATTGGCTCCTTCTAGCACTTTTTGGATGCGGTTGAGCTCCCGTGCCCGTTCCTCGATCAAACTGCGCCGATAACGGACCAGTTCCCGGAGCTCCCGCTGAGCTCGATGAGGGATGTAACTCCCTTTTAGCAATCCATGGCGAAGCAAGTCCGCGATCCATTCGGCATCTTTGACATCGGTCTTTCGCCCGGGAACCGCTTTGATGTGTTGGGCATTGACGACAAGCACTTCGATCGGCTCTGCTTCGAGGAGATTATACACCGG
>NZ_JBCNEQ010000052.1:0-12265 GCF_050480245.1 Bhargavaea massiliensis | reverse complement strand
TGTCATGTAGAAAGACTGGAAGTTTCGATATTAAAGGCAAGGACGGAAAGCGTATCGCACAAGGAATAAATTATAGATATGTCCAAGTCATTCAGCGATTTGACGGATATGCTTATGGAAAGGGGGTGGCGGAACTTGCGTAAGGTGCAATTCCTCCCCGTGCCTAAAGGCAGGGGCTTCCTTGCGTAAGTTTCGTGATCGTCAAGCGGATGACCGAATCAACCGGCAGCTCGGCCAACTCCCCTTTCTCTTGAAAATGGCGGACAATGCGGGCGAATTTTGGATACACGTGCTCTGTAAACACGCGTTGAAAGCACTGTTTAATCTCGGAATGAAAGGCGAGCTCCTGCCAAAGCATACGAATCGCTGGCAAATACTTTTTCACAAAGGCGTAGCGATTGGAAAACACCGCGCGCAAAAACTGTTCGTACGTCTCATATTCGTTGTCAAACACTTCACGGACAAACTCTTTCGCCAAAAACGGGGCGACGGACTGAAACAATGTCGGCGTGACGATCTGGTTTGTATTCTTCGCCATTAAACACCAAATCCATTAACAACAAGACAAACATCGGCGCGACAATCATGAGCGCCAGCGTGCGCTTGTCGCGGAAAAACTGGCGGATGATGCGGACGACAATGGCCAACACTCTCATCGACGGACACCTCCAAACGTCAAAAACGCTTGCTCAATCGTTTCCGCGCCTGCTTCCTGTTTCAATTCATCCGGGCGGCCGACGGTTCGGCAGTCCACCTACTGTTCCATCAATTGGACGTCTCGCCAGCCGTAGCACCACTCCGATAACACTGTTCCGCCGATTTCCACCCTTTCCTCGGCCAGTTTTTCACCGCCAAGCCGTTCGTAGAAACCGCGCGACGGATTGGCGGCAAGCACCCAGACGACGAGCGAATGAATGCCTTTTTGCGCCAAGTCGCGGGCCAAGGCTTGCACAAGCCGCCGTCCCCATCCTTTTCCTTGGGCCTCTTTGAGCAAATACACCGCGTACAGCTCCCCGTCATATCGGGCCGCTGGGCCGTCGCTCGCCCGGTTTCGTCCGCCGGAGATGAATCCAACGACGCGCCCGTGTTCCTCGGCGACAAACACGGAATGGTCCGCTTGGCTGAGCCCCTTCTCCCATAACGCTTGTTTTTCTTCCACTGCCAACGTCTCCAAGTACGCGTCCGGCACGATGCCGCTGTACGTCGTCTTCCAACTTTCGACGTGGACCGAAGCGATGGCTAGTGCGTCGACCCGTGTGGCTTTACGGATCATCGTTTTCCCCCTTTTCCCCAGTTTGATAGAAGTTTTCAAATTGAACGCTCTCCCACCTACGCTTGAGCTTTGAGGTGAGAGATTGTTGGAAACACCCGCCCCACAGCAGGCTGTCAACCAAGCCATCCCCGCCCAACACGTGGAAGTGGGGGTCTTCTCGGCGCGAGATGATAAAGAAAAGCAGGGCGGTGCTGTTCCCGCCCGCCTTCTTTGCTTCTTTTTACAAGGCTTTGTCATCGACGCTGTCCAACCACCGCTCGATATGGCCGACGACCGAAGCGACCGCCCCGTCAGCAAACGGCGACTTTAGGTTGGCGCTTTTGACGAGCTCAGTAAACGGCCGGCTGCCGCCCAATCGGCAAAGCGCCACATAGTCGCGCCAGGCTGATTCCCGGTCTTCCTGCGCCCGCTTCCAAAACTGGAACGCGCACACTTGCGCCAATGTATAATCAATGTAATAAAACGGGTCGGTGTAAATGTGCCCTTGCCGCTGCCAAAATCCGCCGCGCTCAAGGTAGTCATGGCCGGCGTAGTCTCTTGTCGGCAAATACGCTTTTTCGATGTTGCGCCAGACACTCTTCCGCTCAGCCGGCGTCATATCCGGGTTCTCGTAGACAGCGTGCTGAAATTCATCGACCGCAACGCCGTACGGCAAAAACAAAAGTGCGTCGCTCAAATGGGCGAACCGGTATTTGTCGGCGTCTTCGCCGAAAAAGAGCTCCATCCACGGCCATGTGAAAAATTCCATGCTCATCGAATGGATTTCACACGCCTCAAGCGTCGGCCAGTTGTATTCTGGAATGTCGTAATGGCGGCTCTCATACACTTGGAACGCATGCCCCGCTTCATGGGTCAGTACGTCAATGTCGCCGGACGTTCCGGTAAAGTTCGAGAAAATAAACGGCGCCTTATAGTCATCGATATAGGTGCAATAGCCGCCGCCCGCCTTTCCTTTTTTGGCGACGAGGTCCATCAATTCATGTTCGACCATATAGCGGAAAAACTCGCCTGTTTCCGGCGACAGCTCTTCATACATGCGCCGGCCGTTGTCAACAATCCAAGCGGCGTCCCCTTTTGGCGCCGGGTTGCCGCTCGGAAACATGAACGGCTCATCATAATACGTAAGCCGGTCGACCTGAATCCGCTGCCGCTGGCGCTCGCGCAGCTTTGCTGCGAGTGGGACGATGTGCGTTTTCACTTGCCGGCGGTAGCCTGCGACCATATCGGCATTGTAATCGGTCCGGCCTAAACGGGCATAGCCGAGTTCCACAAAGTTTTGGAAACCGAACTTGCGGGCGATCGCCGTGCGGACGTGGACAAGCTCATCATACAATTCATCGAGTTCTTTTTCATAGTCCATGAAAAACGAAAATCGTGCCTCACTCGCCCGTTGGCGCATCGCGCGGTCCGGCGACTCAACAAACGGCTGCAGCTGGGCAAGCGTCCGCTCTTCCCCTTCAAACATGATTTTCGCCGATGCGATGAGCTTCGTATATTCGCTTGCCAGCTTGTTTTCTTTTTGCAAGTCCTCTACAATCGCCGGTGCGTATGTTTTCAGCTGTGCTTCGGCCAACGCAAACAGCTGTTTCCCCCACACTTGTTCCAATTCAGCGCGGAACGGCGAGGAAACAAGCGCGCGGTAATAATCGTTGACAAGCCCCTTGACGATCGGCTCCGTTTCATCGAAAAAGTCTTGTTCTTTCTTATAGAACTCATCGTTTGTATCGATCGTATGGCGAATATGGCAAAGGTTCGCCATCGTGCTGTAGCGGCGGCGCAGCTCATTGATCCGCTTCATCGCCTCGTGTTGCAAGGCGGCGCTCCCCGCACGGCGGAACGAGTCAAGCGCTTCTTGAAACGATGCCTGCAATTGAGTGATGTCCGGCCGCTCATAACGAAACTCAGAAAACTTCATGCTCATCCCCTTCTTTTTTTCACGGAATATGATGATGGGAAAAGATCCATCCCCAGTGAAATGAACCTTTTCCATGTTTCACTGACCAATTGTATATTCGTCGAACTTCAAAAATATGGTTCATCACCGAAAGATGTACTTGCACCTGTCATGAAAGTATGTTAGCTGTTTCCAGCCGAACCCGCAGTGCAAAACGCTGGATATTTCGGTATCCGTATCCCCGACGTTTCATCAGCTTGATCTTGTTATTCGTTCCCTCCATCTTCCCATTCGAATAATGGGATAAAATGCACGATATCATTTCGTCTGTTCGCTTGACGAGTGATTTTGCGATGGCACGAACAACGGAACAAGGACAAAACAAATACCGATGAATCCAAGCCTTCAAGCGTCGTTTCGCCTGTTACTCATCTTTGCTTTTGAACACATAGCGAACATGTTGGAGCGATTGGTAAACAGACTTTAAGTAATCGCTTTCCTTACACCATTCCCGTATGATTTGACGTTCTTCCTCCGTCAATTTCTCTGGGCATTGGCTCAATAAACGGCAAACGTAACGAACATTTCCGTGTTTCTTGCCTCCTTTGCCCAAATATTTGCGGCAACGCTCTAACGCATCGGTAAACAGCTGAATGACATGGATGTCGCCTCTGGGCAAACCCGTTGAATCGCTTTTTTCATCGCTGGAGCCAAGTCACTCACGACATACTGAACGGAACGAGATACATGAGCCAATGCACGCCCAATGGCTTCCTCGTTCTTTCCTGCTTCCATGGCATACACTTCTCCCGTTTCGGCATCCATGATCGCCACTCCATAGTCGTGCCCTTTTCGAAAAGCAAACTCATCGACACAAACCGCTTTTGGTTGGGTATCATTCGATAGGAAGGAGCATGGGTATAAAACCATCGTTCAACGGTCGTGTAAGGAAGCTTGAGCATACGAGCCACCGCCTGAATGGATGTTCCGATGCAAGATTGCGCGACCCATCGCTGAAAAGCATCCGTCGCCACACTTCGAGGAGAGATGGCTGGATACGACGTGCTGAACGTCACGCCACACGTGCTACAACGTCTGCGCTCGACAGGAAGTTCGATCAAAAAAATTCCGATTCGCTGAGCATAGCCATGCATCCATTGCTTCTTTTTGACTGTCATTTTGATCGTGCGCTTCAAGCAGACAGGACATAACGGGCATTGTTCGGGTAGAGAAAGTTCGAAAATCCAACGTTTCCCTTCTTTTCGCACCTTTTGAATCAAAACATCTGGTAAATCGATGAGTTCCTTGATAAACTGAGAGTACATGCGAATTTCCCTCCATGGTTTGGTTTGGTCACCTTTACCATACAGGAAAATTCGCATTTTTTGTACCCTCTATGCACACCTACCTTAAATGATCAAGTACACTTGTGGTGAAGAGCCTATTCTTTAACTTTTAGCAACCGCATGCTGTTTAATGTTACGATTAATGTTGCTCCCATATCCGCAAATATCGCTAACCATAGCGTTAACCAACCAGGCACAATTAACAGTAATGCCAATGCCTTAATCCCTAAAGAGAAAGTAATGTTTTGCTTAATAATCGCTAAAGCTTTGCGGCTCAATTTAATCGTATATGGCAATTTGCTTAAATCATCAGACATTAAGACAATATCGGCTGTTTCTAGGGCTGTATCGGTTCCAGCACCACCCATTGCCACACCAACGGTTGAAGCTGCAAGAGCTGGTGCATCGTTCACACCATCTCCAACCATCGCCACGCTTTGATGCTTGTCACGAAGCTCTTTGATGAAATTCAGTTTATCTTCTGGAAGTAAATCGGCTTTAATATCGGAAACGCCGACTTGTTTTCCGATGGCTTCGGCTGTTCTTTGGTTATCCCCTGTCAACATTACCGTTTTTTCAATACCGACTTGATGAAGTTTTCGAATAACCTCCTTGGATGATTCTCTTATTTCGTCTGCCACGGCAATTAACGCCAGAATTTCTTTTTCCGTCCCTAATACCATGACCGTTTTCCCTTGTGTTTGAAGGGTTGTAATTTGTTCTTTTATTTCTGATTGGATGCCATTTGGAAGAAGTTCTTCAAAAAGACCTGGACTTCCGACATAATACATTTCGTTATTTACTTTGGCTTTGACCCCTTTACCTGTAATGGATTGGAATTCTTCAACCGATACATCCTTAAAATTCAATCCATCTTCTTCTGCTTTTCTTATAATGGCGGAAGCAAGTGGATGTTGTGAGCCTTTTTCAATGGCTGCTGTAATGGTCATTAGTTCATTTTCATCGCCATTATAAGTGACTACATCGGTGACGGAAGGAACACCTTTTGTTAATGTCCCTGTTTTATCAAAAGCAATCACTTTTAAGTTTCCTGCTTCCTCTAAATAAATACCACCTTTAATTAACACACCGTTTTTCGCTGCATTTCCAATGGCAGTTACGATCGAAACAGGCGTGGAAATAACCAACGCACACGGACAACCAACCACTAATACAGCTAGACCTCGATAAATCCATTCGCTCCAATCAGCACCCATAAATAATGGAGGAATAACGGCTAGTAAAAGAGCAAAAATGATAATGGCTGGTGTATAGTATTTGGCAAAACGATCTACAAACGCTTGAGAAGGTGCTCGTTCTGCTTGAGCTTCTTCCACTAAATGGATGATTTTCGAAAGAGTTGTATCTTCCACTCGTTTTGTAACTTTTACTTCCAATAACCCTTCTTCATTCAATGTTCCTGCAAAAACTTCATCACCGACTGTTTTGGTTACTGGAACACTTTCTCCCGTAATGGCAGCCTGATTTAGCGTAGATGTACCCTTGATGACGATTCCATCCATCGCTAATTTCTGACCAGGCTTTACGATCATAATATCCCCGACTTGAATATCGTCAACAGGGACCATCATTTCTTCATTTCCTCGACGAATTAATGCTTCTTTTGGAGCAATATCCATCAACGATTCAATGGATTGACGAGCTTTATCCATGGAATAACGCTCTAAGGCTTCACTAATGGCGAATAGAATAACAACCGTTGCACCTTCTCCCCATTCACCGATCGCTGCAGCTCCTAAAATCGCCACTGTCATCAGCGTATTCATATCAAAATTCAATCGAACTAGGTTTTTGAACCCTTTTATAAATAACGAATATCCACCGATTAAAATTGCTGCAGCATATCCAATTGTCGCAAAGATATGCTCTTCTCCGTATTGCATCCCTAGAAACCAACTGATCACAAGCAAAACGGCGGAAATGTACACTTTAATGTTCTCTTTTTGCTTCCAAAAAGGTTCACGCTTGACTGCTTTTTCTTTATCTTCCCGAATCTTTAAGTTTTCAAAAGCTCCTGCTTTTTCTAATTCTTCGATGGTTGTTGTACCCCAAACGGTAATTTTAGATGCTCCAAAGTTTACTTTAGCATCTTGAACACCTGGCAATGATTTTACATTATTTTCAAACTTTGCCGCACAGTTTGCACAAGTAAATCCTTGAACACGGTAGGTTTTCGCTTCTGATTTAGATAATTTTGCTTGTTGTTCAGACACGGGCTTTCACCTCTTTCTCATGTGCTAACGCAATCATGATTAACTGCTTAATATGGTCATCATCCAGCGAATAAAATGCTAGCTTTCCTTCTTTTCGATACTTTACAATCCCTTGTTTATAAAGGGTCCGTAAATGATGGGAAGTTGTTGCAACAGAAGCCCCGATGATATTAGCAATATCACATACACATAACTCTTCATCTTGGCAAAGTGAATAGACAATTTTTGCCCTATTTTCATCTGTCAGTGCTTTAAACAACAGGACAACACTGGATATATCTTCTTTTTGCAATTCACCATGTATTCGATTGACTTTTTCTTCGTCATAACAATAAATTTCACATGTATCTTTCTTACTCATTCATTATCCCCCTTTCATATTCAAATTTCCGTTTGAATATATTATACCCCCATTTCTTTATATTATTCAAATATTTATTTGAATTAAAAACAAAAAAAGAATGGAATTTAAAAAAATTAATCCAATATTTACCGTGCGATTCATTTAATGTAACTATTCACTCCGATAGTAGTATGTAAAGAAGCGCAACACAAATAGGGCATCCCCGTAATAGAAAATGCCCTAAGTGGTAGAAAGAACACGATCAAGCGTGTCACCCGTCAACAGAAGACATAACGAATCCCACACGTTTTTTTCGTGTTTCGTCAGTGTAGAAACGATGCTTCTCAACAGTGCCTGGCACCGTTCGCTAATTCAGGACGTATTTGAACAGCGAATCGATTTTCTGATCGCTCTCCAATCACCTGTGCAACATCATTGACGTGGGACAAAGAGGGACACAACATAGTTGAACAGCACCCGACACCGTTCGCTAATCTCCCAACCGTTCCCGTACTTCCTCCTCTGTCATGTCGAGAATATGGGCAACGTCTGTTATACTCATTCCTTTTTCGACCATTTTTCGAATCGTTTCATTTTTCCCTTCTTCTCGACCTTTTTTCAATCCTTCTTGTCTTCCTTCTTCCCGACTGCCGCGAATGTTTGAGAGTTGATCAAGGAGCCACTTCAGCCGCATTTCGTATGCGTAACGGTTTTCGGGGTCGACGCTTAAGTTTTGCCATTCTTCTAGCGCCTCTAAAATGTCTTGTTCTGTCATGGCTATTCCCTCCAATTCACGAAACATCTCTTCATCCATTTTTTTCGTTCGTCCATCGACAGCCGACAACATCGTTAGCCATGGCCATTCCGGTGACTGTTTCACTTCTCTCCGATATTTCTTCCATTTTACCATAAATTGTGACAAATCGAGTACATGAAATTCAAGGTGCTCGCTCCAAAGAAACTGTTCTTCGTCTTCACGAATGTGAAAAACGGTATGAAAGTGATCTGTTTCATATGGGAAAAGGGGATAATTTAAGATGGCGATCATAATCGTTGGAGGGAGGATGTCGTACCGTTCTCCTTTCGATAGTGAAGATGAAAACAACCTTGCCCAGTAATACAATAGCCGTTCGGGCATACCGTATTGTGGGATGATTTGAATTTCAACGTGAATGCGCTCGCCGCGGTTTGTGCGAACGATGACATCTAACCGTCCAGTCTTACCGTCTTCTGTTTCTTTCGTTAGTTCGGTGTTTTCAAACTGTACGTCGATGATGCGATCATCTCCAGTCCGATGTAGCAACGCATTTAAAAACGCCATCGTGATTGACTTTCTGCTTGGGTGGCCGAACAGTTGTTTAAACATAAAATCCATTTTTAAATCGAGGTATTGCATACAAATCATCCTTTCGTAGAATATAAGGGACAATTTGATTAAAATCGGGAAATAAGGGAAATGCAAAAGTGGAAAATTGAATTTTACGGAAAATTTTTATGACAAATGGGGTGAAAAAGTGAGAGCATGAACCGTTTTTTAGGTTGAAAATTTAATTTTTGAAGGGAAAGAGTGATTAAATTCAGCCCACTTGATCATGTGGCTGAATAGTTACAAAGCGTTTATTCTTCGCTGGACTGTATCTTTGGAAACGAATAAAACGGAAAAGAGAAGAAGTTTTGATTAAAGTCTCAGATGACTAGATATCATCCACATCCATTTCAGGGGAAAGCCATTGTCGCTTTGCCTTTTTTCTTTTTAATCAAAGAAAGGGAAGACAAAAGAAAAGCCCCGCAGAGATTTCTCTCCGCAGAGCTTTTCGACATACTTCGGGCGGTGACAGTGGAGTGAGCCTTACTGCGCCGCCGAATGGAGAAAAAGAACGTTGACCGTCTATTCTATCATGTTTTCTCCATTATTCCACTATTTCTGCGCCTAGCGTATGGCGAAAATGGCGGAGCGCCCATTCGTGTCCCGCCGCGTCGAAGCTCGCGACCGCCCGCCGGTGGACGACGATGCGAAAGCCTTTATTATATGCATCGACCGCCGTATGGAGGACGCAAATATCGGTGCAGCAGCCGACCAAATGCACTTCCGTGATGCCTCTCTCGCGCAATTTCAGCTCCAAATCGGTCCCGGCGAACGCGCTGTAGCGCGTTTTGTCCATCCAGTAGACGTTGTCTTTATGCTTATTTGCTTGATACACCTCTTCGAGCTCCCCGTACAGCTTTCGGCCCTCCGTCCCTTCAATGTTATGCGGCGGAAACAGCTTCGTTTCCGGATGGTAGTGATCTCCCGCCACATGTTTGTCAATGGCGAAGACAACAAAATCTCCACGATCGATAAACTGTTTCGTCACCCGTACAAGTTCTTCTTCAATCGCCTGCCCCGGCTTCCCGCATGTGAGCGCGCCATGATCGGCGATAAAATCGACGGTGTAGTCGATGTTAATGAGTGCTCTCTTCATGAAAATCCCTCCTGCGTGTTTGTCTAACAAACGGGTCTTGCTGTACATTGGTATTATGTCAAGAAAATAGACACGTAAAATCGAGAAAAATTTTAAAACCCTACTACCGCACCTCGTTTGGTGGCCTCTTATATCGTGACTTTGTGGAGAGAAGAGTTCACTGCTTTTTGCCTTGCTGATGCATCTTCTCATACTCCATTGGCGACATGTACCCGTTTTCCGAATGAATTCGTTGGGCATTATAAAAACATTCCAGGTATTCGAAAATTCGCTGTTTGGCTTCTCCTCTTGTTGTAAAGGTTTCGTGGAAAATCAGTTCCTTTTTGATGATGCTATGAAACGATTCCGCACATGCGTTATCATAACAGTTTCCTTTTCGACTCATGCTGGTTTGCATTCCGTGCTGTCGTAAAATGGCTTGATACTCGTTCGATGCATATTGGCTCCCTTGATCTGAATGGTGAATCAGACCTGGTTGAGGCTTTCTCTCGTTGATGGCCCGGTTTAATGCTTTGATCACTAACTCTTTTGTCATGCGCTCGGAAAGACACCAGCCAACGATTTTACGAGAAAACAAATCCATGACCGAAGCTAAATACAGCCATCCTTCTTTCGTCCAAATATACGTGATATCCGCTACCCATACTTGATTCGGCTCATCTGCTTCAAACTGCTGATTCAATAAGTTGGGATACACAGGCAAATGATGCTTCGAGTTTGTGGTTACCTTATATTTTTTCTTTGTTTTTGAACGAATATCACCATCTTTCATGGACCGTTTTTTGAGATACCTTAACCCCTTGTTTCTGAAGGATTTTTGTGATTTTTGGACTGCCATACGTTTCTCTTGAATCGATATGAATCTTTTTGATTTGCTTTTTCAATGCTTCCTGTCTTTTCTTTTGTTGACTTTCGGGTCGTTTGGCCCATGCATAGTATCCACTTCTTGAAACGCCTAAGACTTCACACGTCTTCGCCACGCGAAACTCTTTTCTATGCGTATGAATGAATGTATAAATTACTTCTGGTTTTTGGCGAAGATGCTCATGGCCTTTTTTAAGATCGCGTTTTCCTCCTCCAGATCCCGAATGCGTTTTTGAAGTTCACGCTTTTCACGATCTTCCGGCTTGAGGTTTCCACTCCCCACAAAGCTATGCTCATCATCTTTTTTATAATCTGCGACCCATTTATGAAGAGTTTTTGGCGAAATATCGAGTTGTCTTGCGGTTTGAGCGACCACCTTTCCTTCCTCGACCACTAATTTTACTGCATGTATTTTGAATTCTTTATCAAAACGTCTTGTCATTATAGACACCCCTCATCATTGATAGATTTACTATACATTTCTCTATTCGTTGTGTCTATAATCTAGACTAACATCAATCCGCTGCATATCCAATAAAGCGCGCACCAACGCAAACGCCGCCCGGACGATCGCACTTCCCTCGGCTCCTCCACCCGGCCTTCGAGCGCGGCGGTCAGGCGCGGAGTGAGCGCCTCTTCCACATCGAGCGGCCGGCGTTGATCGAGCCATTCGTCGCACAACCACGCGAGCGTCTGCAGCGTGTTGAACTTCCGGTGGGCGTACCGGGCGACAAGCCCGCTATGCCGGTACATAAGCGCGTAGTCGAACAGGCGGACAAGCGTCCGAAACGGTTCGACCTCGTCCCACGAAGCCATGAGCGGCCGCACCTGGGCAAGGGCATCCACGATTCGTTTTTCTTCAACGAGCAATGCGATCGGTTTGATATGATTCATACAAAGAAAACTCCCTTATTCTTTTTCCAGCTATTTATAAGTGTAGAACAAGCCCGGCAAAACAGCCACATATTTTTTCACAAAAATACCGACAAACAAAAAATGGCCTCTCCTTTGAACAGGATCAGCCATATACCGATTCGTTTTATCCGGCGTGCTTGGCGAAAAATTCGAGAGACCGTTCAATAATCATCGGTTGATCGTAATCGAGCGTCGCCACATGGTAGCTGTTTCGGAGGCAGACGATCTCTTTCTCCGTCGATGAAATGCCTTGAAAGATGATGTCGGCGTTTCCCGGCGGCACGACGTGATCTTCGTCGGAGACAAAAATCAACGCCGGACAGACGATGCGATCGAGTTTCGCTTTTGTCTGTGCCATCAGCCTAGTCAGCTGAAGAAGCGAAGCAGTCGGCGTTTTCTCGTATGCCAGCTCTTTCACATCCGGATTTTTCAAGTCCGAACCGATCGAATCCAGATACCTCGGCAGCTCGCCCCCGCCCGTCATCCCGGCGGCGATGGCCGGGATGTCGACAGCGGCGTTAATCGGCACGATGCCGCAGATGTCTGGGTGATGTTCCGCCAAATAAAGCGTGAGCGTCCCACCCATCGACAGCCCGGTGACAAAAATGGTTTGGCATCGTTGTTTCAGCCATCCATATCCTTCTTCGACCGAGGCGACCCAATCGTGGAATGTCGTCCGTTCCATGTCTTCGTAATGCGTTCCGTGCCCTTTTAAGCGCGGCAGGCAAACGGTATAGCCGGCTTTCGCATACGCTTCAGCGAGCGGACGCATGCTGTGGGGCGTGCCGGTGAATCCGTGCACGAGCAGCACCCCGACCGGCCCGTTTTCGGCGTAAAACGGCTCGGCGCCCGAGAGCACCGGATATTGTTCTCTCATCTTCCTCTCCCCCTTATCTAGTCAAATCCGTTCCTCTCACGAAACTTACGCAAGGAA
>NZ_JBCNEQ010000051.1:0-69154 GCF_050480245.1 Bhargavaea massiliensis | reverse complement strand
CCATGCCGAGCACACTAAAAAAGACGACATTAACAGTCGCCTTTTTGTTTTGCATGCATAACAATCTCGTATAGTCGCTTCGTCTGCTCACGAATATGTTGAGCGCGACAAATCGTGGAAATGACAGCGATTCCGTCCGCTCCTGCTTCAATTACTTGCTTGGCTGTTTGTTCTGTAATTCCTCCGATAGCAACAAGCGGAATATGCTTTTCATGCGCGCGAATATGCTCAATCATCGTTAATCCACATACTTGTTTTGCATCGTCTTTTGAAACAGTCGGAAAAATCGGACCTAATCCAACATAATCAGCACGAGCAGCAAGCGCTTTTTTTACTTCATTTAAGTTGTGAACAGATACACCTAAATATTTATCCCCTATGCGATCACGAACTCGTTCTGCCGCTTCATCCTCTTGCCCGACATGAACACCGTCTGCTTGTAAAGCAAGCGCTAAATCCACATCATCATTCACAATAAACGGAATGTTACGAGCGCGGCATCGCTCAAACAATTGCTCAGCTAAGCGATACTTTTCAAGTCCTGTAAGCGCTCCCTTTCCTTTTTCGCGAAACTGAAACATCGTAATGCCGCCTTCAATCGCTTCGTCAAGCACGACAAGCGGATTTTTCGTACAATCGACGCTTCCCATCACGAAATATAACGATAACATATGTTTCATCATTTATTCCCCTCGAATGTGTGCGTATTCATTCACTTCTTCTGCTGTCGTCTCGTATAAAGCATTTAAAAATGCTATTTGAAAGCTACCTGGCGCTTTGGCGTGTTTCACCGCTTTTTCAGCTGCTACACCGTAATAAGCAAGCGCAGCGACAGATGACATCATCACATTTTCTCCCACACTAGCAAATGCACCTAACACCGAACTTAATAAACAGCCTGTTCCTGTCACTTTCGTTAACATGGCATCACCGTTTGAGACGATCATTACTTTTTCTCCATCCGTCACCACATCATCTTTCCCGGTCACAACAACTGTACAACGAAACATACGCGCTGCTTTTTTGGCTACATGCTCGAGATCGCCTTGAACATCTCCTGCATCTACCCCTTTTGTACTTGCTTGTTCCCCAACAATACTTGCGATTTCGGATGCATTTCCGCGTAAAATGGTAACGTTGACTTCGCGTAATATATGTTGGGTTGTTTCCGTACGATATGTTGTCGCACCTGCTCCGACAGGATCGAAAACAACGGGAACATTTGCTTCGTTTGCCGCTTTTCCGGCAATAACCATCGCTTCTACATCTGTTTCGTTTAATGTACCGATGTTTAATACAAGGGCACGTGCTAAACGAACCATATCGGCTACTTCTTCTTTTGCATAAGCCATCACCGGAGACGCACCTAATGCAAGCAAACCGTTAGCAACAAAATTTGTCACAACAACATTCGTCATATTATGTACAAGCGGCGACTCCTCTCTGACGCGCGTTAACCATTGTCCAACATTCATCGTGTATTCCCCCTTAAAAAAATAAAAACTAGTCGGACAGAATCGACTAGTTTGTGCTTACAAAACATAGCCTACTTCCCTCCGCTGGTACAAACCAGATCAGGTTCAAAGGGTTGGAAAACTGATTGCGCGTTTTCCTCTCAGCCATCGCCATCTGGCACCCCTAGTAGCTCGATTGATTTTATTTTCTTCCATTTTAATATATTTTTTCTCGTTATTCAATATAAAACATTGTCAATTGTCGTTCACATTTTTATATAGATGTGTGATATGCATCACTTACGCTACGGTGATTTTCCCCTACTGTTAAAGTGTTAATAAGAAAAGGAGGGGTTATCATGTTTTGTCATCAATGCGAACAAACGCCAACAGGGGGATGCACAGTCGTCGGTGTTTGCGGAAAAGATGAAACGATTGCAAGCTTACAAGATACGATTGTATTTGCGCTAAAAGGAATTGCTGCATATCGCACGCATGCTCATCAACTCGGATATACAGATCCATTTGTTGACACAACAACGCATGAAGCGTTGTATATGACACTAACAAACTCCAACTTTAACGTTCAAGAACATTTAGATATGGCGATGAAAGTCGGAAAAGCTGCTATTCGTGTCATGGAACTGCTCGATCGGGCACATACAGAACGCCTTGGCATTCCTCAACCTGTTCGCGTAACACAAAATAGAATTGAAGGAAAATGCATTCTCGTTACAGGACATAACTTATTTGCACTTGAACAATTATTGAAACAAACAGAAGGCAAAGGAATTAACATTTACACTCATTCCGAAATGTTGCCTGCGCACGGCTATCCGCAATTGAAAAAATATAAACATTTAAAAGGAAACGTCGGAAAAGCATGGTACGACCAACGTCGTTTATTCGAAAAATTCCCTGGCGCCATTTTAGCGACAACAAACTGTGTGATGCCGATTAAAGGCTCGTATGCTGATCGCATGTTTTCATACGATGTAGCCGGATTAGAACATGTACAAAAAATCGAGAATGATGATTTCACACCGTTGATTGAGAAAGCGTTACAACTTCCAGAAGCAAATATCGAATCAGATGAAACATTAGTTACTGGTTTCCATCACGAAACAGTCATTCAAATTGCACCAGAAATTATTCAAGCTGTAAAGGAAGGAAAAATTCAACGCTTTTTTGTCATCGCAGGCTGTGACGCGCCTGGAAAAGGTGGCGAATATTATCGTTCATTAGCGACGTCTTTACCGAAAAACACAGTTATTTTAACGACATCTTGCGGAAAATTCCGCTTCAACGATGTAGATTATGGTGTCGTTCCTGGCACAAACATTCCGCGATATATTGACTTAGGACAATGCAATAACTCGATTTCGACTGTCAAAATTGCGATGGCACTTGCAGAAGCGTTTGGCTGTGAGGTAAATGAACTACCTGTCAGCATCGTTCTTTCATGGTTTGAACAAAAAGCGGTTGCCATTTTACTCGGACTGTTTAGTTTAGGCATTCAAGACATTCGGATTGGACCAAAAGCACCACACTTTATATCTGAAGGTGTGTTGCGCGTATTGCAAGATATGTTCGGCCTCAAGCTCATCGGCAATGTGGAAAAAGATATGCAGGCGATGCTAGCACATTAATAAAAGGGCTGTTTCATTCAGCCCTTTCTTTTTATATTTATGAAGCTTTATCACGCCATACGCTCATATCAAATCCTTTTTCTGTTACGTAGCCGTCAACACTCCATATTCGTTTTTTCGCTTTTTTTGCTTGCTCTTGTGCTTCATACAATTGTTTAGCGTATTTTGTATCAGGGTCAAACATATAAGCAACACGAGCGAGTCCTTCTTTTACAATTTTTTCTTGATACAATGTTTGATCCTCCATCCATATGTAAGCAAGCAGTCGACCATACCGGTCATATGGCTTCTCTTTTGCACTTAACTCGATCGTCACTTTTTTATGAAGAAGGACATCTTTTGCAAATTGCTTCGCTTCTTCACCGTATGCTTGCTTTTCCCGATACGTTTCTGGCGTGTCGATATTTAATAGACGAACCGTTACTAATTTGCCATCCTTTCGTATTTTCACTGTATCACCATCAATAACATGCTCTACTGTCGTAACAAACGTCGTTCCGTTATTTTGTTGGGCACAACCAGCAATAAAGAAAATTACAATGAAAAAAATAAACCATTTTCTCACAAATGTGTCAGCTCACTTTCAAGATGTGAAATGTCCGACTCACACTCCACTACCCACTGTTGGCCGTTAAAAGAAGCGATCGTTACGCTTGTGCCATACACGCGGCTATTTTTCCATAACTCTGCCATTGTTTGTTGTTTCCAATATACAAGAAGTGTGCGAATAACCACGCCATGCGTAACAACAAGAACATGACCATTCGAATGATTTTCAGCTATATGATGGATTGCAGCTACAGCCCGATGCTGTACATCAAAAAATGTCTCTCCAACACTCGGCTCGTATGCGTCTGGCTCATGATAAAAATGATAATGATTTCGTTCGTCCATCTGAGCAATTTCTGCAATTGTTTTTCCTTCCCAATGTCCTAAATGAATTTCACGTAATCGCTCATCAAAATAAAGAGGTACGTCACGTTGGCCTAAAACAATTTGTGCCGTTTCTTTTGTCCGATCGCTCGGACTACAATATACAGCAGTAAACGGAATCGTTCGCAGCCGATCATGTAAAAGTGTCGCGTGTTTTCTCCCCGCTTCAGTTAAAGGTGAGTCTTTCCATCCTTGCATTCGCTGTTGTGCATTCCACTCTGTTTCTGCATGACGAATGACATACAATTTTAACATCTTACATTCCCCCTTATACAAACGAAAAAAGCAAGCTATATTCGCTTACCTCTTCAGTTAAAACCCAAGTCGTAATTTCTCTCTCTTTTGTTGTATAAATCGTATGTAACTTCTCCATCAGAAGCGGTATATCATCATGGTGCACATAGGAAAATAATTCTTGGCTACACATTTCTTTTTCGTACTTAAGTACATATTGTGCAGTTGGTGAAACGTACGTAATCTCGCCTTCCGCAGATAAAATAAACGTAAATTCGGATGCAAGCGAAGCCATCGAAGACGTAAGACGCATATCAATAAACGGTTCGTATTGATATGTCACAACAATCGCTCGCAACAGCCCCCCTTTTGTCATATAGAGCTGTCGCTTGTACATACACATCTTTTTGTTCATCTTTTTCTTTTACAATTGCGTACGAATACTTCCGACCATTTTTCACTTCATGAATAAACTTTTCTAACAGCTCGCGATCCATAGCACGATAATAAAAATGACGAAAAAATGTTCATCTGCTCCTAAAATTTTTCCATTCGGATCAATAACAGCGATTGCTTGCATAACTGTATTCATCCTCTTTGTTGTTAGATTTCTAATTTCATTTTCACTAAAAACCGTGAAAAAATCAACAATACTTGATATTCTTTCACTTTATTCCCCACTAATGATCGCGCGCATGACGAATTGTTTGTTCGAGAATGTGCAACACATGCTCATCATCATGCGAATAATATAACGTCGTTCCTTCCCTTCGATATTTAACAAGACGTAAATTTTTTAAAGATCGAAGCTGATGAGATACGGTCGATTGTAAAAGTGATAAATGATTCGCAATCTCTGTTACTGAAAACTCACCAGATGAAAGTAAATGTAAAATACGAATACGCGTTGGGTCGCTTAACGCTTTAAACGTTTGCGATACGATAAAAAGTGTTTCTTCATCTAACGGTTCATATTGCTGTTCCATACAATCTCCCTCTTTCAATATATGAATATGTATTCATATAAGTTAATGAAATTGTATAATTTTTCGTAAAAAAAAGTCAACATTCGTTTACGAACGTTGACTAAGTAACGCATATAAGTCATGCAACGTATCAATTTGTAACTGTTGCAACTCTGTAAAAACTCGCTTCCAAATTTCAAATAAACTCATGACGTCCCCTTTTGCTGTATGGCGGTCAATCGGAGTGAGATGATAAAATGAAAGAGCATCATCGAGCGTCGGAAATGAATCGTGATATATGCATTCCATGATTTTTCTCATTTCTATTGCTGTTTGTTGTAAAACTGTACGATAGTTGCGCGATAAAAATTCATTTAAAAACGCTACATCATGCTGAATATGATAGCCGAGTAAAATACTATGGTTCAAAAAGGAAAGAATATGATGAATTTCCTCCTCTAGTAACGGAGCACATGCGACATCGTCATTTGTTATCCCCGTGAGCGCAACAACATGTTCTGGAATACGGCGTTTTGGCCGGAAGTCGGAACAATATAAATCAAGCGATTCGCCCTTTTTTGTTTTTAAAGCAGCAAGTGAAAAAATTTCGTCTCCTCTTTGCGGAGAAAAACCTGTCGTCTCTGTATCTAACAAAATAAATATTACATCAGAAAGTGGTGTTTCGAGGGAATACGTTTGTTTTCTTGCTTCTTTCATCATTTTTCGGATCCATACTTCTTGCTGAAAAGCTGAACCAATTGCAGTTGCTTGATCGCTCCGCAGTCCAAGCGATAATAAACGATTCAGCCAGTGAAACGACCGCTCCACCGATTACACCCACTTTCTTGCACGACGCTGCATTTTTTTCGCCACTATCATCGCTTTTTTTAATCGCTGCTTTTCCTCTTGCGATAAATGTTGCATGGACAAATAATCCGTTCCTTCAAGCGAACAACGTAAACGAAAATATAAAAACGTTTGAATCGCTTCTTCTATCCGTTCAAATAACCGTTGTGAACAACCGTTTTTAGCGTACCAACACGTCAATCGCTCAAACGTGGAATTTGAATCAACAAATTGTTCTCGAACTGCTATCCATTTTAACGCATGACTTAGCTGAACATATCCCCCTTGCTTTATATCAATCATCCCACTTTTTTCTCCCCATCGTTCTACGTACACGCGACCAAAAGGACCGATGGGAACAAAAGGAATACGAATGCTGTCAATCATCCGGTCACGCAAAGAAAAGGTTGTTGCTATTTTTTTATACAACGTTTCTTTCAGTTGAGTAACTAATGAATACTCGCCATAAATCGGACGCATATCAACCAACATAGACAAATAACGAATATCATCTATATGCTCATTTTGTACATATTTGTCGATTTGCCCTTCCCAATCATCTGCTTCCTTTAGCCATCTTTTATTTGTTGCCATCACATGCCCTGTACAATATGGATAACCGATTTCGTTTAAAAAAAGAACCCCCATGCGTGCATACTCACGCATATATGCATAACAATCCTCTTTTTCATTACTGAAACAAGAGAAAATCATCCCGTTATCCTGATCTGTCCAAATCGTCGATTCCTTTCGCCCGCTACTTCCCATAACGAACCAACAAAAAGATGAAGGCTTTTTGCCAATTCCCCTTCGATCAACCTCTCGTTCCGCTAATAACAACGCTTTTTTCATAAGTGCATCGTGGCACACATAAAGTGCATTGTATATATCAAACATACGATGAAAAGGGAATGAAAACGGAGAGAGGAGAAAAGCAACTTCATCGTGAAGTTGCTTAAGTTCTGACATATCGTTACATTGTTCCGCCCGAACAATGATTGTTTCAAAATCATTCATGACATCACCATCTTCATCACGAACGAGATGAAACGACTGTTGTCGTTTGTTGATAAGCTGGATCTAATTGTTCAGGATATCCGTACGAACCATGTTCACTAATATCAAGTCCAGAAATTTCTTGTTCAGGCGTCACCCGTAACCCGATCGTCTTTTTTAAAGTATATAAAACAATAAACGAAACAATCGCTACATATATTGCTGCACCTAAAACACCGACTGTTTGAACGATGAGCTGATCAACCCCTCCACCATAAAACAATCCCGGTTTTCCAATTCCTGTGACTTCTACTAAACGTGGCGAGGCGAAAAAGCCAGTGGAAATGGTGCCCACAATGCCAGCAATTCCGTGAACAGAAAATGCGTAAATCGGATCGTCAATGCCTTTTCGTTCAAAATATACAGACGTCCAAAATGTAAATGATCCAGCTACAGCGCCAATGACTGCAGCTGCCCACGGTTCGACAAACGCGCATGCCGCTGTAATGGCAACAAGCGCCGCTAATACACCGTTAACCATCGCTGGAATATCCGCTTTTCCAACAAGCCACTTTGCTGTCAAAATTGAAGCAATTGCTCCAGCAGCTGCTGCAATATTTGTCGTTAACGCTACATAACCGAAAAATCCATCTGCTGTCCCCATCGTACTTCCTGCATTAAATCCAAACCAACCAACCCATAATACGAAACCACCGATGACCGTATATACTTGGTTATGCCCTGGAATATGATTTGGTGTCCCGTCTTTATTAAACTTTCCAATTCTTGGTCCTAATAACATCGTTGCAATGAGCGCAGCAATTGCACCTTGTAAATGAACGACCGTCGAACCTGCGAAATCTTGCATGCCCATTTCTCCAAGCCAACCGCCTCCCCATACCCAATGACCGATGACTGGATAAATGGCGATCGTGAAAATCGTTCCAAAAATGAAGTAAACAGATAGTTTTGCACGCTCAGCGAATCCTCCCCATGCAATCGCTAAAGAGACACCGACAAAAGCAAGTTGGAATAAAAATTTCAGTTCAAGTGGCACATTTGCCCACGAAAGAGAAGAAAACGTCTCTTTTCCTTCCTTTAAAAACCATCCTTCTGTCCCAACGAATCCGTTTCCTTTCCCAAATGTAATAGCAAAACCTACAGCCCAAAATGCAAGCGAAGCGATCGCAAAACTTAATATTTGCTTTCCTGCAACATGACCAGCATTTTTCATTCGCGTCGAACCTGCTTCTAACAAAGCAAATCCGACTTGCATTCCAATGACTAAAATCGCTCCTAACATAACCCAAAGTGAATCAAGCGCCAAACTCAACTGTGCCTCATTCATTCTCATCTCTCCCTTATGTTATTTTTTATAACATTTATGGTTATAATATATTACATAACCAAAGGGAAATGCAACAGTTTTTCGAAAATTTTTTTATTTTTATGTTATGTTTTATAACATAAAAAAAGAGTGCCTCCATAGAGACACTCTCTTGAATTAAATAAGAAACATGGCGACAATTGTCGTGACAATCAATCCTGTAATAACCGGCACAACATTTCGTCTCGCTAACTCAAATGGGCTAACACCACAAATCGCAGCTGCTGGAATGAGGGCCCAAGGTACTAACGTTCCTCCCCCAACCCAAATGGCAGCAATTTGACCGAGTGCTGTTAACGTGGCTAGGCCTGTGCCAATTGCGGTTGCAAACAAATTCGCAATGGAACCGACGAGCGAAATACCTGAAAAGCCTGAACCGTCCAATCCAGTAATTGCCCCTACTCCCGCTAACGTAACTGCTCCTACTTCTTTGCTTAATGGAACAACACTAGATAGAGCAACACCTAAATCATTGACAATGCCATGCGATTGTTTTGGTAAAAACTCTCCAATAATCGCTTGGAATCCCGAATCTCCTAAATAAAAGAACGCCGCAATCGGAATAACCGGACCGAACACTTTAAAACCGAATTGGAATCCTTGAATGAATAAGTCTGTAATTTGTTCTAAGCTGTTCTTTTTGTATGCAACTAATGATAAAAGAGATAAAATAAAAATCGCTGTTCCTCCAATTAATGCGGTTGCATCTCCGCCTTGCAATTGAAAATAATACATAGCTACAACGTCTAACCCAAATAAGATCGGAATAAGGAAGGCAAATATCACTTTCATCCGTTTCGTTAATAAGTGAGACTGTACTTCATTTGCCTCGATCGCAACCGCCTCACCTTGTGGAATGTTGCCTTTTTTCATGTCGCGACGCAACAAGAAAAATGCGGTTGTAACAGTGACAATCCCCATAACAAAGACGAGCGGAATGCTTGCTGAGATGACTTCAGACACCGGAATACCAGCTGCATCTGCTGTTAATTTCGGAGCCCCTTGAATAATAAAATCACCTGATAGCGCAATGCCGTGGCCGAATAAATTCATCGCCATCGCTACACCTAATGCAGGCAATCCGACACGAACAGCAACCGGTAATAATACTGCTCCAAGCAATGCCACCGCAGGCGACGGCCAAAAAAACCAAGAAATCATCATCATTAATATTCCTATCGTCCAATAAGCTAGCGTTGGTGTCCGAATGAATTTCGCAAACGGCGCAATCATCACTTCATTCATTCCGGTAATCGTCAGTAACTTACTCATGGATACAATAATCGATATGACAAGAATAGTCGGAAGAAGTTCTGTGATCGCGTAAACAAAACTTTTAAAAATGGTGCTAATAGAGAGCGGTAAAGATCCTGTCGCTGTAATCGCTAACAAAAAAATGCCTACCATACAAGCTAAAGATGTATCTTTACGCCAAATCATTAATGCGATAATGATACAAATAAACGAGACGTAAATCCAATGTAACGCTGTTAACTCCACGCCCATCGTCCTCTTCCCCTTTTCATAAACTGTAATACAGCATATGAAAAAGGGAACGATGTGTGCGGACGCCTAACCACTTTTACGTCCAATTGAAAAATAGAGCTCTTCAACAAGATGTGGTTTATCGATGAACGGATTACGATTGCCTTGAATGCGGAAAATGGCTGCGTTACGATGTTTTTCATACATTGTAACTGGAAACTGTTTATGCCATTGAATGAGTAGCGAAATATTAATTTGGTCAATAAACGACTGTTTGATTGCTCGCGGATAACGAACGAGAAAATACAACATCGCTCGCGCTACTGCTCCTTTTCCGTGTTCAGGTTCGAAATGTTCCCCGTATGCCACGCCACAATCATTTTGAATGATTTCATTCGGCGACTCAGGTTCATAAAACGGAAAATCGGCATAAGGAAAATTGGAACGAATCGAATTGCAGCGTGGTTCGCAAACGAATAAATGATGCAAATCCCCTTTCATCGGTTCCTTCGCTCCAAACCATGATTGCGGCACGACATGTTCGGCATTAAATTTCAATTGTTGATCAACCAATTTTATTTTTTGATTAAAATCGAGTTCGCCTTTTTTTGCCTTTTTTACAAGCTGAACAAATTGTTCATATCGCTTTTGAATGATCTTGTAATCTTGTAAAATAATTGTACGTGGATCTTTCTTTTTTCCTGAATAAATGCTTTTTACTGTTCCGTCTGGTTGCAAATCAACCCATGTGTACAAATAGTAATCTTTGCTTAAAAAATATGGAATGTGTCGAATGTGCGTCCGTTTTATTAAATCGTGATACGCTTGAAATAACAACTTTCCATCCGTTTGATGATCGATGTGTTCGTAATATCGGTCAATGATGCGCTCTTCTTCCTTTTCGTTATAATATAAAGCGTTTTGTTGCCGAATTTTTTGTTGATTTTCAATAAGTTCTTGCAAAATTTCTTTCTGTTTTTCTTCCCAACGCTTCAGCTGCTCTGCATGTTGATGGATAACATCTTCCACCATTCTTCTCTCCAATCATTTTTACTATAATGTATTCGTATATTATCCATTACGTCTCCGCTCTTTTGTTTCATACACCTATTATAATCAATATGTACACAATAAAAAATAGAACGGAGCATAGTGACTCCCCTTACTAAAATATCTCTTAACAAATATAGAAAGCTCTTGCCTTTCATTTTCACCAGCAAGCCTTTCTTTTGATAAAATAGATAGCGACAAAAATCGAACATAGATATATTTTTTATTAATACGAACAAAAAACAATGAAATTATGTTATATAACAATAAAGGATTATATATAGAATGTAATACTTGAATGAAACACCCATATTGGAGGAGAAAAAATGAGAAAGCGATATGAAAATTTAGGTGGCGTCCCAACAACGAAATCGTTTGCTGACTTGCGGAAATGGTATGCGGAAAGAAGACAAAAAAAGAAAGATTGGTCATATACTTTGCCTTGCGAACATATTCAACCTTCGTTGCTACATACAAATACGGGGCAAACGCTACTCACATGGATAGGGCATGCGACATTCATTATTCAAATAAACGGATTGACGATTGTTACAGATCCAGTTTGGGCAAAACGATTAGGAACGATCCGCAGACTAACGGAGCCCGCTCTGTCGATTGACGACCTACCTCCCGTTGACGTCATATTAATTTCTCATAGTCACTACGATCACCTACATTTTGCGAGCATTAAAAAACTGAAAGGAAACCCACTCATTCTTGTACCGAGCGGGTTGCGTTCATCCTTTCTGAAAAGAGGGTTCGAGCATGTTGTGGAATGCAATTGGTGGGACACCGTTGTCGAACGAGATGTTTCATTCACATTCGTTCCTGCACAACATTGGTCGAAACGAACGTTATTTGATACAAATACGTCCCATTGGGGTGGATGGGTGATTGAAGCAAAAGATAAACCGACGTTTTATTTTGCAGGGGATAGCGGATATTTTCATGGATTTCGCGATATTGGGGAACGTTTCCATATCGATTACGCTTTATTGCCGATTGGTGCATATGAACCCGAGTGGTTTATGGGGCCTCAACACGTTACCCCTGAAGAAGCCATTCAAGCATTTGTCGATTGCCGGGCGAAAACATTTATTCCGATGCATTATGGCACATTCCCGCTAGCTGATGATACACCAAAAGAAGCGTTAGATCGCCTTTATGCTGAATGGAAACGTCGCAACTTTCCGAACGAACAACTACGTGTGCTGAAATTAGGCGAAATCGTACATTGTGAAACCGCCACATAGAGCGTGGCGGTTCAGACTTATTCTCTTATATACATATATCTTCCGTTACCCCATTTTGCAATACGTACATGCGATAATACAGCCCTCGTTTTGCAAGCAGCTGATGATGAGTGCCGCGCTCGACAATTTCTCCTTGATGTAAGACGAGAATTTGATCCGCATCTTGAATCGTTGATAAACGATGGGCAATCGCAATCGTCGTTCGTCCTTTTCTCATTTTTTCAAGCGCTTGTTGAATCGCCTCCTCTGTTTCTGTATCAATATTTGCTGTGGCTTCATCCAGCACTAATATTTTCGGATTCATCGCAATCGTTCGGGCAAACGCAATGAGCTGACGTTGTCCGCTTGAAAACGTCGTACCTCTCTCCGTCACAGGATGATCATATCCTTTTGGCAACTTTTCAATAAATGCATGAGCTTGAACGAATTTCGCAGCTTGCTCAATATGTTCATCCGTCAAATTTTGATGATGGAGCCGAATGTTATCTCGTACCGTCCCATAAAACAAAAATGGGTCTTGAAGCACAAGGCCGATATGTTTCCGCAACTCTCTCTTTGGATACTCTTTAATCGAATGACCATCAATCAAAATATCACCACGTTCAAACTCATAAAAACGCATGAGCAGTTGAATAATTGAGCTTTTTCCGCTTCCGGTATGACCGACAAGCGCGACGGTCTCCCCAGGCCGAGCAATAAACGAAATGTTTTTTAGCACATCGCGTTTTCCATCATAACTAAACGATACGTTACGAAATTCAACCGTCCCTTTTTCAATCACGAGCGGTTTTTCAGCTTGTTTCGGTTCTTCTTCTTGTTCATCTAACAATTGAAATACACGTGAGGAAGCAACGAGCGCTTGTTGAAACATCGATAGCCGCATCATCATTTGGTTAATCGGTTCAAAAAAACGCTCTAAATAATTGACAAAAGCATATAACACTCCAATTTCAACTGGACTTTGAAAGGAAGAAATACCGAAGTAACTTAACACAACAATGAGCGAAAACACATAAACTAGGTCTGTTGCTGGACGAAGCAATAAACTATCTAGTTTAATATTTTTCATCGCTGCCGTATAATGTTTTTCATTAATGACTCCGAATTGCTCTTTCATCCGCTTTTGTTGACGGAACGCTTGAATGATCGCCATTCCTTGAAGTGACTCATTTAATTTCGCATTGAGTTGACTTAAACGTTCGCGTAAATCGCTATAAAACACCGAACTGTACTTCCGATACGTACGGATAATAAAATAAATGGTCGGTAAAATGACTAAACAAAAAGCAGCTAATCGGACATCAAGCAAAAACATTGCGACAAACACGCCGACTAAGAAAAAAGCACTTTGAATAAACGTGACAAGCACTTCAACAAACATTTCTTTAATGGCTTCTGTATCATTTGTCACTCGTGAAACGATGCTTCCAGCTGGCGTGCGATCAAAGTAACGCATTCCTAATGATTGCACTTTCGCAAACACGTCTATGCGCAATTGTTGAATGATTTTTAATGCAATCTCTTGGAACTTTAATAATTGAAAATAAGAAAGAAACACTTTTCCGATATGAATCATGATATACGCTGTCGCTAGTCCGATCATTGCTTGAAGCGGAAATGTCATCTGCGCTAAATAATCGTCAATAAAAATTTTTACAATGATCGGACCAAGTACGTCTCCAGCAGTCGTTAACGCTAAAAGAAAAAAAGCGAACAACAACGACTTTCGATGCGGTGCAGTATAGCCCATCAGTCGCATAAACACTTGTCGTTGATTCATTGTATCCCCCCACGTCCAACGAATTGTTCGAGCTGTTGACGAACGTACATATCCCGATACCATCCGTCTTGTGCAACGAGCTCGTCATGCGTGCCACGTTGAACAATTTTTCCATCTTCAAGCACTAAAATGAGATGTGCATGTTGAATGGCACTTAACCGATGTGTCGCAATCATTGTCGTCTTTCCCGCACGATTTTCTTTCAATGACTGCAAAATACGCTCCTCTGTTTGTGCATCTACAGCCGATAGCGAATCATCTAAAATGAGCACTTCTGGATTAAGCAACAGCGCACGAGCAATCGACAACCGTTGTTTTTGTCCTCCAGATAAAGAAACGCCTCTTTCGCCAACGACCGTTTCATATCCTTCTGGAAACTGCATAATATCATCATGCACTTGAGCGAGTTTAGCGACCCGTTCCACTTCTTCTTGACTTGCATCAGGGCGAGCGAACGCAATATTATCTCGGATGGAAGCAGAAAAAAGAAAATGATCTTGCGGGACATAGCCAATCGCTTCACGCAATCGTTCTAATCGATATTGCGTGATCGAATGTCCACCAAAATACACGTCTCCATCTATTCCAACAAACTCCCGCAGCAACACTTTTAAAAGCGTTGTCTTTCCGGCTCCTGTTTTCCCGACAATTCCTAACGTTTCCCCTTTCTTTAACGTAAACTGAATGTGTTGCAATATCGGTTCCGTTTCATTCGGATACGTAAAGGAACGAATGTCATATGTGATGTCACCTGTCGGCACTTCATCAAGCAATCCATCGTCTTCTTGTATATCCGATTTTTCACGCAACAATGATGACACCCGATCATACGAAGCCCTACCGCGTTCGACAATATTAAACAACCATCCAAATGCTAACATCGGCCAAATGAGCAGTCCTAAATACATCGTAAAAGAAACGAGCTGTCCAATCGTTAGCTCTCCTTGAACGACAAAACGTGCCCCAAAAACAATCGATAAAAAAAACGACACGCCGACAATGAGCGAAATCGTTGGATCAAACAACGAATCAATGCGAGCAACTGCCATATTTTTTCGAACGACGTCATCAACTTGCGCTCGAAACGATTCAATTTCTTCTTTTTCTTGTCCAAACGTTTTTATTACTTTGATTCCAGCGATGCTTTCTTGTACTTTATCGTTTAAAGCAGAAAATGCCTCTTGCGCATAATGGAACCGTTGATGAAGCAAAGAACCGTAATAGCTTGTTAAATACGCCATAAGCGGCATCGGCAATAAACAAATGAGCGTCAGTTTCCAGCTAATTGTTAACGCCATTGTCGCGATGACAAAGCCCCCAATGCATAATGAGTCAACAAGCGTCAAGACGCCAACACCTGCTGTTTGTTGAATGGCTTGTAAATCGTTTGTCGCATGTGCCATTAAATCACCGATGCGGCGATTTTGGTAAAATGACGGCGACATCATCGTAAAGTGCTCATATAACCGATCGCGCAACAAGCGTGCAAGCTTTGCCGCTGAGCCAAAAATCATCGTCCGCCAAACGTAACGACAACCGTACATACAAAGCGCAACACCTGCAAGCAAGCTTAACCACATAATCAGCTTTTCTTTCGTCAGTTCTCCTGCTTTTACAGCATCCACAACATGCCCAATTACTTTTGGGGGAACGAGCTCAAGCAATGAAACGATCGCAAGTAATATAATGCCGATTATGTATGCTTTTTTTTCTTGTTTAAAAAACCACATTAAATCGAGAAATACTCTCATACACCATCCCTACCTTTTCGTGCTTCGATTGTCGCCTCGCTCTATTTTATCAAATATTCCAAAAATAAGAAAGTTTTTTGCTATGTTAGTATATATATAAATAGTGTTATTCTTATCGCATACTTTTACATATGCAGGCCAATCTAAAAAAGACTAAAACGAATAAAAAAGGTGGTTGTTGCGATGGATTTACAAACAGGAAAATTATACTGGCCAACGACATTTCCCGATGCCCCTTCGTATCCACCGCTAGACAACGACATGCAATGCGACGTATTAATTGTCGGAGCGGGCGGATCAGGAGCGTTATGTGCTTATTATTTGAGTGAAACGGATTTAGACGTTGTTGTCATCGACAAACGAAAAGCAGGGTACGGAAGCACGATGACAAATATGGCACTTATTCAATGTCTTGGAGATAAAATGTTTTTTGAGCTTGTGAACAGTTTTGGCGAAACGTATGCCGCTCGTCATTTGACACTTTGTCAACAGGCAGTCGATGAGCTAGAGCAAATCGCAAATAAATTACATATCGATGTAGAATTTCAAAGAAGAGATAGTTTGTATGTAACTATTCATCCCGATAGTAGTATGTAAAGGAGCGCAACACAAATAAGGCATCCCCGTAATAGAAAATGCCCTAAGTGGTAGAAAGAACACGATCGAGCGTTTCGCCTGTCGTCCGTTCGACCAGCCGTAATCTTGATGCACAAGTCCCCATTCGCTATTTCCTCGTTCGACTAATTGATGATACGAAGATTGTTGAAGTCGCGCAAAACTTTCACGAGCCTGTGCTTGAAAATGATCGACAACTTCCAATAACATCGCACTTGCAGGCATCTCTTTATACGCCTTCGCTAATTGGCGAAACCAATCCATTTTGTTTATCGTTTTTTCGTACGTTTTCGGCCATTTGTATAACCGTGAAGCGATTTCTGCTCCTTTTGGAGGAACGTATCCTTTACTTAAACGATGAAATTCACCAAGCGCATAGCACAGTTGTTTCGCCCCTTCTAAATCTTTTGTTACCGAAAATAATGGCTCAATCCACTCCGCAACAAACCATAACTTTCCTCCCGCTTCTACATAATCCATTCCATCCGTCGTTTGTACAATTGGCGGAACGTTCGCTTTTTGCACATCGACTAAATATCGTTGCGCCCCGAGGCTAAATAAACTGCGCGTTGGACGGCGATGAAGCAATTTTAAACTTTTCGGACCTTTATTCGTTTCTAACTTCCAAATGGCTCCCCCTTTATCCGGCTTCGTCGTCACGACTTGCCTACTTTGAACAGATAAATCGTAATGGCGCAAAACGTCTTCTGCCATTTGTTCAATATAATCTGGTACAAAAAACTCGTGCATCGTTTCATCCACGATCCAAGGTTCAATAAGCATATAACCCCTCCTATTTGACATAAATCCCTACTATCTCAACATATGCACTAAAAAAAATTTCGTATAGACATATCCATTACGCCCAACAAAAAACCGCCTCTTTTCATTCAGAGACGGTTTCACTAAGCCATTGTTCAATATGTTGTTCTAGTTCTAACGGCTTTGTTGTTGGCGCAAACCGCGCGACCACTTGCCCGTTTCGATCAACTAAAAACTTTGTAAAATTCCATTTCACCGCTTTCGTTCCTAACACACCTGGCGCTTGCTCAGTTAAGTAAACGAACAGCGGATGAGCGTTTGGACCGTTTACGTCCACTTTCGCAAACATCGGAAACGTTACATTATAATTCAATTGGCAAAATTGTAAAATTTCTTCTTCCGATCCCGGCTCTTGATTTCCAAACTGATTGCACGGAAAACCGAGCACAACAAAACCACGATCTTTATATTTGTCATATAGCTGTTGCAATTGTTCGTATTGCGGCGTCAATCCGCATTTACTTGCTGTATTGACGATGAGTAATACGTTTCCTTTATACTGCGCTAACGATTGTTCTTCTCCTTGAATGGTGCATACGTGAAAATCGTAAATGTTCATCTCACATTCCTCCTTTCGCGCTATTGTAACATATGGATCATTTTTTCTGCACAAACAATGCTTCAATTCAGACAAATGGAAAAATGTTCGTTATAATGGTTAAAAAATACAAAAAACGTCATTTTTTCCCGTCATGCACCGATGACCGCCACGGGTTTCATCGCGTGCGCTATACATGCCACGCCCGCGCCATTGAAAACCAAGTGTACATCGTCACGACAGGCACAGTCGGCTCATTGCCAACCGTCGATTTTATGCGGGCAAACTTCGGTCAAGCAGCGATCATTACACCGAACGGTATTCCATTTCCACCGCGCGGCATTTTAGCGGAAGGAGAAATAAATGACGATATGACCATTACGGCTGATCTTGATTTACAGCTTCTTTACGACGTTCGCGAACGCGGATCGGTAACAACATGGCGCGATCGGCGCACGGATTTATATACAGATTGGACATAAGGGGGAGAACGATGTATAAAAAGCAACTTTACGTCTTTCATGGCGACCGTCCGATTCCTGCGATCATTCGCAACTATGAAGAAAAAGACATCGATGCGTTAATTCGCATTCAGCAAGAAAGTTTTCCACCTCCTTTCCCATCCGAACTATGGTGGAATAAAGAACAGCTTATGAATCATATCACACTTTTTCCAGAAACAATATGACAAACGTCAAGATTGATGCTGTTAGGAAAGGAACAGTGCGTCTGACGAAAGGGAACGACACATGGATCGTAAACAGTTGTTTTATTTCGGGCATATTTGGCTTTACGCGATAAGAGAGCTTCGCTTCACGCGTCGCTCTCTTTATCGTAACGGACAACTTAGTATTTGAACATGTTGTTGGCATATGTCTACTTGTTGTTCAACGCGCGGCGTGCATGTCGTTCCCTCAATTTCAATTTTTACCCGTCCGAGCGATTGAATATGTTGACAAAGATGAACAGAAATGAATATACGTTTTCGGCACGGGCTGTTCATCGGTTGCGAGCAGTCGTTCAAGAAAGTCGGTACGTTCCCGTAGTTGCGCCGCTTTTTTATGTCCTGCTTATTTTTTTCGAAACGCCCACCATTGTTTTGTTATTTCATAAGCAATGCGGTCATACAATTCATCTGTCGTCGTCGCTTTGACAACTTCGCCATCGATTAGGACAAACGGGCAATGTTTGCATGTTTTACATTTACCAACGCAATCTTTTCGTTTTACTTTGACATGTTTGAATGTTTGTTTTAGAAACATATATAACGTTTTTGTTGCAAACTTATTTTTCTTGCAAAAGTGCACTTTTTTCATTTCGTCACACTCCAAGTATGATAACTATAATCATTTTCATTCCTATCATACTTTGAATGTTTGCTTCCTTCAATGATTTTTACTTGGCATATTGTTGTAATTGCTTAAGCGAACGAATGATGTACGGAATCATCTGCAATAAATCGTCGACATGACTTTCGTTAATCATGCGTTCGAAATCAATCGTCACTTCATGCGTGTATCGTTCATTTTGTCGATATGTATACGTCAACGTTTGTAAAATGATGCGGTGCTCTCCCCAAATGTGTTTTAACGTTTGTTCTACATCATCCCCATCGACGTTTGTCGCTGAAAAAGAAAACGAAACGGTTACCGTACAACCTGCATGCGTTGCATCTTCATATAACAGTTCGTTCGCAATATGTTGAAGCGTCATCGCGAGAGAAATAGTGCACGTCACTTTATGCGCATGCCGCAATTGAAAAGAAAGCGCATATGCGCGCGTAAATTTCGCTAAATCAATGATGTCTGAGCGATCAACAACTGTTACGAGTTCATCTGTTACATCTAAATCATAAACGGCTCCTTCTACGACCGTTTTTAAATTGTCGAAAATCGTTGGGTCAAACATATGCTCATCCTCTCGATTTTTTATATATTTTTGAGCGAACGGTACGCCGCTCGACTTCTGTCAGATTAACGGTGTAACCGATTCCAATCTGTTGCCGAACGAAAATTCGCCCATTGTCAACGGTTACTTCCGGATCAATGAAATCCCGTTCCCAATAATTTGCTGATGCCGCTGTATCCCCTGGGAGAGAAAAATGAGGGAGAGTTGCTAAAGCGATGCTATGTGCTCGTCCAACTCCACCTTCTAACATACCGCCACACCATACAGGAATATGATGTTGCTGGCATAAATCATGAATGCGTTTCGCTTCTGTTAATCCACCTACTCGACCAATTTTTATATTGATCACGCGACAACTTTTTAACTCAATCGCCCTTTTTGCATCTTCATATGAACAAATGCTTTCATCTAAACAAATCGGCGTTTGCAATTTCGCTTGTAGCTTCGCATGATCAACGATGTCATCTACAGCAAGCGGCTGTTCAATCATAAGCAACTCATAGTCATCAAGCGCTTTCAGGCGGTCGATATCGCATAACGAGTAAGCGGAGTTTGCATCCACCATTAGCGGAACATGCGGAAAATGGTGACGAATCTCTCGAACAACATTTACATCCCATTCGGGCTTAATTTTTATTTTTATACGTTGGTATCCTTCCGCAAGCGCCTGTTCGATCCGTTTTAATATATTTGTTATCGGTTGAATGCCAATGCTGACGCCGACTTTCACTTCTTTTTTTTCACCGCCGAGCGCAGAGCTTAACGACACCCCATGTCGTTTCGCAAACGCATCCCAAACGGCTCCTTCAAGCGCTGCTTTTGCCATATAATTGCGGCGAACAATCGAAAATCGGTCACGCAATTCGTCAGGATGATAAACGGGTGCTTGAAAAAGAAGCGGAATTAAAAACGTTTCGAGCATATGCCACATCGTCTCAATCGTTTCTTCTGTATACCACGGAGCAGAAAACGCTACACCTTCTCCCCAGCCACACACACCGTCTTCATCAACGATCTCAACTAATAAAGCAGGACGCGTTTTCATCGTCCCAAAACTTGTCGTAAACGGTGATTTTAATTCCATTTGTAAGTATCGTAAAATAACTGTATGTATTTGCACAAACATCCCTCCGAAACAATTATATAATAAATGAAAAAAGCTGACCGAGAAAACGATCAGCTTTTTTATCTAACTTGTTTTCCGTTTTCGGCTAGCAACATCAATCCAAACGGCCAAAATTAAAATGCTTGACGCTTGGCGTCTCCTTTGACTAGCATGTATATATTTTTTCACGACGGAGACGCCATTTTTTGTTTTCCTAAAAGAATCACTGTCGCAATAATGAATAAGCTTCCAACCGTTTGAAAAAAGCCGAACGATACGTGTAAAAATAAAACGGACGCAACAATAGCCGACAGAGGCTCTACACTTGATAAAATGCTTGATTCCGTTGGTGATAAATACCGAATGCTTTCAATAAATAGCAAAAATGCAAGCAACGTCCCGCATACAACAATAAATAAAAGCGAAGCAACCGTTTGAAAATCAAATGTTGCAAACGGCGCAAAAAATGAATCAACGCTCGGCATTATAGCGATTCCGCCGATCACCATCGCCCATCCGACAATAATAAGCGAATCCCATTTTTTTAATAGTTTCGCTGAACAAATCGTATAAAACGCAAGAAGCACTCCCGATACAACCCCCCATAAAAACGCGGGAAAAGAAATGCTTAGCGCCCCTATTTTTCCATTTGTTAACAACAAAAATGTACCGCAAATCGCTAGCATAAGAGCACCCCAAATCGAAACAGATGGATGTTTCCGCTCACGAATAAAAAAATATAATACGATGTAAATGGGCGCTAAATATTGCAATAACGTTGCAGCCGCAGCATTGCCATATGCAATAGACAAAAAATACGTATATTGCACCCCGAGCATACCAACGAAACTAAATAAAATGAGCAACAACCGGCTATTTCGCTCGCGCCAAATGTGAAACAAGGGAATGCCACGGAATGATGCAAAAGCTAACAAACAAAAGCCAGAAACGATCATCCGAACAAAAACAAGCCATTCCGTTGCTACACTTTTTTGTTGAAATACCCATTGTGCCGCTGTGCCAGAAAGCCCCCACATCGTCGCAGCAATGATTACCATCCATAATCCTTTTGTACGCGCTGACATGCACCTCAACCTTTCACTATTTGTTAGTTCCCATTATAAACAAACGAAAAATTTTGTAAATACAAATATTTCTTTATTAGAAAATAAATTTACATTTTTTCGTGGTCCTTAATAAAAATTTGTGCCCTTTCGCCTTTTAACACAGCTTCTTTTTTACGAAACATCGTGTACACAATTAATAACAACGATAAAACACCAAACAAGACAACCATATATTCTAGTCCGATCGTATCTAATAAAAATCCCGTAGCTAACAATACGACTTGGAACGTCACACGATCAAACATATTTTTAAACGAAAAAAAACGCCCATGGTGCGATTTCGGAACATTTGTTTGAAAGATGGTCGCAATCATCGGGAAAAAGCAGCCAACCGATATGCCAAACAGTCCGAATGAAACAAGCGAAATCCATTTGATATGTGCGAAATGTAAAGATAGTTGTGCAAAAGCAATGAAACATGCTAATGCGTACATCCATTTCACATACGTTTGTTCACGAGCGGCATATTTAATGAGGAAGGCCCCAAATAAAAAACCAATGCCTTCAATCGTATATAACCACCCTTTAATCGAAGGGTCATTTTGTAATTCACTAATATTAATAACCATTAAATTGAATCCACCAATAAATAACTGCGGTACAATCGTTAAAACAACAGCCGTATAAACAACAGGCAATCCGCGAATGATCGGGAATACGTCTGTAAATCGTTGTTTTTCTTTTGTATAACTGCTTATGTCTCTCTTTTCTTCTTTTATATCAATAAAAAAAGTAAGTAAAAATAATAAACTGTATGCGACTATTGCGCCAATATATAACGTTTGCAAACTTGTAATCATAAGGAGAGCACCACCAAAGGCGGTACCAGAAATTCGTGATAACGCTGAAATATTCATATGCATCCCATTGATCGTCATGAGTTGTTTCTCATCCCGCACAACAAGTGGGATGATTGCTTGCAACGTCGGGAAATAGAAAGCAGCTGCGACTTGAATGGAGATCATAAAACATATCATGAGAAAAATAGATTCATATTTTAATGCAAACAGCATAAAAATAACGCTACATACACGACCGATTCCGGCGGATAAAAGAATACGTTTTTTTGCATATGTATCAATCCACTTCCCCACGATTGGACTAACAATCACACTAGCAAGCAATCCCGAAAATAAAATAAGCGACTTTACAAAGTCAGATGGGACATGCTTTTGCATGAATTCTAAGTTTCCGATAATCCCAAGCCATAAACCAATCCCAGCAATAAACTCACCAATAAAAATAAGAATGACATTTTTATCTTTCCACATATGTATTCCCCTTCATTCGTTTTGCTCTTCCAATACATGTATTTTATTGTACAATAAAATAATGCCAAGTGCATAAAAAATAAGACTGGCATATCATCAGTCTTATTCCACTTCTCCTTCCCAACTCATCATGCCGCCGACCATGTTTCTCACATGAAAACCGCGTTCTGATAGCCATTCGCACGCTAATGCACTTCGACCGCCAGAATGACAAACGACGATATACGTTTTGTTTGGATCTAGTTCGTTTAAACGAGCAAATAGTTGCCCGAGCGGAATATGACGTGCGTTCGGAATTTTTCCTGCCGCTACTTCGTGTGCTTCCCGAACGTCTAGCACTTCGACATTTGCTTCATGACGTAACGTATCCGCTTGTGTCGGTAAAATATTTTCAAACATACCTACTCCTCTTGTTCATCTGTTCGTAAATGTTTTAACGTTACCGTTTTTCGCTCACGATTAATACTCGTCACTCCACTTAAGTTACGCACATCGATGCGAAATCGCTTGGACATGCCATCGACTGTTTGGACAAGTAACTTGCTTCGTTCTTGGATGACATCCCCAATGTAATAAGGAAGCCCGCAGTTTGCAAATGAAATATACTCACCGCGTTCAAACATAACAGTCTCATCTTTTTCACTTAACCGACGTAAACGAGCTGCAGCAGAAGCCCCCCCAGCTACGCCGCCAACAATGACAATTTTTCTCATTACATGTCCCCTTCATATACAAATACGTGTGACCGTATTATATCAAACAATCGCTTCATAAAGTTTGAACAGTTAATGACATTTTACCATATTTAACTCATTTACATGCTCGTGCCCTTTTATATAATATCCTTCTATTGAGAAATGATAACGTCTAAGTAAACGGATCGCGACATTTTTCTCTAGATTGCTTTTTGCAATGACAATCACTTGACGGTTCGGAATGGTTTGATAATAACGTTTTAAGTATGCAACGGGAACGCGGAGAGCCCCATTCATTTCGTCTGCCTCGTTGTAGTCACGTACATCAAGCAACGTCACATGTTCATATGATGATAAAGACGTCAACTCTTTGACACCACGAACGGGTACATAGCGATAATATAGAGCATATAGCACGAGCATAACGATTACTATATAAGTCATGTTGTCTTACCTCCCTTTCACATCATACCCTAATAGGTATATAAAATCAATAAAAAAGAGCTGATTTTTCATTCAGCCCTTTTTAGTGTAAGCAACCGCTGTTTTAATTGTTCTTCCATTTCAACAAGCTCCCGTTCCACTTGCTGACGCTTCATTCGTCCTTCTTGTTGAATTTTTAATGTTTCTTCAAGCGTCGCTAGCAGATTTTCTTGTGTTTTCTTTAATGTTTCGATGCTAACAAGCCCTTCTTCATTTTCTTTTGCTGCTTCAAGTGTATTTATTTTTAACATTTCGGAGTTGCGCAACAACAATTCGTTTGTTGTTTTCGTCACTGCTTTTTGTGCTTCTAGCGCCTTCTTTTGCCGAAGCAATGTTAATGCGATGACGAGTTGGTTTTTCCAAAGTGGAATGGCTGTTAAAATCGACGATTGAATGCGTTCTACTAACGTTTGATTGACGTGTTGGATCAGTCGAATTTGCGGTGCTGTTTGAATCGTAATTTGTCGGCTTAATTTTAAATCATGAATGCGCTTTTCAAGCCGATCAGCAAATTGGATCATATCGTTGACTTCTTGCACATCCATTTGATTTTGTGACTGCAATGCTTTTTTTTCTAACTCTGGAATCGTTTTTGCTCGCAGTTGTTCTAGTTTCACTTCAGCAGCAGCAATGTAAATGTTTAATGCATCAAAGTATTCTTTATTTTTTTCGTATAAAGTTTCTAACATCATGATATCACGAAATAACGTTTGACGATGTTTTTCAAGTTGATCGGCAATGCGATCAATTTCAACCCCTAACTTTTGGTATTTTGATAAAATATGTTGCACGGACTGGGTGACGGATTGGAACATGCGCGCCAAAAAGCTTTTTTTATTCGCCGTAAAGTCTTCTACATTTACTTCTTTCATTTTTGTCATGAGCTCATGAATCACTTCACCGACAGGACCGGCATCTTTTTTTTGGACGTGATTTAAAATAGAATGTGAAAAGCGCGATAATTCGGCTTGGGCCGCGACGCCATATTGCAAAATGGCTTGATGGTTGCGCGGATCAATTTGCTCAGCAAGCGCTAGCGCTTTTTGTCGATGTTCTTCCTTTAATTGATTAATTAATCGCGGGGATGACGGTTTTTCAGTTGCTTCTACCACTTCGCCAAATGGGTTAGCAAGCAACGAATCAACAGAACTTGTCCAAAGTAATTCATCGTTTTTGCTCATGTTTTTTCTCCTCCATCATTGTTACTGTATGCTTAGTGGATAAAGAAAGAGGCTTATCTGCTGTAATCGTATGTTTCATAAGTTTTACTTCCGTTTGTAAATCAAATAAATCTTCTTCAAGCATGTCCAACAGCTGATTTTCTGCTTTCGTAAGCGCGAGATCAAGCGCTTGTTCCGCTTCACTAATTGCTTGCCGAATCTCATCATTTTTCACCGGCTGCCTCATTAAATAAGTGTATTTATTAATAATTGTAACAATCGAATCTAATGTCGTATTAAAAAATGGCTGTGCGACAGCTAAACGATCCGGTTGTTTTTCAACAATTTCAATCATTTTTTGACAAATGGAGTACAGGCGCGAAAGTTTGGAAAACATCGCAACCGAACGAACTCTCCACAAACTTTGCCCAATTTTCCGCACCTTTTTTTTTGCCTCTTTCATCCGCTCATCTTTAGAAGGATAAGTTATATGTTTCTTCTCTTTTTTCTTCATATAAAGCGAATATAACATACCTACGCTTACACCGATCAAAAATGAAATAATAAACGGCAAACGAAACGCAAACAACGATATAAGCGCACTAAATAACCCGACATTCCATGATACGAACCATCGCCATATCGTTCGAACAAATCGCTTCATTGTTTTCCTCCCATCATCTATGATCCTTTATTTTACTATGATTTTTTGTGAAATGAAAATGACGACTATATTACGTACGAACGACAAAATATGTTTCAACTTTGACAAAAAAAGACGCAACATGTCGTTGCATCTTTTAGTTCGAATCGAAATGAACGATCCGAATTCGCTCTCCTCCAAAGAGCGATATTCGCTTCGTTTGTTCTCGTTCATCTGTCACCATTTTCACTTCGTATAAGCCTGGAACATACTCTCCTACCTTCATTAGCGATGCATTCGTTTCACCGACGTATGTGTTGTTAATCAAAATACGAGCCCCTTGCTCGTTCGTTTGTACATATACGTGATATAACGCCGGCTCAAATTTGTATGTTCCTTGCGACAACTTCATTAAGAAGATTGGTGGAGTTGACGTTAATCCTTTTATGTAAACTTGATCGTTTTGTTGTTGCTCTAATTCTTTCCTTATTTGATCATAACCTTCCGGATGTTCGCGCAAATACGCAAAAAGTGGTAAAAGTGACGCCTTTTCTTCTAATGGAGCATCAATGAACTGTTTCAACGTATTCATATCTTCTTGACGTAACGCGGTGATGAATTGCTCAATTACTTTCTGTTCACTCGTCTCTTGTTTCGCCATTCCCCATATCCCGACGACACACGCGCTGACAACGAATAATAAAAACAAAAAAATGACTAATGATCGTTTTTGTTTTCGTCGTTCGCTTCGTGTCATCGCCTCTTTCTGTAATCCCCCTTGTTCATTCACGTGTATTTCCCCTCTTTTTCTCATACTTACATCATCATATGTATGAGAAGAAAAGGGAAAATATGAAAAAAAGAAGTGGCTACACATCATATATGTACATCATGATGTACGATGTGTCAACCACAACGCAGCCTTTTCTTTTGGATCGGCATACGATAGAGGCTCGTTATCAACGACCGCCTCATCGTATTCTTTTAACCATTTAATCAATTGTTCTCTTGGACGAATGAGGATCATCATGCTCGTTTTCCCTCCATCATTTGAAACATGACAGCATACAACCACGCACTGCATATCGCAAGTAACATTAAAATAAAAAACGTCCAATGATACGCAAATGGGAGCGTCAAAACGAGCGGGGCAATCATGCGCCCGAGTGTAAAACGTAAACTCGCTACGGCAAAATATTGTCCACGCATATGCCCAGGTGCCAATTTAGCTACAAATGTTTGTTGTAAGCCGACTGTCATCAGCTCGGCAAGTGTAAATACAGCAATTAGAATCATCATAATCCATAGCGATGTGGTTTGACCAAAAAGAAAAATAGCAATCCCGTAAAAAAGAGAAGAAAAGACAAATACCCACTTTTCTTTATAGTTCTCCATCCATTTCGTCACAGCAACCGTAAATAAAACGACAAGCAGTCCGTTTTCAGCAATAAGGACACTAAACGCTTTTTCTCCACTTAATGAAAGCGACCAAGAGCCAATGGAAAATAACGTTTGTTGGGACACGACGTCTTTAATGTAAACAGGAAGTAAAATATCAAGTTGCATAAACGTTTGCGCCACGAGAATACCAGCAACAATAAATAAAAGAAACGTGCGATCTTTTACGATGAGACGATAATTGTTTAACTGCTCAATAAAAAACATATACCATGTCCCTGTTGGTTTTCTCCATATCGGTGCTGTCTCATCTAAATAAATAAAAAGAACAATGGCAACGATCGTACAAAACGTCCCTGCAGTCAAAAATAAGAAGAAACGATATTCTGGATAAAATATTCCGCCAAGCAGCGGACCGATGACAACCATCACGTTATTCATCGTATAAAACACAGCAAATACGCGACGTTGATCTTTTTCAGCAACGACATCAGCGACCATCGCTTGACTCGCTGGCCAATAAAGCGACCCACATACACTTACAAGGACAAAACAAATAAAACTCATTAAAGGTGACGAGAATAACGGTGAGTTGAATAGTGCAAATAAGAAGAAAGCAGCTGCTTGTCCACACGCAGCAAGCACCATCATTTTTTTTCTTCCAAATCGATCCGCAAAATAACCGCCAAGCAAATTCGCAATAACGGAAAATAGTTGCGAAATTACAAGCAATATGCCCGCTTTTTGTCTACCGAACATGTCAGAAAAATATATCGCGATAAAAGGGAATATCATCCAAAACGTAACTCCGACTAATGACTCCCCAATTAAACGAATGCGTAAGTTCCGATCCCACTCTCGTATTCGCATCGTATCCCTCCTTCAAAACAACTATTTTGCTATTATATCATTTTCGCACCAAAATTTCGTGGACAAAAGTATTGACAAAAATACAGAAAAATAAGAAAATACCGTTGTGGCCATTATTGCATTACTTCCTGATTCTCTAGTTACAAATGATGTAAGTATTATCGATTCATTTCTTTCCGCAATAAAAGACTAAATCTCCTGCCTAGGCAGGAGATTTTTTCAGCCATTCCCGCAATACCCCATGTTTTGGAGCGATCCATAATGAAACAAAGAAGATGACACCGGTTGATACAGAAATTGCTCCAGAAATAGAGACGTTGAATGCTGTCGCTCCCACGTAGCCGATCACCGATGCCAATACACCGATAAAAGCACTACATATAAGCATCGTGCTAAGTCGATCCGTCCACAAGTAAGCCGTTGCACTTGGTACAATAAGCATCGCTACAACTAAAATGGCACCAACACTATCAAATGAGGCAACAGTCGTTAACGACAACATCCCCATTAATACGTAGTGAATCAGCACGACCGGAATTCCAAGCGTAATTGCCATTTCACTATCAAATGAGCTAATTTTTAATTCTTTGTAAGCAAAAACAATAACGAATATATTGATCGCTAAAACAAATCCAAGCAACCAAACGGCTTTCGGTCCAATACTTCGTCCGCCAACTTCCAGCACATCCCACGGCACAAATGCAATTTCACCCATCAGCGCATGTTCGACATCTAAATGAACACGATCTGCGAATAAGGAAATGAGGACAACCCCGATCGCAAACAAGCATGTAAACACAACCCCGATGGCTGCGTCACTTTGCACCCCCTTTTGATGCAACAATTGGACGAGAAATGTTGTTAGCAATCCAACAAGCAAAGCGCCGATGAGCATAGACACCCCTTGCAGTTGATGGCTTACCATATACGCCCCCACAATTCCTAGCAATACGCTATGACTGATCGCATCAGAAAGCATCGACATTTTCCGTAATACGAGAAATGTACCGACTAATCCACAGTTAATCCCGACAAGAGTTGCAGTAAGCAAAATCCAAATCGTATAACTCATAACTGCTCCCCTCGCTCATACATTAGTTGTTTCACGCGCAATTTTTTTCTTTCTACATGCCGACGAATGATTTTGCTACATAAACCACGTTTCGGGGCGAATAAAAACGAGAAGAGAAACAGAGCCGTCGCAAAAATAATAACGAGTGGACCGGTAGGCACATAAGCAATCAAACTCACATATGCCCCAGCAACTCCAGATAAAGCACCAAATACGCCGGCTAACAATGTCATCCATCCGAGTCTTTCAGTCCAATATCTTGCAGCTAACGCCGGCGTAATGAGTAGCGCAGACATTAACACAACGCCCACAGCCTGTAAACCAATCACAACAACCGAAACGATTAAAAACATAAGCACACCATTCAACAACGACACAGGTATACCGATTCCTTGCGCAAATGCTCGATCAAATGTAATGATTTTGAACTCTTTGAAAAAAAAGAGGATCGTTATAACCATTAGTACAGCCGTTATGGTTAAAACGTTCACATCATTTCCAGTTAACGATGCTGCTTTTCCGAACAAAAAGTCATTGATCCCGCTCTGATTTCCACCTTCATGTTGATTAATCCATGTTAATAGCACAATGCCTAAACCAAAAAATACAGACAATACGATGCCAATGGCAGCATCTTCTTTAATGCGCGTATGTTTTACAATAAACTGAATACATACTGTTGCCATATAACCTGAACAAGCAGCACCAATTAAAAAAACGAGAAGCGATTTTTGTCCATGGAAGAGAAAAGCGATACAAATGCCTGGTAACGCGGCATGTGCCATTGCATCCCCTATTAAACTTTGTTTCTTCAGCAAGGCAAACGTGCCAATCATCCCACTTGCCAATCCGAGCAAAGCCATGCTTGTAAATACCCATTGAACATTAACATCCATTTCGTTCACCCCACAATATGTGTGGTAGGGAGAAAAGTCACTTTTCCACCATACGTGTTTTGAATATGATCATACGTGAATGTTCGTTCCGTTTCACCAAACGCTATGACACATTTATTTAACAATAAAACATAATCGAAATAATCTCGCACCGTTTGCAAATCATGATGGACAACCAATACCGTTTTTCCACGCGTTTTTAGTTCATTTAACAGTTGAATAATCGCTTTTTCTGTCGCGGCATCCACTCCAACAAACGGTTCATCCATAAGATAAATAGAAGCATCTTGTGCGAGTGCACGCGCTAAAAACACACGCTGCTGCTGTCCACCAGATAGTTGGCTAATTTGCCGTTTCGCATAAGGCAACATGCCGACTTTATCTAAACATTGCATTGCAATCTCTACGTCTTCTTTTCGTGGTCGTTTCCATAGTCCGATATGACCATATCTCCCCATCAATACAACATCAAGCGCATTCGTTGGAAAATCCCAATCAACAGAATTTCGTTGCGGAACGTATCCGACAAGATGTCTTTGCTTCTCATACGGTTGGCCATATACGAAAACATTCCCGTGCATACGCGGAATAAAATTTAACATCGCCTTCATTAATGTTGATTTTCCTGCTCCGTTTGGACCGATAATCCCTACTAACTTTCCTTCTGGAACAGAAAATGATACATCTTCTAATACAAGTTGCCGATCATACGCAACTGTCATTTGGTCAACAACTAGCGGATTCATCGTCCTTCCCCCTTCAATGCTTGTGCAATCGTTTTAACATTGTAACGATACATACCAATGAACGTCCCTTCTTCAGTCCCCTTTTTTCCGAGCGCATCTGAAAATAGTTCTCCACCAATCGAAACGTGATGGCCACGCTGTTTTGCTCCTTCAACAACCGCTTCAATTGCCTTTTTCGATACACTGCTTTCCACAAATACAGCTTGAATATTTCGGTCAACAATCATATCAACAAGTTCTTGAATATCTTTCAATCCGTATTCTGCATCTGTACTTAACCCTTGTAGGCCAACTACTTCGATATCATACGCACGACCGAAATAATGAAAAGCATCATGGGCTGTAATTAAAACACGCTGTTTTTTTGGAATGGCGTTCATCTCTTTTTTGGCTTCCTCTTTTAACTGCATGAGTTGAGATTCATATGCTTCTGCTCGTTTTTGATATATTTGTTTATGTTTCGGATCCACTGCACTTAATTCGTCTCTTACCTTTTGCGTTGCATATCTCCACAAATCAAGATCAAACCATATGTGCGGATCATACACTCCGTCTATTTCAATTAACTTCTCTTTCGGAATCGTTTCACTTACTGCGACGACTTTTTTCGTTTTTGACATTTTTGTGAATATTTCTCCGAGTTTTCCTTCTAAATGAAGCCCGTTATAAAAGATGATGTCTGCTTGACTTAACTTCTGAATGTCACCTTGTGTCGCTTTATACAAATGCGGATCTACCCCTGGCCCCATCAACGCTTCCACATGAACATACTCTCCCCCGACATGTTCAACTAAATCTGCAATTTGCCCCGTTGTAGCGACAACGTAAATAACGTCTTTTTTAGGTGCTTTCGTTTCACAACCGAACAACAATAATAAAACGGTCCATACAACCAACCATTTTTTCATATGCATCCTCCTTCAAAAGTTGTATAAGGATATAAAAGTTTCCTCAATACAACATAAAGCCAAAAAAATTTGTTTGCCGCCCATTATATGCATGAACAAAAAACGTGTGACATGTGGAACAAGCAAACAATAATGATTAAGGTTAAAAAAGTTTCTTTAGACCAAATTTAATTTTATCTTATTCTTTTCTTTTCTCCCTGTCAATATTTTAATTTTCAAAAAAAGAAGTTTTCATTCATCTCATGCTATAATATCGATTGTCCGACACAAAAAAACAACTGTTTTTTAGAGGTGAACAACATGACGAAAACAGAATTGAAACAAAGCATCGGCTTTATTACAGCAACAGCCATCGTCGTTGGTACTGTGATAGGATCCGGTATCTTTATGAAACCCGCTGTTGTCATTGAAGCAACTGGGAATTCAACATTTGCTCTTCTCGCTTGGATTATCGGGGGAATCATTACGTTAGCTAGTGGGTTAACGATTGCAGAAGTGAGCTCAAAAATTCCTGAAACAGGTGGATTGTACGTATATATTGAAAAAGTTTACGGGAAGTTTTGGGGCTTTTTATGCGGATGGGTACAAACCATCATTTATGGGCCTGCCGTCATCGGTGCACTAGGGCTGTATTTTGGTACAATGTTTGCAGGTATTTTTTCTCTACCAAAAGAAAGCGAACTTTGGATCGGGATCATGGCAGTCTTGTTTTTGTCCGTTGTAAATATGCTTGGTTCTCAGTTTGGTGGAATCGTTCAAAGTGTGTTAACGGCAGCAAAACTATTGCCTATTTTTCTTATTATTGTCTTTGGTGTAGTGAAAGGAAATGTACCGATTTTCGGCATGGATAGCGGCTCTAGTCAAGCAATAAACTTCGGGGCGGCAGTTTTAGCAACATTGTGGGCGTACGATGGATGGATGAACGTTGGGTTTGTTGCTGGTGAGATGAAAAATCCGGCAAAGACGTTACCAAAAGCGATTATCACCGGTATTCTTATTGTCATGTTTGCCTATGTAGCTGTGAATGTAGCATTACTTCACGTGCTTCGCGCTGATGACATTGTTGCACTCGGTCCGAATGCAGCGAGTGAAGCTGCAACCATTTTATTCGGATCATTTGGTGGAAAATTGATCGCTATTGGCATTTTAATTTCTATTTTTGGTTGTTTAAATGGAAAAGTACTCACATTCCCTCGCATGCCATTGGCAATGGCAATAGATGGGCTATTTCCACTTGCTCGTTATTTTTCTCGCATCCATCCAAAGTGGCGCACACCTGTATTAGCAACGTTCATGCAAATTACTATTGCAATTATCATGATGTTACTTGGTAATGCAGATCGCTTAACGGATATTGCTATTTTTAGTGTCTTTTTATTTTACGGCTTTGCTTTTTATGCGGTATTTTTATTACGAAAATCATTACCATCTAACGAACAATTATATCGAGTGCCATTTTATCCTTTCACCCCGATTGTTGCTATTGTTGGCACAGCATATATTATTATAAGTACGGTACTCCATGCACCGCTCGATACATTTTTATCGATTGTTGTGACGATATCTGGCATTCCGATGTATTATATCGTTACAAAAAAGCGACAAGGATAACCCTTTGTCGCTTCTTTTAACAATCTCTTCCTTTTCCTGAATCCGTCACGTCAAGTAACGGTTCTGGATAAGGTTGAAAATATCGTTGTTTCAACAAATATTCGTTTTGATAGCGAATGACCCATGAACGAATGACGGCTGTTACACTACTTAACGGTAGCTTGCCTGCCCGATATTTTTCTAACAGCTCATGGACATACCGTTTTTCCTCACCATAATGCCACACTACCCGTACTCCTTTCACACATATTTTCGCTTATCATATCGCATAAACAGAAAAAATACACGCATCAATGTGTTGAAAAAAACAAAAAATTTCGAATTTGAACGTTTATACAAAAAAATGATTGATTATATCGTCACTTTGTTTTATTATGCTTTATGTTGCCTATTTTACTATAACTTAATTATTATTTATTCGTATTTGTGTATTTGTATAATTTTATACTTTCATATTTATGCAGTCCTTATCGCTCGTTTATATTTCTGAATCATTTTGCTATATTGACTATTTTCATTTTTATATTACGATAGTAGTAATGTTATGTATCCGTTTTCAAAACATAAAATGGAAGGTGGTTTTAGAAAATGAATGTCGTACAAAAAGAAAAACATACACAATCGCATCATCTCTCTGACATACTGAAATTTCTTATTCCTTCGCTTGTTGGGGTATTTTTATTTATGATCCCTGTTCCTTATAAAGGTGAGATGACGATCCCTGTAGCTATTTTAGCTAAATGGGTCGAAGGAAACTTTTCTTCAGTCATTCCGACAATTTCTGTTTTATTTATGTTTATCGCTACGGTTGGCACAATCGTTGCAAAAATTGCTTATCCCTCTTTCATCATGAACAGCCCATTTCTTCGGCGTTTATTCGATGTGAATGGTTTGTTCGTCGTTGCGCGCATCGTTGGAACAATTTTAGGAGCGATGACGTTGTGGCAAATCGGTCCGGAATGGGTATGGTCAGAAAATACAGGTGCTTTGCTGTTGTATAGTCTCATTCCCATTTTGTTTTCCGTCTTCTTATTTGCAGGCTTGTTTTTACCTTTGCTATTAGATTTCGGATTACTTGAATTATGTGGCGCACTTTTAACAAAGATTATGCGTCCGGTATTTAAATTACCTGGTCGCTCGTCCATTGACTGTATTGCTTCTTGGTTAGGGGACGGAACGATCGGCGTATTGTTAACAAATAAACAATATGAAGACGGCTTTTATACGAAGCGAGAAGCAGCGGTGATTGGAACAACTTTTTCCGTTGTATCGATTACATTTAGCATCGTTGTCATCACGTATATGAAACTTGAACATATGTTTGGCGCATACTATTTTACGACTGTCGTTGCTGGTCTTGTAGCTGCGATCATTATGCCGCGTATCCCTCCATTATCAAAAAAGCCAGACACATATTATCATGAACATCACACCCCCATTGATGAAACAGTGCCAGCTGGCTATACTCCTTTTCAATGGGGATTAAAACAGGCAACAGAAGTGGCACAGCGCAATAGCGACATGGGGAAATTATTGAAAAACGGTGTACAAACCGTGATCGATATGTGGTTAGGCGTATTACCTGTCGTTATGGCTATTGGAACGGTCGCATTAATTATCGCCGAAACAACACCGGTATTTGAATGGCTCGGTAAACCGTTTGTACCAATCTTGACGCTCCTACAAGTGCCAGAAGCGTCAGCCGCTGCACAAACGATGGTTGTCGGCTTTGCGGACATGTTTTTACCTGCCATTATCGGTAGCGGCATTGAAAGCGAATTTACTCGCTTTGTTATCGCTTGTGTTTCTGTAACACAATTGATTTACATGTCCGAAGTAGGCGGATTGCTACTTGCGTCAAAACTACCAATTACGTTTAAGGATCTCGTTGTCATTTTCCTTCTTCGCACATTTATTACGTTACCAATTATCGTTTTTATTGCACATTTCATTTTTTAACGCAAAAGGGCAGTCATCTCGCCCTTTTTTTATTTCACTTTTATTTGTCCATCCCAATGGCGCGTTTGATTCATAGTATGGAGAGAGGTGACGTATATGCTTAAACAACATATCGGAAAAACAATCGGCTTATTCGTTAGCCAACTTGTATTGTTACCAGAAATAATGGCTATGAACGGTACAATTGATTTAACACAACTCCATGGAACAGAATTATATGTTGTCATTGGTTTTTACGTGTTTCAGACGATTATCGGCATTTATTTTGGTAATCGATATGATCGAAAAGCTTGTGTAAAAGACCTAATATATCAGCTAAAAAGCAAAGACTTTGCTGCGAGTACATTCGAAAAAATCGCAGCGCTCGTTGATCGCGACCCAGATAGTCGTTTAACAATCTATTTGCTCCAAACGAAAAAAGACAGTCATCCCCAACAACAAACTTTTCGCTCTTTATGTGTCAAATTCCAACCGACGCAAATGGAAATGGCGACACACGCAATCGCCGCAAGTAACAACACACCAATAAACGATGGTACAGGCCATTTTTTGTCTTTCGTTGCCTTTCTACCTGTATTTGCATCGTCCTCACCTCTCTTTTTTCCATTATGTCGCGAACGAAAACAACAATGCACAAAAATGTATATCGATGTGGTATAATAAACAAAATGTCTTTCAATGAAAGGAATGAGACTATTGGCTTTCACCCATACGTTTACGAAAGAAGAAGAAATCGTGCATGCGATTACTCATGGCATCGGTGCGGTGTTTAGTATCGCGGCGCTCGTTATTTTGACGGCCATGGCTGCGATGTACGGAAATGTATGGCACGTTGTTAGTTTTACGTTGTTTGGAAGCACGATGCTTATTTTGTATTTGTCATCAACGATTGTGCACGCGTTGCCGGAAGGACGCTGGAAGCGATTGTTTGAAATTTTCGACCATTCGGCGATTTACTTTTTTATTGCAGGCACATATACGCCGTTTCTGTTTTTAGCGGTGAGAGGAGCGATCGGTTGGACGTTATTTGGCATCGTCTGGGGGCTTGCGCTCCTCGGTACCGTATTTAAATGCTTTTTCGTCAACCGCTTTTTATATACATCGACGATCATATATATCATCATGGGCTGGTTGATTGTATTTGCATGGAAACCGCTCGTTTCCAACCTTTCGCCAAACGGTGTGTTATATTTAGTCATCGGCGGAATTTTGTACACAGTCGGCGCTGTTTTTTACGTATGGCGCGGCTTTAAATTTCATCATGCTGTCTGGCACTTGTTTGTATTAGGCGGGTCTGTGGCTCATTTTTTGGCGGTGTTTGTTTTACTATAAGGCAAGGAACCGACTTGGTCCCTTGCCTTTTTATACTTCTACCTCTTTCGTTTCATTCATGACTAAATCAAAATGACGAACCGATAACATCTCGGCATCGAATAAATCGCATCCCCAAATATGCTGTAAGAAAAGGCGGGCGATAATTTGTTTTCGTTCGTTTTCTTCCGCTTCTTTTAACGCTACGACACTTAAATACAAGTCGCAAAGGCGGTTGGCGATTTTTTTGGCGTGGTACGTTTGCACGTCTTCTCGTTGGCCGTGCAATTGTTTTAGCGACTGTATGAGTTCGTTCAGCCCGCTTTCGACCGGCGCAGCAAATGCGCGTATTTCATTTCGTGTTTCGTGATTAGTTGTAACAATGCGACAACTGTTTCCGGAATATTCGGCATATAAACAACGACGCGGTCTCCTTGTTTGACGCCAAGTTTTTTCAGTGCCGAAGCGACCGACCATTTTCATAACGCCGCATGCGAATCAAATGCAAGCCCCTTTTTCTCTTTTAGCCAATCCATGTACTTTTTCACGCTTGATTGTTCGATTTGTTCTTTCGTCGGTGTCCATAAAATATCCCCATCCGTAACCGCTTTCATTCTATGCCCCCCTTTAAAAAGAAAGAAAATTAAGAACATTTTCATTATACTATATCAAAAAAGTATATATACAAAAGACGCATCGCCTTTATTGGCTTGCGTCTTTTATCCAAATATAATTTCTTGACGTTCGTCGTCCCATTTCATTTCAACATATTTTTTTTCTTCAAAAAATGTATACGTCTTTTTACCAAATTGTACAATTGTTCCTTCCCAAACATGTTCAATATAAATCATCTCTCCCTTTGGCACAGCTAACACCGTCTTAATACCAAGCGAAGATCCGACTTCTTTAATTTTCATCCCTTTTTGAGCATACGCTTCACCGCCACGTAATACTCCATGAACAGTCAATGTTCCCCCAGCATAAATATTGCAATTATAACAACCTTTCCCCGCTACAATCACGTCACCACTTCCATGAATGACGCTATTTGAGGCATGCGAAAGTTCAATTGCATCGTTTTCTTCGCGATCGTATTGTCCAATAAATGCATTGAGTTCACGAAGCAAGTTTGCCATGCCCTCTAAACAATGAAAATGGTTTGGACGATCCGCAAGCAAACAGCCATCCAACTGCGAACCGATATCGAACCATTGTTCACCAATTTGTTCGCGTTTTTGTTCGCACATCATTTTATACTTTTTCATTGCTTCCATCATCGTTTGAAACTTACTTTCAAGCAGCCTTTTCGTTAGCGGATAAATATCTTGTTCGCGAATTTTTGACATGACCATCAATTGTTGAATAGCAACAATCATTCGTTCAAGCGAGTGGCGAATTTGTTGTAATAAACCGATAAGCTGTGTAACGAGCATTTTATTTTCACCTGATGTGACTGTACCGCCAATGACGTTTTGTTGAATAAAAATAGATTGTTGCGCACGAATTTTTGCTCGATTGACATTTTGTAAAATCATAATACTACCGAGCGCTTCAACGACCATCTCGTCTTGAACATTGCCTGTAATTTCAACATCGCCTTTAAAATGAATGTTTCCTACCGATAAATCGACATCACCTTGATGAACGAGCTTTGGAATAATGGAGACAACGACCGTTTTTCCTTTTTTCGCTATTTGTGGCCTTCCTCCTGTTGTTGCTAAAATGCGGTTTTCATCCATCATTACACCTTTGCCTAGTTTAATCATGACTGGATGCACTTCGCGAACAGGAATCACTTCATTCGTTACCGTTAATCCCGGCTTTCCAGGCTGCGGGGGATGAACAATCGCGATTAAATCTCCTTCACCGACCGTTGCGAGCGTTTCCATTTCACGATAATCAACCGTTCCATCTTCACGTACTTTCGGCTTCCTTTTCCCCTCTCCTACTTTTACTTCCACCCAACCGTCTTTTCCTTCAATTGGCTCAACTCCTTTTGCTATAGTCGTGCTTACTTTTTTCTCCGACTGCAACACTTCTCGAATCATGTCTTCGTTCACGCCGTAAACAATCCCTAACTCTTGCAGTTTCGCCATCACTTGCTCATATGACACATCATAAATGAGCTCATTCTCCATTTTTGCTTGTATATGTAATTTGTTAGATGGTTGCTGATCTTCAAGTACATATCGGCGTCGTACCCAAGGTACAAACGTCAACGTTGCCTCCATCTTTCTTGCATCTACATCAACTCTCCAAACGGATTGTGCAATGCTTTCTTGCTTTGGGCAAATGCGAACGTCGTCGCCTTCTTGTAACGTCACACTTCCTTCGATTTGTTTTCCATTATATAGACAGGTGACGCCTTCACCAATAACAATCGTCGGACCTATATCCAAACATTCATAATGGAAGACCCCATCTTGAATCCAAGCTTTTCCTTCGTCCTGTTGGAGAACTCGTTGTGCTTGTTGTTTCTTCGTTAATCGAACAATGGAAGGCTGCGAAACGATGCCAAACAATTTTTTACGCTCTTGTTGAACGATTTCAATGACGACATCTTCACGCGTCGCTTGAAGTTGTTTTAGCCCTTCTGCAATCGCTTCTTCTACCGTGTTTCCTTTTACCTCGATGCAATCCATTTTTCCCCCACCTTTTTTCCTTATCATTTTCCATTATTTTTATTATAATAGTAGAAAAGATAAAAAGAAATAGTGAAAAAAGTCGGACTGTATAATGAATTTCGTAATAAAAGGATGGGTGATATGAAAAAGCGAGCTACGTTTAGCGCAATACTTTCCATTAGTTTATTGCTAAGTGGATGTGCACAAAAAGAAAATGATCATGCTGAGGAACATCAAACAAATGATATACGCGAAGAAACGGCTTCCATTCATCGTTTGCCGTCTTTTTTAGCCAAACATAACGAATCCATGGCTCATTTGTACGAACAGGCTGCAAATCATCAAACGTTGTTAGAAAACATCCCCTGTTATTGCGGCTGTGGTGAATCGGTTGATCACAAAAATAATTATGATTGTTTTGTATATGACAACAAAAGCGATGGTGCCATCGTCTGGGATGACCATGCGACAAAGTGCGGAGTTTGTTTAGAAATCGCAGCCATTTCAATCAAGCAATATGAAAAAGGTATGTCTGTGCAAGACATTCGCCGTCTTATTGATGAAACATATAAAGAAGGCTATGCGAAGCCGACACCGACAAAGCCGATGTAAAAACCGAGCTGTTTGCTCGGTTTTTCATTTTTTCGTTAATTGCCATGCCCGTTTGAGATCTTTCCATGAAGATGTTTGATTATACATGAGCACGCCACCGCGATATATTTTTGATCCAAACACAAATAAAAAGGCGATTGTCCCAATAAGCAAAGCAATGCTAAGAGCGATTTCCCAAACTGGAACGTTTAGCATTCCGATTCGTAAAAACATAATCATTGGAGCAAAAAATGGAACAAACGACATTGCTGCAATAAACGGAGATTCCGGTGCATTCAAGCCAAACATCGCCATAATAAACGCAGCGACAACTAACATTGTGACAGGTCCAGCCATTTGTTGCACTTCTTCTACTCGACTGACAATCGAGCCAAGTACCGCAAATAACATCGCGTACAACAAATAACCGAGCAAGAAAAAGATAATGCCGTACGTAATTAAAGAAAGCGGGAGTTCATTCATACCAAGCAACTGATGCAATATATCGCTTTGTTTCATCGAGACATAGCCAACTGAAAAAATAAACATAAACTGCGTCAAACTTAACAAAGCAACTCCTAAAATTTTTCCGAACAATTGTTGAACAGGTGAGATACTTGAAATTAAAATTTCCATAATACGTGATGATTTTTCCGTTGCTACTTCCATCATAATCATACTTCCGTACATTAACACGAACATATACATCGCAAACAATAGCACATATACGATCGCTCTTGCTTGATTTAATTGTTCTTCTGTTTTTGCATGTTCTTCAAGCGCTACTTTTTCTATGGAAATTGGAGCATATAATGCGTTTATTTGTTCATACGTTAATCCAATTTGTTTTGCCATCATCGCAATTTTAACTTGTTGCAATGCTTGCTCAATGCCATGAATGACATCACTATCTGCAATATTTTTTGCATAATATGTCACTTTCGGCTGACCGTTTTGTACATCAAGTACAATATACGCATACCACTTTTCTGTTTGGACAAGTTCTTTTGCCTGTTCCTCACTTTTATCATGGCGAACAAGTTTTATTTCTTTATTCGATTGCAATTGCGATTGCAATGCTTCGTACCACCCATTTGTTTCATCAATAACACCAATTGTTTTTTGACCATTATCGCTAAACGCTTCAATGATACGATCTAGCTGACTAATACCAAATACAATCAAAGCAGTAACAATCGTTGAAATGAAAAAAGACTTTGATTTTAATTTTGTTACATACGTATGGAGAAAAACAATCCAAAACTTATTGTTCATACGCTGCACCTACTTTCTCAATAAAAATATCATTCAACGATGGTTCTTCTAATGAAAATGTGCGAATAAATCCTTTTGCATAAATATGTTCAAGAATGCGCTGGGATACACTTTCATCTGCTATTTGTAAGCGAACTCCTTCAACCGTTTTCTCCATTTTTAATACGCCAGGAACGTTTGTTAATGTTTCAAACGGAAGTTCTCCGTGAATAATGACATTTTTCTTGCCGAAAGATTGCTTAATTTCTTTAATTGATCCATGAACAATAGGTCTTCCTTTATGCATAATGCATATATGTTCACATAATTGTTCAACATGTTCCATCCGGTGACTTGAAAAGACAATCGTTGTTCCTTGTTGTTGTAAATCTATTACTGCCTTTTTCAACATTTCAACATTTACCGGATCTAATCCGCTGAATGGTTCATCTAAAATCAGCAATTGCGGACGATGTAACACCGCAGCGATAAATTGAATTTTTTGTTGATTACCTTTCGATAACTGTTCTACTTTTTGATTTTCATATTGCGGGATTTTAAAACGCTCCAGCCAATTGTGCATTTCTTTTACAATTTCTTCTTTATGTAATCCTCGCAATCTCCCTAAATAAATAAGCTGTTCTTTTACTTTTAGTTTTGGATACAATCCTCTTTCTTCCGGCAAATATCCGATGAGATGACTATGTCTATACGTAATATGCTCACCGTTCCATGTAATCTCCCCTTTCGTTGGCTCAAGCAATCCTAAGATCATTCGAAATGTTGTCGTTTTTCCTGCTCCGTTCGCCCCCAGAAATCCAAATATACCCTTTTCCGGAATAGACAACGTCACATCATCTACTGCTGTAAACGAGCCAAACTGTTTTGTTACATGTTGCAACACTAATCCCATGTTTTCCACTCCTTTCTCCTTTATTCCATTATAACGTATAAATACAGGTAAAAGTTTCATACATTTACTTTTTTATGTTCAAAAAATCCGTTGACATCTTTGTTTTTTTGTTTCATAATTCTGAAAAAAGGTATATATGGAACGAGGTACGGGACGAGTAAACCGATGGAATGTGACAGAGAATGGAACCCATAGGCTGGAAGGTTCCTCACGGAAAGTCGGTTGAACCTACCCTATACGGCCGCTTATGCAAACATAAGCCGTCTCCCTACGTTACAGGGTAAGAGGTGGGCGCATTGCGCCAAAAAAGGTGGTACCGCGGAAAAAATGCTTTTCCGTCCTTTTCTGTAAGGGCGAAAAAGCGTTTTTTATTTTGTGGAAAGGGGTGAAATGGTGAGAAAAAAGCGAATCGTCGTCAAAATTGGCAGTAGCTCATTAACCGAAAAAAACGGGACGCTTTCGGAACAAAAACTACGTGAACATGTTGAAGCACTTGCGCATATGAAACAACTTGGGCACGATATCATTCTCATTTCTTCCGGAGCGGTCGCCGCTGGGTTTGGGCTGCTTGGGTATCGTTCGCGTCCGAAAACGATTGCGGGAAAACAAGCAGCCGCGGCTGTCGGGCAAGGAATGCTGATGCAAAGCTACATTTCCGCCTTTCGTTCGTTTGATATCGTTGCCGGACAATTGTTGTTAACACGCGCAGATTTTTACGATCGCGAGCGGTTTCGTAACTTATTTGCGACAATTTCTACATTGTTAGAACGTGGCGTTCTTCCAATTATTAATGAAAACGACTCAATTTCAGTGGAAGAGTTGACGTTCGGAGATAACGATTTATTGTCCGCGCTTGTAGCCGGTTTTTTGCATGCGGATGCCTTGATCATTTTAACGGACATTAACGGCCTATATGACCAACACCCAAGCCGCTCGGAAGCAAAAAAATATCATTTTCTGTCTGAAATTACTGACGAACTGTTGGAACAAGCTGGAGGTAGCGGATCAGCGGTTGGAACGGGGGGAATGAAATCGAAGCTGCTTGCCGCACAAAAAGCTCTTTCTTTTGGTGTCAGCGTCTTTATCGGGACAGGAACAGGAAAAGAAAAAATCAAACATATCTTAGAAGGAAAAGGCGACGGGACGTATATCGGCTCTCCTTTTCAAGAACAGATGCAAATGCGCAAACAATGGATTGCTTATCATTCAAAAGTGTCCGGAACAATTGAAATTGATGAAGGAGCAGAAAATGCCCTTTTACATAAAGGAAAAAGCTTGTTGCCTGCTGGGGTGACCAATGTGTTCGGTTCGTTCCAAGCGCTCGATGTCGTCAACGTCGTCAATCAAAAAGGCGACGTGATCGCTAGAGGGCAAGTATATTATGCTGCGGATGACTTACAAAAAGTAAAAGGGATGGCAAGTGAACACGCAAAACAATACTCTTTCCATCACCGCCCAGAAGTCATTCATCGCGATCATTTAGTTTGCTTAAAAAGGACGCCTGTCCACTAGAAACGAAAGGAGCGAAAACGGATGAACGAATTACTAACAAAAGCAAAAAAATTAAAACATGCCGCGAAACGTTTAGCGATTTTATCGACGGAAGAAAAAAACGAGGCGCTTTCAATGATCGCGGAAGCGTTGATTGCGCAAATGCCGTACATTTTACAAGAAAATGAAAAAGATATGGCGATCGGAAAAGAAAACGGGCTCTCCCCTTCCTTGCTTGACCGGTTGCAACTTACCGAAGAACGCATTCATCAAATTTCTGATGGCGTTCGCCAAGTCATCAACCTCCCAGATCCAATTGGAGAAACGATCGAACAATGGGCACGACCAAACGGACTCCTATTAAAACAAATTCGCGTGCCACTCGGCGTTGTCGGCATGGTATATGAAGCCCGTCCAAATGTAACAGTCGATGCAGCTAGTCTTTGTTTAAAAACGGGAAATGCCGTCTTGTTGCGCGGTAGCTCGTCCGCCATTCACTCGAATAAAGCGCTCGTATCCGTCATGCAAGAAGCGTTAAAACAATCGTCAGTTCCATCCGATGCGATTCAATTATTAGAAGATACGAGCCGTGAAACAGCACAACATATGTTTCGTTTAAAAGAATATGTGGATGTTCTCATTCCACGGGGAGGTGCTGGACTTATTCAATCGGTCGTCGAACACGCCACAATTCCTGTGTTAGAAACAGGCGTCGGCAATTGCCATATTTTCATTGACGACTCTGCTGAAAAAGAAATGGCGATTGATATTGTCATAAACGCTAAACTGCAACGCCCGTCCGTTTGCAATGCAGTTGAAACGGTCATCATTCATCAAAAATGGCCATATATAAACGAGTTGCTTGAAACGCTGCATGAAAAAGGGGTCGAGCTGCGCGGCGACAAACGGCTCTCGTCTACATATCCGTTCGTTCATGAAGCGACAGAGGCCGACTGGGCGACTGAATTTTTGGCCCCGATTTTAGCGGTGAAGCTCGTCGAAACGGTCGATGAAGCCATTGAACACATTGAACGCTACGGTACAAAACATTCCGAAGCGATTATTTCTGAAACCGATGAACATGTAGAGCAGTTTTTTGCTCATGTCGATGCCGCTGTATTGTACCATAATGCCTCCACTCGCTTCACCGACGGCGAACAGTTCGGATACGGTGCGGAAATCGGCATTAGCACACAAAAACTGCACGCCCGCGGTCCAATGGGCTTACGCGCCATCACGACAACAAAAACGCTCGTGTACGGGAACGGGCAAGTGCGGACATAAAAACCAGCCTCTATATGGGGCTGGGTTTTTCGTCTTACCGGATCGCTTCTAATACTTCCGCAAACCGCTTGCACTCTCCCTCCCATTTCGCTTCTTCCAATCGTAAGGAAATCGGAATATCGCAATGGATGGCCGCAAGTTTTCGCGACAAATGAAGCAAGTCGAGATGTTCGGTTATTTTTTGTTGCTGTGCTTTTGTTAAGTTCGCAAAATTTTCGATGATTCCTTCAATTGATCCGTATTGTTGAATAAGTTTAAACGCTTGTTTTTCACCGATGCCGCGCACGCCTGGGTAATTGTCGCTTGCATCGCCCATGAGCGCTTTCACATCGACGAGCTGCTGTGGTTGAATCCGTTTTTCTTCAATAAAGCGTTCAAGCGTATACGCCTCGTAGTTGCCGATGCCTTTCGCCAACAAATAGACCGTCACACGCTCTGAAAGAAGCTGAAATAAATCACGGTCTCCAGTCACAATCGAAATGCTCATCCCATCACGATATTGCTTTACAAGCGAGCCGATGCAATCGTCCGCTTCGGCACCAAGTACGCCGATATTCGGAATGCCAAGCATCGCAACCGCTTCTTTCGCCAAATCAAACTGCGGAACTAATTCACACGGCGGCTCCCCACGATTCGCTTTATAGTCTGGAAACCATTCCGTGCGAAACGTCGTGCTTCCCATGTCCCAACAACAAACGACATGCGTCGGCTGAAGTGCATTTGTTGCCGCTTCGATTTGTTTCACTACCCCATATACCGCATTCGTTGGCACACCACGGCTATTGATCATCCAACGCGGTGCTGTCGCATAAAACGCTCGAAACAATAATGCCATCCCGTCAATTAATAACAAATGTCCTCGTTCCATCTTCGTTGTCCTTTCTATGTATCGATGAAACAAGTATAACAAAAAACCAACCCATATGGGATGATGGAATCGTTCGAAAAATATTTTGTGCAACGTATCATTCATTGCAGACGTCTTTTTAAAAAACGAACTAGCTTCATGATCGAACATACAATAACAAATACGACACCGTAAACAACGACAAAAATAACAATACCTTTTAATAAAAGAAGTAAAATGCCTTTCCAACCTTCTTTAGACCAACTCATATACAAAAGACACATAAGAAATGCAAAAAAGCAATGTAACTTTTTTTCATGCTACTTCCTCTTTCACACTCTGAAGTCATAAGTAGATAAAACATCGTTAACTCGAAAACCAAATGTTTTTATTTCTAAATCGTACTCCAGATTGAAGGGCATGATACGAATTTTCCAAATACCATCTGGTTTATCCAAATGAAGAAAAAAAGAAAAATCTACAATTGAAAATACTTTTTGTATCTTTTTTTCTGATCAAGTTCTATCTTAATCCTAAAAACTGCTTCTCCATGTGGATGATACCATATCATTTCAACAAATCTATCAGTTTTTTCAACATGCGAAATAACACAATGAATGATACAGTATTTGTCAAGTGGAGTAAAAACTTTTTATCCCTAAAGGATTACGCTCACCGTCAAGTTCAGTGCAACTATTTACACTAAATAACGGTAGATGAGCAAATTTTCTAACATAAATTTACAAACAAAAAAGAAGACATGAACCCGATTCCTTGGTTAGAATAGATGTGCCTCAACTACTCACAAGGGGATTCATGTCTCATCGTTCGACAGGTGACAGGCACAACGACATCACTACAGTTACATATCAATATATCCTGCTTTGACAAGGGAAAAAAGATATAGCTTGTAATCTATGTTTCCGATGACACAGTTTTCAGGGGCTATTCCTTTGAACACAATTAATTCATGAGATATCTTTTCACATTGTCCATGAGTCGAGAGAAACGAGCCTAGGTATGTTCCGTCAGGGCTTTGAAAAAATATATAGAGTAAACTTCCTTGACCTATAGCATGTAATCGATCTTCAACTACTGAATGATCTACCTTCTTATTAAGCACTCCGTTCAATCTCATAAATTCTAAATGATCTTTTTTCTCTTCCTCACTGAACAAATTTTTTAAAACTTCTGGATCGTGTATAGCATAACATTTTGTCACATGAGAAGAATTAAAATAAGGATCATTTTGTAGTTCTGGAAATAATTTAATATCCACTTCTTCAGCATTATATTTAGTTTTTAGAATATTATCAATTTGGTTTAGATTAAATTTAGGAAGGTTCAATTGTTTGTATTTTTTATGAGCTTCAAGTTCATCAAAATCATTAAATGATAGAATCATCATATCCCCCGTTTTTAGTACGAATAGAATGAATGACCTCCAGAACGTCACGCGTCGTTTGCAGCTTTTCAAACCCTAAACGAACGGCTTCGTCCACTGTACTTCCTTTTGAAATGACGCTTTCCACGTTTGCTTCCTCCTTCACTTGACGCGCACTCCTTTACTTCTATTATATACAAATTGTTTTTTAGAAATAGTGCCAAAAGTAGGGCAAACGTACTATTTTTTCAATTTATTAAAGATTCTTTCACGCTTCAAAAAATAGTAAACGCTTTTTAAGGCTAATATTCTTACAAAAAAAGGAGGGCGATTCGCCCATCCGTTAAATTTTCATAATGCCGCCTGTACTAGCTGACGTGACGAGTTTCGAGTAACGGGCCAAATACCCGGTTTTTACTTTCGGCTCAAACCCTTTCCAATTTGCTTTTCGCTTTTCCCATTCTTCTTCTGGAACGAGGACATCAATTGTTCGTTTCACAATATCAATGACAATATGGTCACCATTTTGTACAAAAGCAATTGGACCCCCTTCGGCAGCTTCTGGCGACACGTGTCCGATGGATAAGCCGCGAGAAGCACCGGAGAAACGACCGTCCGTAACAAGCGCCACTTTCGTTCCTAACCCCATACCGACAATTTGTGATGTCGGGGCTAACATTTCTGGCATGCCAGGACCACCTTTTGGTCCTTCGTAACGAATGATGACGACATGACCCGGTTGTACTTTTCCTGCCGCAATGCCTTCAAGTGCCTCTTCTTGAGAATCAAATACGATTGCTGGTCCTTCATGGCGTGTAATGCCACCTTGAATGCCACCTGTTTTAATAATGGCACCATCTGGCGCTAAATTACCGAACAGTACAGCCAGTCCACCTGTTTCTGAGTACGGATTGTCAATTGGACGAATGACTTCATAGTTTTTTACTTCGCATCCTGCAATGTTTTCACCAAGTGTTTTGCCTGACACCGTCAATGCATCTAAATGAAGGGTGCCTTCTTTTTTCGACAGTTCGTGCAATACTGCAGATACACCACCCGCTTCGTGCAAATCTTCAATATGCATATCTGATGCTGGTGCCAATTTTGCTAGATGCGGCACACGAGATGCGACTTCATTAATACGCTCAAGCGGATAATGAATACCTGCTTCGTTAGCAATGGCTAGCGTATGTAGAACCGTATTTGTTGAACCGCCGAGCGCCATGTCGAGCGCAAACGCGTTGTCAATAGCTTTTTCAGTTACAATATCGCGCGGTTTAATATCATGCTCGATTAGATACATTAACTGCTGAGCTGAACGTCGTACAAATTCTTTTCGTGCCGGATCAATCGCTAAAATCGTACCGTTGCCGGGAAGCGCTAAACCGAGTGCTTCAGCTAAGCAGTTCATTGAATTGGCTGTAAACATTCCTGAACAAGAACCGCATGTCGGGCAACCGTACTGCTCAAGCTCTTGTAGTCCTTTTTCGTCGATTTTCCCTGCCTGATATGCACCAACGCCTTCAAATACAGACGAGAGAGAAATTTTTTTGCCATCGCTCGTGACCCCAGCCTTCATCGGTCCCCCGCTCACAAAAATGGTCGGAATGTTTAAACGCATCGCCGCCATCATCATACCAGGCGTAATTTTATCGCAGTTTGGAATACATACCATCCCGTCAAACCAATGGGCAGAGATAACTGTTTCAACAGAATCAGCGATAATCTCACGGCTCGGCAATGAATAGCGCATACCGATATGCCCCATCGCGATGCCATCATCGACTCCGATCGTATTCATTTCAAACGGTACCCCACCTGCTTCACGAATCGCTTCTTTGACGATTTTCCCGAACTCTTGTAAATGAACATGCCCTGGAATAATATCAATATACGAATTGACGACGGCAATAAACGGTTTATGAAAATCTTCTTCTTTCACTCCCGCTGCGCGCAATAAACTGCGATGTGGTGCGCGATCGAATCCTTTTTTAATCATATCGCTACGCAAAGTAAATCCCCCCATCTTTTCTGAACTTGTTAAACATTGTAACACTTTTTTAAGTAAAATGACAATTCTAAAAATACAGAAGGTGCCCTATCTTTATTAGGACACCTTGAGCGTTTTTGTTTTCATGACATCATCATTAAAAACCGATCCACTTCTTTTGCCGCCTCTCGCCCTTCATGAATCGCCCAAACAACAAGACTTTGTCCACGTCTTGCATCGCCTGCGACAAATACACCTTCTACATTCGTTTTATAGCTTACTGCTTTGACTTTCTTGTTTACTGTCTCAATTCCGAATTGTTGCAAAAGTGGTTGTTCCGGTCCTTCAAAACCGATCGCGATCAATACAAGATCACACGGCCATACTTTTTCTGTACCTGGAATCTCTTTAAATGTAACACGCCCATGTTCATCTACTGTTTTTTCCATTTGAATGGTATACAACGCTTTTACTTTTCCGCTTCCATCGCCTACAATTTTTTTCGTTTGAATGCAATATTGACGTGGATCGGCCCCGAACTTCGCTTCCGCTTCTTCATACGCATAATCAACCGTAAAAACAAGGGGATATTGCGGCCAAGGGTTGTCATCCGTACGCTCTTTTGGCAATGCCGGATGTTTGCCGAATTGCACAACGCTTTTACATTGTTGCCGCAATGCCGTCGCGACACAGTCAGCCCCTGTATCGCCACCACCGATTACGATGACATGTTTATGTTTGGCATCAATAAACGTTTCATCTTTTTCGCCGGTAAGTAGCCATTTTGTCGTCATTGTCAAGTAGTCCATCGCAAAATGAACGCCATCAAGCTCGCGTCCTTCGATCATAAGATCGCGTTGCTTTTGTGCTCCAATACAAAGCACAACCGCATCATATTGTTTGCGCAATTCATCCACCGACAAATCTTTTCCGACTTCTATGTTTGTAACAAACGTAATTCCTTCTTTTTCAAGCAAGCGTACACGTCTCTCAACGACGTCTTTTCCAAGTTTCATATTCGGAATGCCGTACATCAACAAACCACCAATTCGATCCGCGCGCTCATACACAGTGACAAAATGACCAGCTTGATTTAGTTCATCTGCACAAGCTAACCCTGCAGGACCAGAGCCAATGACGGCCACCTTTTTTCCGGTTCTCTTTTTCGGAATGCGCGGTTGAACCCACCCTTCCTCAAACGCTTTGTCAATAATCGCTCGTTCAATTCCTTTAATCGCTACTGCCGGATCAGAAATCGCTACTGTACACGATCCTTCGCACGGCGCTGGGCAAACGCGCCCTGTAAATTCTGGGAAATTATTTGTCTTCACTAACCGTTCAAACGCCTCTTTCCATCTTCCACGATACACAAGGTCGTTCCATTCTGGAATGAGATTATGAATCGGACAGCCTGACGTTAAACCGTTCAGTTCCATTCCCATATGACAAAACGGCGTACCGCAATCCATACATCGCGCACCTTGTCTCGCTAACGTGTCGGTTGAAAATGGAAACGTATATTCATTCCAATCATGTAAACGGGAAAGCGGATCGCGCTTTTTTTCTTCCTCCCGTACATATTCCATAAATCCCGTTGCTTTCCCCATCATTCTCCCCCTTTCACCTATTCGGAAGCGTTCGCCTATTTCGCGACCGCTTCCACCACTTTCACACCTTTTTTGTTTACAACTGTTTCAAACGCCTCAAATACCGCTTCATCGTGTGATAAACCACGCTGCTTCATCGCCTCGATTGTTTCAATCATCAATTTATAGTTTTTCGGGATCACTTTGACGATCCGTTTGACTACATCGTCCCAATTCGCAAGCACATACGCCGCTTTTGGACTTTCCGTATATTCGTAATGTTTCATAATCATTTGTTGCACATCTCGTATTTCGTTTTCATCTACTAATGATTCAAATAAAACAAGTTCTCGGTTTGCACGTTTTTGCCACGTATCGTCATGAGCAAATACGTAAGCTACACCACCAGACATTCCAGCAGCGAAATTTTTTCCAACTGATCCGAGAATAACGACGCGCCCTCCGGTCATATACTCACAACCATGATCCCCTACTCCTTCAACAACCGCATGAACGCCGCTATTTCGAACGCAAAAACGTTCGCCAGCCCGACCACGAATGTACGCTTCACCGCTTGTTGCACCGTAAAACGCCACGTTTCCAATAATGACTTGATCATTTACAAACTCCGCTTCATGTGGTGGACGAATGATCACTTTTCCACCTGATAAGCCTTTGCCAACATAGTCGTTGGCATCGCCAATTAACGTCATCGTCATTCCTTTTGGTACGAACGCGGCAAAACTTTGTCCTGCTGAACCGTGAAAATATAGTTGAATCGTATCTTCTGGAAGACCTTCTTCACCAAATCGTTTTGATACTTCGCTACCTACTATCGTGCCGACTGTTCGCTGTACGTTGTTAATGCGTACGTGCAATTGCACAGGCTTTTTCTCCTCTATTGCTTGCTGGACAGCTGGCAAAATCGTTTGGTAATCAAGCGTTTGTTCGAGACGGTGATCGTGCGGTTTAGAAAACGTTCGCGGTCCTTCCACTTGATACAACAAACGCGATAAATCAAGATGTTTCGCTTTCCAATGCCGCTTTGCCCGCTCGCTTATTTTTAATACATCGACGCGTCCAACCATTTCTTCGATTGTACGGAAGCCAAGTTGAGCCATAATTTCGCGCACTTCTTGAGCGATAAAATACATGAAATTCACAATATGCTCTGGTTTACCTGTAAATTTTTCCCGCAGTTTTGGATTTTGTGTCGCTACACCGACTGGGCATGTATCTAAATGACAAACGCGCATCATGACACACCCTAAAACGACAAGTGGAGCCGTCGCAAAGCCAAACTCTTCAGCACCTAATAACGCCGCCATGACAACATCGCGACCAGTCATTAATTTTCCGTCTGTTTCTAATACGACGCGATCACGGAGTCCGTTTAACATCAGCGTCTGGTGCGTTTCAGCTAAACCGAGTTCCCACGGAAGCCCGGCATGTTTAATGCTCGTTTTTGGCGAAGCACCTGTACCGCCATCATATCCGCTAATGACGATCACATCCGCACCACCTTTAGCCACTCCTGCCGCGATCGTACCAACGCCAGATTTTGCGACAAGCTTCACGCTAATGCGCGCATGACGATTCGCATTTTTCAAGTCATAAATGAGTTGGGCTAAATCTTCAATGGAATAAATATCATGATGCGGAGGCGGTGAAATAAGTTCCACACCCGGCGTGGAGCCGCGTACTTTTCCAATCCATGGATATACTTTATTCGCAGGAAGTTGTCCCCCTTCCCCCGGTTTCGCCCCTTGCGCCATTTTAATTTGCAGTTCATCCGCATGAACTAAATAATGACTTTTTACACCGAAACGACCGGATGCAACTTGCTTAATTGCACTACGACGAAGATCGCCATTTTCATCCCGTACATAGCGACGCGGATCTTCGCCGCCTTCTCCACTATTGCTTTTTCCACCGATGCGATTCATCGCAATCGCAAGCGCTTCATGAGCTTCTTCGCTCAAAGAACCGTATGACATGGCCCCTGTTTTAAATCGACGAACAATCGCTTCTACCGGTTCGACTTCATCAAGTGGAATTGGCGTACGCGTTTCGTCAAACTCAAACAAATTGCGCAAAAACGTTAGTTGCTCTTCATTGGCCATGCTTGAGTACTGTTTAAATAACTCATAATCATTCTTTCGACATGCCCATTGTAGCGTATGAATCGTTTTCGGATTAAACGCATGATGTTCACCGTTTTTACGCCATTGTAATTCACTTCCTGGCTCTAGTGTATGATCATAAGATGTTTGAAACGCTTGCATATGGCGCATTTTTGCTTCTTGGGCAATTTCGTTCAGACCGATTCCACCAATTTGTGATGCCGTTCCCGTAAAATATTGTTCAATGACATCGTCCCCAATGCCGACCGCCTCAAAAATTTGTGCTCCGCGATAACTTTGTACGGTGGAAATGCCCATTTTGGACATCACTTTGACAACGCCATCTGTCGCCGCTTTTTTGTACGTTTCAACTGCGACTTCGTACGTGGAAGCAATAACTCCTTTTTCGACTGCTTCACGAATAGTTGCAAATGCCAAATATGGATTGACCGCATCTGCCCCATAGCCGATTAACGCCGCAAAGTGATGCACTTCACGCGCTTCTCCACTTTCCACGATTAAGCTGACTTTCGTACGTGTCCCTTTTCGAACAAGATGTTGATGTACCGCGCTAACCGCAAGAAGTGTCGGAATCGCTACACGTTGTTCGTTTATGCAACGGTCAGATAAAATAAGTAGCGTTGCACCAGAAACAATCGCTTCATCAGCCGCTTGACATAATTCATCTAACGCTTCTTTTAAGTTATGTGTAAAAACTGTTGACAATGTCACACTAGCAAATTCACGATACGGACTCATTCGAATGGCGTTTAGTTGTTTGTTCGTGATTATTGGTGACTCTAATCGAATGCGACGGGCAGAAGATGCATCCGGATTCAACAAATCTCCTTCTTTTCCAAGCAAAGTGACCGTTGATGTGACGATGTATTCACGAATCGCATCGATCGGCGGATTTGTTACTTGCGCAAACAGTTGCTTAAAATAATTAAATAAACTTTGTGGCCGATCTGATAAGACAGCTAACGGCGCATCATTCCCCATCGCCCCTGTCGGATCTTTTCCTTCCGTCGCCATTGGGATAATTGTTTTTTCAACATCTTCATACGTATATCCGAACGCTTTTTGCCATGTCAAAAGGTTGTCAAACGGTTGTTCATGATCATCTCCTGCGCATTCATCAATTGAAACCATTTGTTCGTTCACCCATTGACGATACGGTCGTTCATTGGCGATTTGTTTTTTTACTTCTTCATCAGAAATGATTCGACCTTGTTCGAAATCAATAAAAAGCATTTTCCCAGGGCCTAATCGTTCTTTATATAAAATGTTTTCTGGTGCTACATCAATCACTCCGACTTCCGATGAAAAAATAATATAGTCATCTTTTGTCACATAGTAACGAGCTGGACGAAGACCGTTTCGATCTAAAATGCCACCAATTTGTTTTCCGTTTGTGAACACGATGGCCGTTGGACCGTCCCACGGCTCCATGAGACAGCTATGATATTCATAAAATGCTTTTTTGTTGTCATCCATCTCTTTATCCCAATACCACGGCTCAGGAATGAGCATCATCGCTGTTTCAGCGAGCGATTTTCCAGCTAACACAAAAAATTCAAATGCATTATCAAGCATGGAAGAATCGCTTCCATTCGTATCTAAAATCGGAAGCACCTTTTGTAAATCTTCACCAAAAACAGGCGATGAAAATTGTTTTTCTCGCGCCATCATCCAATGAATATTTCCGCGCAACGTATTAATTTCTCCGTTATGAATCAAATAGCGGTTTGGGTGCGCCCGCTCCCAACTCGGAAACGTATTTGTGCTAAAGCGTGAATGAACGAGCGCAAATGCGGAACGGAATCGCTCATCTTGTAAATCGATATAAAAAGCATCAAGTTGCTCAGGGGTGACTAATCCTTTGTAAACGATTGTGCGACTTGATAAACTCGCAAAATAGTATTCATTGTTTTTCACTAACTTTTCTGCCCGTTTACGAATGACGTATAACTTACGCTCAAAATGTTGCTCATCTGTTACGTCATCGCTCGCTGCAATAAAAAGTTGGCGAATAAACGGTCGACTTTGTTTCGCTAATATTCCGAGTTTTCCGATATCTACAGGTACATCACGCCATCCGAGTAACGTTTGTCCTTCCTCGCAGATAATTTCATTGATTTTCCGCTCTAAAATGACTCTCTTTTGTTCACTATGTTCAAAAAAGAAAACCATCCCGACTCCGTAACGTCCTTTTGCGGGAAGTGAAAATGAACAAACGGAACGAAAATAATCGTCCGGAATTTGTACCATGATCCCCGCGCCATCACCCGTTTGCGGATCGCTTCCTTGGCCTCCCCGATGCTCTAGTTGACGTAACATGTGAAGACCTTGCTTCACAATATGATGAGACGCTTCACCTTTTAAGTGAGCGTATAACCCAATCCCGCATGCATCATGTTCAAATTGTGGACGGTACAATCCTTGCGCTTTTGGTAGTCCTCTCATGCGAATCCCCCATTCCGTTATCATGTATGTATAATTGTAGGTTTCAATAATCATACAAACAATATATAATTTAGATAATATTCATCTCATTTCGAGAACAATAGAAAGAGGTGGAAAAAATGGAATTAAGACAATTGATTTATTTCACGGAAGTTGCCAAACGAGAACATGTATCGGAGGCTGCTGAAGCGTTACATGTCGCTCAATCTGCTGTTAGTCGTCAAATTGCAAATTTAGAGGATGAACTCGGGGTCAAGCTATTCGAACGTGAAGGAAGGAATGTCAAATTAACACCTATCGGCCGTCACTTTTTACAACATATTGAATTAGCATTAAAAGCAATTGACTATGCGAAACAACAAATTGAGGAGTATTTAGACCCTGAACGAGGAACGATTAAAATTGGTTTCCCAACAAGTCTCGCAAGCTATACGATGCCGATGGTCATTTCAACTTTTAAGCAACAACACCCTCATATTTCTTTCCATCTGCGTCAAGGCTCATATAAATTTTTAATTGAGGCGGTAAAAAAACGGGAAATTGATTTAGCTTTTTTAGGTCCTGTGCCAACAGAAGAAAAAGGCATTCAAGGGGATATTTTATTTACGGAGTCGTTCGCCGCACTCATTCCGACAGATCATCCACTTAGTCAAAAACGAAGCATCGCTTTAAGCGAATTGCGGCACGAACCGTTTATCATGTTTCCGGAAGGATTTATTTTGCGCCAAATTGTCGAAGATGCCTGTAAGCAAGCGGGCTTTTCTCCAATCATTTCGTCAGAAGGAGAAGATTTAGATGCAATTAAAGGACTTGTCTCGGCAGGAATTGGCGTTACTTTGTTGCCAGAAAGCACGTTTTATGAAACGACACCGCGTTATACTGTCAAAGTACCGATTGAGCTTCCGCTCGTCCGCCGTAATGTCGGCATTATTTTACCCAAATATGACCTTGCGCCGTCAGTTCGTGTATTTTATCAATTTGTGAAACAATTTTTCACAATGTTAGATCGATACCAGTAAGCCAGCTGATGTACGTAGCCGGCTTACTGACTCTTACACAGATAAATCGATTCCAACGACCCCAATGACGTCACCTTCTTGCACAATCGGTGCTGAAATCGTCAAACATGGACGTTTTGTCAACGCTGATGTATATATCGAAGAAACGTACACGTTGCCTTTAGTCGCCTCAACGAACCACGGCCTTGCTTTCGCATTGACAAGACCGGCTGGAGGATTTGAGTAAATGAACGTCCCATCGATGCGATTTGACCAAACAGCTTCTACATTTTCGTTCGTCCGCAAAAATTCATTTAAATATCTCTCATGTTCTGTCGCATCTAAACGAACGAGTGGATAAAAACTGATAAAGGATGTGAGCTTTTCTTTCATCTGCTCGATCACATGTAAATCCACAGAAAACATCTGCTCCCGTCCATCTTTTTTTATAATGGCTTGTAATTCATGATCGCCCATCCTTTCTCTATTCGTTGTCATCCGCTAGTGTGGGCGATTGGCGGCAAACTATGCATTACCAAGACGCTGAAATTGTGTTTACTCATTTACGTGCACATCTTTCAAACCAGCCCAAAACGCGGCGATGATCGACAGGGCGACGATGATCATCGGCGCATACATGATCAAAAATGTTTGCATTATCCTTTTCCCCCTTCCCATTTTCCTTTAACGTACGCCTTGTTAAACACAAAGAGGCGCATAAGCAAATAAAGTGACGGAATTAATAACAGGAGGCCGGCAATAAACGCGACGATCAACGCCATAGCCATCGTCTCATTCGTAAACCCGTCATAAATCGTCAAATACGGGTATAACAAATATGGATAATGTGAAATGCCATAGGCGTAAAAGGCGAACGCGTATTGAAACAACAGCGCAATAAACGCCCAGCCGAACCGCCGCTGCCGCCAAAGCAGCCAAACGGTAATGACAAAACACAAAAAGGAAATGACCAGCATCCACGCCACATTCCATAGGTTGGCGTAATGCTCGGGATTATGGTAGCGGAGCTGGTAAATAATGAGCAGCGCTGACAACATCGTCGGCCCGCTCCAAAGAAGAGCGTAGCGGCGCAACAGCGCCCGCGCCCGTTCATCCTTGGCCTCGTCCGCATAGTACGTTAAGAAAACGGCAGAAATGTAAAGAACGCTCGTCACACTGAGCAGCACAACGCTCCATGACAACGGGCTTGCAAACAGCTTCCCATAATCCAGCGTAACGCCTGAGTCGCCTACCTCCACAAACCCGCCTTCAGAAATCGTCAACACGATGGACAGGGAGGCCGGAATAAACAACCCCGTCAATCCATAAGCGATTAAATACCAGTTCCGTTCCGTCCCCCCATACGTATGAAACGCATAGTACGAGCCGCGAATAGCTAACAAAATGATGGAGATGCTCGCCGGGACAAGCAAAATAGAACCGTAATAATACGCCGTTTTCGGAAAAAAGCCGACAATGCCGACAAAGAAAAAGACAAGAAAGACGTTCGTCACTTCCCATACAGGGGAAAGATAGCGCTGAATGATGCGGTGCAAAATATGCTGTTTGTTTGCCCAATGGCTATAGGCGCTGAAAAACCCAGCCCCGAAATCAATCGAGCCAACGATAATGTACCCGAACAAAAACAGCCATAACACCGAAATGCCAATGACTTCGAGCGTCATGGCGCCACCTCCCCATTATTGGCCCGCTCTGCCAGCTCCCGTTCAACCGGGTTGCGGCGGAACATACGGATGAGCACTATTGCGCTCGCAATTACTAACACCATATACAAAAGGCAAAACAACACAAGCATCGTATCCACATGCGCCGACGATGTCGCTCCTTCCGCCGTTTTCATATAGCCACGCAAAATCCACGGCTGCCGCCCGACTTCCGCTAAGTACCATCCCGCCTCAATCGCAACCATCGCCAGCGGCCCTCCCGCCACCAGCAGTCCAAAAAACCACTTTTTCGCCGTCCACTTCCAGCGGAAAATCGATCCGAGCCAATACGCGGCTGCGACAACCATTAAAAACACCCCGATCGTGACCATCACATCGAATAAGTAATGAATGTACAGTGGTGGGCGTTCATCTTCCGGAAATTCGTTCAGCCCGGTCACAACCGCCCCCGGGTGGTTGTGCGCCAAAATGCTTAACGCATATGGGATTTTAATGGCATACTTCACCTCGCCATCCTCTGTCAGCATGCCAAACAACACGAGCGGCGCGTGGGAGCTCGTTTCAAAATGCCATTCAGCGGCCGCCAGCTTTTCTGGCTGGTATTCGGCTAAAAATTTGCCCGATAAGTCGCCAATCAATACACTGGCTACCGAAAAAATAAAAGCTGTTTTCATCATTAAATGAAGTGCCTTGCGATGATAAATGTGACGATTGCCTTTCCATAAATGCCAAGCGGCGATCGAAGCAAGCACGAATGCTGACGTCATATACGAAGTCGCCAGCACATGGGCGACTTTCGTCGGCATCGCTGGGTTGAACATAGCCGCGATTGGATCGATGTTGACAAGCTCGCCGTTTTTAAATTCAAACCCTTGCGGCGTATTCATAAACGCGTTCACCATCGTAATAAACATGGCTGATGCTGAAGACCCGATTGCCACCGGGATAAGCAAAAGCAAATGTTTTTTCTGATTTTCGAACCGATCCCATGTATACAAATAAATGCCGAGGAAAATGGCTTCAAAAAAGAAGGCGAACGTCTCCATGAACAGCGGCAAGCTGATCACTTGGCCAGCCAGCTGCATAAAGTTCGGCCATAAAAGCGACAGCTGCAAGCCGATCGCTGTTCCTGTCACCACGCCGACCGCTACGGTGATGACAAAACCGCGCGTCCAGCGGCGAGCGAGTAAGATGTAATGCATATCATTTTTGCGAATCCCAACCCACTGGGCAATGGCGATCATCAGTGGAACCCCGACGCCGATCGTGGCATAAATGATGTGGACCGTCAGCGTCAATCCCGTCAAAATACGGCTAAGCAGCACCGGATCGTAACCGTTCACGATTCATCCCCCCTTATGAAAATAAGCGACCAATCAAGGAAAGCAAGACAACAGCCGCAACAGCAAAGCTAACGAACACAAGCGTTTTTTCATGCCGCTTCCACATATCTACCCCCCCCCCGAGCGAACAAACAGTGGTGAAGAATTTGTGACAATCATCACAAATTATCCACTTCATATTATTTCATATTATTTCATATTATTTCATAAAATCGGGGACGCTATTCGGCATGATTTCGAATAATTTGTATCATTTTTCACATATTCATCGTGACAAACAAAAAAAGCAGGAGATCCCTGCCCTCATGTTATAAATATTTCCGATGCACCTTTTTCCCGTCATACGTAAACAACATCGGCTTTTCCTCGACGACCGTCTCCATATGGACCGGACGGCCCCACAACTGATAAATGTATGGGAGCACTTTTTCTAAATACTTCAGATCGAGTTCGATTCCTTCATACCAATGCCTCAAATACAACTCTCCGTTGCGCATATAATCGCCGTCATTGACCGTGATATACGGGAATCCGCCGTTTACCCGCATGCTGACGAGTTGGTCGCGGATATGATCCCAGTTTTTGTCGACGATTTTATATTCTTTCCCCTATTTTTGGAACAAATACATATCTTCGCGCATAACGAGCTCTTTCGTTAAATAGTTGCGCAAAAACGAAATGTCGGATTCGAGTTCGCGCACTTCAAAAATTTTCGCCCTCCCCGACCCCGGCTTGACGCCGTATTTTTTCATCTCCTCAGTCGGGTTGTTCCACCGCTCTTCAATGTCTTCAAAAATTTTCAGTCCTAAATAATACGGATTGATGCCAGTGCGCGACGGTTGCACGACGTTGGCGTTCAGTTTCGCAAATTCAATCGCCTCATCGCTCGTCAAATCCATCTCGCGCAAAATGCGCTGATGCCAATACGTCGCCCAGCCTTCGTTCATCTAAGGTGATTATTTTATTATAAAATTACATAAATTATCAAATAATATAATAAATGGATTACCACCATAGATGATGTATAAAATTTTGTGTAAAGCATTTTGCTAGAACAAAAGAAAAAAGGTAGGGTATTCTCTGATTTGGACAAAAACACATTCCAGAGAAAGGAGAACCCTACCTATGTCTAAAAGTATACCGAATGTAGACTGGGCAAATCAACTGGAAAATGCCATTCGTCAGTTTGTAAAAGAAAAATTAGAACTGATTATGCGGGAAGAAATCAAACATTTCCTTGAAATCGAACAGGCTGGAACGCCGAATATGAGAAACGGCTACTATCAGCGAAATCTAGATACGCAATATGGCCGGATTGAGGGTCTTTTGGTTCCAAGAGACCGAAACGGGGAATTTCAAACACAGTTGTTTGCCCCTTACCAACGGCACACCGGCTGGCTTGAGGAAGCCATCATCAGGATGTATCAAAGTGGCATGAGTACGCGTGAAATTGGCAAGTTTATTGAACGAATTTTAGGCAATGCCTATTCTCCTGCAACGATCAGCCGTATTACCGATGTAGTGAAGGAAGACATCGAGAAATGGCACACTCGTCCACTGCACAAGCGTTATTCCGTCTTATATTTGGATGGTTTATACGTAAAACTTCGTCGCGAAACGTGGAGAAAGAAGTCATTTATGTGGTGTTAGGGGTGAACGAAGAAGGATATCGCGAAATTCTTGATTTCTTTGTGGGAGGACAAGAAAGCGCCTATGTATGGCAGGAAATTCTTCAACACCTCTACCAAAGAGGCGTCAAGGAAGTGCTTCTTGGCGTCTTCGATGGCCTTCCGGGGCTGGAGGAAGCTTTTCGCTCGGTTTATCCGAAAGCTGACGTACAGCGTTGTGTCGTTCACAAAGTCCGTAACACCCTCAGCCGTGTTCGGAAAAAAGACCAATTTGAAGTGGCCGGGGATCTCAAGCTGATTTATCGCGCGCCGAATAAGGAGATGGCGTTACAAATGCTTCAACAGTTTGAGTCGAAATGGTCAAGCAAGTATCCGAGAGAAGTTCAATCTTGGGCCAATGAGTTGGATGTCCTCCTTACATTTATGGATGATCCAAGCAGTATTCGAAGTGTGATTTACACGACGAATGCCATCGAACGAACGATCAAGGAGATTCGGAAACGTCTCAAGCCGGTGAACAGTTTGGGCAGTTTAGAAGCCGCTGAAAAAGTCGTGTATTTGACCATTCAAGATTTTAATGAGAAATGGGCAGGGCGAAAGTTACGAGGATTTGCCGAAGCGCATGAAGCCCTCGAGCGAATGTTTGAAGAACGTTACAATTAACCAAATACTGTAAATAAACAAAATAAGGGGATTCTCCCTTTCCACACAGGAGACTGAATATTCAGTCTCCTGTGTGGAGGAAATATCCCCCTCTATTCTAAATCCATTTCAGAGATACCCTATCTATCTTACATTACACAAAATTCTTGACGGTACCATCGCCGTTATGGAAATTTAAGATTGTTGAGTAATTAATAATTTTTTTCGTTTTTACGTATCAAATATTTCCCTTCAATATCCTAGACGCATCAATATAAACTAATTTTTCCGATTAATGCCACTAAATTTTTTATTTTGTTCGGCAGCGCTTTCATCTATATCCCTTCCCACATATCGACTATCTTTATTTTATTATGTTTTGCATGCGAATGGGAATGACAACCTTTCTTTTTTGACATGCTATATATAAAAAAGTGGGGATGAAAAATGAACGTACTTTTTTTGTTTTTGTCTTTGCTCATGACTACCGCAACACCCATACACCGAATAAATGATGATATTGTCTGGAACATCCCAACAGATGAAAAAATGGTCGCTATTACATTTGACGATGGGCCAGACATATTATACACCCCTGAAATTTTGACGATTTTAAAGCAGTATGACGCAAAAGCGACTTTTTTCACCGTTGGATTCCGGGCGGAAAAATATCCCGACATTATTAAACGACAAATGAATGAAGGTCATGAAATTGCCAACCATACGTATGAACATCTCGATTTTCGCGGCAAATCCGAACAAACGATTGCTGAAGAAATAAAAAAAGGAGAAGATGTGTTATATCATATTACTGGAAAACGACCAGCGCTATTTCGCCCTCCGTTCGGTTACTATAATAAACGCATCGTTGACGTCGCAAAAAAACAAGGGTATACCATTGTTATGTGGTCAAAACATCAAGACACACGTGACTGGCAAAATCCTGGAACAAGTCGAATCGTGCGTCGCGTCATTAGCCATATTCAGCCTGGACAAATTATTTTGTTTCACGATCACGGAAGTGGCAGTCGGAAACAAACCGTTCAAGCATTAAAAGAAATTTTGCCGATTTTAAAAGAAAAAGGATATACGTTTGTCACTGTCTCTGAACTGTTGAAACACCATCCAAACTATCGCGATCTGAATTTGTAGCCCTTTCATGAAAGCATATGTTTTGCTTTTTCAGCCCATCCATCGGATAATAAAAGGGACAAATATCGGAAAGTGGCAGAGCGATGAAAAGTTTGCAAGATGGCGCAACGTTACATAACGGTGTTCGCATGCCATGGCTTGGATTAGAAGTTTATAAAGTGCAAGAAGGAGACGAAGTGAATCGAGCTGTTCGCACAGCGCTTGAAGTTGGCTACCGTCACATTGATACAGCTGCGTTCTACCAAAACGGAGAAGGTGTCGGTCAAGCGATTCGTGAATCAGGCATTCCACGCGACCAAATCTTTATGAAACGACATTAAAAGCGTTTGATACAAGTTTAAAAAAGCTCGGCTTCGACTATATTGATTTATATTTAGTGCATTGTCCTGTCAAAGGAAAATATAAAGAAACGTACAAGGCGCTTGAAAAGTTGTATAAAGATGGTTTTGTACGCGCGATCGGGGTTAGCAACTTCCAAATCCATCATTTAGAAGACATCCTTGCTGATCGTGAGATAAAACCGATGGTCAACCAAGTCGAGTTCCATCCGCGTTCAACACAAAAACCGCTTCTTGCCTTTTGTAAACAACACGATATTCAATTAGAAGCATGGTCACCACTCACGCGCGGCGGTGAACTGCTAAACGAGCCAACGCTTGTCAACATTGCACAAAGATACAATAAAACTCCAGCCCAAGTCATTTTGCGCTGGGACTTGCAACATGAAGTCGTTACTATTCCAAAATCTGTCACGCCTCAACGAATCACGCAAAACGCAAACATTTTCGACTTTGCATTAACGAAAGAAGAGATGGATACGATTGATGCGCTAAACGAAAATCGCCGCATCGGTCCAGATCCGGATCATTTTGATTTTTAATATTCATAAACCCGAACAGCGCTCGCATTAGGCGAACACCGTTCGGGTTTTTTCTATTCTCATGCCTAAAGGAACATATACGCAAAACGGCTCACTTTCCATATAATCGCCTGTAACTGCATATGCACGGGCACGCGATCCGCCACAAACGTATCGAAATTCACAAATGCCACATTTCCCTTTATATAAATCTGGTTGGCGCAAATGTTTCATCACTTCCGATTCACGATAAATGCGCGATAAAGGTTGTTCACGTACGTTGCCGCATACGATCGGAAGCAAGCCGCTTGGCATGACATCTCCTGTATGAGAAACGAAAACGAAGCCGTTACCATCATTCACGCCTTTTGGTGCTCGTTTTAATCCGTCAATCATTGAAGCATGGTCAGTTGTAATCGCATGCTCATAACGAATATCCCCTGCTTCAATTCGTTTTTCCCTCATTTTTTGTTGAATAACAACGCGACGATAATGTTGCGCTGCTGTTGTTTTAATATCATATGGTGCTGTTTTACTTAATTCATATAACCAACGAAACACTTCTTCATGTTCAGCTGGAGTAATGCAATCATTCATTTGCCCACGACCTGTTGGAACGAGTAAAAAAATGTACCACATCACTGCGTTTAAATCGGCAACTAATTTCGCCATCTGTTCTAAATGATCGTAGTTATAGCGCGAAATGACGGTATTAATTTGTAACGGCATTTGTAGTTCATTTAAATAGGTAATTTTTTCGACGGTAAGTTCAAACGAACCGGGAGTGCCTCGAAACTGGTCGTGGATTTCTGGCGTCGGTCCGTCTAGGCTAAACGCCCAGCGAGAAAGTCCAATTTCTTTTGCTTTTCGCATCTTTTCTTTCGTCACATTTGGCGTTGCACTCGGTGTAATCGAAACACGCATCCCTTTTTTAATCGCGTACCCGGCAAGATCAAACAAATCTTTGCGCATCATACAGTCTCCGCCCGTAAATACGAGCATCGGATTGTTCATTTCATATATCTCATCAATCAATCGAACACCTTCTTCATGTGTCAGCTCACGCGGATCAGGGACAGGCTGGGCGTCCGCACGACAATGCACACATTTTAACTGACACGCTCTCGTCACTTCCCAAATGACGATAAATGGATTTTCATTATAATCTACCGCATGCGCATGTTTATGCATATTCCATCACCAGCTTCTTGCGCTATTTTTCACATTCATTATAGGCTTATTTTTTAGTGACACACTCGCATGTTTTTGACGATTTTTTAAACATCGTTATGCTAAAATGGAACAAGGAAAATAAAGGAGTTGAAAAAAAATGAAATCAGAAAAAGAAAAAATGTTAAGTGGTCAATTGTATCGGGCTACCGATCCAGGGTTAGTGAAAGAACGTGAGCATGCCCGCAAATTAACAAGGCTATTGAATCAAACGTTAGAAACCGAACACGAGCGGCGCGTTGTTTTGTTGAAAGAACTGTTTGGCTCAACAGGAGAACACGTATATATTGAGCCACCTTTCTATTGCGATTACGGATATAACATTCATGTCGGGGAAAACTTCTTTGCAAATTTCAATTGCGTTTTTTTAGATGTATGTGAAATTCGCATCGGGGACAATTCCCTTATTGGTCCCGGCGTTCATATTTATACTGCTACTCACCCCATTGCTCCAACGGAAAGAGCATCGGGATTAGAATACGGAAAACCTGTCATCATTGGTGATCATGTATGGGTCGGAGGAGGGGCAATCATTAACCCAGGGGTAACCATCCGGAATAACGTTGTCATCGCGTCTGGTACCTTTGTCACAAAAGACGTTCCTGATAACGTTGTCGTCGGGGGCAACCCAGCAAAAATAATCAAACAGTTAAACGTATAAAAGGCTCCCACGAAAGGAGCCTTTTACTTAAGCAAAATAAACGACATAAATGACCGCCGCAAGTACGATGCGATAAATCGCGAACGGAACGAGACGCACGCGGTTAATTAAACGCAAGAAAAAGCGAATAGCTAACAATCCAAAAACAAAAGCACTAATAAAACCAACAGCGAAAAATGGTAACGCATCAAACGTGATGTACTGCCAGTTCTTCAATAACGAAATGCCACTCGCCCCTGCCATAATCGGCACCGCCATAATAAATGTAAAATCAGCTGCAGCACGATGGCTCATGCCAACAAGTACGCCACCTGAAATGGTCGAACCTGAACGCGAAAAACCAGGCCAAAGCGATAAACATTGAACAAGACCGACAATAAACGCTTGCTTATACGTAATGTCATCTACAGTTTGTGCTACTGTTCGTTTTCCGAAACGATCTGCTGCGATCATTAACAACGCCCCAAGCACAAGTCCGATGAGGACCGTTTCAGTTGAGAATAAATGTTCATCAATATAGTCTTCAAATAAAACCCCCAACACTCCAGCAGGCAAAAGACCAACGAAAATGTGCATCAGCGTTAAATGCGGTCCTGTTTTTCTGTCACGCTTTCGCAAATGAAGCAATTCGAAAAACTTATCTTTAAACACAACAACGGCAGCTAAAACCGAACCGAGCTGAATGACGACTTTAAACGTGTTTGCCCCATACTTTCCTAGAAACTCGCTTGACTTCAACCACATATCGTCAACAATAATCATATGACCCGTCGATGAAACAGGCGCAAACTCCGTCGCCCCTTCGACTAGCCCTAAAATGATCGCTTTCATTAATTCAATAATATGCATTCATGTCCATCCTTTCTTGATTAGTGAAATATGTATAATTCCTTTCCATGACCTACTCTATTGTACTACAATGCTTTTATTTCTACTACTTACATGTGAAATTTACTTTTAAAGATTGGAGTGAAACGATGAACGGAGATACGGATGTAAACGTATAAATCCCCCATTTTATTCTGTAAACAGAATGAAATGGGGGATTTTTATAATTTTTTTATAAAAATATTTTTTATACTTTACTATTAAATATTAATTTAGTATAATTCTAATGTACTAATCATTATCACTTCATTGTTTATACAACTGAGAGACAATTCATTTTATTTATATGCTAGAAAGGGGAATAAAAGAGTGGAAAACAAAAACGAACACGTATCCAAATGCCCATTCCATGGGAGCGTGACAAGTCACGCTTCAAACAAAACAACAAACAAAGACTGGTGGCCAAATCAACTAAACTTAAACATCCTTCATCAACATGACCGAAAAACGAACCCACATGACGAAACGTTCGATTATGCGGAAGAGTTTCAAAAACTTGACTATTGGGCGTTAAAAGAAGATTTACGCAAACTGATGACGACAAGCCAAGATTGGTGGCCTGCCGACTACGGTCATTACGGACCGCTATTTATCCGCATGGCTTGGCATTCGGCAGGAACGTATCGCATCGGTGACGGACGAGGTGGAGCATCAACAGGCACGCAACGTTTTGCCCCGTTGAACAGCTGGCCAGACAATGCGAATTTAGATAAAGCACGTCGCCTGCTGTGGCCGATTAAACAGAAGTATGGCAATAAAATTTCGTGGGCGGACTTAATCGTATTAGCTGGCAACGTAGCCATTGAGTCGATGGGTGGAAAAACGATCGGGTTTGGCGCTGGCCGTGAAGACGTATGGCATCCAGAGGAAGACATTTATTGGGGTGCGGAAAAAGAATGGCTCGCTTCGGAACGTTATACAGGCGATCGTGAGTTAGAAAATCCGCTTGCTGCTGTGCAAATGGGACTCATTTACGTCAATCCAGAAGGTCCAGACGGTAATCCAGATCCGCTCGCAGCCGCACGTGACATTCGTGAGACGTTTAAACGAATGGGCATGAACGATGAAGAAACGGTGGCGCTGATCGCAGGCGGTCATACGTTTGGTAAAGCGCACGGAGCTGGCGATGCATCGCATGTCGGTCCGGAGCCAGAAGCCGCTCCAATCGAAGCACAAGGATTAGGTTGGATCAGCTCATACGGAAAAGGAAAAGGACGCGATACGATTACAAGTGGCCTAGAAGGCGCTTGGACACCGACACCTACAAAATGGGATAACAGCTATTTACAATTGCTTTTTGAATACGAATGGAAGCTCACGAAAAGTCCAGCTGGTGCGTATCAGTGGGAAGCAGTGAACTTAAAAGAAGAACATCTCGCTCCAGATGTCGAAGATGCGAACAAGAAAGTGCCACCGATGATGCTGACGACCGATTTAGCGTTGCGGTTCGACCCAGCATATGAAAAAATTGCTCGCCGCTTTTATGAACATCCTGAAGAATTTGCTGATGCGTTTGCACGCGCATGGTTTAAACTTATTCATCGCGACATGGGGCCGAAAACGAGATATCTCGGTCCGGAAGTACCGAAAGAAGATTTCATTTGGCAAGACCCGATTCCAGCAGTCGATGTGGAATTAACTGATGCAGAAATCGAAGACATCAAAACGCGCATTTTGCAATCAGGACTAACAGTGAGCGAGCTTGTAAAAACAGCTTGGGCGTCCGCTAGCACATTCCGCAACTCCGATAAGCGCGGCGGAGCAAACGGTGCGCGTATTCGACTCGCTCCGCAAAAAGATTGGGAAGTAAACGAACCAGAGCGACTTGCCAAAGTGCTTTCCGTTTACGAAGATATTCAACGTGAACTTCCGAAAAAAGTGAGCCTTGCCGATTTAATCGTACTTGGCGGTAGCGCAGCTGTCGAGAAAGCTGCACGCGACGCTGGTTTTGACGTTCGTGTACCGTTTATGCCTGGGCGCGGCGACGCAACCGAAGAACAAACAGATGTCGAAAGCTTTGCTGTATTAGAACCGGTTGCGGACGGATTCCGTAACTACCAAAAGAAAAAATACAGCGTCACGCCTGAGGAGCTGCTTGTCGACAAAGCGCAGTTGCTTGGCTTAACCGCTCCAGAAATGACTGTATTAGTTGGTGGATTGCGCGTGTTAGGGGCAACGTATCGCGACCTTCCTCACGGTGTATTTACGGATCGTATCGGCGTGCTAACGAACGATTTCTTCGTCCACCTCGTCGATATGAGCTATGAATGGGTACCAAAAGGAGATGGCTTGTACGACATTCGCGACCGGAAAACAGGAGAAGTTCGTTGGACTGCCACACGTGTCGACTTAGTGTTCGGTTCGAACTCGATCCTCCGTTCGTACGCCGAATTTTACGCCCAAGACGACAACAAGGAAAAATTCGTCCGCGACTTTATCAAGGCTTGGGTAAAAGTGATGAACGCTGACCGCTTTGACCTGCGGAAAAAAACAAAAGCATCCGTTACAGTGTAAACGAAAAAGCAGGCGGACGATTGTCCCCTGCTTGTTTATTTCTCATAGATAACGACTCCGTCACGAAACTTACGCAAGGA
>NZ_JBCNEQ010000050.1:0-22951 GCF_050480245.1 Bhargavaea massiliensis | reverse complement strand
GTGTGAATCAGAGGTTAAAATTTTAAATTGGATGTATATAGAGGATTTTTATACATTCCATTTACAAACGAAATAATCAAAAAATAAGACCTATAATGTTCGCCACTTGTCAGAGAGATTATGGGTGCTACACCGTTAAATTGTCTCACAATGAAGGGTGAGTAAAACCAAATGTTCTGTTGTTTTCACACTCCAAAAAATTCACTTGATTTGCAGAAAAGGAGAGTCATAGACTGACTCTCTTTGTTTTATTATTTAGAAAATTCAATTTCAGGCTTTTGCTTTTCTCCTCTCTTTCCGCTTTAATAAACTCGTACTGCTTTTTCTCCTGAAAACTTCCCCGACAGGACGATCCTAATGACATATATCTCGAATTGAACATGAACATGGGTTGTGAGGTGATCAGATGGCTGTTGACCATGACCGCTTGTTCAAAGAGTTGATCCAAGCATTTTTTGAAGAGTTTATCCTTCTCTTTTTCCCCGAAATGTACGAGTATATTGATTTTCAGCATTTGTCTTTTTTATCCGAAGAACTGTTCACCGATGTAACGGCAGGGGAGAAGTATCGCGTCGATTTGTTAGTCGAAACGAAATTAAAAGGGGAAGACGGATTGATCATCGTCCATATTGAAAATCAAAGCTACGTGCAACCGTCGTTTCCTGAACGGATGTTCATTTACTTTAGCCGCTTGTTTGAAAAATACCGCACGAATGTCGTTCCGATTGCCGTTTTCAGCTACGATACCATCCGCGATGAACCGTCCTCATCTACGCTTCAACTTCCGTTTGGCAACATTCTTCACTTCCGCTTTTTTCACCGTCGAACTACGCAAACAAAATTGGCGCAACTACATTCGCATTGACAACCCGATCGCCGCTGCGCTGTTAAGCAAAATGGGTTACACTGAAAGTGAACGAATCGAATTGAAAAAACAGTTTTTACGCATGTTAGTTCGTTTAGAGCTGGATGAAGCAAAGCAGAGATTGTTAATGGGCTTTTTTGAAACATATGTGAAATTGTCGGATGAAGAAGAACAACGATTACGAAACGAGGTGAATCAAATGGAAACAAAAGAAAAAGAGCAAGTGTTGGAATTGTTGATTTCGTATGAACAAAAAGGAAAACGTGAAGGAGCTAAGCAAAAAGAGCGAGAAATGATGCGAAAAATGATTGCAAAAGGAATGAGCATTGCCGATATTGCACATATATTTGACCTAACGGAAGAAGAAGTTCATAAAAGGGTAAAAGATGAGTAGGAAGGGACAGTGCTTGGCATCTGCTAGCTCCTGAAATAGCGTTTTTACATTTAGCGATAAACTCACAATAAGGATGTGATTCCAATGATGACAAATAAAGATTATCAAGAAATCGTAGAAAAAAAGTACGGTAAGCCGTTGAAAGAGATTATGTATGAACTTTGCGTGATTAGAGATGTTGTTCCTTGGGAAGGGGCAAGCGAGTTAGGCGTGCCTAAAAGTACATTTTTATCATGGAGAAATAAATTTCGTTTTGGTCCGATTCAAAGAAGAGCTGATTTTGCAAGACAAATGCGTGATAACACGATTAACAAATATAAACAGGAATTAGAGGATATTGATTTCGAACGTGATTTTATTTATAAGGATGAAAAGACGATTAGAGGATTTAAAGAAATAATGGAGCGCCTTTTGGAACTGGAGAGATACAAGAGAACATTATTAGATGATGCGGATACTTCTTCCGATATATTAATAACAATGAAAATAGCAACCATTGAGCAGACATTAAATTATTTGATGGAATACGAACAAGGGAAGTTGCATGAAGAATTTAACCGGGAGCGAGAACGTATACATTATGGGAGGAAATAAAGAGATTTCAAACGATATTTTGCATGTGGAGTGAAATGTATAACGATTGACCACGACCGCTTATTTAAATAAAGAGCTGGCCACAGCGTTTTTTCATGGGTTCACCGGATACGTATTGGCTCGGCAGCTGTTGTTACCCGCTAAAGGAGAAAGTTGCCCTAAGGATGATGGGGGCAGCTTTTTTTTGTTATGGTCGCTCGAATTTTCGGTATGTATGTTGGTTGGGCATAGGTAATTTATAGACGATTTGACAATGTTCTATAGTATTTTTCTGCAACGATTGGTACAATCAAATTGACTGAGATTTTTGTTGTAGGAACGAAGGGGAGGGGATCACCATGGCAACGATTTGCAAAGCCGATTACTATTACGGGGCGTTGCTTTCTGCGTTGGTCAACGGGGGACTCGTGCCGGCACTGTTTGAAAAAGAAAACGACAACCGGCAAATATACGAAGTCACGACGAATAAAGCGAGTTATATCATTTATACGAAGTACAATACCACTCCATCAGGTTCCAAGGATTTCACTTGGTCCTTTTCGTTTAGCGACAATGAGATAGAAGAAATTATCAAGATTCATCATGAAAACAACAAAGAAAAAGAATTTATCTTTGCCTTTATTTGCGGCCAGAAGCAGTTAAGTGATTACAACCAAATGATTGCCATCGTCTACTGGGATGAATTTCTCGAATGCGTGGATATCGAAAAAGAACAGATTCGCGGAACAGCGCGGCTGTCGGTGAAGGTGGTCAAAGGTTCCCCGTGGCTTCGCATTTACGGCAGCAAGCGTGCTGATATGTTGGACGGGAAAGATAACACTATCAAAATTGAACGAAATCGCCTAGGTAATCTGTAAAGTGGTATGGGGGATGTGAAAAGGGAGGGGGGCAGATGAACGTGAATCTTTTCTATACACTGCTTCTTTTATGTTTGCTTGCCTTATTGGCAAGATGGATCAAGTCAAAAGAAGCGGAATGGATTGGATCGTATGGAGAATATAAAGTCCGTAAAGCAATTAAAAATATAGAAGCAACATCATCCGGAAAATACAAAGCTTTTCATAACCTGTATATTCCAAAACAAGACGGTTCAACTTCGCAAATTGATCATGTTATCCTTTCCGATCAAGGACTGTTTGTCATCGAAACGAAAAATTACAGCGGCTGGATTTTCGGAGATGAAACGTCAAAATATTGGACGCAAGTCATTTATAAACGAAAAGAAAAATTTCTTAATCCTATTTTGCAGAACAAAGGGCATATCAAGGCGTTAAGAGACTGGCTTGGGGAGGAGTTTGCGCATATTCCGATTCACTCGGTTGTCGTGTTTTTGACGCGGGCAAAGTTTAAATCAAATGCTCATTTTGCCCATGCTTATGTGGTTTATCCGAAACAATTGAAACAAGTGCTCGAGCAACATCAAACAAAAGTGATCGATAGGGAAACAAAGGAACGTTTAGCTCAAAAATTAGAAACAGTGCTTGCCAAAGATAAGACACAAGAAAAAGAAATGAAAAAGCGGCACGTGCAAACGATTCGAACGAAGCAAAAGCAGACGGAACAACATATACAGCAAAACCGTTGTCCAAAATGTGGCGGTGTTCTAATCGTTCGGAAAGGAAAATACGGAACATTTAAAGGTTGCAATAATTATCCGAAATGCAAGTTTACGCAGTCGATTGGCTGAACTTGCAACACGGCCGTTTGGGCAGCAACTATAGATAAGGGAAGGAGGAAAATGATGTTTTCTATTCACGAGGAATTGGAACGCCTATCGCAAAAGTATCGATTTTTTGCTTCAAAAGAAGCATTTAAACAGTCATTAAAATTTCAGCTTCAAGAAAAATTCCGCGTCGAGGAGAACAAACGCTTTCATGATTATCTGATCGATTTGTGGGTGGAAGAGCCGGAAAGTGGGCGCCAATACGCGATTTGTTTAATGAACAAGCTCGCTCGGGTCACGATAAAGCAAAACGGGCAAACGATTGAATTGAAGCACCACGGTGCTCAGGATCAGGGTCGTTATGATTTTTTGGCGCAAGTGGAAAAGTTAGAACGAATAACAATGAGGAGAAGGAATGTATACGGGATCGTTGTGCTGCTAACGAATGACCATTTGTATTGGACCGAGCCGATGCGACCAAATACGGTGGACTGCGAGTTTCGCATTCATGAAAACCGGATCATCACCGGGGAGTTAAAATGGCAGGAACGTGCATCAGCAGGGACGAAAGAAAACCGTGATGCGCCGATCTTTATTAAAGGGAGATATCAATTGAAATGGCACCATTATTCTACTATCAACCAAGATAAACATGGCGAGTTCCGATATGTAGCCGTTCATGTTGGGGACGTATATAGTTGAGAGAAATAGTTTTAGTGTCTGTTGTCACCTATCGAAGAAAAGCTGTGTCAGGAACGAAAACGTCTCGGGCAAGACTTGATTAACCCGGATTTATCTGTTGTGATGAAGAAGTGTTATGAGAAGCAATTAAAAAATTAGAGTGCGACAGGAGAAGCTTCGTTGCACGCGGATCCTGTCACTTGTCGAATGTATGGGCACAGACAGGGGGGGAGAAAGTTTGTTAGCTGAAATACATGGAAAAATATCATCAGACGGTTCGAATTTAAGCGAGCGGCTTGAAGATCAGCTGACAGCGAACGTATTTGGTACGTCGCGTTATCTCCCTTTTCACAAAGGGATTAAGCCGATTTTAAGCAAGGCAGTATTTTTTTCTCAAACTGATCAAACGGTGTTCATAAACGGTTTGGAGATGCAAAAAGACGAGTTTATAGGGGATAAGGTTAAGTTTTGGGTCAAGGGGGAAAGAAGCGAAATCGATGTTTTACTTGAATTGGATCATTTGACCATAGGAATCGAAGTGAAATACCATAGTCCTTTATCATCAGACGATCAATTGGAGCGAGAAGCGAGTGATTTATTAAAGGGTAAAGGGCAGACGCCAAAGTTTTTGCTCTTATTAGGAACGGAACCAGAAGTGAATATGATTGCTAAAAAGGTGATGGAAAACAGAAAACTGCCAAGCGGTGTTCATTTTGGGTATTTATCGTGGCAAGAAGTGCTCCATCAAATGGTGTACGTGCAAAAAAATGAAACATTCAATGAGTTTCAAAGGTTAATATTGGAGGATTTGGTTGCTTTATTGAGAAAAAAGGGATTTGATCGCTTTCAAAACTTTCAAAGCCTTGCTTGTCCTTTAGTTGACCACTGCTCCTACTTTCATTTTTATACAGATGAACAGTTTTTTCATTTAAGTGCCAACCGTATTGAAAAGGAGGGGTATTATGAATTCTGTTAGCGTACAGGAAAACATAAAAAACGCTTTCGAGGTTGTGCGAAAAACGTACGAGAGTGTCGATAAACTGTTGGCGGAAATGGACCGTCAATCGGTCGAATGTGGATTTGTTCCGGTGACCCCGCAATTTTTGCGTTGGAAATCGGACCGCGAGTATCGAGGCTGGTTCATTCAATCTTTTATCAAGCTATATCAGAGAGATTCCGCCCCTCCTTGCCAGTCGGGGAATGGGTTGAAAAACGACCCAATCTATGCAGTTGAAATCTCATTTGAAGAAGAACCACGGATGACGTTATGCAAATACGTATATTCAACCCTTGAACATTGGGATAAACCACCGAGCGTTTCTGAGCATTGGTTTTTCTACTGGCCTTTATATGATGGCAATAACTTTACTAATCATGAATCTGAAAATGGAGTGTTTAAACGCGTTCCAAATGACGAAAAAACTTCAGAAAAATATGGTAGAATTCAAGAAGTTATTTCAAAGAAAATTGATTTATTATCCATTACATCAACGAACATTAAGGATAGGGTGTTTGATGAGTTGAATCGTTTGTGACAGATAAACTGGAATTAGGGAAATCAAAACAGTTGACGGACTGAGGAGGGGCGGTGCGTGGGGATCAAAATAGAAATGCCTATTCGGATGGCAATATTCCGTCTAGCGGAGTTGGATAAATGGAGAAACGGCGAAAGAGAAAACGGTTATTGCAGAAAACTGCCTGGTACAAAAGAATTTAGTTATTTGGGAGTTTTAAAATGAACACGATAGAGTATAATTGCCATTTCACACTGCTTACGGCGAAGATATGGCAAGCCCTGCTTTTTTCCCGTGAATCGGGAATCGCTGGCCAAGGAGCATCGTATTAAAGATATGGGGGGAGAGGAATGAACATGCTGAGCTTTGAGCATAAGAAAGCTATTTTTCGGTCATTTAAGCAATTACAAGAAAAGCCTATAAGTAACAATCGAGTAAATTATGTTTATCCAGAAAGCTTGCAAAGAGGGAAAATATTAGCTAGGGAGTTATCCCCTAGTGGAAATGGATATGTAAATGGCAAGTATATGGATAGTGAAATCATAAAGAAAAAAGGATATAACGTTGATCCGCGAGGATGGATAAACATTGCAAATTTTTCTGAGCAACAGTTAAGGGAAGTGATTGAGATTGCCATAAGGTCTATGTCAGGGAAAAGTGTTGAAATGATACAAACTGGCACAAATTTGAACCATGACAGCAACGAAATGAAGCAGTAAGGCTGGAAACTTCAACTTCTTTTGAGAGACTGGTTCGTTCATGTTTGTATAATTGGATTGGCTACGGAAATGTCAATGCCCCGTTTTGGTTTCTTGGGGTTGAAGAAGGTGGGGCAGAAATATGGAGACACCGTACGAAAACCCTTGAACAAAGTTTAGAGATTCGCTCAAAGTTTCATCTTCAAATGGATTTTCGGCATGTTTGGGAAGGTTTGTACCATATTACCGCTATCATCATGGATAGGCCCTAATGTTTGGCGCTATATAGCGGCTTTTATTTTGGAATTCGAAGGAAGAGATGTAACTGTTGAAAATATTAATCATTACATTTTTTATGCAAAGCAATTAGGGAGAGAAAGTTCCAATCATTTTCTTGGTGAAATGATGCCATTGCCCAAGCCGTCTAAAAAAAGCATAAAACCTTATGAATCTATTTGGAGTTCTGTAGATGATTATTATGATGAAGCGGCCAACAACAGACTTTCCCTTATTCGTAAAACAATCATTGAAAATCAAAATGTAAAGCTCATTGTATCTTATGATCGAACGCTCACTGAAATGATGCTAAACTATTTCTCTTCAACGATTGAAATTGTTAGTACGTGGAATTTTAAGCATAAGCAATATACACTTTATAAAATTACATTTAGCAATGAACGATCTATATAGGTTGTAATAAAGAATTTCCGACCTCCATGTCCCGTCTTTACTTTATCACCTAACAAGCTGGCACGGTGACAAGAAGAGCGAACAATGCCATGTAAAACAAAATTGCCACTTATATATTTATATCGACGAGAAGACGGAAGAGCCGATGCAAATGGGCTACGATTTATCGGTGAAATTATATGAAGAATTGAAGCAAAACGGCTATATCGATAAGCATAGCATGGTCACCTCTGAATTAAAGAAAGCAATAGAAAACTATGACTTGCGCTTAAGTTCGGAGTTTCAGCCATGGCTTCCAGCGATCGTAAAAGAAATAAAACGCCACTTGCAAGCATTGCCGATCAAAGATGGGACGAAAAAGAAAAAAGTCCATGTCAATATGGCGGTTCTCAATCAAGAAGAGTTTCGGCAATTGTGGGACAAAATCAAATACAAAACCGTCTATTCGGTCGATTTTGACAGCGAACAGCTCACTGACTTGTGCATCGCCGCCATTCAGGAAATGAAGCCCATTGAAAAAATCCGCATTGTCAGCCGGAAAGGAAGGGTGGAAATTGATCATGTGACAGGCGTACAGGCTCAGGTGGTCAGCGAAAAAGTGGAGGATTACGTCAGCTTGCACCATACGCTTCCAGACGTCATTACCGAGCTGCAAAACCGCACGAATTTAACACGCAAGACGATTGTCCGCATCTTAACCGGCTACAAACGGCTCGATGATTTCAAAAACAATCCGCAAAAGTTTATTGAAGAAGTGGCAAACATCATCCAGCGCCAAATGAGGCTGTTGCTGAAAGATGGCGTGAAATATTACAAAATTGGTGATGATGCGTATTACGCGGTCGAACTGTTCCAAAACGAAGAGCTGCTCGCCTATTTGAACGACAACGCCATCCCGAGCGAAAAATCGCCGTTTGACCATATCCTTTACGATTCCGATGTGGAAGAGCGGTTCGCCAAACGTTTTGAACACGGTGAGAACGTAAAAGTGTACGTCAAACTGCCGAGTTGGTTTAAAATAGACACCCCGATCGGTTCCTACAATCCCGACTGGGCGCTTGTCATCGAAAAGGATGGAGAGGAAAAACTGTACTTCGTCCTCGAGACGAAAGGACAGGAATGGGAGGATGAGCTGCGGCCAGGCGAAGCAGCGAAAATTGCCTTCGCCCGCAAACACTTCCAAGCCATCGGAACAGACGTGGAATTCATCGGACCGGAGAATGATGTCGAGCGGTTTATGTTACGAGCCTTAAGCCGTTGAAGGTGGGGACAAAACAGAAGCCGCGGGCTTTAGTATCTTTACGTATTCGCCCGCAAACTGCTTTGGGCAATAAATCTATCAGATATAGAAAGGGAGAGCGGTAACGCACCGCTCTTTTTGTATTTTTTTGCTGGTCGACAAAGTTCGACGGCAATGTTTTACAAAAGTTGATACAATCAAATCAATCGAATCTTTTTATCTATGACAAAGGGAGGGGACACGGATGGCGACGATTCGCAAAGCGGATTATTACTATGGAGCGCTTCTTTCCGCGCTGGTCAATGGCGGGTTGGCGCCGGCGCTGTTTGAAAAGGAAAATGACAACCGACAAATTTATGAAGTCACGACGAATAAAGCGAGCTATATTATGTACACGAAATACAACACGAATCCATCCGGCTCCAAAGATTTCACTTGGTCGTTTGTATTCAGTGATCATGAGATTGCTGAAATTCACAAGATTGATCTCGAACACAGCCAGGAAAAAGAAATCGTGTTTGCATTTGTCTGCGCACAGAAACAGCCGAGTGACTCCAATCAAGTGATTGCCATCGTCCGTTGGAATGAGTTTCTCGAGTGTGTCGACCTGCAAAGACAACAAGTGCGGGGAACTCCGCGGCTTTCCATAAAAGCGGTGAAAGGCTCTCCCAAGCTTCGCCTCTACGGCAGCAAGCGCGCAGATGTATTGATGGAAAAGATCATACGATCAAAATTGAACGAAATCGATTAAACAGTTTGTAATTAGGTGAAGAACACCGATGGATGGGCTTATGTTATACGGTTTGTTCGTTTTGGCACATCTTAAATGTAGTGCCTATAGCGGTGAGCTATAGGCTCATTGTTTCAGTTCCTGTTTTTAGAAGAATGACTGCTTCACGGAGCGATTTCTTTTTGCCAAAAGGAGGAACCTGGATGTCAAAATGGTGGATGATCCGCGCGGGCGATCGCAATGAACTGATTCCGCTTTGGCTGGAAAAGGGCATCGCATCGATCGGTTGGGCGAGATTGGGCGATCCGAAGCGCTTTCGGTCGAAAGAACAGCTGCAGCGAAAGGCGGATGAAGTGTTTGCCGAGTCAAAACCAAAATCGAGAACGAGTTGGGTGAATCAAGTATGGCGGTTTGCCCATGAAATCAAAAAGGGCGATCGAGTGATCACATATTCAAAAGAGAAAAGGGAATACATTGTTGGAACCGTGACAGAAGAGCATCGTTACGATCCCTCCATCGGGCATCCCTATTATCCGAACATCATCCGGGTAAAATGGGAAAATGCGACAGTTCCAAGGGATTCGCTGTCAGACGGAGCGAAGAACAGTTTAGGTTCGACGCTGACGGTGTTTCGAGTGGACGAATGGGGCGATGAAATCGAGCAGCGTTTACACAGTGAACCATTTCCCAAACCTCAACATGAAGAGGGGGAAACGGAAGAAATCGTCGAAGACCTTGTTGGAAAAGCGTTGATGATGATCCAAGACAAAGTGGACAAGCTTGATCCGTGGCAAATGCAAGATTTAGTGGCGGGCTTGCTTCAAGCAATGGGGTACAATGTGCAAGTCAGCCCGAAAGGCCCTGACGGCGGTGTGGATGTGCTCGCCTATAAGGACGCGTTTGGCTTTGAAAAACCTGTAATCAAGGTGCAAGTGAAGCATCGCAAAAGCGCCGCCTCGGCTCCGGAAATCCAGCAACTTCTCGGGGCCAACCCGATTGATGCCAATTGCCTGTTCGTCTCAACAGGCGGTTTTACGTCCCACGCAGAGGCAGTCGCCAAACATAATTCCGTGAAACTGATTGATTTGGAAGAGCTGGTCAACTTGATTGTCCATTGGTATGAGAACATGCCTAGCGATGCGAGAGCGCTGCTTCCGCTACAGAAAATGTATGTGCCTGAATAAAAGCCGTTTGGGGCCGATTTCCTAGTTGCTCGAGGTTTTCCCGATTAAGCGAGTTGATGTTTGTTGAGCCTTTATGCCAAGGCAGGGATTTCGTCGTATTGACTTGGATGGAACACACAAGCGAAAAACGGAGAGCTTTCCCCAGCTCTCCATTTTTTCGTACATGCAGGATTTCGGCCTTATGTTCACGAATGATATCCCTTATTGTTGGTTTCCTCCGTGAGGAACCGTTCTTTCCACGTGGGGGACGATTCGGCCAAGGATGTTGATGATGACAAACGGCCAACCGTTCGTCGTGCGGATGGCGCTCGTCGAGGACGCTGATCCAGTTGCGTGTGTTTGCAAGGGCGGTGGACGGAGAAGGTCGTCTTGCCTGCGATCAGGGAAGCAGCGGTTCAAGGCTGCGGCGAATCCCATCGCTTCGCGTTGCCGTGCAGACGGGGCGTCTAAATGCAAGGGCAATGGTGGTGTGTGGCTGTAAAGATGGTGTTTTTGAGAGGGGATGAATGTTGCAAATCGTCACCTATACGTTCTATTCCATTGTGTCGGAACGAAGCGGGATTCGGCTGATCGATGCGGATTGGAGCGATCGGTGGGGATGGATCGTTGTGCAAAGAAACCGCCGACGGTTGGAGTGCGTCGTGAATGGAACTGTTCTTCATCCGGACGTCTCTGTTCGCTTTCCCATCATTCGCTGGGTCGACAGTGAGCGCTTTTTGCTGGCGGATGCGAGAAGTGACGGAATCAGCCATAATGTGTTTTTGGTAGATCTGCATGGAAATGTACAACATTCCTTTTGCGGCGGCGATGGGATTGAAGACATAGCGATTGGAAAAGAAGGGATCTGGATCGGCTACTTTGATGAAGGCGTGTTCGGCAAAGGAATTTCGACGGAAGGATTGGTTTTGTTTCGATTGGACGGTTCTCCGATATTCCAATATCATTCCCATTTGACAGACCGCCCCATGATCATTGATTGCTATGCGATGTGCAAAGGGAAGTATTCGACCTTGTGGCTTTTTCCTTATGATGATTTTTCGCTTATTCAGGTGGATCCTTGCAAAAAGACGGTGCGGAGATACAAAGCACCCGAGCAGCTGCGCGGATCGACCGCTGTATGTGTGAGGGGGAACTATGCGTATTTTGGCCACAGCTATCATGCAAAGGAGGAAGTGTACAGCTGGGACATCGGAAACGGAACGCTGGAGAAAATCGGGCGTCTTCATGGGGAGGTTCGAGGACTGGGGCCGAAGGAAACGAACCACTTTGTGAGTGTCGAGGATGATGCCGCGAGGGTGCATAGGATTCTCAATCCAGACGAATACGGGACGTCATGGTAAGATGATCGTGGCTGTTTTTCCGCATCGGGCAAGACGTTTTGGGCAGGCGATTTGAACGTTCCGCGGGAAAACGTGGGTCGATCCAAGCCGACGAATCCAAATTGCTGGGAGCGAAGAGCGAACTTTGGAGAGATCGGGGGTGGAGTTCTCTATTTTGTTTGTCTATCAGCTATTGAATTTTTAGGCGCAGATGGATAGAATGAAAAAGGAGAGCCATATGGCCCCGTAGCTCAGTGGATAGAGCGTCGGTTTCCTAAACCGTGCGTCGGAGGTTCGAATCCTCTCGGGGCCGTTCCAATGATCCGACTAGTTCGGATGAACATTCGTAAACCCCTTGATACGACTGCGTTTGCAGTCGTTTTTCATTTTTTGGGAATCCGATGGGGTGAATATCATTCTTATTGAGGCAAGGAATGTAGAGTGGCGCTCACGTTGAGTTCAATGCATGTGGAAAAGACATAAAAATATATACAGTACATACAGTGGCATCGAACGATATTGAAGCGGGGGACAAACATGACATTATTTGAAGAGTGTGTTTATGCAATAGGCCATGAGAACTTGAGGATGTTAACGAGCAGGGAAACCGAAACATATTTTGATTATTTGTGCACATTATTTCCGATCTTGCCTTGGGGGAGAATCGATTGGGAAAAGGTATCGGAAAAGAAACACATAAAGCATGCATCGGAAGTAGTTGATTGGCTGCGGCAAAGGGGAATTGATCATTACGATGTGATTGTGCTATGGAATTATTCTGATAACCCTGGCATCCAGACGACATTAGAGAGAGTTCTGCATGCTATTGATGATGTGGTGGCAGTGGGGTCAGACACTTTTATTCTTTGCCAACATGGAGAGTATGCAATCGAATGTTTTCATGATGGTGTTGTGACGATCGGTGTTCCTGAAAAGAAGAGGCATTTTCATGCTGGAGAGGAGGGGGAGTAGCGAACAGTGCCTGGCACTGTTCTAAGCCCACGGCTTTAGTCGTTGGGTAGTTGACCGTTAGTTAGTGTTGAAAACATAAATAAAACATGTAAAGCATTTCTCTATTTGCAATTAGAGAAATTATTGTTAATATTCAGAATTATTAGTATAATATGTTTGTTAAATAAAGACACAAAGGGGGAAAAAAGATTGAAAGGTCTTAAATCGATTTTGCTTTGGGGACTTATTTCTGCTCTCGGAGCAACTGGTTTTGCGGTGTTGGCATTAAATCGCGGTGAGACAGTCAACGCGATTTGGCTGATTGTTGCTGCGGTTTGCGTATACGCCGTTGCTTACCGTTTTTACAGCAAATTTATCGCCAAAAAAGTATTTCAACTTGATGACAATCGAAAAACGCCAGCGGAAATTTTTAACGATGGAAAAGATTACGTTCCAACAAACAAGTGGGTGCTTTTCGGCCACCACTTTGCTGCGATTGCTGGAGCCGGTCCGCTTGTCGGTCCGATTTTAGCAGCGCAAATGGGGTATTTGCCCGGAACGCTTTGGATCATTGTCGGCGTTGTGTTGGCAGGTGCGGTGCAGGATTTTATCATTTTATTCGCATCGATGCGTCGTAACGGCAAATCGCTTGGCGAAATGATTAAGGAAGAAATTGGTCCTGTAACGGGCTTTATCGCGATGCTGGGCATTTTAGGAATCATGATTATATTGTTAGCTGTATTAGCATTAGTGGTTGTGAAAGCGCTTGTAGGAAGTCCGTGGGGAATGTTTACGATCGCGGCGACTATTCCAATCGCGATCTTTATGGGAGTATATATGCGCTACATGAGACCGGGACGCGTTGGTGAAGCTTCATTCATTGGTTTTGTTTTATTAATGCTTTCTATTGTAGCTGGCCAATATGTAGCGGAAAATCCGACATTAGCAAACATGTTCACATTTAAAGGTGAAACAATCGCACTTTTAATGATTGGCTACGGTTTCGTCGCTTCAGTATTGCCGGTATGGTTGTTGCTTGCGCCACGCGATTATTTAAGCACGTTCTTAAAAATTGGAACGATTGTTGGTTTGGCATTAGGAATTCTTTTTGTTGCACCTGATTTGCAAATGCCGGCGATTACGAAATTCGTTGACGGCACAGGTCCGGTGTTTGCCGGCAATTTATTCCCGTTCTTGTTTATTACAATTGCGTGTGGAGCGGTTTCCGGTTTCCACTCTCTCGTATCTTCGGGAACGACGCCGAAAATGATCGAGCGCGAAAGCCATGCCCGTCCAATCGGTTATGGTGCCATGTTGATGGAGTCATTTGTTGCTGTCATGGCATTAATTGCGGCATGCGTTTTAACACCGGGTACGTATTTCGCGATTAACAGCCCAGCTGCAGCTATTGGTCAAGATGTTGTTCAAGCGGCACAAACGGTTTCATCTTGGGGATTTACGGTTACTCCTGATGATTTAAAAGAATTAGCGGAGAATGTCGGTGAAGAAACCGTTTTATCACGTACGGGCGGAGCGCCGACTTTAGCGATCGGCATGGCGGTGATTTTGTCCGAAATCATTGGCGGAAAAGCGTTAATGGCATTTTGGTACCATTTTGCAATTTTGTTTGAAGCATTGTTTATTTTAACGACGATTGATGCGGGGACGCGTGTTGGTCGCTTTATGATTCAAGATCTTCTCGGACATTTCTATAAACCGTTTGCAAAAACCGAATCTTTACCTGCGAATATTATTGCAACAACATTGTGCGTACTTGCTTGGGGCTATTTCTTGTATCAAGGGGTTATTGATCCACTTGGCGGAATCAATACGTTATGGCCGCTCTTCGGCATCGCAAACCAAATGCTTGCAGCAATTGCCTTGTTATTAGGTACGACCATTCTTCTTAAAATGGGCAAAAAAGCCTATGTATGGGTCACATTAGTTCCGACTACTTGGATTTTAGTCGTAACGATGACAGCCGGATTCCAAAAATTATTCCACGATCATCCAAAAATCGGCTTTTTAGCTCATGCGAAACTATTTAAAGATGAGCTTCAGCAAGGAAATATCTTACCTCCTGCTACAACAAAGGAGCAAATGCAGCAAATCATTATAAACGACTATATTGATGCGACGCTATGTGCAATTTTCATGCTTGTTGTTTTAGCGATGCTTATTTTCTCAATTAATGTGTGGATCAAAGTATTGAAAAACAATAATGTCCCATTAAAAGAAGCACCTTATATACCACGTGAACCAGGAGATGAGGTAAAACACTATGCGTAAGTTTCTAGAAACGATTCTTGCCTATCGCAGACAATTTCTTGACTTGCTTGTTGGGGTGCCGAATTACGAAAAATATGTTGAGCATATGAAAACACACCATCCCGGAGAACCGATTAAGTCGCGTAAAGAGTTTTTTTGCGAGGTACAAGAGGCGAGATATAACGGCAAAGGCGGGAAAGTGTCACGTTGTTGCTAAAGAGAAAAGGGAGACCATCCTCTCCCTTTTCTCTTGCGTGAATGAAGACGGATTTGAAATTGTTCCATCTACTGATCTTGATTGTTAGCTATGTTTCATAAGGGGGAATCATGGATGCGCGTATTAGTTGTCGGCGCCGGTGCAGTGGGGGGATATTTTGGCGGTCGGTTGTTGGAAAAAGGGATTGATGTGACATTTCTTGTGCGTAAACGGCGAAAACAACAGTTGCAAGAACGAGGGTTAGTGATTCAAAGCGTTCATGGGAATACCGTGTTAACGCCAAAAACGATCATGGCAGGGGAAAAGGCAGAGGCATTTGATCTTGTTATTTTTTCGAATAAGGCTTATCATTTGCACGAAGCGATTCAAGATGTTAAACCATATGTCGGTAAGGAGACGCTCATTTTGCCGTTGTTAAATGGCATGGCGCATATGGATCTGCTTTGGAGCGAGTTTGGGAAAGAGAACGTATTAGGCGGTCTCTGTTTTATCGAAACGACATTAGATGAGCAAGGAACGATCGTTCAATCCAGTTCGTCACATGACGTAAAGTTTGGTGAATGGTCAGGGGAAATCACGGAAAGAGTGAAGAAACTCGAACAGTTATTCACGGGTTGCAATGCACATTTTCATTTGAGTGATCAGATTGCCACGGATATGTGGCATAAATATTTGTTTATTGCGACGATGTCGGGAGTAACGACATTATTCCGGGCTCCGATCGGTCCAATTCGCGCTGGGGAATATGGACAAGAAATCATTTTGAGATTGCTGAAAGAAATCGCGGCCGTGATGAGAGCGCACGGGGCGCCGATCGCTGAACAGATTGAGGAGAAACAGTTAGAGCAAATGAACAAATTGGCACCAGAGATGAAGTCTTCGATGCAGCGTGACATGGAAAAAGGACAAATGGTGGAAGCAGACCATCTTCAAGGTTATTTATTGAAACTTGCCCAACAGTACCACATTGACACACCGCTGCTAAAAGCGGTTTATCATCATTTGAAACTATATGAACAACAGCGAGGAGCTGACTCAAAACATCGCTTTTGAGCGATGATGAGTCAGCTTCTTTATTATTTTCATTAATAAATTATTCCTTAAAAGCAAATTAATTTTAACCCAAAAGTAACAGTTGATAAAGAACGATGGATGGATCAAAAAAGCTAAGAAAGGGAAATAAAGGTTATAAACGTTCATTATATGTAGATTGGTTATTAATTTTTAGATAGTAAAAAGACATATGCATTCAAAATGATTCGTAATTTTTTAAGTAATTTTATTATACATCTAGACGAGAAGAAAGAATTTTTATAAAATCAAATCAATTGAGAAAAGTTATTCTGTTTGTTGTTTATAAAAAGGTATGGGGGGATGTGGATTTAGTTATAGAAGGGATCTGTAGTTAGTCGAAAATTTTAAAAAATTTTTTATGATGGAGGTAAATGATGAAAAAGAAAAAATTAGTTGGAGTTTTTATGTCACTTATGATCACTGCTGGTCTAATGGTAGGATGTAATGGCGGAACTCAAAATGCTGGAACGAATTCATCAGACAATAATGGAGGGGGCGGCGATACAATAAAAATTGGCGCTAACCTTGAATTGTCTGGTGGAGCGGCTTCATATGGACAATCCATTGCTGAAGGTCTGGAACTAGCGATTGAGGAGATTAATAAAGAAGGCATTAACGGAAAAAAAATTGAACTTGTAAAAGTAGATAATAAATCTGATGCAGCGGAAGCGACTAGCGGAGCTATTAAACTGATTAGCCAAGATAAAGTTGTAGCGATTATAGGAGCAGCAACAAGTACAAATACGCTCGCTCAGGTCCAAGTTGCACAGGATAACAAAATTCCGTTAATTACACCTTCTGGAACGAATCCTACTATCACCAATAAAGACGGCAAAGTAAACGACTTTGTATTCCGAACATGCTTCATTGATCCTTTCCAAGGTACGGTAGCAGCTAAATTCGCAATTGATGATTTGAAAGTAAAAAATGCAGCTATTCTCATTGATAGTTCTAGTGATTATTCAAAAGGACTTGCTTCCTCTTTTAAGAAAGCATTTGAGGAAAACGGCGGAAAGATTGTAGCGGAAGAAGCCTATGTTGCAAAAGACACCGATTTCCGAGCGACTCTTACACGGATTAAATCAGCTAATCCAGAATTTTTGTTCTTACCTGGTTACTATGAAGAAGTAGGACTAATTGTGAAGCAAGCCCGTGAACTTGGTATTAAAGTTCCGATTATGGGCGGTGACGGATGGGATTCTCCAACTCTTGTCGAAATAGCTGGCCCAGAAGCTTTAAATAATACATTTATTACAAACCACTATTCTTCCGGCGATCCAGATCCTAAAATCCAGGATTTCATAAAAGCATTTAAAGCGAAATACAATAAATCTCCGGATGCGTTTAACGCGCTTGGATATGATACGGCGTATTTCCTTGCTGATGCTATTAAACGCGCGGGAGATGCAGATCCGGTGAAAATTAAAGAAGCACTCGCACAAACGAAAGACCTCTCTCTTGTATCAGGAACATTGACTCTTGATGAGAACCATGACCCAATTAAATCTGCCGCTATTCTTGAATATAAAAACGGTGAGCAGCAGTTTAAAACAAAAGTGAATCCATAATACCATCATCATGGTATGAATCAAATAGGGGGCATGTCCCCCCTATTTTAATAGCGTCTAATCCTTCTAAAAGAAATAACAGTACTTCCCAAGGAGAGTGCAAATATGGAACTCATTCAACAACTCGTTAACGGAATATCTCTTGGCAGTATATATGCGCTAATCGCTCTCGGATATACGATGGTGTACGGAATAGTGAGGCTTATTAATTTTGCTCATGGCGACGTGTTTATGGTAGGTGCGTTTGTAGGATTTTATGCGATTACAGGTCTACATCTAGGATTCTTCCCAGCGCTGCTATTGGCCATGGTTGTCTGCGCATTATTGGGCGTATTCATTGAACGAATTGCTTATAAGCCTTTGAGAAACGCTACAAGAATTGCAGTTCTAATCACTGCAATCGGGGTTTCACTTCTAATTGAATACGGGATGATCTATGCACGCGGTGCTCAGCCAGTAGCATATCCTGGGACAATACTACCAGATAAAAAAATTGAACTATTTGGCGTAACAATTAGCAGTCAGTCTATATTAATACTTTGTACTTCCATTGTATTGATGATTCTCCTTCAGTTAATCGTTCATAAAACGAAAATAGGGAAAGCCATGCGTGCTGTTTCTTATGATGCAGAAGCAGCTCGATTAATGGGGATTAACGTGGATAATACAATATCCGCAACGTTTGCAATCGGATCTGCCTTGGCAGGTGCTGCGGGTGTCATCTTCGGGATTTACTATATTAAAATTGAACCGCTTATGGGGATTATTCCAGGTCTAAAAGCCTTCGTAGCGGCAGTGTTAGGTGGGATCGGCATCATTCCGGGGGCTATGGTCGGCGGTCTTGTGCTTGGTGTGATTGAATCACTTGTAAGCGGCCTTGGATATTCACTCTGGCGTGACGGAGTGGCTTTTATCGTTCTTATACTTATTCTAATTTTCCGACCATCGGGTTTATTCGGAAAAAATGTAAAAGAAAAAGTGTAAGGAGGGTAGAAGAGCATGACAATTTTCAAACGAATCAATGGATTTTGGCTGTCAATGGTGTTAGCGATTGTGTTTTTTATAGTGGTTCAGCTATTGATATCGAGAGGAATACTTAATTCCTTTTATATCAATACCCTGTTTTATATGGCTATTAATATTATCCTAGCCGTCAGTCTTCATCTCATTATTGGAATTACAGGACAGTTTTCCATTGGTCATGCCGGATTTCTTGCTGTGGGCGCCTATGCGTCTGCCGTTATGACAATGAAACTGCAAATGCCGTTTTCACTTGCTTTACTGGTCGGTGGTGTTACTGCTGCTGTAGCAGGGCTTTTAATTGGTATTCCTACCCTTCGTCTAAAGGGGGATTATTTGGCGATCGCTACACTTGGTTTTGGAGAAATCGTACGCATTATTCTGTTAAACGTAGACTATGTTGGCGGTGCCAGCGGGATGACGGTAACCCACCTCACAACTTGGCCGTGGGTATTTGCCTGCATGCTTATCGCCATTATTGTCATTGCAAACTTTACAAATTCCACTCATGGCCGTGCCTGCATTTCGATTCGTGAGGATGAAATTGCAGCGGATTCTATGGGGATTAATACAACGTACTATAAAGTGACAGCGTTTGTGATTGGCTCTTTTTTTGCCGGCATTGCTGGAGGTCTCTATGCGCATAACTTCTATATTATTCAGCCAACGAATTTTGGTTTTTTGAAGTCATTTGATATTTTGATTTTTGTTGTGCTTGGAGGATTAGGAAGCATGTCTGGCGCAGTAATCGCTGCGATTCTGTTGACAATTGTTTCTACGTTCCTTCAAGAATATCCGGAGACTCGAATGATCCTGTACAGTTTAGTGCTCATATTGGTCATGTTGTACCGTCCAAAAGGATTGTTAGGTACGCAAGAATTGACTTCATTCATCAAGTTTGGTAGAGCGGCTGAAGGGGGAAAACAGAATGACAACTAACACACCGTTGCTTAAAGTTGATCATGTCGGCATTCAATTTGGCGGCTTAAAAGCATTGTCTGACGTAAACATCGAATTATATCCGGGGGAATTGATTGGTTTAATTGGACCAAATGGGGCTGGTAAAACGACTTTCTTCAACCTGCTGACAGGTGTATATGAACCGACAGAAGGTAGCATTGTATTAGGGAATGAAAAGCTAAACGGGCTACCCCCTTACAAAATTACACGAAAAGGGATTAGTCGTACGTTCCAAAACATTCGTTTGTTCGGTGAACTTTCCGTACTTGATAACGTAAAGGTTGCATACCATTCTCTGGCTCGTCATTCCATTTTAAGTTCCATTATTCGTTTACCTTCTCATTTTTCCGGTGAAAAAGAAATCGAAGAAAAGGCAATCGAATTTTTAAAAATTTTTAAGCTTGAGGGTTTTATGTATGAAAAAGCGAAAAATTTGCCATACGGTCAGCAACGGCGTTTAGAAATTGCCAGGGCGTTGGCGGCACATCCAAAATTATTGTTGCTTGATGAGCCTGCAGCGGGAATGAATCCGCAGGAAACAAAGGAACTGATGAATTTAATTGCTTTTATAAGAGAAAAGTTCAATTTAACCATTTTACTTATTGAGCATGATATGTCTCTTGTGATGGGAGTATGCGAACGAATTTACGTGCTTGATCACGGACAGCTCATCGCGCATGGTACACCTGAAGAGATCCGGAATCATCCTAAAGTCATTGAAGCGTATCTCGGCGAGGAGGTGTCATAATGCTAAAAGTAGAAAACATTGATGTATTTTACGGGAATATTCAAGCGTTAAAAGGGGTTTCACTTGAAATAAATGAAGGAGAAATCGTCACATTCATTGGAGCAAACGGCGCTGGCAAGAGCACATTGTTAAAGACGATTTCCGGATTGTTAAAACCAAAAAATGGAGATATTTTGTATGAAGGGCAATCGATTGCAGGCAAAGCCGCTCAGATGATTGTCAAACAAGGAATTTCTCATGTTCCGGAAGGCCGTCGCATTTTTGCCAATATGACTGTGGAAGAAAATTTAGAGTTGGGTGCCTTTTTAAGGAAGGATAAAAATGAAATTCAGAAGGATTTTGAGAAAGTGTATCATCTGTTTCCTCGGCTTCATGAACGTAGAAAGCAACTTGCTGGAACGTTGTCGGGTGGTGAACAACAAATGTTGGCCATAGGCCGTGCATTAATGGCACGTCCGCGTCTCCTCCTTTTAGATGAACCATCTATGGGCCTTGCCCCTTTGCTAGTCAAAACGATTTTCCGAATTATTGAAGAAATTAATTCATCGGGAACGACCATCTTGCTAGTGGAACAAAACGCGAATATGGCACTTTCTGTGGCGGATCGGGCGTATGTCATTGAATCCGGCCGTGTTGTTTTGTCTGGTTCAGCGGAAGAGTTGAACGCTAGTGAACAGGTAAAGATGGCGTATCTTGGAGGGCATTGATATCGAGTACCGGAATGTTCATCTAAAACAAGAAAGAGAGCTTCACTGTAACCGTGTTTCGCTCTCTTTCTTGTTTTAGTAAAATTATCCAACATACTTTTGCAAAATTCGATCGACGGAATAACCGTATGTTTCTCCAAATAAATTGAGGTGAACGAGCAGATAAAACAGTTGATACAGCTCTTTTCTTTCCTCATATTCGGGAGAAAGCGGTTGAATCTCCTTGTACGCTTCATAAAATTGATCTGGAAATCCGCCAAATAATTCCGTAAACGCGATCTCGAATTCATAATGGCCATAAAACACAGAAGGGTCAATTAAGTAAGGCATCCCTTTTGCACCGACAATCCAATTGCCTCCCCAAAGGTCACCATGCAGTAAAGAAGGGCGGCATTGCTGCGGAAGCCATCGTTCGAGCGAAACTAGCAACTTTTCTAGTTTATTTCGTCTAGCTGTCGGCATTCTTCCTTTTTGTTCGGCTAATTGGATTTGCGGAAGAAGCCGGCATTTCACAAAATAATCCATCCAATTTTCATATAATCCATTTTTTTGTGGTAGTCGGCCGATATAATTGTCTTCAGCCAAACCAAAATGCTGACCATAACATTGATGAAGTTGAGCGACTGCTTGACCAAGCAATACGGCTGTTTGTTCTGTTTTTTCCCCTTCAATCCATTCAAGCAAAAGCAAACCATATGCCCCGCTTTCTTCTTCCATGACGTAATATACGTTTGGGACTTTAACCGTATTTATTTTTCGAAGCAATTCGAGACCAGCTGCTTCACTTTTGAAAAAACGAGGAGGAATCTTTTTGTTTACTTTTACAAAATACGAGCGATGCTTGCTTCTGACATAATAGGCGGAGTTAATATCGCCCCCAGACACGCTTTGGCACTGGATGATTGCTGTTCGGTCACCAATGTCGTCAAGCGCCTTCCGCAAAATGTCCAAAACGTTCATATTTTCATTCCCCCGCTTTTAACTCATGATCCATTTCTTTAAGAACTTCACCGATTTTTCGATGATGGACGACGAAATCCGCCCATTCATCCAATTCCGTCGGTTCCATATTGACAATGGCCAGCTTGGCACCGTTTCGTTTCGCTATGAGGGGCAGTTGATTGGCTGGCGATACTTGTAAAGAAGAGCCTAATACGATCAATAATTCCGCTTTTTGCGAAGCCAACCATGCCTGATCGATCGCATCTGATGGAAGAGATTCGCCAAATAAGACGACAGACGGTCGCAAAAAACCGCCACAAGCGCAATTAAATTGTTCATTGATATACAGGTTGCTATCATACACTTTATGACATCGTTGACAGTGAACCGTTCTCAATGATCCGTGAAGTTCGATCACGTTTTCACTGCCTGCTTGCTGATGAAATCCGTCCACATTTTGCGTAATGATGCTTTGGACGATTCCGCGTTTCTGCCACTCGGCTAAAATGATATGTCCTGCATGCGGTTTGCATTGGTGAAGCGTACGAATACGATATTGATAAAATGCGGTAAACTCATCCCGATTGTGCTCGAGTGCGTATGTACTTGCCAGCTGTTGCGGGTTTTCCTTACTCCATAATCCTGTCTGCGCCGAACGGAAATCAGGAAGTCCGCTTTCTGTCGACATTCCAGCACCTGTAAGCACAACCGTATACCTAGACGTCTTTAACCATTGCGCTAACATAGCTCCACCTTCCTAACGTTTTATTAAAAGTTAATGGGGATTAATTATAGAATAACAAAAATATTGACAACCACGTGTGTTGATTAACCAATAATATCCATAAAAACATAGAAAAAAGAGCACCTTTCCTGTAGAATGTAAGTAACCACACAAACAAACCCAGGAAAGAGGTGCTCTTT
>NZ_JBCNEQ010000049.1:0-6454 GCF_050480245.1 Bhargavaea massiliensis | reverse complement strand
CACCTCCTCCTACTCGATTAAGAAGTAGAAAAAAGTATGGCAGTTTTGTACAATAGTGAACGAGGAGGTATGACATCATGGAGAAGGAGATTAAAATTTTAGTTGTCGATGACGAAGAGCGCATTCGTCGTTTGCTTCGTATGTATTTAGAACGTGAGCAATATATGATCGATGAAGCAGAAAACGGTGAAGAAGCGCTAGCATTAGCGCTTGACAATGATTATGACTTGATTTTGCTTGACCTTATGTTACCTGGAAAAGACGGTATTGAAGTGTGCAAACAGTTGCGTGAGAAAAAAGCGACACCCGTCATTATGTTAACAGCGAAGGGAGAGGAAGCTAATCGCGTGCAAGGATTTGAAGCAGGAACGGACGATTATATTGTGAAACCGTTCAGCCCACGTGAAGTGGTGCTCCGTGTCAAAGCGCTGCTTCGTCGTACAGCCAACTCTCCGTATGTCCAAACGGATACGACAGCACGAGATGTGCTCGTATTTCCTCATTTAACAATTGACCATGATGCGCATCGGGTGACAGCGGATGGGCATGAAGTGAGCTTAACTCCGAAAGAGTATGAGTTGCTTCACTTTTTAGCCAAATCGCCAGATAAAGTGTTTGATCGTGAACAGTTGCTAAAAGAAGTATGGCATTATGAATTTTTTGGCGACTTGCGAACAGTGGATACACACGTCAAACGGTTGCGTGAAAAACTAAATAAAGTGTCGCCTGCTGCAGCTAAAATGATTGTTACCGTTTGGGGTGTTGGGTATAAATTTGAGGTCGTGAATGAATGATGGCACTATGGCGTAGTGTAGTCGGCAAACTATGGCTGACGATTTTGTTGCTTGTTGCTTTCGTTCTTTTTATTTTAACTGTTTTGTTGCTCGGGTTTTTCGAAAAATATGATTTGGAGAAAACAGGAGATCAACTAACCCAACAAGCAATGAAAGTGGCACGTGTTGTCGCAGAGCATGATGAGCAGTTTGCGCGCTCGATAGCATGGACGATGGTTGATGACGTGTCGAAACTAATGATTATTATTGACGATCGTCATTATTGGTATTCACCGAATGAAAAGCTTGCTGATTTGCCACTTTCGTTTATTCAGCAAGATAAACAGTTATCGCGCGTTTTTGATGGAAAAAAAGTGGTGAAACGGACGATTATGCCAAATCAAACGATGCGAAACAATGAATATAACGAGCTATTTATTGTCGGTGTTCCGCTTCACACATCGAATGGAAATGGTGCCGTTTTCGTGTACCAATCGTTAAAAGCAGTGGAAGAAACGACAAAGCAAACGACGAAATTTATTTTTCTTGCCGCATTTATCGCTATTGTGTTAACGACGGTGTTCGCCTTTTTCTTATCTACGCGCATTACAGCGCCACTTCGAAAAATGAGGCAAGTTGCATTTGAAATGGCGCGCGGAAAATTTGATTCCAAAGTGCCGATCGTCACCCATGATGAAATCGGGGAACTTGCGATGGCATTTAATCAAATGGGTCGGCAATTGCAATTTCACATTAATGCGTTAAATCAAGAAAAAGAACAATTAGCAAGCATTTTAAGCAGCATGGCCGATGGAGTCATTACGCTCAATCGCAATGGCGAAGTGCTCATTACGAATCCGCCTGCTGACCGATTTCTACAAGCATGGTACTACGAACAAGGGCAACACGACGATTTATCGCCGCTTCCTCCGCAAGTGAATGAATTGTTTACGAAAGCGGTGGCGGAAGAGAAAGAACAGGCGACGGAAATGGCTTTGCAAGGTCGGAATTGGGTCATTGTGATGACTCCGCTATACAACGGCAAAATGATTCGCGGGGCGGTTGCAGTGCTTCGCGATATGACGGAAGAGCGCCGGCTTGATAAATTGCGCAAAGATTTTATCGCAAACGTGTCGCACGAGTTAAGAACACCGATTGCGATGCTTCAAGGATATAGCGAAGCGATCGTCGATGATATTGCGGCAACAGAGGAAGAGAAAAAAGAATTAGCAAAAGTCATTTATGACGAATCGTTGCGCATGGGGCGCCTCGTCAATGATTTGCTTGATTTAGCGCGCATGGAAGCTGGTCATTTAACGCTCCATAAAGAACAAGTGCCGCTTCGTCCGTATATGGAACGAGTCATTCATAAGTTTCAAGCGTTAGCGAAAGAAAAAGGGGTTCGTTTGCTTGTTGAAATGAACAAGGAGTCTACTGTTTCGTTTGACCCTGACCGCATTGAACAAGTGTTGACAAATTTAATTGATAATGCGCTTCGCCATACAGATGAAGGCGGTGAAGTATGCGTTATTGTCGATGCGGATGAAGAAGCGGTGCGCATCTCTGTGCAAGATTCCGGTTCGGGCATTGCAGAAGAAGATTTGCCGTTTGTGTTTGAACGTTTTTATAAAGCAGATAAGGCGCGCACGCGCGGTCGTTCTGGTACGGGCTTAGGTCTTGCGATTGCGAAAAACATCGTTGAAGCCCATAAAGGAACGATCGCCGTTCATAGTAAGCTCGGCGAAGGAACGACGTTTACATTTACACTTCCATTGAAATAGAAAATTTTTGTTGTCATAAGCGACGTTTTCGGCTATGATAGAAACGTAAAAATTGTTCGACAATTGTATACGTTCGTTGCAAAAAGGTGTCGAATGGGAAACCTAGTAGACTTAATAGGGAATCTGGTGCAAGTCCAGAACTGTCCCCGCAACTGTAAATGCTGACGAAATGAAGGACGCCACTGTACAATTCGTATGGGAAGGCTTCAAAGTAGGATGACGCATAAGTCAGTAGACCTGCCTTTTTGCATCGTCATTCGCGTCTTCGGGGAGTGAGACGTCGAAACGACAAAGGTGACGGTTGTCTTTTGTTGTTTCCAGCTCATTCCATTCGGGGTGAGCTTTTTATTTTGATACATAAAAGGGGGAAAAATGATGAAAAAATGGAAGCAGTATGTATGGCTTCTTGCGCTTGTGTTGACGCTCGGATTAGCGGCGTGCGCGAATAACGCAGAGCCGGCAAAAGAGACAAAGCAAGAGGAGAAAGTAGCGGAGGCCGCATTTCCAGTCACCATAAAAGATGCGGTTGGTGATGTCACGATTGAAAAAGAACCGGAAAAAATTGTTTCGCTTATCCCGAGCAATACAGAAATTGCGTATGCGTTAGGACTTGGTGACAAAATCGTTGGTGTAAGCGATTTTGATAACTATCCGGAAGATGTGAAAAATAAAGAAAAAATCGGCGGCATGGAGTTTAATGTTGAAAAAATTATCGCGCTTCAGCCGGACGTTGTGCTTGCCCATGCATCTAGTGCCCACAACGCCGAAGAAGGGTTAAAGCAACTGAAAGATGCCGGCATTACAGTCATCGTCGTGCCAAATGCGACGTCGTTCAACGACGTATATGCGTCCATTGAACTAATCGGTAAAGCGACAGGGAAAACGAAAGAAGCATCGGACGTTGTGAAACAAATGAAGCAAAAAATCGATGCCATTGCTGAAAAAGCAAAAGAGGTGAAAGAAGAAGCAACCGTTTGGATCGAAGTCTCGCCTGCACCAGAAATTTATACAGCTGGAAAAGGAACTTTTATGGATGAGATGTTAACGATCATTCATGCGAAAAATGCGGCAGGTGATCAAGAAGGATGGCCGATGTTTACGGAAGAAGATGCAGTGGCGTTAAACCCGGATGTCATTATTACGACGTACGGTTATTACACGCCGAACGCAGTTGAGCAAGTGCTCGCTCGCCCAGCATGGAAAGACGTTCCGGCTGTCAAAAATAAGCGAGTATATGATGTGAACTCAGATTTAGTTTCTCGTCCAGGACCACGTTTAGCTGAAGGGGTCGAAGAAATTGCCAAAGTCGTTTATCCAGACATTTTTAAATAATTACATCGTTGCGTCGATCATTGCGATCATTGCTTTATTGTTAGGGATATCGATTGGATCACAATCGATTCCCTTTTCTTCTATATGGGGGACATTGATTCATACACCGACAGTGCCTGCCACCGATTCGCAAATCATTGTTTCGATTCGTCTACCGAGGGTTGTGCTCGCTTTTTTGATTGGAGCCGCGTTGGCTCTTGCAGGGGTAGCGTTTCAAGGGCTTCTGAAAAATGTTCTTGCTGATCCGTATACGATCGGAGTATCGTCTGGTGCAGCTGTCGGAGCGGTCATCGTTTTTTTCTTTCATCTTCATTTACCACTTCTCGGGCGGTTTACGTTGCCGATTGTTAGCATTATTTTTGCGCTGATGACGTTATTGTTTGTTTTATTATTTGCGCGACTTGCAGAGCGGAATATGGCAATCGAGACGATTGTCTTAATCGGCATTATTATAAACGCCTTTTTCGGTTCGCTCATTTCGCTTATGGTTGCCCTAAGTGGAGAAGAGCTACGTCAAGTCATCGGCTGGCTTATGGGGAGCGTAGCGATGCGCGGTTGGTCGTACGTTTCCTTGTTTTTTCCGTTTTTCGTGATCGGTTCTATCGGTCTATTTGTTCACACTCGCGAGCTAAACGCATTTTCGTTTGGGGAACAAGCAGCTGCAAGCATTGGCGTGCATGTGTTACAGCGCAAACTATTTATTTTGTTGAGCGCATCGCTACTTACAGGAGCAGCTGTGGCAGTATCAGGAACGATCGGGTTTGTTGGTCTTGTCATCCCTCATATGACGCGTCTCATTTGTGGAGCTAATCATAAAAGATTATTGCCGCTTTCTTTTTTGTATGGGGGAACGTTTCTCGTATTAGCAGATTTAGTTGCGCGAACGATCGTTGCCCCGCGGGAGTTGCCGATTGGGGTCATCACATCATTTATTGGCGCACCATTGTTTGCAATATTGTTATTTAAAAGTTTAAGACGGAAGACGTGATCGATATGATAGATGTAAAGCACGTTTCGTATCAATATGGGGAAAAAAAAGTGTTGGAAGATGTTTCGTTTACCGTTTATGAAGGGGAGTTTTTCGGTATGTTAGGACCGAACGGAAGCGGGAAAACGACGCTAATGAAACTGATGAGTCGTGAACTTCCTTTGCAACAAGGGGATATGTTTGTTTACGGTCAACCGATTCAGACGTATAAACCGAGACAATATGCAAAGCTCGTTGCGACGTTACCTCAACATACAGATATTTCGTTTGGTTATACAGTAAAAGAAATGGCTGAACTCGGTCGTTATCCTTATCAGTCATCGCTTTTGCCGCGCTGGACAAACGAGGATGAACAAATTGTTACTGAAGCGATTCATTCCGTTACATTGACGCATAAACAACATGTACGGTTAGAACAATTAAGTGGAGGGGAACGGCAACGCGCTGCACTCGCACGGTCGTTAGCGCAACAACCACGCGTATTGCTTTTAGATGAACCGACGAACCATATGGATGTGGCGCAGCAGTTTAAGTTGCTCAATTTATTAAAACAATCAGGGCTTACCGTTGTAGCTATTTTTCATGATATAAATATTGCCTCGCTTTATTGCGACCGACTTCTTTTATTGAAAGATGGAAAAGCTGTTGCATGCGGAACGCCGCGGGAATTGTTGAGCGAATCAATGATTGAGTGCGTATTTGAAACAAAAATGAAACGTCACGAACACCCGGTTTTACCGAAGCCGCTCGTCACATTCGTTCCATTTTCTATGCCGCATATAGACGAGGGATTATGGCACGTCAAAGAACACGAAACGATGCTCGTCGTAGAGACAGCTAAGCCGTTTAAAGTGCTTTCATCTGCCCTTGTTGGCGGCGGTATACGTTGGGCGACGACGTTCGTCAATCGGCATGTTCCGCTTGATTATCGTTGTGACAATGCCGAGCAGGAGATGATTCAATTCTTGAGGCAACACGGTTTTGATGAGCAATGGACGGTCGGAATGATGACCGCTGTCGATGTGAAAGATGTGGCGTTTTCATTTGTTGATGAAGATATTCGGTTGTTTGTTGCGGTGACCGCTGGAGTTGGAAATGCGGTAGATAGTGCAAATGCTTGGCGGCGTACAGATGTAGTCGCTTCTCCAGGGACGATTAATACGTTCGTTTTTATCGATGGTCATTTATCAGAAGCTGCGTTCGTGCAAGCGCTAATGACTGCAACAGAAGCAAAAGCAAAAGCGTTGTGTGATAAACAAGTCGTCGATCCACAAACGAATACGATCGCGACAGGAACATCAACCGATTCTATTGCCATCGCCGCTTCTCAACAAGGAACATATTATGCATACGCTGGAACGATTACACCGATCGGTAAACAGCTTGCACGTGCAGTATATGAAGCAACGCAAACAGCTATTGACCGCTATCGAAAGCGAAAGGGTCAACAACCCAATGACTAAAGTCATGGGCTTGTAAGCCCCATGTTGACCAGACCAAGGCTTGAAACAGAGCCTACGTTATAGATGTCATGACACGGTGGGGTGCTTCTCCAGCCCGTTCCTCTGTCGTGCAACTGT
>NZ_JBCNEQ010000048.1:0-54038 GCF_050480245.1 Bhargavaea massiliensis | reverse complement strand
AGAAAAGTTATCCTTAGCTTCACGCTGCTGTTTTGTTCAGTTTTCAAGGAACATCAAGCACAAGATATATCATACAAGAGCACTTTCTTATTGTCAACACTTTTTTCTGTTATTTTTATAAAAAAAACAAAATGACAATGATGATCGCCACTGTCATTTTATAATTTCTTCAATAAATAAATCTTTTTCGTCTTTCAGTGAAACAATTTCGTCCGTTTCGATCATCTTAATCATCGGACAGGACGGTGAATCTTGTTCAAAAAGGATGATTTCACCAACCTGTTCGTTTGATAACTTCACTCTTGCCCCAATAGAAAGAGTCATTAAAAGAGAAGCCAGCGCTTGAACAACAGAAAGATCGAATTTTCCGAAACAATCTTTATGAATTTGTTCAAACACTTTAAAAGGAGATTGCTTATTACGATAAGGTCGCTCAGAAATCATCGCATGATACACATCAGCAACAGCGACAATTTTACTATAAGGGTGAATTTTATCTTCTTGCACACTAAGCAAATATCCGCTTCCATCATTTCGCTCATGATGTTGCAAAACAGCGAGCTTGACCCCTTCTTGTAGCGCGGTAATTTTTTGAACCATTTTATACCCGTAAACGGTATGTTGACGCATGTCTTTATATTCCATTGGAGTCAGGGCAGTACTTTTATGAAGTATTTTTGGATCAACTTTCGCCATACCACAATCACTTAACAAACCAGCAATTGCTACTTGGCAATAGTCCCCTTTTGCGTATTGCAATTTTTTCGCTAATACACCTGAAAGAAGACCAACTGTTACTGCATGATGGAATAAATACTCTGATTTTGTAGAGTAGTGGTGTAAAAAGAGCAATTCTTTTTCTGATTCTAGCACTTTTTCAAATAAAGGCATAAACATGTTGCGAACTTTGCCAATATCAATAGGCAAACCTGACTGCCAACTTTGGAACATTTTTTTATACTGCTGAACAGCTTCTAAATATAACGTCAATATATCTTTATGATCTCTTGCTTTCGGCTTTGGCACATCTTCTTGAATAATTTCACTCGGGCGAAATGCACTGCCATCAACAAGAACTGACTGTACGCGCACTTGAGTAACAAGAAACTTTTGCAATACAGTTAATAGTTTCGCATTTAATACCGTATTTTTTGGCACAATGACATGATTTGATTTCCCGATAATATCTTCGGCTAAAATACATCCTTCTTGCAATTGAGCTGTTTTTACTACCAACACGTCTTTCTCCCCTCCTTTGTAGAACGTAGAGGGGAAAATGCCCCCTCTACTCTTCTTGCAATTGTTCTTTTTCTTCTTTCGGCACCTTCGCTACTGTTGCAACATATTCTTGCTCGTTTTCTTCATCAAGACGAATCAGCTTGACGCCTTGTGTGTTTCGTCCCATGACAGAAATATCGCTAACTGCCATACGAATCATCACGCCGCTCGCAGTCATTAACATGACATCTTCCTCGCCAGTGACCGTTTTCACCGCTACAACATCGCCGTTCTTTTCTGTGATATTACACGTTTTAATGCCTTTTCCTCCACGGCTTTGAATGCGATACTCTGAGGCTGGCGTTCGCTTTCCATACCCGTTTCTCGTCACAATTAAAATTTCCTCGTCTCCGTTTAAACTTTCCATGCCAACAACTTCGTCACCGGGACATAACGTAATCGCTTTTACGCCTGCAGCTGTTCGTCCCATTGAGCGAACATCTGTCTCTGGAAAACGAATTAACATTCCATTTTTTGTGCCTACAATAATATGTTTATGACCATCTGTAAGTTTTACAGATATTAATTCATCCCCTTCATGCAAATGAATAGCAATTAAACCGTGATTACGAATGTTAGCGAACGACGATAACGGTGATCGTTTAGCAATTCCTTGCTTTGTTGTAAAAAATAAAAATGCATCTTCATGGAATTGCTCAATTGCAATAACTGTATTAATAACTTCGTCTTTTTCAATGTTTAATAAATTAACAATTGGAATACCTTTTGCCGTCCGACTAAACTCCGGAATTTCGTATCCTTTTGCTTTATATACTTTCCCTTTGTTTGTAAAAAACAGAACAATATCATGTGTCGATGTAATAACTAAATGCTCGACAAAATCGTCCTCGTTCGTATTCATTCCTTGAATGCCACGGCCGCCGCGCCGCTGGCTTCGATATGTTGAAACAGGAAGACGTTTAATGTAACCTCTGTGCGTCAATGTAACAACGATATGCTCACGAGTAATTAAATCTTCATCATCTATCGCTTCTAAACCACCATTTACAATTTCTGTACGACGATGATCGTTGAACTTTTCTTTAATTTCAAGTAATTCATCGCGGATGATTTGTAAAACTTTCTGTTCATCAGCTAAAATGGCTTGCAAACGTGCGATAATCTCCAATAATTCCGCATATTCTTGCTCAATTTTTTCGCGCTCTAATCCGGTTAAACGTTGTAGACGCATATCTAAAATGGCTTGCGCTTGTTTTTCGCTCAACTGAAACTTTGTCATTAATCCTTCTTTTGCTACGTCTACCGTTGCAGATTGACGAATGAGTTCAATCACTTCGTCTAAGTGATCAAGTGCAATGCGTAAACCTTCTAAAATATGGGCGCGTGCTTCTGCCTTGTTCAACTCAAATTGCGTACGACGACGAATAACAACCTTTTGATGTTCTAAATAATGCTGTAAACATTGTTTCAAATTCAATACTTTTGGTTGGCCGTCAACAAGAGCAAGCATATTAATGCCAAAGCTCGTTTGTAAAGCCGTTTGTTTGTATAAATTGTTTAACACAACATGGGCGCTTACATCTCTTCTCACTTCAATAACGATACGCATGCCGCTACGATCGGATTCATCACGCAAGTCTGTAATGCCATCGATTTTCTTTTCACGTACAAGCTCAGCAATTTTTTCAATTAACTTTGCCTTATTCACTTGATAAGGTAATTCGCGGACGATAATCATTTCTTTTCCATTTTCTTTTTGTTCAATTTCCGCTTTGGCACGTAACGTAATCGAACCTCGACCTGTTTCATACGCTTTTCGGATGCCGCTTCTTCCAATAATTTGAGCACCTGTTGGAAAGTCTGGACCTGGTAAATACTCCATCAGTTCAGCAACTGTCATGTCCGGATCTTTCATGAGCTCTAATAAAGCATCAATGACTTCTCCAAGTTGATGCGGCGGAATGTTTGTTGCCATACCAACCGCAATACCTGACGATCCGTTTACAAGTAAATTTGGAAAACGGGCAGGCAAGACGATGGGTTCACGTTCTGAACCGTCGTAGTTATCTTGGTAATCAATTGTATCTTTGTTAATATCGCGCAACAGCTCCATCGAAATTTTCGACATTCTCGCTTCTGTATAACGCATAGCTGCTGCGGCATCTCCGTCAATCGATCCAAAGTTTCCGTGACCATCAACAAGCATATAGCGATAGTTAAAATCTTGCGCCATTCGTACCATTGTGTCATAAACAGCTGCATCACCGTGTGGATGGTATTTCCCGATGACTTCACCAACGATACGCGCCGACTTTTTGTAAGGCTTGTCCGCCGTCATCCCTAAATCGTGCATTGCGTATAAAATGCGGCGATGTACCGGCTTCAGTCCGTCACGCACATCAGGAAGCGCACGTGATACAATGACACTCATTGCATAGTCGAGAAACGATGCGCGCATTTCTTGACTAATACTTACTTCTTTTACCCGTTCAGACATACAACAACGAACCTCCCTTACTTCACAAATTAATCAAACGAGGGGAGGGTGACCAAACACTCTCCAACATGTTTAAATATCCAGATTTTTTACGTATTTCGCGTTTTCCTCGATAAACTGTCTACGCGGTTCCACTTTATCTCCCATTAAAATTTCGAACGTTTCATCCGCTTCCATCGCATCTTGCAAACTCACTTTTAACAACGTTCTCGTTTCTGGGTTCATCGTTGTTTCCCAAAGTTGTTCCGGATTCATTTCTCCAAGACCTTTGTAACGTTGAATAATCGGTTTTGGTTGTTCTGGTAAACGCGCTAGTATTTCTTCAAGTTGTCGATCACTATATGCATACTCAATTCGTTTCCCTTGCTGAATTTTATATAAAGGTGGCTGAGCGATGTAAACATAACCTTGTTCGATCACCTCGCGCATATAGCGATAAAAAAACGTCAACAACAATGTACGAATATGCGCCCCATCGACATCAGCGTCTGTCATAATAATGATTTTATGGTAACGAGCTTTTGTAATATCGAAATCTTCACCAATTCCCGTACCGAGAGCCGTAATAATCGCACGAACTTCATTGTTTGATAAAATTTTATCTAATCTCGATTTTTCAACGTTTATAATCTTTCCACGCAACGGTAAAATCGCTTGGAAATGACGGTCACGCCCTTGTTTTGCAGAACCACCAGCTGAATCTCCCTCAACGACATACAGCTCGCATATTGACGGGTCTTTCGAAGAACAATCTGCTAATTTCCCAGGCAAACTTGATACTTCAAGAGCATTTTTTCTTCTCGTTAATTCCCTCGCTCGCTTAGCTGCGAGACGCGCGCGCGAAGCTAAAATTCCTTTTTCAACAATTTTCTTAGCAACAGATGGGTTTTCAAGTAAAAACTTCTCGAATTGCTCAGCAAAAATAGATTCTGTCGCTGTTCGGGCATCGCTATTTCCGAGTTTTGTCTTCGTCTGCCCCTCGAATTGCGGCGCCGGATGTTTCACAGAAATGATTGCAGTTAATCCTTCACGCACATCTTCGCCCGTTAAATTGGCATCTTGTTCTTTAAACACATTGTTTTTCCGTCCATAATCATTAATAATTCGCGTTAAAGCCGTTTTAAAGCCTAACTCATGCGTGCCGCCTTCGTGCGTATGAATGTTGTTAGCAAAGGAATAAATATTGCTTGTATAGCCATCGTTATATTGTAGAGCGATTTCGACTTGGATGCCGTCTTTTTCTCCTTCAATGTAAATCGGCTCTTCATGAAGCGTTTCTTTTGTCCGATTTAAATGCTTAACGTATGAAGAGATTCCACCTTCGTAATAATATTCGTTGCGTCGCTTTTCTTCACGTCGATCTTCAAGCGTAATACGAATACCTTTGTTTAAAAAAGCAAGCTCTCGCAATCGATGTGCGAGCGTGTCATAATCGTATTCAGTCGTTTCTGTAAAAATTTCTGGGTCTGGTTTGAAGTGAACTGTTGTACCTGTCCGATCTGTCTCGCCTATAACTTGCAAATCTGCACAAGGCACGCCACGCTTATATTTTTGATAGTGAATTTGTCCGTCGCGATGTACGTATACTTCTAATTCTTCTGACAACGCATTAACAACAGATGCACCAACTCCATGCAAACCGCCAGACACTTTATATCCACCGCCACCGAATTTTCCACCGGCGTGCAAAACCGTCATAATTACTTCAACAGCTGGCCTTCCCATTTTTTCATGAATACCAACAGGAATTCCACGGCCGTTATCAATCACTGTAATGCTGTTATCTTCTTCAATAATGACGTTAATTTCTGTACAAAATCCCGCTAATGCTTCGTCAATACTGTTATCAACAATTTCCCAAACGAGATGATGTAATCCTTTTGAACCGGTTGATCCAATATACATTCCCGGTCTTTTACGTACCGCTTCTAACCCTTCAAGAACTTGAATTTGACTTTCATCATAAACGACTTGTTCTTTTTGTTCCATCGTCACTATTGATCACCTACGCTTTCCTTTTCGAACAATGCGTTCGAGGTTTATAAAGAACTATCGTCTCCTCATTTGCCCTGAGACAACTTCATACACATCCGCATCGTGAATGACGCGATGTTCAATTCCATCTATGCTCGTTGTTGTCACAAATGTTTGCACTTTACCTTGTATCGCATCTAACAAATGCGTTTGGCGAAAATCATCAAGTTCTGACAGCACATCATCAAGCAACAAGATCGGGTACTCACCAATTGCTGAAAAAATTAAATCAATTTCAGCTAGTTTTAATGAAAGGGCTGTCGTTCGTTGTTGACCTTGTGAACCGAACGTTTGCACATCTTTCCCATTAATCGTAAACGATAAATCATCCCGATGCGGACCAATGAGCGTTGTACCTCGTTCTATTTCTTTTTGTTTTATTTTCGCAAACTTGTCGTTATACACTTCTACTATTCTCGACAATTGTTGTTTGTCTAATACATCAATAGAAGGACAATAATGAATGGCTAATTGTTCGTTTCCACGGCTAATTTCCGCATGGATCGGTGCCGCCCATGTTTGTAATAATTCGATAAATTCGTATCTTTTTAGAGTGATTTTAGCAGCGAGTTCCACAAGTTGTTCGGTAAGCACATCAAGAAACGTTTCATCCGTCTGTTTTTTCGATTGAAGTAACTTTAAATATTGATTTCTTTGTTGCAACACTTTTTGATACTGTGCGAGCTCGTGCATATAAACGGGCGATACTTGGCCGATTTCCATGTCGATAAAACGCCTACGTATTTGTGGGCTCCCTTTTACAAGGTTTAAATCTTCTGGGGCGAACATAACAACGTTCATGTGTCCAACATAACTGCTCAATTTCGGTTGTTCGATATAGTTTAGTTTGGCTTTTTTTCCTTTTCTCGATATGATTAACTGCAAAAAAATTGGACCGTTTTTCTTTCCTACTTTACCTTCTATTTTAGCATAATCTTCGTCCCAACGAATGAAATCTTTATCATTCGTTGTCCGATGTGATTTCGCCATGGATAAGACGTAAATTGACTCCATAATGTTTGTCTTCCCTTGGGCGTTTTCTCCTAAAATGACGTTTACTTTATTTTGAAATTGCCAATATCCTTGCTCGTAATTACGATAATTTTTTAAAGTTAATTCTTCTAAAAACAAAGGTGCCCCCCACCTTTACGAACGAATCATAAATGTGCCAATTGTTTGGATATCAACAACATCGCCTACTTTTAACTTACGGCCGCGGCGTTGTTCCCGTTCACCATTAACGAATACATCGTTCGTTTGTAAAAACCATTTCGCCATTCCGCCTGTGGAAATAACGTTTGCTAGCTTTAAAAATTGACCTAGTGTAATGGTTTCTGTTGAAATTTTTACTTCTTTCATCCATTATCCGCTCACTTTCTATAAAAAGTGTCCATTCTTTCATTGTACTAAAAAAGAGGAATGAAGAAAAGGAAAGCTGCTAGTTTCTCTAGCAGCTTTAATATGTGCGTACGGGCAAAATTAATTGAAGCATGGAATTATCATGCAGCGGGCGAATTAAAAACGGGCGCATCGCACCAGTAAAACTAATTTTAATTTCAGCCCCTTCTAACGCTTTCAATGCGTCCATCATATATTTTGCGCTGAATGAAATTTTTAATTCTTCGCCTTCTACTTGTTCACATTGTACTTCTTCCACAACTTTTCCGATTTCAGGTGAATTTGAAGAAATTTCGACGAATTTGTCAGACAACGTCGCTAAGCGAACAACATTGTTTCTTCCCTCGCGTGCTAGCAACGATGCTCGGTCAATGGCTTGTAAAAATTCTTTCGTTTTAACAATCATATCCGTTTGACTTTCTGTTGGAATAAGCCGCGATGTGTCTGGGTAGTTCCCGTCTAGTAGCCGCGAGAAAAACAATAAATGTTTTGTTTTGAATAGTACTTGATTTTCAGTCACAACAATTTGAACGAGTTCGTTCGACTCTTCGAGAATTTTGTTTAGTTCATTTAAGCTCTTTCCTGGGATGACGATGTTGTAATCCGCCTCTGATCCCGTTTCTATTTTTGCTTTTCGCATAGCTAGTCGATGACTATCTGTTGCAATACACGTTAACTCATTGTTTTCAATGCGCCAGTTTACACCTGTTAAGATCGGGCGTGTTTCTGAGGTGGACACAGCAAATACCGTTTGGCGAATGACATGTTTTAATAAATCCGCCGATATTTTAAACATATTTTCCTCTTGAATTTGTGGTAGACGCGGATATTCTTCCGGATCTAATCCGTTTAAATGGAACTCTGATTTCCCTGAACGAATCGTTGTAACGAACTGCTCTTTGACTTCAATCTCTACTGTTTCTTTTGGTAACTTGCGGACAATTTCACTGAAAAACCGTGCTTGTAGAACCACGCTTCCTTGTTTAACAATCTCAACAATGACCCGATCTTCTTCTTCAGCTGGAATAAAAGATTCGATGGAAATGTCTGAATCGCTTCCTGTCAACGTTACACCTTGTTCAGAAGCAACGATTTTAATTCCAGTCAAAATAGGAATTGTTGTGCGAGATGATACAGCCTTCATTACATCTTGTACACTTCTTACTAAACGATCGCGATCAATAATAACTTTCACAAAGAAAACCTCCCTAAATTATTTATTATATTTTTTTAAAAAACTATTAATCATAGTACTAGGCGCTGTGATTATGTGGATAAGCGAATAAAACAAAGGAAGCACAGACTATCCACATGTGGACAGACTGTGCACAAACATAAAGCAGTTATTCACATTATTTCAGTTTCTCCATAATTTCTTTCAATTGTTTTTGTAATTGGACGTCTGTTTGGATCAAAGCCGAAATTTTTTCGTGTGCATGAATGACTGTCGTATGGTCACGTCCTCCGAATTCTTCGCCAATTTTCGGAAGTGAGCAGTCTGTCAGCTCACGCGAAAGATACATTGCAATTTGTCGTGGAAAAGCGACCGACTTCGTCCGTTTTTTTGCTTTAAAATCTTCAAGTTTCACATTAAAATGCTCTCCGACAACGCGTTGAATGTCTTGAATCGTAATTACCTTTGGTTTTGAGCTTGGAATGATATCTTTTAATGCTTCTGCCGCTAAATCGGCGTTAATTTCTTTATTGATCAAAGAAGAGTAAGCAACGACGCGAATGAGCGCTCCTTCCAATTCTCGAATGTTCGAGTCAATTTGATTGGCAATGTACAACATCACTTCGTTTGGTATGTCGAATCCTTCGGCTTTTGCTTTTTTACGCAAAATTGCAATTCTCGTTTCTAAGTCGGGAGGAGTGATGTCTGTAATTAAGCCCCATTCAAAACGAGAACGAAGGCGATCTTCTAACGTTGGAATTTCTTTTGGTGGTCGGTCACTCGAGATGACAATTTGCTTACTTTCTTCATGTAGCGTATTAAACGTATGGAAAAACTCTTCTTGCGTTTGTTCTTTTCCAGCTAGAAATTGAATATCATCTATTAACAGCACGTCCACGTTGCGATATTTGTTGCGAAAATCATCTGGACGGTTATCGCGAATGGCATTAATAAATTCATTTGTAAACTTTTCTGAAGATAAATACACCACTTTAGCTGATGGATTATGCTCAAGAACGTAATGACCGATTGCATGCATGAGGTGCGTCTTGCCTAGGCCAACTCCACCGTAAATGAAAAGAGGATTGTATGCTTTGGCTGGTGCTTCTGCTACCGCTAAAGATGCAGCATGAGCAAAGCGATTACCAGATCCAATGACGAATGTATCGAACGTATATTTTGGATTCAGCATGCTCTGTGGAAATTCTGTTTGTTCATCATCGTGTTTTCGCGGTTTGCTTGATGGCTTTAAATCAAATTCCTCCGGCGTTTGATGATTAGGGATCGTGCATTTAATTTTTAGCTCTTCTCCGGTAATGTCATAGAGTGTTTGTTCGATAAGCCGAGTGTAACGCGATTCGAGCCAGTCTTTTGTAAATTCGTTTGGGACGGTAATAATAAGGACGTCGCCTTTTAGTGAATGTGCGGTTGTCGACTTTAACCACGTTTCAAAACTAGGCTTGCTAATTTTTTTCTCAATTTCGGCTAACGCCTTATTCCATAAGTCCGAAATGTTTTCCACGCCGCTCTCCCTCCTTCTCCGCGCGGGTGTTTAACTTTTGTATAACTTTGTCTATAAAAAAATTTTTTTCGACGGTTTTCACCGATTGTGGACAAATATTTACACATCATGTGGACGAAACTGTCCACACATTATCCACATTTTGTGGATAATGAAAAAAATTCATTCAATTATCCAGAGTAAAAACAACAATATAATAGCAGATAAATACATATGTTGCAATGGTTTTAAAGTATTATCCACAAATCGAAAAAGGTGTGAAAAAATTTTATCCACAAGGTTATAAGATGTGAAAAACTTGTCGATAAATGTTGTGAATACAAAAAAACGACAAAAAAAATATCCACAGTAATAATCACAAGATCGCCAAAAAAAGATACTCCCGGAGTAGTTGACATTTCTCTTAATTTCTCACTATAATTAGAAAGACTGTCTTTTAACAGTTATTCCTCAGGGAGGTGTCATATATGAAAAGAACGTATCAACCAAACAAACGGAAGCGTAGCAAAGTACACGGTTTCCGTGCGCGTATGAGCACAAAGAACGGAAGAAAAGTTCTTGCTCGCCGTCGTCGTAAAGGAAGAAAAGTATTATCTGCATAGGCCACTGAACGATCAGTGGTCTTTTTTCTAACGGGAGTTACGATATCGAGGTGTGATCGGAGCACATGAAAAAAAAATATCGCATAAAAAAAAATGATGAATTTCAAGAAGTGTTTAAACAAGGGACATCCGTAGCAAATCGACAGTTTGTTATATACGTTCTAGACAAACCAGAGCAAGCGTATTTTCGGATTGGATTATCCGTTAGCAAAAAAATTGGGAAAGCGGTCGTTCGAAACCGGGTGAAACGTTATGTTCGTCAAGTGTTTCATGAAGAACGGGATCGGATTCAAACAGGAAAAGATTATGTCATCATTGCGCGAGTACCGGTAGCTACAATGGAGTATGAAGAAGTGAAAAAAAGTTTATTGCACGTTTTGAGGCGAGCAAACGTTTTTCATTAAACGTTTTACCAATCCTGTGTTAAAATATTTCAAAGAATGTATGAGAGTAAGGGGGAAAAAGTAAGTGAAAAAAGGGCAAGTCGCGTGGTTGTTTTTACTTCTTGCGGTTATGTTAGCAGGATGTTCAGAAATTAACCAACCAATTACTGCAGAAAGTAAAGGTTTTTGGAACGAGTATATCGTTTATCCACTATCTTGGTTAATTACATATACGTCCGAATTGCTCGGTTCAAATTACGGATTGGGCATTATCGTTGTCACGCTTCTTATTCGTTTCGCTATTTTGCCGCTTATGATTCAACAAACGAGAAATTCAAAAGCGATGCAAGCGTTACAACCAGAATTGCAAAAACTTCGTGAAAAATATAGCTCAAAGGACGCACAAACGCAACAAAAACTTCAACAAGAAACGATGTTGCTTTTCCAAAAGCATGGTGTCAATCCGTTGGCTGGTTGTTTGCCGTTGTTCATTCAAATGCCGATTTTAATTGGGTTTTACCATGCTATTATGCGCACAGAAGAAATTGCGCGTCATAACTTTTTATGGTTTGACTTAGGGGAAAAAGATCCATTTTTTATTTTGCCGCTTGTGGCGGGAGTGACGACATTTATTCAACAAAAAATGATGATGGCTGGCACTGAGCAGCAAAATCCACAAATGGCGATGATGCTTTGGTTAATGCCAATTATGGTCGTTATCTTTGCAATCAACTTCCCAGCAGCACTTTCGCTTTATTGGGTAGTTGGAAACGTGTTTATGATTGCACAAACGTATTTCATTAAAGGGCCAGACTTAAAAGCAACGAAAGAAGCTGGGGGAACAGGAAAGTGAAGCGAATCACGATGGAAGGCCAAACGGTAGAAGAGGCAGTGGAAAAAGCGTTAGCGCGATTACATGTGCCGAAAGAAGCGGTCGATATTGTTGTCGTGCAACAAGAAAAAAGGCCGTTTCTTGGCTTGTTCGGCGGAAAAGAAGCAATCGTTGAAGTGACGGTAAGTCAGCCGTTTCATTGTGTCGAATCGTTTTTAAAACATGTCATCGAGCAAATGAACGTCCGTGTTCATCTCGCGTGTCAAGTGGAAGGAGACCGTTTAGTTGTTTTGCTTTCAGGTCCAGATGTAGCACGGATTATAGGGAAGCACGGTCAAACGTTAAATGCCTTGCAATTGTTGGCACAAGGAGTTTTAAATCGTTTTACAGATCGTCCGCTTCATGTTGTGATTGACGCTGAAGGATATCGCAAACGAAGGGAAGAAACGCTCGTTCGTTTAGCGGGAAATATAGCGAAAAAAGTGATGCAAACAGGACAAGATATTTCGTTAGAACCGATGAGTGCTTGGGAGCGAAAAGTCATTCATGCAGCGTTAAGCGATAATGAAAAGGTACAGACGTTTTCTATCGGAGCAGAGCCGCATCGACATGTCGTTATTTCACTAAAAAGGTAAACATTCTCTAGGGGAAGTCGTTCCTAGGGAATTTTTTTTGTAAATTCAAACATGTGTGTATGTTGTTATTCACATGTGGATAAGTTAAAATTTATTTGATTAACATTGTGAGTAAAAAATGCATGATATAGATGTGGATAATTTCGTTTGTGAAAGAAGGTGAACAGCGTGGAGTTCGATACAATTGCAGCGATCTCAACCCCAATGGGCGAAGGTGCGATTGCGATCGTCCGTTTAAGTGGGGATGAAGCGATAAAGATTGTCGATCAACTATTTGTTGGTGTCGGGGGGAAACGGCTAAAAGACGTACCATCTCACACCATTCATTATGGGCATATAGTGCATCCGGATACGAAAGAAACGATTGAAGAGGTTATGGTAACGGTGATGAGAGCACCAAAAACGTTTACGCGTGAGGATGTTGTTGAAATCAATTGTCATGGAGGGCTTGTTTCTGTTAACCGCGTTCTTCAGCTTGTGTTAGCATTCGGTGCTCGTCTAGCCGAGCCTGGAGAATTTACAAAGAGAGCTTTTTTAAACGGCCGTATTGATTTATCGCAAGCGGAAGCGGTGATGGATCTCATTCGGGCGAAGACAGATCGGGCGATGGCTGTCGCGTTAAACCAAATGGAAGGGCGTTTGTCAAAGCTTATTCGTCGGCTACGTCAAACAATTTTAGAAACGTTGGCACATGTCGAAGTAAATATCGACTATCCAGAATATGATGATGTCGAAGAAATGACGCATCGGTTGCTGCTTGAGAAGGCGACAGAAGTGAAAAATGAAATTGAACGGCTACTACAAACCGCACAACAAGGAAAAGTGTTACGGGATGGATTAGCGACCGTTATTGTTGGGCGTCCAAATGTCGGGAAATCGTCGCTATTAAACAGCTTGGCCCATGAAAATCGAGCCATTGTCACCGATATTCCGGGTACAACACGTGACGTCATTGAGGAGTATGTCAATGTTCGCGGTGTACCGCTCCGTTTGTTAGATACAGCGGGCATTCGTGAAACAGAAGACATCGTTGAGCGAATTGGAGTCGAGCGGTCACGGAAAGTGTTAAAAGAGGCGGACTTAATTTTGCTCGTACTCAACTACAATGAACCGTTAACGCTAGAAGATGAACAGCTGTTTGAAGCGGTAAAAGGGATGGATGTCATCGTCATCGTCAATAAAACCGACTTGCCTAAGCGAATTGATATGGAGCGAGTGAAACAATTGGCAAAAGGAGCACCAATTATTACGACATCGCTTTTAGAAGAAAGAGGAGTCGACCAGCTAGAAGAGGCGATTGCCTCGTTGTTTTTCAGCGGAGACGTGGAAGCGCGCGATTTAACGTATGTATCAAACTCGCGTCATATTGCTTTGTTGACGCAAGCGAAAAAAGCGATAGAAGAAGCGATTCATGGCATTGAAGCGGGCATGCCAATTGACATCGTGCAAATTGATTTAACAAGAGCGTGGGAATTGTTAGGTGAAATTATTGGGGATACTGTGCACGAAAGTTTAATTGATCAGTTGTTTGCACAATTTTGTTTAGGAAAATAAGGAGGGTGTTTATGCATTACGAGGCAGGATCTTATGATGTCATCGTTGTCGGTGCTGGTCATGCAGGATGCGAAGCAGCGCTTGCTGCAGCGCGCATGGGGGCAAGTACGTTAGTCATTACGCTCAATCTTGATATGATCGCTTTTATGCCATGTAACCCATCAATTGGTGGACCCGCAAAAGGAATTGTCGTTCGCGAAATTGATGCATTAGGCGGAGAAATGGGAAAAAATATCGACAAAACGCATATTCAAATGCGGATGTTGAATACAGGAAAAGGACCGGCTGTGCGCGCGCTACGTGCACAAGCAGATAAATTTTTATATCAACAAGAAATGAAAAAAACGCTAGAAAACCAAGAAAATTTAACATTATTACAAGGAAAAGTAGAAAAATTGATCGTTGAAGACGGTGTATGTAAAGGGGTCATTACGCATACGGGTGCCCACTATTATGCGAAAGCGGTTGTAATTACGACAGGGACATTTTTACGCGGTGAAATTATTATTGGTGACATTAAATATTCGAGTGGTCCGAACAATCAACAGCCGTCGATTAAGCTTTCAGAACATTTAGAGGAGCTTGGTTTTGAACTTGTTCGATTTAAAACAGGAACGCCTCCTCGTGTGAATAGCCATACGATTGATTACAGCAAAACGGAAATTCAGCCAGGCGATGACGTACCGCGAGCGTTTTCATACGAGACGAAACAATATATTACCGATCAGCTTCCTTGTTGGCTCACTTATACGACAGAGGAAACGCACCGAATCATTGATGAAAATTTACATTTGTCACCGATGTATTCAGGAATGATTAAAGGGACAGGTCCACGTTACTGCCCGTCGATCGAAGATAAAATCGTTCGTTTCCATGACAAGCCGCGACATCAAATTTTCCTTGAACCAGAGGGAAGACATACGCAAGAAGTATATGTCCAAGGCTTATCTACAAGCTTGCCGGAGCATATTCAACGACAAATGTTAGCGACAATACCAGGGTTAGAAAAAGCGCAACTCATGCGAGCTGGTTACGCGATTGAATATGATGCGATCGTCCCAACGCAACTATGGCCAACGTTAGAAACAAAAATCGTTCAACGGTTATATACCGCAGGACAAATTAACGGGACATCGGGATATGAAGAGGCGGCTGGACAAGGGTTAATTGCCGGCATTAATGCTGCATGTAAAGCGCTTGGAAAAGAGGAGCTAATTTTAAGCCGTTCGGAAGCGTATATCGGTGTTTTAATTGACGACCTCGTCACAAAAGGCACGAACGAGCCGTATCGTTTATTAACATCGCGTGCGGAATATCGTCTTTTATTGCGTCACGACAATGCGGATTTGAGATTAACAGAAATTGGTTATAAACTCGGTTTAATTTCACAAGAGCGATATGAGAAGTTTGTAGCGAAAAAAGAGGCGATCGAAGCAGAAAAGAAACGCTTAAAATCGTACATCATTAAACCGACGCCGCAAGTGCAAGAAATGATCCGAAATGTTGGTGGAAGCGAATTAAAAGACGGCATTCGAGCAGCTGATTTGTTAAAGCGTCCAGAAATGACATATGAACATATTCAAATGATTGCTCCAGCAGAACAGCCGATTGATCCTGAAGTAGCGGAGCAAGTAGAAATTCAAATTAAGTACGAAGGATATATTGAAAAATCGCTGCAACAAGTTGAAAAATTAAAGAAAATGGAGAATAAAAAAATTCCAGAAGACATTGATTACGATGCGATTACAGGACTGGCGACAGAGGCGCGACAAAAGCTGAAGCAAGTTCGACCGCTTTCAATTGCACAAGCATCGCGCATTTCGGGAGTCAATCCAGCCGATATTTCAATTTTATTAGTGTATTTGGAGCAGGGAAAAATCGCACGCGTGTCAAATGAATAAAGAGGGATGAACGATGGATGTAAATGTATTTCAACAAATGTTAGAGGAGAAAGGGATTTTTCTTTCTCCTCAACAATTCGCTCAATTTGAAACATATTATAAGCTGCTTGTCGAATGGAATGAAAAAATGAACTTAACAGCCATTACAGGCAAAGAAGGTGTATATTTAAAACATTTTTTTGACTCGATTACACCTGCTTTTTATTACGACTTCTCACAGCCGTTATCCATTTGTGATGTCGGGGCAGGAGCGGGGTTTCCGAGCATACCGTTAAAAATTTGTTTTCCTCACTTGCACGTATCAATTGTTGATTCACTACAAAAACGAATTACGTTCCTGAATCACTTAGCGGCACAACTTGAACTTGAGGGAGTTGCTTTTTATCATGATCGTGCTGAAACGTTTGGACAAAAAAGCGGTCGTGAGTCGTTTGATGTTGTCATGGCTCGTGCCGTTGCGCGATTGTCTGTGCTAAGCGAGCTTTGTTTGCCGCTTGTAAAAGTAGGAGGGACGTTTATTGCGATGAAAGGAGCATCAGCACAAGAAGAGCTTGAACAAGGAAACAAAGCGATTCGGGTGCTAGGTGGCGAAGTAGTAAAAGTAGAACAATTTTTATTACCGATTGAGGAAAGTGAGCGAGCAATCGTTTTTGTTGAAAAGGGACGAAAAACACCGAGGAAATATCCACGTAAACCAGGGGTACCAAACAAACTTCCGATTGAATGAAAGTTTTGAGTTCTCAAAGGTGGTGTCAGGGGGAAATGAAGCATCCTTTTTCGCGCTTTTTTAGCTTTGGTGAGAAAGAGCAAGAAGAAATCACCGTACCAAATGAAGAAATAAAACGAATACCTATTGCACAAATTGTTCCAAACCGTTTTCAGCCACGAACCATTTTTGTGGAAGATAAAATTGACGAGCTCGCTCAAACGATTCGGACGCACGGCATGATTCAGCCGATTGTCGTTCGAGAATGTGAAGATGGGAAGTTCGAAATTATTGCTGGGGAACGAAGATGGCGAGCAGTACAAAAACTTGGTTGGAGCGATATACCTGCCATTATTAAAAATTTAAGCGATACGGAAACGGCTTCTGTTGCTTTAATTGAAAACTTGCAGCGAGAAGAGTTGACGCCGATTGAAGAAGCGATTGCTTACGCTCGCTTGCTAGAATTGCATAATTTAACGCAAGAAGCACTGGCGCAACGGCTCGGAAAAGGACAATCGACGATCGCTAACAAACTTCGCTTATTAAAACTCCCTCAAGAAGTACAAGAAGCGTTATTGCAACGTCAAATTACCGAAAGGCATGCTCGTGCGTTAATTGTGCTGAAAGATTACAATAAACAGTTAAAATTGCTTGAAGAAATTATTCAAAAGCAACTAAATGTGAAACAAACAGAAGACCGAGTCGCTAAAATGCTAGAAGAAAATGAAAATGAGAAACACCCGAAGCCAAAACGAAAATCGTTAAGTAAAGATATGCGCATCGCTGTGAATACGATTCGTCAGTCGTTAACGATGGTCGCTGATAGCGGTGTTGCGATTGATTCTGAAGAAGAAGAATTTGAAGACTATTACCAAATTACAATCCGCATCCCGAAAAGACAAAAATAACCACCTCATCAAAAATGACGATGAGGTTTCTTTTTGTATATGAAAATATTGAAAAATTCATGATACAATAAAAGTATTATAAGCAAAGGATGGGGAGCATTGTGGGGAAAATTATTGCGATTGCCAATCAAAAAGGCGGTGTTGGCAAAACGACGACAGCGGTAAATTTATCTGCTTGTCTAGCTCATATGGGGAAGAAAACGTTGCTTGTCGATATCGATCCGCAAGGAAATGCGACAAGCGGTATTGGTGTGGAAAAACATGAAATTGAACAATGTGCTTATGATCTGCTAGTTGACGAAGTAGACGTACGTCAAGTTATTCGTCCAACAAATATCGATCGTTTACATATTATTCCTGCCACCATTCAACTAGCTGGTGCCGAAATCGAACTCGTTCCGATCGTTTCGCGGGAAGTGCGCTTACAAAAAGCGTTAAGCTCGATTAAAGATGCATATGATTTTATTATTATCGACTGCCCACCTTCACTCGGATTGTTAACGATTAATGCTTTAACTTCAGCAGATACGGTATTAATTCCTGTTCAATGTGAATATTACGCATTGGAAGGACTTAGTCAATTATTAAATACGATCCGTCTCGTGCAAAAGCACTTAAATTCGAATTTACGCATTGAAGGTGTGTTGTTGACGATGTTTGATGCTCGCACAAATCTAGGCATCCAAGTCATTCAAGAAGTGAAGAAGTATTTTCGCGAAAAAGTGTATGAAACGATCATTCCGCGCAACGTTCGGCTAAGTGAAGCACCAAGCCACGGAAAGCCGATTATTTTGTATGATGCGAAATCGCGGGGGGCGGAAGTATACGCAGATTTTGCGAAAGAGGTGATCGCAAATGGCTAAAGGGCTTGGAAAAGGCATTCATGCTCTTTTTACTAATTTAGAAGCAGAAAAAGGGGAAACGGTTCAAGAAATTGATATTCAACAACTTCGGCCAAATCCGTATCAACCGCGCAAAACATTTCATGAACAAGCGTTAGAAGAATTGAAACAATCGATTATAGAACACGGAATTGTTCAACCGCTCATCGTTCGCCAGACGATCAAAGGTTATGAAATTGTTGTAGGTGAGCGGCGCTTTCGGGCAGCGCAATTGGCAGGAATGAAAACTGTTCCAGCGGTTGTGCGTGAGCTTTCTGACGAAAAAATGATGGAGATTGCGCTGCTTGAAAACTTACAGCGTGAAGATTTAAATCCAATTGAAGAAGCAACAGCATATCAATTGTTGCTCACACGATGCAAATTAACGCAAGAAGAGCTAGCTAAGCGTTTAGGAAAGAGCCGCCCGCATATTGCTAACCATCTTCGCCTTCTTTCGCTTCCAAATGACGTTCAGCAAATGATTGAAGAAGGTACACTATCGATGGGACACGGTCGCGCGTTATTAGCATTAAAAAACAAACAAAAGCTTTCAGCGGTCATTCAACGCGTTATTCGTGAATCGCTTAATGTTCGACAACTAGAGGCACTTATTCAACAACTAAATGAAAATGTTCCACGTGAAACATTGAAAAAGAAAGAAGAGAAAAATATATTTTTAACGCAAAGCGAAGCGCTGTTACGCGAACGGTTAGGAACGTCAGTATCCATTAAAAAACATCGAAAAAAAGGGAAAATTGAAATCGAATTTTTCTCTGAGGAAGATTTGACACGTATTTTGCAATTGTTAAACGCATACGATGAGCATATTGAGGAATAAAGAATGAATAGGATGTGACACATTTTGGCTTTACTTGGCACGCTCGTTAACGGCATATGTATTATTATTGGCGCGCTGTTAGGGGCAGTTTTCCGCAACATCCCTGAGCGCGTAAAATCAACGGTGATGAACGGGATTGGGCTTTCCGTTGTCGTTCTTGGTGTGAAAATGGGGTTAGAAAGCAATCAGTTTTTAATTGTAGTTATTAGTTTAGTTTTTGGTGGAGCGTTAGGGGAAATATGGGATATTGAAGAAAAGCTCGAAAGATTAGGAAAATGGATGGAAAGACGAATCGGATACGGGGAAGAAGGGATGATTTCCAAAGGATTCGTTAATGCAACGCTTTTATTTGTTGTCGGTTCGATGGCCATTGTCGGTGCGCTACATAGCGGGTTAAGGGGTGATCATCTCGTACTATATACAAAATCCATTTTAGATGGCTTTGCGAGCATCATCTTAACCGCTACGTTTGGCATCGGCGTTCTTTTTTCGGCTATTCCTGTCGTCGCCTATCAAGGATCCATTGCCCTGATGGCTACGCAAATTGACCGTTTCATTCCGCCAAGCGTTCTCGAGGCATTTATTGCTGAATCGACCGCGACAGGCGGAATTTTAGTTATTGCGATTGGATTAAATATGTTACAACTTACATCTGTTCGCGTAGCAAATTTATTGCCAAGCATTTTAGTGAATGCGCTGATCGTCGCTTTGATGCATATGTTATTCTGATAGCTTATATTTCAACTCATTTCGCTGCAACGATGCAAACCGTTGTTGTTTTTTCAATTGCATTCCGGCTTCATAAATGCCTGTTGCAATCGTTTCGGCCATATTCATCACTAAATGAAGACGAGTATTTTGGAGCACGAAAAATTCCATAAATCCGCTCACATTGACAATACCGGTAATATGGGCATCACCGACAGAAGGGAGATTTTTATTGACAGCGGCTCCCGGTTTTAATGGGCCTTTTTCAACTGTAACCATCCCGATGTTTTTGACGCGTCCAAGACAAGCATCAACAGCGATAATAAATGCATGTTTATGTTGTTGTTGAATGTCTTTCAGTTTGTCTTCTAAATTAACGGCATGAATCGGATCTTTTAACGTTCCATACACATAAAAAGGCAACGTTCCTTTTTGTTCAAGCATCATGCCGACAAGTGGGCCGAGCGAATCGCCCGTCGAACGATCGGTGCCGATGCAAACGATGACAATTGGCATATGTGTAGAAGTTGGCAGTAAATATAACAGCGATGATGCGAGTTGAGCCGCTGCATTCGGTTGGTCGTAAAAAAATTTATTTTGCATACGTTCGTTCCCTCCTCCGATTAAATGACGTGGTAACAGTATACGGAAAAATGTGAATATATATACATTGAACATAGGAGAAAATTCCAGCGCTACAAATGCAAGCAAAATATTGTTACAAGAAGCGGTTAAACAATACATCGAAAATCAAAAGAACGTATAAAGGAAGTGGTGTCGCTGGCGAAAACAAAAACCAAAAGTTATGTGCTGACGTTGAAACTCAAAAAAGAACTATGGCAGGCGCACAATTAGAGAAACGTTTTGAAATTGGCAGAAAAATATTCATGAATGTGAAAGACAATCGAAAAGAAATAGATAGACACAAATGTTTAGAGAGATGGGATCAATTTATTCGACTGCATGATGAAGAAATCAAACGACTTCATCTTCATCCATGTGTCGTAAGTAGTATGGGAATTTAAATGATAAAAAGCGTCTTGAATCGGGCGCACAGGGCGATAAGTACCAGTGAGGTGTTTGCCCATGAAAGTCTTGTGGAACAAGGGTGAGTTCTACACACAGGTGTACGAGAAACCCTTTTGTACGCAAGAACCCCGTGGCTTTAGCCATCGGGAGGTTCAGAATAACTTATGTGCAAACAAAGAAGCTTGTATAGGTTATTTTGCTACAGCGGAGGTGGCTTGAATGGAGCAAATGAAAAAAATATATGACCGTATTGTTGAACAAATATTAGAAGGTGACTGGCTCGTCACAGTTGGTGTTAGCTTGTTTAAAATCATAGCGATTATTTTATTGGCTTCGATTTTATTAAAGGTTGTCAAATTAACAATTACGAAGTTTTTTGCTGTTCGGCAAAAAGCACCGATTCGCTTATCTGAACGAAGGGAAGCGACGTTGATGCGCTTATTAAACAATATTGCTACGTATAGCATTTACTTTATTACGCTTATGATGATTTTAGACGCATTAGGCGTCAATATTCGTGCTATTTTAGCAGGTGCTGGAATCGTTGGGCTTGCTGTTGGATTTGGGGCACAAAACCTCGTTCGCGATATTATTACTGGATTTTTTATCATTCTCGAAGATCAGTTTGCAGTCGGGGATTATGTACGCATCGGTACATTTGAAGGACATGTTGAAGAAATTGGATTGCGCACAACGAAACTGAAAAGCTTTACTGGTGAAGTGCATATTTTGCCGAACGGAACAATTACACAAGTGACAAACTTTTCTTTAAGTAATAGCGTTGCCGTTGTCGATGTAAGTATTGCTTATGAAGGGGATCTGGAAAAGGCAGAAGCTGTCATTCGTGAAGTGTTAGAAGAAATGCCGAGTAAATATGAAGATATTGTAAGTCCTCCGGAATTGTTAGGTGTACAAAATTTAGGACCATCTGAAGTGGTCATGCGCATTACATGTGAGACGAAGCCAATGTGCCATTGGCATATTGCTCGCGCCTTGCGAAAAGAAATTAAGCTTCGTTTGGACGAGCGTGGAATCGAAATTCCATTCCCTCGTTTAGTTCTTTATAATCGTGAACAACAAGCAGAACGTGCTTAAACAAAGGAAGGGAGTGTGCTATATTGAATAAGGAGTATGGCATGCATGATATCGTCGAAATGAAAAAGGCACATCCTTGTGGTACAAATCGTTGGAAAATCATCCGAATGGGCATGGATATTCGTATCAAATGCGAAGGGTGCGGCCATAGCGTCTTGTTGCCGCGGAAAGAATTCGAGAAAAAAATGAAAAAAGTGCTTGTCAAACATGAGGAATAGACAAAGAGAGGAGTATAATGATGGGTTTAACAGCAGGAATTGTTGGTCTTCCGAACGTCGGAAAATCAACGTTGTTTAATGCGATTACAAAAGCAGGCGCTGAGTCTGCGAACTATCCGTTTTGTACAATCGAACCAAACGTTGGGATTGTCGAAGTGCCAGATGAGCGACTAAAAACGTTGACGAAACTATTTAATCCAAAACGTACTGTTCCGACGGTGTTTGAATTTACAGATATTGCTGGTATTGTAAAAGGTGCAAGCAAAGGTGAAGGGCTAGGAAATAAGTTTTTATCTCACATTCGCCAGGTTGATGCCATTTGCCAAGTTGTTCGTTGTTTTGCTGATGAAAATATTACCCACGTGGCTGGAAAAGTAGATCCGATTGCCGACATTGAAACGATTAATTTAGAGCTTATTTTTGCTGATTTAGAAACAGTAGATAAGCGAATTGACCGTGTTGGCAAAATGGCTAAGCAAAAAGACAAAGAAGCGGTATTTGAATATGACATTTTAAGTAGACTGAAGGAAACATTTGAAGCTGGAAAACCGGCCAGAACGCTTTCGTTTACAGAAGAGGAAATGAAAGTTGTAAAGCAATTACATTTATTAACGATCAAACCGATGTTATATGTCGCCAACGTTGGCGAAGAAGATTTAGCTGATCCAAACAGCAACGAGTACGTCCAACAAGTAAAAGCATTTGCGAAAGAAGACAATGCGGAAGTCATCGTCGTATGCGCAAAAGTCGAAGCCGAGATGGCAGAGTTAGACGATGAAGAAAAAGAACTGTTTTTGCAAGAACTCGGAATTGAACAATCCGGTTTAGACCAACTCATTCGTGCATCATACAGCTTGCTCGGACTAGCGACATACTTTACAGCAGGTGAACAAGAGGTGCGCGCATGGACGTTCCGTAAAGGAATGAAGGCACCGCAATGTGCTGGCATTATTCACTCTGATTTTGAACGAGGATTTATTCGTGCAGAAACCGTATCGTATGAAGACTTAGTTGCAGCAGGATCGATGGCTGCTGCCCGTGAAGCAGGAAAAGTACGATTAGAAGGAAAAGATTACGAAGTGCAAGATGGCGATATTATTCATTTCCGTTTTAATGTCTAATCTTGCATATGAAAGATGTTCGTGATATAATCATCAAATGTGAGTAATGATATATTGCTCCTTGCTCTGTAAAGAGCCGTGTAGACCAAAAGGAGGTGACTGTGTCGTGATGAGAAAGTACGAAATTATGTACATTATCCGTCCAAACATGGAAGAAGAAGCGAGAAAAGCAGTTGTTGAACGTTTTAACAACGTTTTAACTGAAAATGGCGCGGAAATTACGAACGTAAAAGAATGGGGTAAGCGTCGTCTCGCTTATGAAATTCAAAAATTCCGTGACGGTTACTACATGATTTTAAACGTTGTTGCGAAGCCAGCGGCAGTTCAGGAATTTGACCGTTTAGCACGCATCAGCGAAGATATCATTCGTCATATCGTCGTGAAGGAAGAAGAATAATTTCCTCATGAATAGGAGTGGTTCTGATGATTAATCGCGTAATTCTCGTCGGAAGACTGACGAAAGATCCAGAATTACGCTATACTCCAAATGGAGTTGCTGTTGCCACGTTTACGCTAGCGGTGAACCGAACATATACAAACCAACAAGGTGAACGTGAAGCAGATTTTATTAACTGTATCGTTTGGCGCCGACAAGCTGAAAATGTGGCCAACTACTTGAAAAAAGGTAGTTTAGCTGGAGTAGAAGGTCGAATTCAAACGAGATCGTACGAAAACCAAGAAGGAAAACGAGTATATGTGACAGAGGTTGTCGCCGATAGCGTGCAGTTTTTAGAGCCGCGAGGTGGCGGTGAGCAACGTGGCATGGCATCAGGCAGCTATGGCGAGCCGTTTCCATTTGGATCAAATCAGAACCCGAACCAAGGACGTAGCAGCGGATTTAGTCGAATTGATGATGATCCATTTGCGAACGATGGACAACCAATTGACATCTCGGACGATGATTTGCCGTTTTAATATAACATTAATTGGAGAAAGGAGGATATATAATGGCAGGACGTAAAGGTGGACGCACAAAACGTCGTAAAGTTTGCTACTTTACTGCAAACGGAATTACACACATCGACTACAAAGATGTAGACACATTAAAGAAATTCATTTCTGAGCGCGGTAAAATTTTACCTCGTCGCGTAACAGGTACGAGTGCAAAATATCAACGTAAGTTAACGATTGCGATTAAGCGTGCTCGTCAAATGGCTTTACTACCATACGTTGCGGGCGAATAAAAAGAAAAAGCAGTAAGGGGGACGAAGCCTTACTGCTTTTTGTTTTCAAGGAGGGAAAAAAGTGAAAAACACACGCGTATTAACAGAAGGAGCGGTGCAACTTGCCATTTTTACAGTGCTCCTTTTACTTAGTTTATATATGCCGGTTTTTGGAATGGTCACTACGTTTTTTTTGGCGATCCCCTTTCTTTTATTTACGATGCGCCATACATATAAAAATGGCTTGCTTTTACTTGCTGCATCATTTGTCCCATCCATTTGGTTCGGTTCGTTTTTGTCTATTCCGATGACGTTTATGTTTGCAAGCAGCGGAGTTGCGATGGGGCATGTTTGGCGCAAAAAGGGTGAAAAATATGCTGTTTTACTTGTTGGCACACTTTCTTTTTTACTTAGTATGATTATAATTTATGCGAGCTCTGTTTTGTTTTTCGATATTCACATCGGCAAACAAATTGAAGACATGATGCAACAATCATTTCAAAGTGCAAAAGCGGTGTTAGAGCAACTAGGACAGCCGGTAAATGAGCAGTTTGAAAAAACGATGAAACAAACGATGGACGTTGTCATCGATTTATTGCCGACTGCATTCGTCTTTGCAGCTGCATGCTTTGCTTGGATTACTCAACAAGCTGCCTTACCTATTTTAAAACGCTTAAACATGCCGATCGGTAATTGGCAGCCGTTTCGCGAGCTCGTTTTACCGAAAAGTTTGTTATGGTACTATTTAGCGGTTATGCTTTTGTTATTTGTCCCAATCGAGCACGGTTCATTTCCTTATGTTGCGTTGCTTAATTTGTTTCAAATTTTACAGCTACTTATGACCATTCAAGGATTTTCGTTCGTTTTTTATTGGATGCACCATAAAAAAATGGGGCGTAAAGGCGCTATTGCCATTGTCGTTCTATCGCTATTTTTCCCTTTTTTACTTCACCTCGTGCGAATATTAGGTATAATTGATTTAGGATTTGATTTGCGAAAGAGGTTAAAAGATTGATGACGCAAGGAGCTGACGTTCATGTCCAGTTTGTATGAAAAGCAGAAGCATCGCTATCCCCTGTACGTTTTGATCAGCATTACGTTTGTATTGCTTATCGTCGTTACGTACTTTGAATGGATGATCGGGATAGTTGCTGCTGCGCTCCTTGGCCCTACATTATTTCACGTATTTCGATCATATAAAGTCGCTCAAGAAGAAATTGAAGATTATATTTCTACTCTTTCATACCGCATTAAAAAAGTTGGGGAGGAAGCGTTAATGGGCATGCCGATTGGCATTATGCTCATTAACGATGAGTTAGAAATTGAGTGGACAAACACATTTTTATCTTCTTGCTTTGGGGTTGATACGTTAGTTGGTCAATCGCTATATGAAGTCGCTGAGCAACTTGTTCCGCTAATGAAAAAAGAAGCGACTGAAGAAGTCATTACATTACACGGTCGAACGTTTAAAGTGGTTATTCGCCGAGAGGAACGTTTACTTTACTTTTTTGATATAACAGAACAAGCAGAGTTAGCGAAAAAATATGAGCAAGAAAAAATCGTGCTAGGCGTCATTTTTCTTGATAACTATGATGATGTGACGCAAGGAATGGATGATCAAAAGAAAAGCCAACTAAACAGTCAAGTGACATCCATTTTAAACAATTGGGCAAGCGAATACGGCTTATTTTTAAAGCGTACGTCGTCAGATCGATTTGTTGCTGTATTGAACGAGCATATTCTACAAAAGCTTGAGAAAAATAAATTTTCTATTTTAGATGAGGTGCGCGAACAAACAGCTAAAAATCATGTGCCGCTAACGTTAAGCATCGGAATTGGAACAAATTCTTCGTCTTTACCGGAACTAGGTGCATTGGCACAGTCGAGCTTAGATTTGGCGCTTGGGCGCGGTGGTGACCAAGTAGCGATTAAACAACCGAATGGCAAAGTGAAATTTTATGGCGGGAAAACGAATCCGATGGAAAAGCGGACAAGGGTTCGAGCTCGCGTCATATCGCATGCGTTAAAAGCGCTCATTTTAGAAAGTGAACAAGTATTTATTATGGGGCATAAATATCCCGATATGGATGCAATTGGTTCGGCCATCGGTATTTTAAAAGTGGCTCAAATGAATGAGAAAGAAGCGTTTATTGTTATTGATACGAGCCGAATTGATTCCGGTGTACAACGATTGCTTGAAGAAGTGAAAAAGCAAACGGAGCTCTGGTCGCGGTTCATTTCCCCCGAGCAAGCGTTAGAGTTGGCGACAGAAGATACGTTGCTCGTTGTTGTCGATACGCATAAACCTTCGCTCGTGATTGAAGAGCGTCTATTGTTGCGTTTAGATCGGGTTGTTGTCATTGACCATCATCGTCGTGGAGAAGAATTTATTGAAGATCCGATCCTCGTTTATATGGAGCCGTATGCCTCATCAACGTCAGAGTTGGTGACGGAATTGTTGGAATACCAGCCGAAGCGTTCGAAATTGTCTATGCTTGAAGCGACGGCTTTATTAGCTGGCATTGTCGTCGATACGAAAAGTTTTACGTTGCGAACAGGATCGAGAACGTTCGATGCCGCCTCATACTTGCGGGCGCAAGGGGCGGATACAACGCTTGTCCAAAAGTTGTTAAAAGAAAATATTGAGCATTACGTGAAGCGTGCTAAAATAATTGAGAACGCTATCATTGATGAACACGGTTTCGCAATTGCCAAAGGAAATGCTAACGAAACGTATGACCCTGTTTTAATTGCTCAAGCTGCAGATACGTTATTATCTTTACATGGTGTCATCGCATCGTTTGTCATTTCGAAGCGGAACGATCAAACGATTGGAATCAGCGCCCGTTCGTTAGGAGATGTCAATGTTCAGTTAATTATGGAAAAACTTGATGGTGGTGGTCATCTCACGAATGCGGCCACTCAGCTTGCCAATATTACAATCGATGAAGCAGAAAAGCGATTGAAGGAAGCCATTCGAGAATATATTGAAGGAGGTAAGGAAACATGAAAGTGATCTTCTTAAAAGACGTGAAAGGAAAAGGGAAAAAAGGAGAAGTAAAAAACGTTGCGGACGGTTATGCACAAAACTTCTTATTTAAACAAGGGCTTGCGATTGAAGCAACGCCAGCGAATTTAAAAGCGTTAGAAGCGCAAAAAAACAAGCAAAAGAAAGAAGCCGAAGAGGAATTGGCTCGCGCAAAACAATTGAAAGAAAAAATTGATACATTAACAGTTGAACTATTTGCGAAAGCTGGTGAAGGAGGGCGTCTATTCGGTTCCGTCACAAGCAAGCAAATTGCTGAAGCACTTCAACAACAACATGACATTAAAATTGATAAACGAAAAATTGAACTTGATGATGCGATTCGGGTGCTTGGATATACAAATGTACCAATTAAGCTTCATCCAGAAGTGACTGCAACGTTAAAAGTACATGTACAAGAGCAAAAGTAATGAAATGTGATTTTATGCCGGATGTTTTCCGTGCATATAATCACATTTTTCTTATGAGAAAGGACGGTGAGCGTACATGAACGACGTATTTGCTGATCGACTCCCCCCACAAAATATTGAAGCTGAACAAGCTGTGCTCGGAGCGATTTTATTGGAGCCATCCGCGCTCACAACCGTTTCAGAAATATTAATTCCAGAAGATTTTTATCGAGCTGCCCATCAGAAAATATTCCGGACGATGTTGCACTTATCTGATCGTGGCGAACCTGTTGATTTAGTGACGGTTACATCAGAACTAGCAGATGCAAACGCGCTCGAAGAAATAGGGGGCGTTTCATATTTAACGGAGCTGGCAAACGCGGTTCCGACAGCAGCAAACGTGCAATATTATGCAAAAATTGTAGAAGAAAAATCCATTTTGCGTCGTTTAATTCGCACCGCTACATCTATTGCTCAAGACGGTTATACGCGTGAAGATGAAGTCGAAGATGTGTTAAATGAAGCTGAACGTAAAATTTTAGAAGTATCGCAACGAAAAAATACGAGCGGATTTCAAAATATAAAAGATGTGCTTGTTCAAGCATACGACAACATCGAAATGCTCCATAATCGTAAAGGCGAAATTACTGGCATTCCAACCGGTTTTATTGAGCTTGATCGGATGACGGCAGGATTTCAACGGAGCGATTTTATCATTGTCGCTGCCCGTCCGTCTGTCGGAAAAACAGCGTTTGCGTTAAATATCGCTCAAAATGTAGCGACAAGAACAGGTGAAAACGTGGCCATTTTCAGCTTAGAAATGGGAGCACAACAGCTTGTGATGCGTATGCTTTGTGCAGAAGGAAACATTAATGCGCAAAACTTGCGGACCGGCAAACTTACACCAGAAGATTGGGGAAAGTTGACGATGGCGATGGGAAGTCTTTCGAATGCTGGTATTTTTATTGACGATACTCCGAACATTCGTGTAAGTGAAATTCGCGCCAAATGTCGTCGCCTAAAACAAGAACAAGGGCTTGGAATGGTATTGATCGATTATTTACAACTCATTCAAGGAAGCGGGCGAAATCGCGAAAATCGTCAACAAGAAGTATCGGAAATTTCGCGCTCGCTAAAAGCGCTAGCTCGTGAATTAGATGTTCCTGTCATTGCTTTGTCTCAGCTTTCTCGAAGTGTAGAGCAACGTCAAGATAAACGGCCGATGATGTCGGATTTGCGTGAGTCCGGAAGTATTGAGCAAGACGCAGATATTGTCGCCTTTTTATATCGCGATGATTACTACGATAAAGAATCGGAAAACAAAAATATTATTGAGATTATTATTGCAAAGCAACGAAACGGTCCTGTTGGCACAGTACAGCTTGCCTTTGTTAAAGAGTATAACAAGTTTGTCAACTTAGAGCGCCGCTTCGATGATGCAAACGTTCCACCTGGAGCTTAATTTATACGAATAAAAAACATAAATGAATATATAAACGTTCGGTTTTTTATTGATTTTTCGTAGTTGATTTGGTACACTTACTTTGTTTGGAATTGATGAAGCGGAGGTGCTCGCTATGTCTTCGGTTGTTGTTGTTGGAACACAATGGGGCGATGAGGGAAAAGGAAAAATTACAGACTTTTTATCACAACATGCAGAAGTGATTGCACGATATCAAGGTGGAAATAACGCTGGGCATACGATTGTATTTAACGGCGAAAAGTATAAATTACATCTAATTCCTTCTGGCATTTTTTATAAAGATAAAATTTGCGTCATTGGCAACGGAATGGTGGTTGATCCGAAAGCGCTTGTGCAAGAATTAGCGTATTTACACGAGCGTGGAGTAAGTACGGAAAATTTACGCATTAGCAATCGCGCACATGTGATTTTGCCTTATCATTTAAAGCTTGATGAAGTAGAAGAAGAACGAAAAGGGGCTAACAAAATCGGAACGACGAAAAAAGGAATTGGCCCTGCTTATATGGATAAAGCGGCACGTGTCGGCATTCGAATCGCAGATTTGCTCGACCGCGAAGTGTTTGAAGAAAAATTAGCGCGCAATTTAGCAGAGAAAAATGTGCTTTTTGAAAAAGTGTACGGTGTTGAAGGATTTAAATTAGAACACATTCTTGATGAATATTATGAATATGGACAGCAAATTGCAAAGTACGTTTGCGATACATCTGTTGTATTAAATGATGCGCTTGATGAAGGGCGACGCGTTTTATTTGAAGGCGCGCAAGGCGTTATGTTAGATATTGATCAAGGAACGTATCCGTTTGTTACGTCATCAAATCCTGTTGCTGGTGGGGTTACGATTGGTGCAGGTGTTGGTCCGACAAAAATTAAACATGTTGTTGGTGTAGCTAAAGCATATACAACACGTGTTGGCGATGGGCCGTTTCCAACAGAGTTAAACAATGAAATTGGAGATCGCATTCGCGAAGTAGGTCGCGAGTACGGGACGACGACGGGACGCCCACGCCGCGTCGGTTGGTTTGATAGCGTCGTTGTTCGTCACGCGCGCCGCGTTAGTGGCATTACAGATTTATCATTAAACTCGATCGACGTATTAACAGGGATTGAAACATTAAAAATTTGTGTCGCTTACCGATACAAAGGACAAATCATTGAGGAGTTTCCTGCCAGCTTAAAAGTGCTAGCGGAATGCGAACCTGTATACGAAGAAATGCCAGGTTGGACAGAAGATATTACTGGTGTAAAAAGTTTAGACGAGCTTCCTGCTAACGCGCGCCATTACGTTGAGCGCATTTCACAATTAACAGGCATTCCGCTCTCGATTTTCTCTGTCGGACCAGACCGTTCCCAAACGAACGTTGTCCGTAGTGTGTATGCATAACAAAAAACGTCGATGATTCGTTCATCGACGTTTTTTTTAAAAACTATTGCTTTACTACTATTTTTATAATACAATAAAACATGTCTTTTGAAATGCGGTTCCGTGGTGTAGGGGTTAACATGCCTGCCTGTCACGCAGGAGATCGCGGGTTCGAATCCCGTCGGAACCGCCATTTTTATTGAAATAGCAATGCGATAAAAATTGGGAAGTTAGTTATACATATGGCTCGGTAGCTACAAGTCAAGGCGTCAGTGTCGAGCTACGAGTTGTCCCGACGCATCACCCTTCTTTGAATAAACAAGTAGAGGAAGGGACACAGTCGGTAGAGCACGTTCGAATTGGCTTCTGTGCCAAGGCCTCAGCGTACCGCTCGACTAGCATCTTGAGTAAGCAAACGGAGAGCGGGACGAAGGACGTTGTTTCAAGTGGAATAGTATGGTGGAGAAAATTGTTTATATGGCTCGGTAGCTCAGTCGGTAGAGCAAAGGACTGAAAATCCTTGTGTCGGCGGTTCGATTCCGTCCCGAGCCACTTGCAAGCATAGATACGTATATGTGTCTATGCTTTTTTATTTTATAATAGTGACATGATACACTATATGTAAATATGCGTTTTGGGGGAGTGAGCATAAATGGAGAAAAAAATTTTAGTTGTTGATGATGAAAAACCGATTGCTGACATTTTGCAATTTAATTTAAGAAAAGAAGGATATGATGTATATTGTGCATACGACGGTGTTGAAGCATTACAAAAAGTAGAGGACATTCAACCAGATTTAATTTTATTAGATATTATGCTTCCACAAAAAGATGGGATGGAAGTATGTCGGGAAATTCGTAAAAAATACGATATGCCAATTATTATGTTGACAGCGAAAGATTCTGAAATTGATAAAGTGCTTGGGCTAGAGCTTGGCGCTGATGATTATGTAACGAAACCGTTTAGCACACGTGAATTGTTAGCGCGCGTCAAAGCGAATTTACGTCGCCACCAACAAACACAAGAACAAGATGTGAAAGAAATGAGCGAAATAAAAATCGGCTCGCTTACGATTCATCCAGACGCTTATACAGTATCGAAACGAGGTGAGCAAATTGAGTTAACTCATCGTGAGTTCGAACTTCTTCACTATTTAGCGAAACATATTGGGCAAGTGATGACGCGTGAACATTTATTGCAAACGGTATGGGGATACGATTACTTTGGCGATGTACGTACCGTTGATGTGACTGTTCGTCGCTTGCGTGAAAAAATTGAAGATAATCCTTCGCACCCGACGTGGATTGTGACAAGACGTGGAGTAGGGTATTATTTACGAAATCCGGAACAGGAGTAACCGCATGAGAAAAGTAAGCATATTTCAATCGATTCATGTGAAATTTGCGTTAATTTACATTTTGCTTATTTTAATTGCGATGCAAATTATCGGGGCTTATTTTGTGCGCCAACTCGAAGCGCAGCTTGTTGAAACCTTTAAAAACTCGTTGAATGAGCGTGTCACTTTGCTTGCTTATAACATCGAGCAAGAAATGAATAAGGAACGCGATAAAAAAAGCCCTACACTTGAAGAAAAAATTCGGACTATTTTACAAGATTTTGTTTCACAAGATATTTCTGAAGTGCGTGTTATTGATAATAAAAGCAAAATATTAGGTACATCGAATCCATACAATCAAAATATTGTAGGGAAACGAACGACCGATTTACTTATTAAACGAACATTGGTAGCAGGCGAGATGACGGAAAAGATGCTTGTTGATCCGAAAACAGGGCATCGCATGTATATTTCTTCTACACCAATTAAAGTCGGGGAGGAAATTAAAGGTGCTATTTATGTCGTTGCCTCAATGGAAAATGTTTTTGCGCAAATGAGACAAATTAATAACATTTTAGCAACAGGAACAGGAATTGCTTTAGTTATTACAGCATTGTTAGGCATTTTGTTAGCACAGACGATTACGCGTCCAATTTCGGATATGCGTAAACAAGCGGTTGCGATGGCAAAAGGTAATTTTTCACGAAAAGTAAAAGTATATGGATATGATGAAATTGGCCAGCTTGCGCTCAGCTTTAACAACTTAACGAAAAAATTGCAAGAAGCGCAAGCTACGACAGAAGGAGAGCGACGTAAATTAGAGTCGGTATTAACACATATGACAGATGGTGTCATTGCGACCGATCGAAAAGGGAGAATTATTTTAATCAATGATGCCGCCCTCAACATTTTAAATGTTTCACGTGAAACAGTGCTTTCTGCACCAATTGTGACGGTATTAGGGCTAGATGAACAATATACGTTCGAAACGTTAATTGAAGAACGTGAAACATTAATTTTAGATTTTAGTACAGACGAGGAAATGTACATTTTACGTGCCTCTTTATCTGTGATTCAAAAAGAAAAGGGATTTGTGAACGGATTAATTGTTGTGTTGCATGACATTACAGAACACGAAAAAATTGATCGTGATCGTCGAGAGTTTGTAGCGAATGTTTCGCATGAATTGCGAACGCCGCTCACAACGATGCGCAGTTATTTAGAGGCGCTTGCGGATGGAGCTTGGCGCGATGAAGAAATTGCTCCGCGATTTATCGAAGTGACACAAAATGAGACAGAGCGAATGATTCGTCTTGTTAACGATTTGTTACAGCTTTCTAAGCTCGACAGCAAAGACTATAAATTGAAAAAAACACGTGTACATTTTATTCCATATTTCCATAAAGTCATTAATCGATTTGAATTAACAAAAAAAGAAAATGTTTCGTTTGTTCGTGACTTTCCAGATGAAAAAATAATTGTTTATATGGATGAAGATAAAATTACTCAAGTGCTTGATAATATTATTTCGAACGCGCTTAAATACTCGCCACAAGGCGGAACAATTACGTTTCGTGTTGAAAAAGTAGAAGATTACATTCAAGTAAGTGTGAAAGATGAAGGTGTCGGTATTCCGAAATCCGATTTATCGAAAATTTTTGAGCGTTTTTATCGTGTCGACAAGGCACGTTCGCGTAAGCTCGGCGGAACAGGATTAGGTCTTGCGATTGCAAAAGAGGTTGTCGTTGCACATGGTGGACGTATTTGGGCGGAAAGTCAAGAGCGAAAAGGGACAACCATCTACTTCACTTTGCCGATTGAACAACAGAAAAAAGGATGAAAACGATGAAATACGAAACGATCAAGTCAATTGTATTGACGATTCTTGTATGTACGAGCGTTTTTTTAACGTGGGGTTTATGGACTTATCAACCGAAATATGATTTCATCGAAAACGCAAAATACATTCAAAATGTTCCTGTCAGTAATGTCGCCGTTGATTATGGCACAGTCATTCAGCCTCGTTATATTTTCATTCATAAAAATGAACAACATTATGGGATAACACATCATTCGGACATTTATAAATTTATGAAAGAGATGAAAAATTGGACATTCGATCATTTCGAAAACATATCAAGCACGATAAAGAAAGAACAATTTCTTTCCTTTATCCGTGGAAAAGGAAAAATTGAAATTATTTATCCCGATGACATACCGATTGAAATGTATCGAACGATGTTTCAGTTTGAAGATCAAGATGTTGAAAAAGTTCAGTTTGATCGTATCATTATTCCGATGAATGAAAATGAAGAAGAGATCAACGTCTACTTCGTTTCCGCAGATGAACGAAGCATATATCAAGCGGTTGCTCAAGATGCGTCGATTGAAAATTTAAAACAAACATATTATGCCCAAGCAGAGCGTTATACACCATTTTTATCGTATGACATTAGCAAAACAAAATCGCTATTTTTACCTGCTCGTCCGATCGTATTAAACCGATTGCAGTATTATATGGATGAATTAAGTACAGATCGATTTAAAGATGCATTATTTACAGATCCAAGTTTTGTGAAAAAAGATGTGCTCACTTTTGGTGAGGAATATACAGATGGTTCACGTTTAATGGATGTCGACTTTTCTAAAAAATTACTACTGTATGTCAATCCAGCGGCTCGTGGTGAGACACAAACTTCAGATCCAACGATTTTACAAAAGAGTATCGATTTTGTGAACGATCACGGCGGTTGGACGGATACGTATTATTTTGACCGCTTAGATGAAGACGATAAAAAGGTGACGTTTCGTTTGTTTGCCAATGGTTATCCTGTGTTTAATCGTTACGGAATGGCGGAAATTGTACAAATATGGGGAGAAAATGAAATTATCAATTATCAACGTCCGCTATTTACATTAGCTATTCCTGACCGCGTTAGCTTGCCAATTACGCTTTCGTCTGGGTATGAAGTCATTGATCAGTTGAAAAAACAAAAAAACATTGATCATGAATTAATTGATGACATCGCTATCGGTTACGAGCTCATTCGCGATTTGGAGCGAGAAAATATCGTCATGTTAGAGCCAGCTTGGTACTGTTTATATAACGGAACGTGGCGAAAAATTGTGATGACGACAGATGAACGAAGAGGGGATATCATTGGATTGGAGTAAAACAAAGACCATTTTTATTATTACGTTCCTCATTCTCGATATATTTTTAGGTTATCAATTTATTCAGAAAAAAAATAGTAGTCAGCTCGATGTCATTTTAGAAGCGACAATTGAAGAGCAGCTTGCAGCGGACGGCATTACATATGTCGATTTACCAAAAGAAATAACAAAAGCGACATATGTGAGCGGAAAAAGCAAAACATTTACGGAAGAAGAAATTAAGAAATTGCCGAACCAGCAAGTTGAATCCGCAAACGAAACCGTTTTGCAAGCTCATTTTATTCAGCCCGTTCCGCTACAAGATCCAAAAGACGGTTATCGGCTAACGGAATTTTTAAAGCAAAATATGATTGCTGGGGATCAATATACGTTTTGGAAGTATGATGAAGATTTACAAGCGCTCGTCTATTTTCAACAATACGATGGGAAAACGATTTACAAAAACGTAAGCAGCATGTTGCTTATTTATGTCAATGACCAAAAGGAGATGGTCGGCTATGAGCAAACGTTGCTCGTTGATTTAGAAAAGGATGAGAAAAAACAAGAAATTTTGCCAGCGATTAAAGCGCTAGAGACGTTGTATAAGCGAAATTACTTAAAGCCGGGCGATCGAGTAACAAAAATCGATCTTGGCTATTATGCACTTGTCCAATTTACTGCTTCGCAAGTATTAACACCGACGTGGCATGTTGTTGTGAATGGAGAAACGGATTATTATGTCAATGCATTTGAAGGACAAGTGATTAGTGATGAAAATAAAGTGTTGGAGTGAATGAGATGAGGTTTAGCGTTCTAGCAAGTGGTAGCACAGGAAATGCCTTTTATGTAGAAACGGAACGTGAACGATTGCTTGTTGATGCAGGGTTAAGCGGCAAACAATTAGAACAACTATTTGCTCATATTGATCGAAACATTCAAGATGTAACCGGCATTTTAGTGACACATGAACATAGCGACCATATTAAAGGATTAGGTGTCATTGCCCGTAAATATCGCCTTCCGATTTACGCAAATGAAAAGACGTGGAAAGCGATGGACGGGCTCATCGGGGACATCCCCTCTGAACAAAAATTTATTTTTCCGACCGGTACCGTTCGCACGTTCGGAGATATGGATGTCGAGTCATTTGGCGTGTCTCATGATGCAGCTGAGCCGATGTTTTATGTGTTTCATTATGGCGGAAAGAAACTAGTTTTGATTACGGATACAGGATATGTGAGCGATCGAATGAAAGGTGTCATTCGCCATGCCGATGTATTTGTGTTTGAAAGCAATCACGACGTGGATATGTTACGGATAGGGAAATATCCGTGGCATATTAAACGTCGCATTTTAAGCGATGTAGGGCACGTTTCAAATGAAGATGCTGGCTTTGCCTTAGCGGATGTTATTGGTGATCAAACAAAGCGCATTTATTTAGCTCACTTAAGCCAAGATAACAATATGAAAGAATTAGCGCGCATGACAGTTGCTCAGACGCTTGAAAGAAGAGGGGTGATCGTGGGAGAATCATTTCAACTTTATGATACGGATCCGGCTCGTCCAACAGAGCTCATTTCTGTATAAATTTCATCGTTTTTTCAACAATATATTGTATGTATATCATTAGACTAGATAGTTAGGAAAAAAGAGCATTATAATGAAAAATGAAGCAGCATGTTATAAAGAAAGGACGGGTGAAAGATGGGTTATTATGATGATCATTATGAACATATTCGTCAAAAACAAAAAGGCAATCGTGGAGGCGCTTTTTTAGCAGGGATAGTCGGGGCCATTTTAGGCGGTATGCTTGTCGTTGTCGCTATCCCTTCACTAGTGAAATGGGATGTCTTGCCTTATGAGCTCGAACAAACGGAAGAAAAACAAGTGAATGTAACAGAGCAACCAAAAGTAGATAAAAGTGTAGCTGTCGATGTTGTGACTCAAGTAACAAAAGCGGTGAATAGAGTATCGGATGCTGTTGTTGGCATTGTCAATATTCAAGAGGCGAGCTTTTGGTCGGAAGGTGGAGAAGCAGGAACTGGTTCGGGGGTCATTTATAAAAAAGAAGGAAATAAGGCATATATCGTAACGAACCATCACGTTATTGAAGGTGCAAGTCGTGTGGAAGTAAGTTTAAGCGACGGAGCAAAAGTACAAGCGCGCCTGCTTGGAAGTGATGTGTGGACGGATTTAGCCGTATTAGAAATTGACGCAAAACACGTAACAAATGTAGCTGAATTCGGCAACTCTGATGTCGTAAAAGTAGGAGAGCCAGTTATTGCAGTTGGTAATCCGCTCGGTTTGCAATTTGCGGGATCAGTTACACAAGGAATCATTTCAGGCGTAAACCGTACGATTCCAATTGATATTGATCAAGACGGTATTCCAGACTGGCATGCAGAGGTATTGCAAACAGACGCTGCCATTAACCCAGGAAACAGCGGTGGAGCACTTGTAAATATCGAAGGTCAAGTCATTGGAATTAACTCCATGAAAATTGCTCAAGAAGCTGTTGAAGGAATCGGATTATCGATTCCGATCAACTATGCAAAGCCAATTATTGCGGATTTAGAGAAGTTTGGGCAAGTTCGCCGTCCATATATGGGAGTTGAATTGCGCTCGTTAAGTGATATTCCAGCATATCATTGGCAACAGACGCTTCATTTGCCTCCTAACGTCACGGAAGGAGTAGCTATTTTACAAGTCGTACCGGGATCACCAGCTGCCCAAGCTGGTTTGCGTGAATTTGATGTCATTGTGGCATTAGATGACGAAAAAATTGCCGATGTGATCGAGTTAAGAAAACATTTATATAATCGCAAACAAATTGGCGATACGATGAAAGTAACATTTTACCGTGATGGCAAAAAGAAAACAGTCACATTGAAATTAGCAAAACAGTCGTTATAATGAAACGACAGGGAATTCCCTGTCGTTTCATTCATGAACAAGGAGTGATGCATTGTGTGGAAATGTTGTGAACAACATGTTGAACTCGCTATTGATATGTATGTGGATGAAAAACAACAAGCACCTGAAATATCAACAATTTCTGTGGATAAAAAAGAAGAAATATGCGATTTTTGTGAACAACGCGCTGTATATATAGTAGGGAACTAATGTTTCTACACAATATGTGGATTCGTGTTGTGGATATGTGGATAAAACTTGTGGATATTATGTTTGTAAAGTGGGGATCACTTGTGAATATATACATTATTGCCGTGGGTAAGTTAAAAGAGAAATATTTAAAACAAGGCATCGAAGAGTATATGAAGCGCTTATCAACATATGCGAAAATGGACATCGTTGAAGTAGCGGATGAAAAAGCGCCAGAACAGTTAAGCGAACAACAAATGGAGCTCGTCAAAAAGAAAGAAGGCGAGCGTATTTTAGCAAAAGTTACGGATGACATGCATGTGATCGCCTTAGCGATTGAAGGAAAAATGATGTCTTCTGAGCAGTTCGCTCAAACGCTTGATCGGTTAGCGACATATGGAAAAAGCAAAATTGCTTTTGTCATCGGTGGGTCGCTCGGCTTAAGCGATGACGTCATGAAACGGGCAAACGAATCCCTTTCGTTTTCAAAAATGACCTTTCCACATCAACTCATGCGTCTTATTTTAACCGAGCAAATTTACCGCGCATTCCGTATCAATCGCGGAGAACCGTATCATAAGTAAAAAAAAGCGGCTGAATTCAGCCGCTTTTTCCCCTTATAGAAACTTTACATGTAGAGGTGCACATGGTAGCCTTTTTAACAGGGATCTAAAGATTCATGTTGGTAGTTTTTTGAACTCTCAAGATTTTATAAAAATCTAATATGAACGTTTTTGTGTGAAGTAAAAATACTTTCATTTGTTTTTTAAATAAAGTGTTCACTCGTATTTAATCATAATAGCTTAATTTTGCTCATCAGTATATGATTGGGAGCGATAAATCATGACCGAATTGATACCTCTAATGGTTGAACGAGTTGGTATATTAGTTATGCTCGCGTTTTTATTATCAAGAATGAAATTCTTTCGTCAAATGGTAGACCATAAACACGAGTTAAAAGATAAGCTCATTTTAATAGGGATATTTGTATTATTCGGTATAGTAAGTAACTATACTGGTGTTGCTATCTCGGGAGGAACGATTACTTCTCACGGATGGCAGCTTCGTTTAGAAGAAGGAAGTGCAATAGCTAACACAAGAATTATGGGAGTTGCTATTGGAGGACTATTGGGTGGTCCAATTGTTGGGATTGGAACGGGAATCGTAGTTGGCTTACATCGGCTAACTTTAGGAGGATATACAGCTGTTGCGTGTGCTATTTCAACAATATTAGCTGGATTTGTAACAGGATTTATTGGAACGAAATTTAATATTCGTCAAGAGTCTTCGAAATGGAAAGCGGTAATCATTGGAGTTCTAATCGAAGTGACTCAGATGGGTATTATTTTAATAGTGGCTAAGCCTTTTGACTCTGCTCTTCATTTGGTGAAAGTCATTGCCCCATCAATGATTTTAATTAACGGTTTAGGCATGTTTTTATTTGTACTACTTATTCAAGGGATTTTATTGGAAGAGGAAAAAACACGAACTCTTCAGACGCATAAAGCTCTATATATAGCTGACCAAACTTTACCGTATTTTAGAAAAGGATTAACTGTTGAATCAAGTAAGAAAGTGGCGGAGTTAATGTTGCGTCACACCGAAGCTGATGCGATTTCCATTACAGATTGTAATCAAGTGTTGGCGCACGTTGGAGTGGGAGAGGACCATCACATACCGCAGTCACCCCTATCGACGACATTGACTAAACGTGTGCTTGAACAACGGGAAATTTTAAAAGCAACCTCTTCGGAAGATATCCAATGTTCTCAAAAAGATTGTCCATTAAAAGGAGCCATTGTATTGCCGCTCAATTCACATGATAAGACGGTCGGGACACTCAAGCTTTATTATACAGATCCAAATCGTTTGGACTTAGTACAACAAGAGCTAGCAGAAGGGCTAAGTAAGTTATTTTCAACTCAGTTGGAGCTAGCAGAAGCTGAATTTCAACGTAAACTATTAAAAGATGCCGAGATTAAAGCTCTACAGGCACAAGTTCATCCACACTTTTTATTTAACGCAATTAATACTGTGTCAGCTTTGATCCGAACGGATGCAGATCAAGCTCGTAAACTTTTATTACATTTAAGTACTTTTTTTCGAAGTAATTTACAAGGAGCACGGCAACACTTGATTCCTTTAGAGAAAGAGCTTGAACACGTAGAGGCGTATTTAGCAATTGAACAAGCGAGATTTCCTGGCAAATATACTATTCATATAGAAATTGATGCAGAGCTTTATAACGTCTTGATCCCCCCTTTCACATTACAACCATTAGTTGAAAATGCAATGAAACATGCTTTCTCAAAAGGATTTAAAGGGAAATGTATTGTGAAAGTGAAAGCGTTTTTAGAAGGCGATAAAGTTATCATCGTGACAGAAGATAATGGTAAAGGAATTCCAGAAGAATTAATTAAAAAGCTCGGTCATAAAACAGTTGCTTCAGTAGAGGGGACTGGAACAGCGTTGTGGAACATAAAAACAAGGATTGAAGAGATTTATGGAGGAGAAGGAGTCTTCAAAATAAAAAGTAAATTGGGTGTTGGTACAAAGGTGTTCATTATTATTCCACTCACACGGTCATAAAAGAGAGGGAGATTGGAATGTTAAAAGTTTTTATTGTTGATGATGAGCCTTTAGCAAGAGACGAGATGGCTTATTTGTTGAAAAGAACAAAAGAAGTCGAAATTGTTGGAGAAGCGGATTGTATTTATGAAGCGTTGACACAAATCGAATCGATCAAAGTTGACGTTATGTTTATTGATATACAGTTAGCTGATGATAGTGGACTCGTTTTGGCGAAAAAAATTAACGAGATGGATGATCCCCCACAAATTGTTTTTGCGACTGCGTATGATGAATATGCACTCGAAGCTTTTGAATTAAATGCCATAGATTATATTTTAAAACCTTTTGAGGAGCAACGTGTACATCACACCATAAAAAAAATACTAAATCAACGTAGGCATGTAGCGAGTGAAACAAAAGGAGCTACTCAACGAGCAAGTTCATTAGTAAAATTAAACAAAGTAGCCTTAAATGTGAACGAAAAAATTGTTATGGTTACAATTACAGACATTTTGTATATTCGTACGCAATTAGGTAGCACTATTATTGTGACAAAGAAAGGTTCGTATGAAGTAAATGAGCCATTAATTGGATTTGAGCGAAAGCTGAAAAACACTTCGATCGTAAGAGTTCATAGAGCATATTTAGTCAACTTGGATAGAATTGTAGAAATTGAACCTTGGTTTCACTCTACATACAACTTGATCATGGAAGATGGAGAAAAAATTCCAGTCAGTCGTACGTATGTGAAAGATTTAAAAGAATTCATTGGGATTTAAAAGTGGATTATTTGAATTTAAACAGCTTTATTTTGTTACCCATCCTCTAATTACGACATCTTAAATTGAAAACAAGAATGAAAACGCTATCTATGCTAATATATAAATACATTTAAAATGAATATTATGAAAGGGGATGGGATGAAATGAATGCGGTTACAATTGTGATTGGAACGATGTGCTTCCTAATGATCGCATACCGTTTGTATGGGACATTCATGGCGGTCAAAGTCATGAAACTGAAACAATTGGATGAGAAGAGGGAAACACCAGCGCATGAATTAAATGATGGAAAGGATTATGTTCCAACGAATAAATGGGTAACGTTTGGTCATCACTTTGCAGCCATTGCAGCTGCTGGACCGCTAGTAGGTCCTATTTTAGCGGCACAGTTTGGGTATCTTCCAAGTTTAATCTGGCTTTTAATTGGAGCAGTTATCGGAGGAGCTGTGCATGATGCGGTAGTCCTTTTTGCATCTATGCGTAAAAAAGGAAAGTCACTTTCAGAAGTGGCAAAAGAAGAGTTAGGACCGGTTGCTGGGTTTTGTACGGGTTTAGCTATGTTATTTATTATTACGATTACTATGGCAGGATTATCCATGGTGGTGCTTCATGCCCTAGAACGTAATCCATGGGGAACTTTTGCGGTGGGTATTACGATTCCAATTGCTATGGGAGTCGGTCTATTTTATAAAAAGACAGGAAATTTAAAACTTGCTAGTACTGTTGGCTTTATTCTTTTAATGATCTGTGTTTTTCTAGGCCCTTCTATACAGGAAACAGCATTAGGGCAATGGTTAACATTTGATTCAAAAACGTTGGCAATTATATTACCTATATATGCTTTTTTTGCAGCATCCTTACCAGTTTGGTTGTTACTAGCACCGCGTGACTATTTAAGTAGCTTTATGAAAATCGGTGTATTCATTGCATTAATTATTGGAGTTTTCATTATTAACCCAACGGTTCAAATGCCGGCATTGACTCAATTTATAGATGGTGGAGGTCCAATTATTGCAGGTCCTGTTTGGCCATTTATTTCTATTACAATTGCTTGCGGTGCGATTTCAGGCTTCCATGCATTTGTCGGTTCAGGGACTACGCCTAAAATGCTTGATCGTTGGCAAGATATTAAAATTGTTGGGTTCGGAGGCATGCTTGTTGAATGTTTAGTTGCAATCATGGCTTTAATTGCGGCAGTTTCGCTACAGCCTGGTGACTATTTTGCAATTAACTCATCGCCTCAAGTGTATCAAAAGTTAGGAATGTCAACTGTACATTTAGAAGAACTTAGTGAGCAAATCGGTTTAGATCTAGAAGGAAGAACAGGTGGAGCAGTCTCTTTAGCTGTTGGAATGACTTATATTTTCACCAGCATTTCTTGGTTTAGTGATTTAGCTTCATACTTTTTCCAGTTTGTGGTTATGTTCGAAGCTGTCTTTATTTTAACAGCAATTGATGCTGGGACTCGTGTTGCCCGCTATTTAATTCAAGACTTTTTCGGTGAATTTTATAAACCGTTGAAAAGGGTAGATTGGTTGCCGGGTAACATTTTTGCAAGTGCCTTAGCATGCCTTGCTTGGGGTTACTTATTATTTTCAGGGGATATTGGTTCAGTTTGGGCTTTATTTGGCGTCTCAAATCAATTAATGGCTTCCATTGGACTAATTGTTGGGGCGACTGTTATTTTGAAAGTAGCTACTAAACGTCGTTATATGCTTACATGCTTAGTTCCGCTCGCCTATCTTTTTGTCACAGTAAATGTGGCAGGATATTGGATGATTACGAATGTTTATTTCAATCCACAAGCAGCTGGATATAATGTTGTGAACGGTGTGTTATCTATCATCATGTTATGTCTAGGGTTTATCATTTTCATTACAGCGTTTAGAAAATGGATTAAAATTTGGAACGACCCAAGCCTGCGAGTGGACGATGTTTTATCAACACGTGTGGCGAGTTAAATGATAGTGAACTGTATTTTCAACTAGCAGAATCAAAAAATAGTTACGAATGTTTGTATGATCATCATAACTAAAGGGTTTTGCAGTTATAAGTAAAAAAGCGGCTGAATTCAGCCGCTTCAGCTTGTCGACAAAGTCGACAAGCTGAAGGGATGGCTTTTTCGCCATCCCTTATTTGCGATGCATTTTAAACTGTAAAAACAATTCATTGTAATACGCAAGCATGCTTTTACCGAGGTTTTCATATACTTCAAGCTTATCAGCAAGCTGTTCACTTGGATAAAAACGTTCGTCTTCAACAATCTCTTTCGGCAAGTATTCAAGCGCTTTTTTATTTGGTGTCGAGTAGCCGACGTATTCGGCATTTTGGGCAGCGTTTTTCGGATCAAGCATAAAATTGATAAATTGATGTGCTCCTTCAATGTTTTTCGCTGTCTTTGGAATGACCATATTATCAAACCATAGATTTGTTCCTTCTTTTGGGATGACATAATCAAGCCGTTCGTTTTCCCACATGATTTCTGCCGCATCCCCTGACCAAACGATACCGATCGCTGCTTCTTCATTTGCAAGAAGCATTTTAATTTCGTCACCAACGATCGCTTTTACGTTTGGCGTTAGCTTATCGAGTTTTTGTTTTGCTTGTTGTAAATGAGCCTTGTTCGTATCATTCAGGGAATAATGCAAACTATTTAGCGCCATGCCCATAATTTCGCGTGCGCCATCGACAAGCAAAATTTGATTTTTAAACGATGGATCCCATAAATCGTTCCAACTTGTAATTTCTTTTCCACCAAGTAGTGCGCGGTTATAGACGATGCCGACTGTTCCCCAAAAGTAAGGAATGGAATATTCATTGCCCGGATCGAATGACAAGTTCAAAAAACGCTCATCAATATAGCGTAAGTTTGGGATTTTCGAATGATCGATCGGCAACAATAACCCTTCCTCTTTCATTTTGCTGATGGCGTATTCTGACGGCACAGCGACATCAAATGTCGCACCGCCTTGGGAAATTTTCGTCATCATCGCTTCATTTGAATCAAACGTTTGATAAATGACTTTGAGACCTGTTTCTTTTTCAAATTTTTTAATAAGCGCAGGATCAATATAATCGCCCCAGTTATAAATCGTTAACGTGTTGTTTCCTCCATACCCTTCGGATGATTCGATCGTTTTTGTCACATAAAGCAAACTAAAAGCAATGAGCCAAACAAGCAAAAAAAGCGACAGTACTTTTTTCATTTTTTTCCCCCCTTTACGCTAGCACGTTGTGTCATTATGTAATACACAACGACGAGGAAAAGCGTAAATAAGAAAAGAAGGGTAGATAAAGCGTTAACGGATAAAGAAATCCCTTGGCGTGCACGTGAATAAATTTCGACAGATAATGTTGAGAAACCATTTCCTGTTACGAAAAACGTGACCGCAAAGTCATCAAGCGAGTACGTGAGCGCCATGAAAAAGCCGGCAAAAATGCCTGGTGTAATGTATGGGAGGACGACTTTCGTTAAGACGTTCCATTCGTTTGCCCCTAAATCGCGTGCTGCGTCAATTAATGTTGGGCTCATTTCTTGTAGCTTCGGTAATACCATTAACACGACAATCGGGATGCTGAAAGCAATGTGCGACAAAAGAACGGACGTAAATCCGAGTTGAATGCCCGCAATCGTAAACAAGATTAGAAACGATGCCCCAATAATAACGTCAGGGCTGACAATTAAGATGTTATTTAACGTAAGCAACGTTTGCTTCCAACGATGCTTCGCATAATAAATGGCGATCGCTCCTAAAACGCCAATGATTGTCGCAAGCGATGACGATAATAAGGCGATAATAATCGTATGCAAAACGATAATAAGCAAGCGTGTATCAGCAAACACTTCCTTATACCAGTCAAGCGTAAACGATTCGAAATGATGCATCGTTCCGCCGCTGTTGAACGAGTAGTAAATTAAATAAAAAATGGGCATGTATAACACGAAAAACACAAACGCTAAATAGAGGCGAGAAATTTTCATTGTCTCACCCCCCATTTTTTATTTCCTGTTAAAGCCATGGTGCCGGCCATGGCAATCATTAAAAAGACAGCGATTGTCGCACCCATTCCCCAGTTTTGCGTCACGAGAAAATGCTGCTCGACAGCGGTGCCGAGCGTAATGACGCGGTTTCCAGCGATTAATCGCGTCAACATAAAGAGCGAAAGCGACGGAATAAATACCGCCTGGCACCCTGCTTTGACGCCATCGAGCGTGAGCGGAAAAATGACGCGACGAAATGTCGTCCATTCGCTTGCCCCTAAGTCGCGCGCTGCATCGATCAAAGAAGGGTTCAATTTTTCAAGCGAGTTAAAAATCGGCAAAATCATAAACGGAATAAAAATATAAACAGATACGAAAACAAAACTGAAATCTGTAAACAATAATTGTTTTGTCCCGATGCCAATCGCTTCAAATAGTGCATTGACCGCCCCATACGTGCCAAACAAACCGAGAAAGGCGTATGCCTTCAACAATAAATTGACCCATGTCGGTAAAATAATAAGCAATAACCATAGCTGCTTATGCTTCGTTTTCGTTAACAAATAGGCAGTCGGATAAGCAATAAGAAGTGAGCATGCTGTAATTAAAAATGCATACCAAAACGAATTTAATGTCATTCGTAAATAAACTGGCGTAAAAAAAGTTTGATAATTGACGAGCGAGAAATGTCCTTCGATATCGAAGAACGAATAGTACACAATAAGAATAATCGGCGCAATGACGAACAAACCGATCCATAACCAATAGGGGATGGCATAAGCGTATCGGCGCATGTTATTCCCCCCCACTTCTTTTCATAACATGAATAGCTTCTGGCTCAAAATGGAGGCCGATTTCTTCCCCGATATCCGCCTTTTTTGTCGAGTGAACGAGCCACTCGTTACCATATGCATCATAACAACAAAGCTCATAATGTACACCGCGAAATAAAACAGAATCAACACGCACGCGCAATTTGCCACGTTCAACAGTTGTTAATTCTAAATCTTCAGGGCGAATGACAATATCGACTCGTTCATTTTTCGCAAACCCGCGATCGACGCACGTAAATTGTTGATTCGCAAACTCTACAACGAAGTCATCAATCATCGTCCCGACAATAATGTTTGACTCCCCGATAAAATCAGCGACAAAGCGATTGACGGGCTCATCGTAAATGTCTTTTGGCGTGCCGCGTTGTTCAATTTTTCCTTTGTTTAACACGAAAATTTCATCAGACATCGCAAGCGCTTCTTCTTGATCGTGAGTGACGAAAATAAACGTAATGCCAAGCCGTCGTTGTAATTCGCGCAACTCATATTGCATTTCTGTTCGTAGCTTTAAGTCGAGAGCGGAAAGCGGTTCATCTAATAAAAGGACATCGGGCTCGTTGACGATCGCGCGGGCGATAGCGACACGTTGTCGTTGTCCTCCTGACATTTCATGAATAGCACGTTGCTCATATCCTGCTAAGTTTACGAAGCGAAGCGCTTCTTTTACTTTTCGTTCAATGTCTATCTTTGGCATTTTTTTTATATGCAATCCAAAAGCGACGTTTTCAAAAACATTTAAGTGGGGGAAAAGCGCATAGTCTTGAAAAACAGTATTCACTTGCCGCTTATTTGCTGGAATGCCATTTATCCGCTTGCCATGAAAATAAATGTTGCCTTTCGTCGGTTCAATAAAACCAGCGATTAAGCGAAGAATAGTCGTTTTTCCACATCCAGAAGGTCCAAGGAGGGTATAAAACTTTCCGCGCTCGATTTCAAAACTGACGTCATCAAGCACAGGAGGATCATCATCGTATTGTTTTGTGACATGTTCAAAGCGAATGATGACGCGATCTTCCATCTTTTTTATCTCACCTCATTTTTCGTATGTTTAAGTTTATTATGAATGATCGGCCTATATTGAGCAACTTTTTTTCGCTATTAGAGAACGCCATAATTAACGATTTCAACGGTCAGACGAATGTTGACGTCCGCCTTCGCAAATGCTTTTGCCCAGCTTTTTTGTTTTTTAAACTGCTTGTATTCATAAGCGCGCGCATATAAGCCAAATCCGATCGGATCGACTTCATATTTCTGCAGTTTTTTGACGATCGATTCAAGCTGTTTTTGTATTTCTTTTGCGAGCAATTTTTCAACTTTCTCCTTTCATTATACATCCCCTTCAATCCGCTGGAGCGGTTCGATGGCAGGTCCTTCTAAAACTTTTCCGGTAAAACAAAAGCGAGAGCCATGACATGGGCAATCCCAAGAGTGTTCACTGTTGTTCCATTCAAGCTCGCACCCCATATGTGTACAAGTCGTGTCGACGACATAAAGCGTACCTTGTTCGTCGCGGTATGCACCTGCCCGTTTTCCGTCTACATTGACTACAGCTCCTTCTCCTGGCGATATGTCGCGAGGGGTACGAAGGGCGTATTCAAGCTTTCCGGTTAAGAAATGTTTCGCGACATCGATTCCTTCTGTCACGAAGTTTTGAAGTGATGGATGGGCGATAAATCGTGACGGCGTAAATAGATGGGCATAGCTGTTCTCTTTTTGCAACGTTAAATCGGTTAAAAGGTGGGCTGCGACAGTGCCTGTCGTCATTCCCCACTTTCGATATCCTGTCGCGACAAGCACGTTTGGATAACTAGCACGGACAGGGCCGATGTAAGGAAGATGATCTAACGTTACTAAGTCTTGTGCCGACCAACGATATAATACATTTGATAATCCAAACGTGTGGTTACAAAATGACTGTAATGCTTCGTAATGTTGCATCATGTTTGTTCCTTGCCCGACTTTATGCGACTCGCCTCCAATCAAGAGAAGCGGTCTGTTGTTCAGCACGGCAAATCGAAGCGAGCGCTTTGGCTCATTTGCGCTTAAATACATGCCTTGCAATCGTTCATGCGACTCGACTGCAATAACGTATGACCGTTCGGCATGTAAACGTGCAAAATAAAAAGAAGGATCAAAAAATGGAAAGTGAGTACAAATGACAACGGTGTCACAAGTGATCGTTGCTCCATTTTTCGTTTGTACAACCGGTCTTGTCGATGTCTCAATATGTTGTGCAACGGTTTGTTCATAAAAAGATGCCCCATGTTTGACAGCGAGTTCCACTAATGTTTTTAAATAATGGAGCGGATGGAATTGCGTTTGGTTGCGCATCATGATTGCACCTTGAACGGAAAAAGGAAGCGACAGTTGGTCGACATATGCTCCGTCAATGCCGATCGTTTCATACGCTTTCCATTCCGCCTCAAGCTTATATAATTGCGTTTCTTCAGTCGTATATACGTATGCATTTTCTAGCGATAAATCGCAATGGATATCGTTTTCTTTTACTGTTTGCAAAATAAACTGTATTGCCTCGCTATTTGCTTCGTAATATTGACGAGCGCTATCCTCACCGAAGTGAGCAATCAGCTCATGATAAATAAGATCATGTTGGGCAGTTATTTTTGCTGTCGTATGCCCAGTTGTGCCATGACATAGCCGATTTGCTTCGATGACGGCGACACGCACGCCTTGTTTAGCGAGCAAATAAGCGGTTGTAATACCTGTTATTCCTCCACCAATAATCGCTACATCCGTTTTAATCGGCTTTGTCAAAGGCGGAAAGGATGGTATTGTTGTTGCTTGTAGCCAATACGATTGGGACAACCTTGGTAAAGACATGACTTCATTCCTCCATACCCATATTTTTCTTAATTTACCCCAAACGGAAAAGTTTATGATGAACATTTATAAAGATGATAAAATGGAAATAGACGAATATAGAAATGTTTTTACAACATAACGTAAGAGGGAGAGTTAAAGTGAATAAAGATGCAAGTGTTCGTTTACAAGATAATATCGTCTTAGAACATTACGGGCTGAATGAATTGCATTTAGAATCTGTTCGCCATTATCGTGAGCAATTTGCGACAGTCAAGCCAAACCACCCATGGAACGGTTTAGAAACGAAAGATTTTTTATATAAGATTGGAGCATGGGGAAAAATACGAAACACAAGCAAAGAGGGTCTCACACTCGCAGGGCTTCTTATGTTTAGCGAAGAGCGAATGATTACAGAAGTTTTACCACAATACTTTCTTGAATATCGTGAACATGACGATAATCATATGCATTGGACAAATCGTTTTACTTCACAAGATGGAACGTGGTCGGGAAATATTTATGATTTTTATTTTAAAGTAATGAACGAGCTAAAAGATGGATCAGAAGCTGAAAAAGAAGCTATGCATGAGGCGCTCGTTAATGCGATTGTTCATGCCGATTACAACGGTGATGGGGGCATTATTGTCGAACGGCAACGCTCATACGTGCAATTTTCTAATCCTGGGCTTTTCGGTATTCCTTTAGAACAAGCATTTAGCGGCGGTGTCAGCCATTTGCGTAATCCGAATGTGTTTAAAATGTTTATTTACATTCATTTTTGTAAACGAGCTGGAGTCGGTTTGAAAACGATCGAAACGATTTGTTTGCAACAGCCTGTCATTGATCAATACGATTTCCAGGAACGGACGGTTATTACATTACCAATCGTGTCCTTTCCAGAAAGACATAAACAAGACGATGATCTAGAGATGATATGTGATTGGTCAGACAATTTAGAGCTAGCCGACTCCATAAATAATGACGCAAACTCCTATAATAGCGGCCAAAACTCCATAAATAGTGAGTTAGAGTCCGTAAATAAAGAGTTGGAGTCCGTAAATAAAGAATCGAACTTCGTAAATAGTGGACCTAACTCCGTAATTAGCGGAAATAACTCCTATAATAGCGACCAAAACTCTATAAACAATCTAATCAACTCCATAAATAATGAAGAAGAAACGAATATCGATCAAGAGCTCTGGAGTATTGCTGAGATTGCGCGTAAGAAAAAAAGGCTTGCACCGGCAAAGATGGAAGAAGTCATTTTGCAACTATGTGCCCATCGGCCATTAATGTTAAAAGAATTAGCTTATTTATTAGATCGAACGCCAGACGGGCTGCGCAACAATTATTTAGGAAAGTTATTGGCTGAAGGGAAAATGCACTTAAAGTATCCAAATCAACTAAACCACCCAAAACAAGCGTATATAACAAATAAGCAATATTCATGATTTGTTCAATATTTCACAATCTCTAATAAAGAAAATAATGTTACAATAATGGTAACAAAAGAAAAGTTGAGGTGACGGATGATGCTTGTATGCGAATGGAGAAACTTTTCAACAGATGCAGAAACATATACATTGGAGCTATTTGAAGAAATGATTGGCGATGAATTTGAAGCAATGATGTTTGAAGATGATCAAGATATTCCTTCTTATATATGGACGGTTAACTACGTCGTGATCGTTAAGCGAAATACGCGCATGTACAACGATATTTCGTTTGCAAAGATTCCACGCAATCCAGTGTGTGAGTAACCGCCTTCTCTATAAGAAGCGGTTCTCTTATACAACATATTTGCTCAATATTTCACAAAGTTGACACACACAAACAAGCTTACCCTCGTTATAATGTGAATGTGAAAACAATCACATTTTTATTTTCAATTAACTTGTGAAAAACTTCACAAGGACAATACAGGAGGGAGAGGGTCTTATATGGCTGTTGATGAAAAAGTATTAGACCAAAAGAAAGAAGTTACAAAAATGATCGATACGCTCGTCGCGAATGCGCAAAAAGCGTTAAAAGCGTTTCGTGATTACGATCAAGAAGCGATTGATCATATCGTCAAGCAAATGGCGTTAGCTGGACTTGACAAACATATGTATTTAGCGAAGTTAGCGATTGAAGAAACAAAACGTGGCGTGTATGAAGATAAAATCATTAAAAACATTTTTGCGACAGAATATATTTACCATAACATTAAATACGATAAAACAGTTGGCGTCATTCGCGAAAATGAACAAGAAGGTATTATTGAAATTGCTGAGCCTGTTGGAGTCATCGCTGGAGTTACACCAGTAACAAACCCAACATCAACAACGATGTTTAAAGCGCTTATTTCAATCAAGACGCGCAATCCAATCATTTTTGCGTTCCACCCATCTGCGCAAAAATGTAGCAGTGAAGCAGCACGTATTTTGCGCGATGCAGCCATTGCTGCGGGTGCGCCAGAACATTGTATTCAATGGATTGAAACTCCTTCTGTCGAAGCAACGCAACAATTGATGCATCACCCTGGTGTTTCGCTTATTCTTGCGACAGGTGGAGCAGGCATGGTGAAAGCGGCATATAGCTCAGGAAAACCAGCATTAGGGGTTGGACCTGGTAACGTGCCTTGTTATATTGAAAAAACAGCAAATATTAAACGCGCGGTGAACGACCTTATTCTTTCAAAAACGTTTGATAACGGAATGATTTGTGCATCGGAGCAAGCGGTCATTATTGATAAAGAGATTTATGATGCGGTGAAAAACGAAATGATCGCAAATAAGTGCTATTTCTTAAACGAAGAAGAAAAGAAAAAAGTTGAAAAGCTTGTTATCAATGAAAATACGTGTGCAGTCAATCCGAATATTGTCGGTAAACCAGCGTATGAAATTGCAAAAATGGCAGGCGTTGATGTACCTGTTGATACGAAAATTCTTGTAGCCGAATTAAAAAGCGTCGGTCCACAAGAACCACTTTCTCGTGAAAAACTAAGTCCAGTGTTGGCGTGCTATAAAGTAAACAGCACAGAAGAAGGATTAAAGCGGGCAGAAGAAATGCTTGAATTTGGTGGACTTGGCCACTCCGCTGTCATTCATTCAGAAAATCAAGAAGTCATTCTTGAATTCGGTAAGCGAATGAAAGCAGGACGAATTATTTCGAACGCACCATCTTCACAAGGGGCGATCGGTGATATTTACAACGCATACATTCCGTCATTGACGCTCGGTTGTGGTACATTCGGTGGCAACTCTGTTTCAACAAACGTCGGTGCGACACATTTAATTAATATTAAAAAATTAGCGAGAAGGAATGTAAACATGCAGTGGTTTAAAGTTCCACCAAAAATTTATTTTGAAAAACATGCGACACAATATTTAGCGAAAATGCCAAACATCTCACGTGCCTTTATCGTTACAGACCCAGGTATGGTGAAGCTCGGCTATGTCGATAAAGTGTTATACTATTTGCGTAAACGTCCAGATTATGTGCATTGCGAAATTTTCTCAGAAGTGGAACCAGATCCATCGATTGAAACAGTGATGAAAGGTGCCGACATGATGCATGCGTTCCAGCCAGACGTCATCATCGCCCTCGGCGGTGGTTCGGCGATGGACGCAGCGAAAGCGATGTGGTTGTTCTATGAACATCCGAATACAGACTTTAACGGCTTAAAACAAAAGTTTTTAGATATTCGTAAACGCGTCTTTAAATATCCAAAACTCGGTCAAAAAGCGCAATTTGTCGCGATTCCAACAACATCTGGTACAGGTTCAGAAGTGACATCATTTGCGGTCATTACAGATAAGAAAAATAATGTGAAATATCCGCTTGCTGATTATGAATTAACACCGGATGTCGCCATCGTTGACCCACAATTTGTGATGACGGTGCCAAAACATATTACAGCGGATACAGGTATGGACGTATTGACGCATGCGATTGAAGCGTACGTATCGAACATGGCGAACGACTACACAGACGGATTAGCACTAAAGGCCATTCAACTTGTGTTCGAATACTTGCCACGCGCATATAAAAATGGAAACGATGAAGTCGCGCGCGAAAAAATGCATAACGCGTCAACAATTGCGGGTATGGCATTTGCGAACGCATTTTTAGGCATTAACCATAGTTTAGCGCATAAACTTGGCGCAGAATTCCATATTCCGCACGGACGTGCGAACACGATTTTAATGCCGCATGTCATTCGTTACAACGCGCAAAAACCGAAGAAGTTTACAGCGTTTCCGAAGTATGAACATTTCGTAGCTGATGAGCGTTATGCTCAAATTGCTCGCCTGCTCGGCTTGCCAGCGAAAACGACAGAAGAAGGAGTAGAAAGCCTTGTTCAAGCGATCATTAAGCTCGCAAAAGAACTCGACATGCCATTAAGCATCGCGGCAACAGGCGTCAGCAAAGAAGAGTTTGAAAGCAGAGTCGAACAACTTGCTGAATTAGCTTTCGAAGATCAATGTACAACAGCCAACCCAAAATTACCATTAGTCAGCGACCTCGCTGACATTTATCGTCAAGCGTATAAGGGAGTTTAGTAACTAAAAAGTTTTTCCATTATGAATAACAAGGGGTGTTCCGTTGCTTTTGGAACGCTCCTTTTTCATTATAACTTTTTATAATGAATGTTGCGGAAAATACGGATATACACTTTTTTTCTTTTTTATAATTTAATAGCGAACCGATCGGTGACGTACAAAATTACGGGAAAAAGGAGCATTCCTGTTAGAAAGG
>NZ_JBCNEQ010000047.1:0-23723 GCF_050480245.1 Bhargavaea massiliensis | reverse complement strand
AAGTTATCCTTAGCTTCTGTATGCTTTTCGCTTCGTTCAGTTTTCAAGGAACATCAAAGCGGGTGATGGGAATCGAACCCACGACATCAGCTTGGAAGGCTGAGGTTTTACCACTAAACTACACCCGCACGTTAATTAATTTTAAATCAGAGTCAATCACTACGCACAATCATGCCTCTTCCTCTACTCGCAAACTCAAGGATGATTGATGCGTCGAGGCAACTCGTAGCTTATTCAATGATGCGTTGCTCGTGGCTGAGGTTTTACCACTAAACTACACCCGCATTATGAGTAGCGAGATGGTCGGGAAGACAGGATTCGAACCTGCGACCCCATGGTCCCAAACCATGTGCTCTACCAAGCTGAGCTACTTCCCGTTCTCTATTGTATCAACATGGCGCGCCCGAGAGGATTCGAACCCCTAACCTTCTGATCCGTAGTCAGATGCTCTATCCAATTGAGCTACGGGCGCATTTTTTAACGACCCTTTCAATATATCATATTTCATTAATCGAAGTCAAGTTTTTTTTAGATGCGGCCGAGAGGACTTGAACCTCCACGGGGTTGCCCCCACTAGGCCCTCAACCTAGCGCGTCTGCCATTCCGCCACGACCGCATATGATAGAAACTGACCGACTGGTGCGGGTGGAGGGACTTGAACCCCCACGCCAAAGGCGCCAGATCCTAAGTCTGGTGCGTCTGCCAATTCCGCCACACCCGCATACATGGTGAGCCATGGAGGACTCGAACCTCCGACCCTCTGATTAAAAGTCAGATGCTCTACCTACTGAGCTAATGGCTCATCATAAAAATGGCTGGGCTAGCTGGATTCGAACCAGCGCATCACGGAGTCAAAGTCCGTTGCCTTACCGCTTGGCTATAGCCCAATAAACGATGATCACAACTAAATATTTTTTATAAATGGCGGTCCCGACGGGGATCGAACCCGCGATCTCCTGCGTGACAGGCAGGCATGTTAACCACTACACCACGGGACCAAAAAGAGTGGAGGATGACGGGATCGAACCGCCGACCCCTTGCTTGTAAGGCAAGTGCTCTCCCAGCTGAGCTAATCCTCCGAAATAAAATGGAGTGAACAAAATGAGCACTCCAAAAGGATGACCCGTACGGGATTCGAACCCGTGTTACCGCCGTGAAAGGGCGGTGTCTTAACCACTTGACCAACGGGCCATGCTTATCATCTTCGTGGCGGAGAAGGCGGGATTTGAACCCGCGCGCCGTAAAAGAACGACCTAACGGTTTAGCAAACCGTCCCCTTCAGCCACTTGGGTACTTCTCCAATGGCTCCGCAGGTAGGATTCGAACCTACGACCGCTCGGTTAACAGCCGAGTGCTCTACCACTGAGCTACTGCGGAATAACTCAATCATTAGGACTGCTTATATTATATTTACTCTTTTTTAATCTGTCAACCGTCTTTTTTTTATTCCAATTTCTCGTTGAATGACGACGGCTTTTATAATTTAGCATATAGAGATTTGGCTTGTCAACACTCTATTTTTATTTTTTTCAATTTCCCACGACAAAGGCCACATACATATCGATTTGTATGTATTGCTTTTCTCCGCACATACATGTAGCGGCATGATGTACATTCGTAATAATACGTTTTCCCTTTCTTCGGTAATACAATAGGCTTACAAAAACGTGGCGCTTGTACTTTTTTCAATAACTCCCGAAAGTCACGATCGCGATGACGATATCCTTTTCCTTCAAGATGCAAATGGTAATGGCATAATTCATGTTTGATGACTTGAACAAATTCTTCTTCCCCGTATTGTTCGTAATATTTCCGATTTAGTTCAATATGATGCGTGGAAAGGATGTATCGTCCACCGGTCGTTCTTAAACGATCATTAAATATCGCTCGATGGCGAAATGGCTTATGAAATACATGTAACGATATGCGCTCAACAAGCGCTTGTAACTCGCGCTCATCCATTTTATTTCCGTCCTTTCACCATTGGGCTCTTTTGCTCATAACATAATAAAAAAATTTGAAGGTGATCATCATGCCGATGTGGTTAAAAAATCAAATGCGACGTGCATATTATGAGAAAAACCGCGCTCAAATTAAATTTCTCAATCAATGTTGGTTTTTTTTTCGGAAAACACACTGCTCATGACAGTGTGTTTTCCGATGTTGGTGGAATCATTGTTAAAGCAATGCGCTCTTTTTGTAAATCGACGGAATCAACCCATACTTTAACAATATCCCCAACCGAAACAACATCAAGCGGATGTTTGACATATCGATCACTTAATTTCGAAATATGAACGAGCCCGTCCTGCTTTACACCAATATCTACAAATACACCAAAATCGACGACATTTCGTACTGTTCCTTCTAATTCCATCCCTTTTTGTAAATCTTCCATCTTTAATACATGTTGCTTTAGAATAGGCTTTGGCAAATCATCACGTGGATCACGCTCTGGACGCTTCAGCGCATCAATAATATCTTGAAGCGTCAATAGCCCTATTCCAAGTTCATGAGCTACTTCTTCTATGTTTATACGGTCAAGCGCACTTCGCAACTGCTCGCTTCCGATCGCTTCCGTTGAAAAACCAAGTCGATGCAACAATTGATGCACTTCTTCATATCGCTCAGGATGAATCGGCGTGCGATCTAAAGGTTCATCACCGTCTAAAATGCGCAAAAATCCGATACATTGTTCGTACGTCTTCGCCCCTAGGCGTGGAATATGTTTCAATTGCATCCGATTTGTAAACTTTCCATGTTCCTCTCGATATTTCACGATATTTTCTGCCACTGTCTTTGTCAAACCGGATACGTATTGCAATAGCGTTGAGGAAGCCGTATTGACGTTTACGCCAACTTGGTTGACAACTGTTTCAACAACAAACTGCAACGATTGCTCTAGTTTTTTTTGCGACACATCGTGCTGATATTGCCCGACGCCAACAGACTTTGGATCAATTTTCACTAATTCGGCAAGCGGATCTTGAACACGGCGAGCAATTGATACAGCGCTTCTTTCTTCAACTTGCAAATGCGGAAACTCTTTGCGCGCCAAATCTGACGCAGAATATACACTTGCCCCCGCTTCATTGACGATAGTGTAAAACACATCCCCATTCCATTCAGCAATCGTATCAGCGACAAACTGTTCCGTCTCTCGCGATGCTGTTCCGTTTCCGATAGCGATCAATTCAACTCGGTATGTATGAAGCAACTGCTTTAATTTTTCTTTTGCTTTGTCAACTTCATTTTTCGGCGGGTGCGGATAAATGACATCAATATGGAGCAATTTCCCTGTTTCGTCAACGACGGCTAACTTACACCCTGTTCGATATGCTGGGTCTACCCCTAAAACGACTTTTCCTTTTAACGGTGGTTGCAACAATAAATTGCGCAAGTTTTCAGCAAAAACGTGAATCGCTCGCTCTTCCGCATGTTCCGTCAATTCATTTCGCACTTCCCGTTCAATAGACGGGGCAATGAAACGTTTGTATGCATCTTCAATGGCTTCGGCGACGATGTCAGCGGCAGATGAGCGCTCGTTTGTTATGATTTGTTTGCGAATGTATGCAATCATTCGCTCCACATCTACGTCAATGGCGATGCGTAAAATTCCTTCTTTTTCACCGCGGTTCATCGCCAAAACGCGATGAGCCGGCGCTTTGGCAATCGCTTCCTGATGATCGTAGTACATTTCAAATACACGTTTTTCGTCTTTTTCTATCTCTTTTCCAACGGAAACAATTGTGCCGGTTTGCCACGTTTGCTGACGAATCCATTGACGAAGCGCAGCGTCATCCGACACTTTTTCAGCAATAATATCTTTTGCACCTTGAATCACTTCTTCGATCGTATGTACTTCTTTTTGCTCATCAATAAACAGTCGCGCCCGCTCTGTAATAGATTCACTCGGAAACGTTAATAACCATTCCGCAAACGGTTCTAATCCTTTTTCTTTTGCGATGGTCGCCTTCGTTCGACGTTTTTGTTTATATGGACGATATAAGTCTTCTACTTCTTGCAGTTTCGTTGCTTTTGTAATTGCTTCTTTCAGTTCGTCCGTCAACTTCCCTTGCTCATCGATTAAACGAATGACTTCTTCTTTTCGTTTCGCTAAGTTTTGTAAGTAATGCCATTCATCTAAAATCGTGCGAATTTGCACTTCATCGAGCGCGCCGGTCATTTCTTTTCGGTACCGTGCAATAAACGGAATCGTATTTCCTTCCTCATGAAGTTGAATGACATGCTGAACATGCGCGAATGGAATGTTTAATCTCTCAGCTAGCTGTTTTAGTAGCTCCAAACGAAGTTCCTCCCTCTAAACAAAAATAGCTACACAACGTAGCTATTTTTCCAGCATATTAAAAATCAATAAGACCGAGACTGATTTGCAACGCTTCATCTACTTTATCCATCATCTCGTCATCTAGATGGGTAATCTTATCTGTCAGACGCTGTTTATCAATCGTGCGAATTTGTTCAAGCAAAATGACAGAGTCCCGTTCAAATCCGTAGCGCTTTGCATCGATTTCAACATGTGTGGGCAACTTTGCTTTTTGGATTTGCGCAGTAATGGCAGCAACAATGACAGTTGGACTAAAACGGTTCCCAATGTCATTTTGGATGACAAGCACAGGGCGCACGCCCCCTTGTTCTGATCCAACTACCGGAGAGAGATCGGCAAAATACACGTCACCACGTTTGACAATCAAAAGATTACCCCCCGCTAACTAATCGTTCAACGGTGTGGTCAGCTTCATATTCCGCAAGAAATGCCTCCGATGCAAGCGACAAATTAATTTTTGCCATCTCCATATATCCGCGTCTCATCGCCTCACGAATTTGACGCTTTTTCCGTTCGCGAATGTACATTTTCATCGCTTGATAAATAAGTTCGTTTCGGCTGCCGTTTTCTTGCTTAACAATTCCGTCTAACTCACTCACTAACGCCTGCGGTAACCGAATAACAATTTCTGTTGTTGCGCTGGATTCAAACACAAACACACACCTCCAACTAAACTACAACCACATAGCTGCTTCCAATTTACATCATACCATTTCATCTTCGCGATGCAAAGTCATTTCCAGCATCATTCATTCAAATTTTGTAGAAATTTTTCGAAAACAATCGTTCTCATTGCATCCATCTACTATAATACCGCATTTCTCACTTCAATTATACTCTTGTTTTTTAAAAAAATACGGGGAACACGATAACTAATTGTACAAGGAACTTCGTAATTAATCGTGTTCAAATGCGCTGCAACATCGTCAATGGAAATGCGGTCGCCTTGTTGTTCACCAATAAGCGTCACTTTTGTACCAACAGGAAGTTCATAAGGCAAGCGAATCATCATTTGATCCATACAAACACGCCCAACAATAGGAGCGCGTTTTCCATCAACAAGAACAGAGAAATGTTGCATGCGGCGTAACCAACCATCTGCATAGCCAATCGGAACCGTCCCAATCCACTCATCCGCTTTTGCCTCATACGTTGCGCCGTAGCTTACCTTTTCTCCTGCTTTTACCTTCTTTACATGCGTTAAGCGGCTATGAAGAGAAAAAGCTTCTTTCAAAGGATAGGGCAACAACGATTTCATTGCTTGCGAAGGTGCGAGACCGTACATAGAAATGCCTAAACGGACAGCGTTAAACACTCGCTCAGGATAACGCAATCCCGCCGCACTATTGGCACAATGAATAAGCGGTGGTTTAACAGGTAACCACTCTAGCATGCGCATAAACGTATCGTATTGAAACGAAAAATAATCTACATGTTGCTCATCGGCTGTTGCAAAATGCGTATATACTCCTTCAAGGACAAACCATTTTTTTTGCTCAATCATGTGCATGATTTGCTGCACTTCTTCTTTTGTTTTCGCTCCTAATCGCCCCATCCCTGTATCTAACTTCATGTGAACGTTCAACGGTTGTTCATACGGGGCATACACGATCGCCTGTTCAAACCAATCCGCCCGAAAAACAGTTAGCGCAATGTTTTGACTAGCGGCTAACGGAGCATATTGAGGGTTTGTTGCCCCAAGTACGAGAATCGGTACGTCTAAAGGAATGCCTTTTTTCCTTAGCACCAGCGCCTCATCTAAAAAAGCGACTGCTAATCGCGTTGCACCTGCTTCAAGCGCCGTATTCGCCACTTGCACGTCGCCATGCCCATAAGCGTTCGCCTTCACAACAGCAATCACATCGACATGTGAACCAACGTGCCGCTTCATCGATTGTACATTATAAAAAATCGCATCTAAATCAATTTCTGCCCATGTATCGCGATAAAATGCTCGTTCCATCCTTCATGCCCCTTCAAAAATATGTTCACGTTTGATTATTTCTTCTGTCCTTGCATCATGTCAACAAAAAAATAAAGACCCGCCATGCGAGTCTTACTTCATCACCTTGCCTTGCACAGAACGAGCAATCGCGACCATTTCATCTTTCGTTAAATCTTGTGAAGCGAGAATAAAATCGACTCCTTTATACGTCCACGTCAACGTTCTATCCGTCATCGCCCCAACTGCAAATCCTAAATCAACCGGCTCGCCTTTCACTGTCGTTGATACGTTCGCTGTCGGCACAGCGTGCGCTTTTTCTTGCACAAGCGTAAACGATTTTTCTCCAGCAAATGTCATCACGATTCGTTTTCCGTTTGCTGTTGTAAATTCTTTCTCTTCAACAAGTTTCACGCCATCAACCTCATATGTCGGATACATGACAGGAACTGCTTGTTGATTCGCCTCTGTCGTGGCTTCTTGTTCATTTTCTAGCTTCGCTCTCGTCATGTTTTTGCTCACATCAAAAGTGTTATCATCAAATACAGCATTCCACTCTACTTTTGAAAACTCAACAGTCAACATCGGCTGCGAGTCAACATCCATAACGGTCACTTTGACTGGCGTTAAATCTTTTTTATTTAACGTAATTTCTTGTTGCGGCAACATTTTTTTGTTTTCATAATTTGTTTTCGTCTGGAACACGTAATGATTTTCTGTTGCTTTAAATGCCGCTTTTGAGTCAGTTAAAATGTCTTTTACGAGCGATTCATACAAATATACTTGACTCGTATTTTGCGGCCAGTCGCTTTGAAAACGAAAACTTTTATTTAGTGCTGGCGTTAATACAAATACTCCTTCGTCGTTGCGCAAAATTATTTGATGTTGATCACGCTGGGCATTTTTCAAGTTCACACGGTAGTAATTCGGCGACTTATGCCAAATTTCAATTTCGTACACTTGCGGCTCTGTCCCTGTCTGAAGCGTCATTTTTGCTTCTGCTTTGTACCCAGACATCGTTTGTACTTTTTCATCGAGCGCTTTTAACACATCTTGTTGCGATTTTTCTCCGCAAGCGGCCAAACTGCCTACAACCAACAGAAGCAGGCACCAAAAAAGCCATGTTCGTCTCATTTTTTCAACCCCTTTACCTCATTTGGACTTTCTTCATAAGCCATCATATGAGGCCAAGCGGAAGAATATGCAGACTAGCTTGACAAGCGTTCAATGATTACTTGAGCAACAGCATAATGTTCGCTGTGAGAAATCGAAACGTGCACACGTTCATTCGGTGACGAAGAAACAATATACGGTTTGCCGTTTTCATCATGTTGAATTTCAATGTCGCGAAAGGAAACGTTAGCACCGATGCCCGTTCCTAACGCTTTTGCATATGCTTCTTTTGCGGCAAATCGCCCCGCAACAAACTCAATTTGTCGTTTTGGTGAGCGCTCATAAAGACGAGCGCACTCATTGTCTGTTAAAATACGTTCAATGAATTTCGGCTGTCGATTCATCAGCTTCGCAATCCGACTTAATTCCACAATATCAATGCCGATACCGATAATCATCCATATCCCTCCAATAAAGAAAAAGAAGCTATCTGTTCAGACAGCTCCTATCGTTTTTCGCGCGTTTTTCCACCGCGACCGCGCGTTTCATTGCGGCGTTGACGCGTTTGCACTTGCCGCTTTTTCTCTTTTTTCATAATCGGCATTTCTTCTGTCAACTGCACCGGCGTCATATCCGGCTCTTTCGTTAACATTTTAATGCACGCAGCAACGAGCGAAACAGAGTCGTGCTCCTCTAACAATTCCTCAGCTGCACGTTTATAAAATGATAAGTTGTTATGCTCAATCGTCGTAAGCAGTTTTTCAATCGCTGCCCGCTGTTGACCTTCAAGCGCCTCATCTAGCGTTGGCGGTTTCATCCGCTCCATTTTCCGCTTTGTCGTCTTTTCAATATGATGCAATTGTCCAATTTCACGTGGTGTAACAAACGTAATCGCCATGCCTGTTTTGCCCGCACGTCCTGTTCGGCCGATGCGGTGAACATAGCTTTCTGGGTCTTGTGGAATATCGAAATTATATACATGCGTCACACCAGAAATATCTAAACCGCGCGCCGCTACATCTGTGGCAACTAAAATATCAATTGAACCTTCTTTAAATTTACGCAATACAGATAAACGCTTCGCTTGACTTAAATCTCCGTGAATGCCTTCTGCTGTATAGCCGCGCAAGTTGAGCGCTTCCGCTAGTTCATCGACACGACGTTTCGTTCTTCCGAAAACGATCGCTAACTCAGGAGATTGAATATCTAATAAGCGCGTTAACGTATCAAACTTTTTCTTTTCTTGAATTTCAATGTAATATTGTTCAATGTTTGGAACGGTCATTTCTTTCGCCTTCACGCGAACGAGCTCTGGATTTTGCATAAATCGTTCAGCGATGCGGCGAATCGGCTCTGGCATCGTCGCTGAGAAAAGAAGCGTCTGACGTTCTGTCGGCACGTGGCTTAAAATCGCTTCAATGTCTTCGACAAAGCCCATATTTAACATTTCATCCGCTTCATCTAACACAACCGTATGCACATTTTGTAAACGGAGCGTGCGGCGTTGAATATGGTCAAGCACGCGCCCCGGCGTACCGACAATAATATGCGGGTGTTTTTTTAACGCCCGAATTTGTCGTTCAATATCTTGCCCCCCATAAATCGGCAAAACGCGCACGCGCTTCGTTGAACCAATTTTATATAGCTCTTCCGATACTTGAATCGCTAGTTCTCGTGTCGGTGCAACAACGATTGCTTGCACCGCATCGTTGTTCATATCAATTTTTTCAATAAGCGGGATACCAAACGCAGCTGTTTTTCCTGTTCCTGTTTGCGCTTGACCAATAACGTCACGATTTTGCAAACTAAGCGGAATTGTCGCCGCTTGAATCGGCGTTGCCTCTTCAAATCCCATTTTACTAACTGCTTTCATCAATTCTGGACTCAATCCAAATTCTTTAAATGTAACCAATTTTTTCATACTCCTTCTTCAAATAACTTACGAAAAAAGGCATTCCCGTATAGACGGAAGTGCCTTGTTGAAATTCATTCCGTAAACAGCTCTCATCCATCATACCATTTTATGCATATGTTTTCAACAAATTGAACAACTCTTTTTACTCATTTAGCAAAGAAATGATTTCCTCTAGCCTCATACCGCGAGATGCCTTAAGTAAAATGACATCACCTGCTTCCATAATTGCTTGCACATCTGCGGCTAATTCCGCTTTCTCTTCATACGAACGAACACGTCCTTCGCCAAACCGCTTTTTTGCTTGCTCGGCGATCGCCTTTGCGCGCACTCCGTACGTGAATACGTAATCTATTTTTTGCGGATCAAGCATCCGACCAATTTGTTCGTGAAAAGCGATTTCTTGTTCGCCTAATTCAAGCATATCCCCGACAATTGCTATTTTTTTACGATATCCTGTCAATTGTCCAAGCAGTTCAAGGGCTGCTCGCATTGACGTTGGGCTTGCATTATATGCATCGTTAATCACCGTCACTCCGTCATGACGTTTCACGACTTCTGTACGCATTTTTGTTACCGTTAAGCACGAAAACCCTTCTTTCATATGAGCCACATCGACGGAAGCGAAGCGTGCAACCGCCATCGCGGCTAGCGCGTTCATGACATGGTGGCGACCGAGAAGCGGCATATGAAACGTTTCGTCTGGCCAACCATTTACCGTAAACGTCGTTCCATCCGCTTGAACACGAATGTCTAGCGGATAATAATCGTTTGTCGGTTCCATTCCAAACGTTTGAACATACGAAAGGGAAGATTGTTGCACGCGCGCTTGCAACAACGGCTCATCTCCGTGATAAATCAATAAACCGTCACGTTGTAGTCCTTTCACGATTTCAAACTTCGCCGTTGCAATTCCTTCGCGTGAACCGAGCTCTTGTAAATGCGATTCACCAATGTTTGTAATGACCGCAACATCTGGTTCGGCAAGGGTAGAGAGCAACTCAATTTCCCCAAAACCGCTCATCCCCATTTCAACGACCGCATACTCTGTTTCTTCTTTTAAACGAAGAAGTGTCAGCGGCACACCGATATGATTGTTTAAATTCCCTTCCGTTTTTTGTACACGATACAATGTCCCCAGCAAAGAGGCGATCATATCTTTCGTTGTCGTTTTTCCGTTGCTTCCTGTCACGCCGATGACGCGCGTACGAAGTTGTTTTCGATACGCATGAGCGAGCTGTTGGAGAGCAACGAGCGAATCGTCTACAAAAATAAGCGGCACATCTTTCGGAGCGTTCGGCTCATGTTCACTCCATAGCGCAGCCGTTGCCCCTTTGTCAAACGCCTGCCGAACAAACTCATGACCGTTAAATGTAGCTCCTTTTAACGGAACATATAAGTTTCCTCTCTCGATTGTGCGCGTATCTGTCGACACACCATGAATCATAACAGAAGCATATCGCTCATCAATTATACTTCCAGGAATCATCGTTTGAATGTCTGCTAATGAACGTATAATCATATGATCACCTTAAAGTACATACGTAATGTTTTGTTTTTCTTCATATCGCTCAATCGCCAGTTGAATGAGGCGTTCAATTAATTCCTCATACGATACACCTGTATGTTTCCATAAGAGCGGGAACATGCTAAATGGCGTAAAGCCCGGCATCGTATTGACTTCGTTAATATACGCCTCTCCATCTGCTGTCAAGAAAAAGTCAGCGCGAACTAATCCGGCTAAATTGAGCGTTTTAAAGGCAGTAAGCGCCATTCGTTTAATCGTTTCATATTCTTTATTCGTAATGTTTGCTGGGATGACTAACTCTGTATTTCCATCGACATATTTTGCTTCGTAATCGTAAAACTCTTTTTTCGGGACGATTTCCCCAACGACGGAACAAATCGGATCGTCGTTGCCGATCACCCCAATCTCCACTTCACGACCGACAATCGCCTCTTCTACAATGACTTTTCGATCGTAACGAAACGCCTCTTGAAATGCGGTTTGTAATTGCTCACGGTTTTTACATTTACTAATTCCCACGCTCGAACCAGCATTGGCTGGCTTAACAAAGCACGGGTAGCCAAGCTCACGTTCTACCGTTTCATATACAGTTTCTTTATGCTTTTCCCATTCTTTTTTTAAGAAAAAGACGTAACGGGCTTGGTTTAATCCTGCTTGAGCAAACAATTGCTTCATAACGACTTTATCCATGCCAACCGCTGATGCTAACACACCGTTTCCAACATACGGTACGTCCAACAGTTCTAACATTCCTTGCACCGTTCCGTCCTCTCCGTTCGGGCCGTGCAAAAGCGGGAAAATGACATCGATTCGTTCTTCCTTATTTCCTTCGCGGTTAGCAATGGAAGTAAGCGCTGGCAGCCCATTATCGAAAACGAGTTGCTTCACATCTTGCACTTCCCCTTCAATCGCCTCGCCGCGCAACCATTCTCCGTCTGTCGTAATGTAAATCGGAACAACCGTAAATTTTTCTTTATTTACCGCATTAATAACAGAGCGTGCGGTTTGCAACGATACTTTATGCTCAGGTGATTTGCCACCGTATAATACACCTAATGTGATTTTCATGTTCGTTCCTCCTCAACTGTTCATGTCACTTCATTTATTGTAGCACAACTACTTTTTTATTTATATGGCGAAACGAGCCTAGATGGTGACAATGCATATTATTTCCCTGTTTGGAAACGATAAAAATACAATTGGAAAAAAGGTGTGTGAATATGAACACAATACAAATGTTATTCGTTTTAATGCTATCGATCGGTCTTATGAATCACGTCATTATCATTCCAATCTTACTTGAAGTAGCTGGGCGAGATGCATGGATCTCTGCCATTCTTGGGTTGATCCTTCTCGTCCTTTTCCTCCCACTTGTTTATTTTCCGATAAAACAATCGCAACAGACGCACATCTTCCAATGGCTAAAAGAAAATATCGGAGCTCCAATTGCTTATTTTATCGCTTCTGTCACATGTATATATTTACTCATCATTAGCATTGTGACATTAAAAGATACGACAACGTTTATAACGACATCGTATTTAACAGCAACACCGAACTGGGCAATTATCATCGCACTTTGTATTATTTGTTTTTATAACGCTTCGATCGGTTTACCATCAATCGCTAAAACGTCGGGTGTTATTTTACCTTTCGTTGTGCTGTTCGGTATATTCGTCGCTTTAGCTACAATCCCACATAAAAATTATGAACTGTTAAAGCCGATGCTTGAAGACGGTTGGATGCCCGTTTGGAAAGGAGTCATGTACGTCGCTGCCGGCTATGGAGAAATTATTCTTTTACTATTTATGCAACAACAAATGAAGACGAACATTTCTTTTATGAAACTCGTTTTGTTCGGGGTTGTGGCTGCCAGTTTATCAATTGGCCCAACGATTGGCGCTATTACCGTGTTTGGTCCTAAGGAAGCAAGCCATTTACGCTATCCTGCCCTTGAACAATGGCGCATGGTTAATCTCGGATCATATTTAGAACATTTCGATTTTTTATCCGTGTATCAATGGCTCGCCGGAGCATTTATTCGCATTTCACTGGCAACTGCGCTTATTCCAGAGCTATTTGATATAACGAATAAAGCATCACGACGGTGGATTTTAATATTCGTATATGTCGTTATGTTCTTTGCTGCGATGACACCGATAAGCGATGATACGTTTTTTCATACGTTAAAAAAATGGCTGTTACCGATGTCGTTTTTCTTCATTTGTTTTCTTGCGATGTTATTGTTCGTACTTGCGTTAGCAATACGTATAAAAGAAAGGAGAGCATCCGCATGACCGCTGAAATCATTGTCGATGAACGAACATTAAAAGAACATTTTGCACAATGTAAAGATGTCGTAATCATGCCAGCTACCATCTATTCGGACGAACGAAAACCGCTTTCACTCATTTTCGTCTATTGTGAAGAATTATGTGATACGAAGCTACTTAAAGAATTTATTTTCCCGACCATTACGCGCATGGGGCAACAATATCCGCTTTATTCCGTTACAGATATTGAAAAATATAAACAAATGCCGCTTCATTTAATCGGAAAATCCATCTCTACCCAACAGCTTGATTTTCTCATTTTTAACGGAGATTTAATCATTTACTTCGTCGAAGCGGGAGCAATGTATTCGATTTCACTTGCTAACCCACCGAACCGAAACCCAGAAGAACCGAACACAGAAATGTCGATTCGCGGTCCGAAAGACGGCTTTATTGAAGAAGCTGCGAAAAACGTGGCGCTCGTACGAAAACGGTTAAAAACGAGCAGTTTACACGTTGAACAAGTATTAGTCGGCAAACGAAGCCGAACGAAAGTCGATCTTTTATATATAAAAGACATTATAAATCAAGAAACAATTGATGAGCTCAAGCGACGGTTAAGTACCATCAACATCGACGCCTTAACTGGGACGAACCAATTAGAAGAGTTGTTAAGCGAAAAATACGTCTCTTTATTTCCTGTTTTCGCTTACTCCGGCCGTCCTGATTTTGTCGTCAATGCTCTTTTATCTGGTCGGTTTGCGATATTTGTTGACGGATCGCCAACCGCATTAATCGGTCCAGCAAATTTAACGTTTTTGTTAAACACATCTGAAGACAATAGCACATCGTTTATATTCGTTACATTCCAACGGATTATTCGGCTGATCGGCATTAGTGTCGCTGTCTTTTTACCTGGACTTTGGGTCGCAATTGTAACATATCATCAAGATCAATTGCCGTTTACGCTGTTAGCCACGGTCGTTCTCTCTCGCCAAGGCGTTCCGCTCCCTGTTCCACTCGAAGCATTTATTATGATTAGCTTATTTGAAATTTTTAAAGAGGCAGGGATGCGGCTGCCGATGGCGATCGGACAAACGTTATCGGTCGTTGGGGGCTTAATTATCGGGCAAGCTGCAATAAACGCAGGTTTATCAGGACCAAGTACGCTTGTCGTCATGGCGACATCAGTTATTGCGACATTTACACTCGTTAATCAATCGCTTGCTGGAACGGTGTCGATTTTACGTTTTATCGTTCTTGCTGCTTCATCTATGCTCGGGCTTTTCGGATTTATCGCATCCATGTTTTTTATTCTTATTTATGTCGCAAATTTAACATCGTTTGGTGTCCCATATTTAGCCCCGATCTCTCCAGTAACAGGAGATATATGGAAAGTGGTGATTACTAGTGGATGGAAAAGATTTAAACGCCGTCCAAAAATGTTGAAAACGAACGACAATACGCCGGGTGAAGGATCATGACTCGGCTATTTCTTTCCTTTTTTTGTTGTTTGTGTTTAGCCGGCTGTTGGGGAATGAAAGAAATTGACCGTCTCGCTTACATTCATGCAATCGGTATAGATTATGAAGACGATCAAGTGATCGCATACGCTCAGCTCATTAGTTTTTCAGGGCTTGCAAAAGTCGAAGCGGGAGGTGGCCGAGAAAAATCGACCGTTACGATCGGAAAGGCAACGGGAGAGACGTTTAACGTGGCGACAGATCGGTTGTATCAAGCGATTCAACAAGGAGTATCGTGGGGACATGTGAAAGGAATCGTTTTTACAGAACGGGCGCTCAAAAAAGGGCTCGTGCGTGACGTCATCGATGTGCTCAACCGTTACAATGAAATTCGCCATACGATTTGGACCTTTGCAACAAAAGAACCGATTGAACAATTGTTTGAGACAACACCGTTTTTAGATTATTCGCCATATTTCTCATTACTTGCCAATCCGAAAAACATTTACGAACAAAGTTCATTTATTCAACCGAAACGGATAAATGAATTTATCGCTGCATCTGATGAAAAAGCGGCTGTTTTTCCGCTCCCCTCTCTTGCGATTGAAGAAAAAAGTTGGACGGAAAATAAAAAAGAAAAACCGATGTTAAAAATGGATGGCGTTTGTTTCTTACATCGCTACAACAAACAAGCATGTATCCCGCGCCGTCAACTTGATGGTTTACGCTGGGTAACGAAAGGGACGGAGCGGACACCGATTTACATTCAGCCAAACGGCAAAATGATTGGGACGCTCGTTGTGCGCGGACCAAAAGCAAGCGTGTCGTATGAAATCAAAGACGGTCGTCCGGTTTTCACCGTTGACGTACAAGCGACAGGAAGCATCATCGAACTGCTCAAAAACATGCCCGAAAAACAAATTATTGAATACGCAACCAAAACAGTAAAAAAGGAAATCGAGGATTTATTTCAACTCGGCGTCAAAGAAGGCATCGATACGCTGCAATTATCGAACGCCTTGTATCGTCAAAATGTAAACGATTGGCGCAAATATACAACAAATGGATTAGTTCCGCTCACAAAGGATACACTAGGAAAAATCAACGTGAAATTAAGCATTGACACATATGGAAAGTCGAAAAAATAAAAGCGATGAGCCGGCCTCATCGCTTTTTTGTTGCATATATATTCGCTTCGATCCATTCGCTAAGCGCATCTTGCGCTGTTTTTTCACGCCCGTACCAATAATGCTCCATTCGTTTTTCTAATTGATTCATTTCTTCATCATTCATCAATATACGCATTAATTGTTGGTCGTAGGGTTCTTTATCGTGAAGAAGGTAAATGAGTCCTTTTTTTCTTAAATAGTGCAAATTCATTTGTTCTTGCCCCGGCAAATACGAAAGCGTAAAAGCAGGCAGCCTTTTCGCTAGCACTTCGCTCATCGTTACACCGCCCGGCTTTGTCACAACTGCATCCACTTCATCGTACAACTCGTTCATTTTCGCTGGATCGGAAATATATCGATACGGGCGAATACGCGGATTGTTCCAACTTTTTATCTCATGATATAATGTTTCATTTTTTCCGCATAGTACGTCATATGTCAATTGTGTATGAGTTGCGTTCATTAAAAATTGTTCTATTTTCCCTAATCCTTGATTGCCGCCCGCCACTAAAATACGTTTATTTTCCCGCTGTTTTTTTTTCTTAGCAGGTACAATATGCTCATGAATTGGAATGCCTGTTACAATGACGCGACGAGGCTCAACATGAAACATTGTACATAGCAACCGCTTTGCATCTTTATGAGGAACGAAATGATAATCAATCGCTGTTTTTCCCCAAATACCACTTAAAAAAAAGTCTGTATATACGTTTATAACAGGCACTGTTATAGCGCCTCTTTGTTTCAATCGCTGCAACACGTGTGAAGGAAACGAATGCGTACATATGATAAGGTCAGGCTTTTTTTCTTGGAGAAGGCGCTTCATCTTTTTTTCAAAATAAAGCAACCACGGCTCCATCGTCGGTTGTTCAAATTTTTTCATCCACCGCCGATACATCCATTCATACGAATGAGGTGATACCGAAATCCAACGGATGTAAAAATCTGCTACCCGCCTTTCAATTTGTTCGCTGCAATAGCTGAGAAAATCGATCTTTTCGCAATACACTTCTGGAAAGCGATGTTGCAACGAATAAATAAGCGCATCGGCAACTTGATGATGGCCAGATGGCATTTGAAACAAAGGTAGTACGAGAATGTTCATCATTATGCGAACTCCCTTTTAGTTTTGTTTTCTTTTTTTCACATATAGTCCAATGAAAAATAAACTAAAAAATAGCACCGTGATCCATGGTAGTATATGAAGCGGGATATGAATACGCTCCCCGAGAAACTTGCCTACACATACAAATAAACAAATCCAAAATGACGCGCCAACAAACGATAAAAAAAGAAACGGAAAAAACGGAAAGCGAACAACTCCTGCCATATACGGAGATAATTGTCGAACACCTGGAACAAAATAACCAAATGTAATGAACCAACGCGCACGTTTACGAAAATGGCGATAAGCGTATCGATATCTTCGTCGGTGAAACCCAATGTAGTGCCCATATTTAAACAATAGGGGCGAACCGAATGTATACCCAGCAGTATAGGCGGCCACCATGCCAATTGTTGCACCAGAAATGGCAAAAAATAAGCTTTTTAAAAAATGCAATTGGTCATGCGAAATAAAAATGCCAACAAAAAACAGAAGCGATTCTTCCGGTGCGGGAATTCCAACGATGCCGAAAAATAGAGAAAGAAATAACACAATATAGCCGTGTGATTGAATATACGTTAAAATGCTGTTCGCTTCCATTCCCGCGTTCTCCTTTATTCTTCGCTCATCTTTACCCACTTCACATGCGTACGTTGCAGCAATCGCTCTAACGCTTGTAACATGTTGGCCGGCGCGTCTTGATCGGCTCCCATCGTCGAACCGCTATCATGTAGTACAATAATTGCTCCATCTTCTATGCTTTTTGTTAATCGCTCATAGAGTCGAGCAACGCCTAATGAAGCGTTCCAATCACCAAGAATATATGTCCACATTACTGTTTTATACTTTTTTTGCATGAACAACGTCCATATGTTTATATGTCCCCATGGCGGACGGTAGTATACAGGGCGAACGCCTGTGATTTGCTCAATGATACGCGCCGATCGATGAAGCTCCCATTCCGCTACAAATGGAGGCAGAAACCAATTGCTCGTATGATAATAATGATGCAAACCGATCGTATGACCTTCTTCGTGCATTCGCTTAATGAGATGCGGATATGCTTTCGCCTTCCAACCGACAACGAAAAATGTCGCTTTTACGTCGTATTTTTTTAATATATCGAGCAATTGGGCTGTATACGTCGGATCTGGTCCATCATCAAAGGTTAATGCGACACCGTCTTTCACTCTTTTTTGTACACGAAATGACGACAGACGAATCAGCCACGTTGGACATATGCTATAAATAAAAAACAGTGCAATAAGCCATATGTATGTCACATGTTAAACCCCTTTCTTGATTATACAAAAAGAAGCATGAAGTACGAAACAAAGAACGCTGCTTGTAAAACAAATTCATTTTTTTCATCGTTAACATTCGCACATCGCTTTCTCGTTCGACACGCATTTTGTCGATTTCCGGGGAAATTCCCCGAAAAAAAGACGATGTTGGAACACATCGCCCTCATTATACCATATGTCTTGACAACTACACAGGCTGAACCTCCCGATGGCTAAAGCCACGGGGTTCTTGTGTACTATAGAGCTTCTTCCATACCTTCGCATGGACAGTAATAAATACATCATGAATATGGTAAAGCAGTTCATCTTTTGATTTAAAATTATGATAAAATCCCCCTTTTGATGCTCCACATTCCGCAACAATGCGATCGACCGTCACCCCGTGATACCCATATTTTTCGAACAACGTAAGCGCCGTTTCAATAATGCGATCTAGCTGCTTCTCAACCATACGCGAGAACCCCTTTTCGTCTTATTTTAGCGCAATTTTCTGAAAAGTTAAATGTTTTCACACAGAAAAAACTAGCGCTTTTATTGCGCTAGCTTCGTTTTCATATACGGTCGCAAAGTTGAAAATGGAATAAGAAATTCACGAATGCCAGCCGCGTACGGGGCAATCTCGTATAATCCGTAATAAATGACAATGCCGTCACTTGTTATATAGTAAGGCTGATCATTTGGCATCTTTTTTACAACATCGATGGCATTATCAAAATACAAGTCGTTTTCTTTTTTTATTTGTGCAATCACTTCGTTCGTAATCACTTGCTTATAGTTCGTTCCCTTTTTAAATAAATCGCTAAGTTGCAACGATTTCCCTGTATGGAAATCGAAATTGTTTGGCACTTTCACTGTCATTCCGTGCGCCCCACCTGTATAGCTATATAACGTAACAGGAATGCTTAAAATACCATGTTGATTGTACGTCACTTCATAATTGCTGACTGCTGCATGCAATCGATATGGAAATCCTTCCTTTTTGCTTATTGCCATATTTTCTCGCGCTTGCTTTTCTACTTCACGCTTTAAATCAAGCGACTCCTTACGCAATAAACGATTGACTTGGCGCTGGAAAGATTGGTTGATCGATCCGGATACGATCGGAATGTTCAAATCGACTTCCATCAGTTCATTTGTATATTTTATTTGCTTCGTTGTCACATGAAGTGGGTGGCTGTACGCTGTCAATATAAACAGCGTCAACACCATCATCCATATGTTTCGTTGTTTAAGCAAAATTTTCACCTCGTTTGTTTTACCGAAAGTTTGCGTTAAAACAAACGAATTTATGCATTACTATTATTTTAACATTTGTTTCACTAACTCTCGATTTCGCTCCTTAAACGCTTCGTGATGTGAAGATACCATCGCATACGGATCGGCAGTGGGTTCAATGAAACGTTTCGCACTATTTACCGCATTCGCTGCGTCTTGGAAAGCACCTGTAAGTAAATATAACTTTCCATCATATTTTGAAATATCGCCAGCTGCATATAACCCCGGAACAGAACATTCTCCTTTTGCATTTGTCGCAATATAATATTCGTCAACCATTTGAATGGGTAGTTCACTATTGGTAAGCAATGAGGCATCTCGTTCATATCCATGGCTAATAATGACATCATCTACATCGAGTTCAAACACATCGCCCGTCTCATGATTTGTCAATACCACTCGCTCAATCATTTCATGGTTGGGGCTGGCAACTAATTTTGTAATGGACGTATGGAAAAAGCAAATGGCAGAACTATTTAATAGTTGCGTCACTTGCGCTTCATGTCCTTTTAACGACTCATTGCGATAAGTGACATATACTTTTTTCGCAACCGGCACGAGTTCATTTGCCCAATCAATCGCTGTATTCCCCCCACCCGAAATAATCACCGTTTTCTCTTTAAATTGTTTTAACGATTTCACCGTATAGTGTAAATTTGTAATCTCAAATTTTTCCGCCCCTTCAACTTGGAGCTTTTGCGGTTTCAGTATTCCACTCCCTACCGCAATAATGACTGTTTTCGATAAATGTTGTTGTCCAGATGCGGTTTGTAGAAGAAATATGCCGTCTCCTCTTCGACGGATTGTTTCAACTTTTTCATTTAATACAACGGTCGGATTAAAGGTAAGCGCTTGTTTAACAAGTTGCTCGCGTAATTTCTCTCCTGTAATCGGTGCATGCCCCCCAACATCCCAAATCATTTTTTCGGGATATACATGCAATTTTCCGCCTAGCTGCGCTTGATACTCAATCAACTTCGTTTTCATTTCTCGAAGTCCGCTATAAAACGTCGCATACAGCCCTGCTGGTCCACCACCAATGATCGTCACGTCATACAATTGTTGCTCCATCGTCATCACCTTTAAATTTGATTATCATTCTCATTTAAATATACATCTTTTTTCAAACTTTTACAATGTAAAAAGACAGGCGATTTCCTGCCTATTTTTTGCCTGTGTAAATGAAAATGGCGTCACGAAGAAACTCCGCCATTCCTGGCTGTTTTTGATCGTAGTATGCTTTAAACCGTTCATCATCCACATACATTTGCGCCAATCCTGCATGTGCTTCTTTTGAATAATGATCCCAAAAATAGCTTAACCATTGACGGTGTAAATCTGCTGCTTTTTGTGCAAGCTCCCCTGCTGGGTCGCCAGTCAAAAACGCTTCATGCAATACGCGCAATACTTCTTCGCCAAGCTTTGTTACTTCTTCGTATTGTGCTTGCGTCATGTTTTTTACTTTTTCGTTCGATTTGTTCACTTGCTCGTCACCGTATTTTTCCCGAATTTCTTTGCCGTATGTTTGTTCATTTTCGTCAATAAGCTGCTGTTTAAACGCTTCAAATTTTTCTTTGTCGCTCATGATGATTCTCCCTTCTTTCGCTAATAGTGTTTTTTCGACATTGGCGATTAGCGCCTCTAACCGCCTCCGTTCTGCCAAGAGTTTTTCACGATGCTGCTTCAACGCCTGTACGTCATCAAATGACGGGGATGTGACAATTTGCTTAATCGTTTCTAACCCCACACCAAGCTCGCGATAAAACAAAATTTGTTGGAGCCGGTCTACCTCTTTTTGTCCGTATATGCGATAGCCTGATGCATTAACCCTTGCCGGTTTCAACAGACCGATTTCATCGTAATACCTTAGCGTTCGGCTCGTCACCCCCGCCAATTTCGCTAACTGTTGCACCGTATATTCCACCCAATCACCTCCTGACAATTTCACTATAAACGTTGACGTAACGTCAATGTAAAGCAAAAAATAAAAAAATCTCGCCATAGGGGCGAGCATTATTGGACTAATCCATGTTTAGATAGGCACGAACATGCGTCTCATCGACATGAAGAAGAACGATTTCTTCCATGATTAGTTTTTTTATAAACTCGAGTTCTTTTTCAAAGGCTGCTTGAACCACTGGATCGCCTTTGACGAGCTTATAGGTCGGAAACGGAGATTTATGTGATCGAACCGTTGAAAAGTGGCTCAATTTTAGGTTATCAAATACACCATTTTTATATTTATCTGGTATAATATGGTAGATAATTTATTTTTTGATCTAAAGGAGGATCAGTGTTATGGGTGTTGCAATTCATACACCGAATTGTTCTGTAAGTAAGGGATACTCCAGTGGTTGGGGAGTAGGAGGGGGAGCAAGCTGCAGTGGTCCAGGCGCTAGTGTCTCTGCAAAAAGCAAATATGTAGGTGGAGAAGCGAAAGTATCTGTTGGGGAAGTTGAAGCGCATGCCAAAGCCAATAAAAAGGGGATTTCAATTGGTGGAGAGGCTACACTCCATAAATACTCATCAAGTATCGATATCAAGATCCCATTTACGTAGCAGATTTCCCTTACTTAGTAATTATAATAATCATTCTTTGTAGCCTAAATAGTAAACTTCTTCGATATCATTAGCATTAAAAAATACATTATAATCATTAGAAGTAAAACCATCTGGATAAAAACAGCCTAGGTACCTATATTTCTTGTTATCTGTGCTTCGAGTGACGTTATTTCCATAAATCATTATTTTTTCATCTAGTTCCTTTAATTTAACTACTGTCCCTATAGGCAAAGAATTTTTATCGACTTCAGAGACGCTCCTAGTAGTTGCATTATTACAACCGGCCAAGATTACAAGAAGTAAAAACATAAAAGAAATTAGGATCTTTTGTGAATTCATTACTACATCCCCTTTCTGAAAATCTTATATACTTGATTATATTTTAAACATATATATATTAAAGTGAAAGGTTGTTTAATATTGAATATAACAAAATTTAAACTAGAACAAAATAAAATGTTCAATCTAAAAGTTCAAAGCTTTATAGGTAAGATATACTTCTTCTCCAAAATACTAAAGTCTCTTCAAAAAAGAGATGTGGTGGTAATTAAAAGAGAGAGAGGGATTCAAGACGGATATATCTTTTCGATCCTAATTGCAAGAAACAGCTATTTAGATAATAGTGAGCTAGTTATCAAAGATATCCAATTAAATAAAAATACAGTAAAAATTATATACGGCAACACTACATCAGAATCTACAAACAGTTTTTCTTATAAGGATATTAAGTATAATTATATTACTTTTTATATTGAAAGTAGCGCAAAGTATATAGATATAGTTAATGAACAAGGAATCAAGATCCTAGAAAGTGAAGAAGTAGGGGATATTCGCAAATGGTAAGTGCAATCCCAAACAATTGATATATACATCCAAATTGACATTTTAACCTCTGATTCACGCAGCACACCCGATGCGGCGTAACACCTCATCTGGGTGCTGTAAGACGTGCTGTTCAAACCGAGTAATCGACTGGGCGATGTCTTTTTGATCTCTAGGCGAACAGTGCCAGGCACTGTTCGCCAAGAAATTTGGAAACCGTGTTAACCATATATTAGCACATACTAAACCTAATCCCAATAAAGCCAACCATACTGTATTTAACGTAGACAAAACTAAAGTTCTCGGAGTTGTGGATGAGGCTTGGGCAAGAAAAGGACAACCATTACCGAATGACCCTGGCGCATATATTGTGCCTATGGGGAGAGTTATTGGAACTAATGGTGAAACTGCCGTTAGATTGGTTGTAAAGCCTGGTACTAATGAAGTAATTACAGCGTATCCGGTTAAACCTTAAGAAAAAAGTTATTGGAGGTGGGAATGTGAAGATATTCAATGGAAAAGTGGTTTGTCCAAGATGTGATGGTAATGGTTTAGTTTACAAATCGAAAATAACTAATTTGGATCTGATCATTTATATTTGTGACGAATGTGAAGCCTGTTGGAAGGATGAAAAAATACGTCTCGAAAATTTTCAGGATTTAACTACATTTTTAGAGAGTAAAGGTTTGACTTATAAGGATGCTCAAATACATGATTTAGGGTACGAATGGAAAAGTTAATACTAAAACCTTGATTGGCTCGTGCCTTTCAAGGTTTCTTTTTTGGTGGGTAATATTGTAAATTAGCCTATTATCCTGAATCCGTGACAAAACATCTTTACAATGGTCGCAAACCGTTGATACGATAAGGGAAAACGACGTTGACGACTCTTCATCAAGTAGGTGAA
>NZ_JBCNEQ010000046.1:0-40708 GCF_050480245.1 Bhargavaea massiliensis | reverse complement strand
TCCTTGCGTAAGTTTCGTGAAGCGCTTGTGTATGCCGAAAAAGCAGGATTAGACCCCGAACGCGTCTTGCAAAGCATTTCGCAAGGCGCCGCATCGAGTTGGTCGCTGTCTCATCTTGCGCCGCGCATGCTCGCTGGCGATTTTGCCCCTGGCTTTTACGTAAAACATTTTATTAAAGATATGGGCATTGCCCTTGCTGAAGCAGAAACGCTCGGGTTGTCGCTTCCGGGCTTAAAGCTTGCGAAACAATTGTATGAAGCGCTTGCCGAGCGCGGAGAAGAACAAAGCGGAACGCAAGCGTTATATAAATGGTATAAAGAGTGGTAAAAAAAGGTGCTGTTAGCGAGCACCTTTTTTTATGTACGATTCCATGCGATCCAACCCTTTTTCTAGCTCTTCCATTGAACAAGCGTATGAGATGCGAACGTATCCTTCGCCGTATGTCGAAAACGCACTTCCAGGCACGACAGCGACTTTCGCTTCTTTTGCTAGCTGTAATGCAAAGTCAAAAGATGATTGATGAAACTGTGCAATGGACGGAAAAATGTAAAACGCTCCGTTCGGTTTTTGGACGTCAAAGTCCATGGCACGAAGGCGATCATATACATATGTCATTCGTTCCGCGTATTGCTTTTTCATATCGTTCGCATCGTTTATTCCGACCGTTAACGCTTCTAACGCCGCTTTTTGCGCAATGGATGTGGCACATGACACGTTATATTGGTGCACTTTTACTATATGTTCAACAATCCATTGTCGCGCAAATAAAAAACCGATGCGAAAACCGGTCATCGCATGCGATTTACTAACGCCGTTAATGACGATCGTTTGATCAGGAAGCCATGTCGCAATCGACTCGTGTTTGCCTGTAAACACAAGTTCACTATAAATTTCATCGGAAATGACCCAAATTGGTTTGTCTTTTACAAGTGCAGCGATTTGTTTCAGTTCATCGCTCGTTAACGTCATTCCTGTCGGATTGGACGGATACGGCAATACGATGCACCGCGTCCGCTCGGTGATGAGCGGTTCGATGTGCTCGGCTAACAGTTTAAAGCCGGTTTCTCGCGTATCGACATATACAGGTGTTGCCCCACATAAACGAATAATCGGTTCATATCCTGGATACACAGGGGCAGGGAGAATGACTTCTGCGCCTTCCGTTAAAATGGTACGAAACGCAATATCAAGCGCTTGGCTCGCCCCGACGGTAACGATCACTTCATCGGTCGTATAGCGCAGTCCATATTTCGTTTCAACGAAGCGACAAGCGGCTTCACGTAACGGCAAATATCCGGCGTTATGCGTATAAGAAGTAAACTGTTCATCAAGCGCTTGTTTTGTCGCTTCTTTAATATGATCGGGCGTCGGAAAATCCGGCTGTCCAATCGTTAATGAAATCATATCTTTTTCTTGGGCAACGAGATTAAAAAATTGCCGAATGCCAGATAGTTGAATATGTTGCACACGTTCATTCATCGGAAGCATCTTGATCGTTCACCTCTTCGTTTTTTTCTTTATTAAACAATAAAAGGTGAACGTTTCGCAATGTGTTTTGCTGAAAACGTTCACCTTATGTGCTGTCCTGTCGTTTCACAGTCGATCATGCCAAATCCTCCAAGTGACGATAGCGTTGAAGAAGCTCATTGTATTGCGTCGAGAGGGTAAGAAACAACGCTTCATCCCGCTGCTCAAGCGACTGATCGATGTCGCGCATGAGCCGATCCCTTTCGAAACGGAATAACGCCTGTTCGATAATGAATTGTGCCGCTTGCTTATAATCGGCGAGATCGTACGGCTGCGATACGAGCGCCATATCATTGTATTTTCCATACATGTTTCATTCCCCCTTAGCGAGAAGAATAATCTTCTCCCTTTTCTACATTATAAAGAGTTTTTTATAAATTGTAAATAAAATTCCGAAAAATAAAAGCAAAAAAATAAAAGCTGACGAGCGCCAGCTTTTTAAACGATAGGCATGCGCTTTTCGCTTTTCTTATATTAATAACCGTAATCCCAGTCGATTTCTTCATCGTACCAAAGAACTGCTTCTGTTTCTTCGTCTACCACTTCTTCAAGTTGTTCTTTTTCTACATCTTCTACAATTGTTACTGTATGGTTTTCATCAAAAAGAATGGCTAACCCTTTCATGTCGACACCTTCTCTTTTCGTGTTTTTCTTCACAATCATTGTAACGCGTTCCGCTTGTCCACGTCTATCATGTTCATAAAGATGTCAATGTGTTTGTTTTTTCTGAAAATAAAAACGAATATAGCCGTCACACTTCTTATGTTACGATTTTATTTTCACTCGTTTTTGATGCGAACTTATTTTTTCCATTCCGAAGAAAAATGGTGCTCACATGGAAACAAAAAGTCATTTACGTTGCCATTGTACGGAGGGGATTAGTCCCCTTGCTACCCCGGCTTCATTTGTAATTTGCAAGATGGTCGTCTGTTCATATCCTTGTTTTTGAAAAAGACGAAGTGCTGTTTGTTGCAACAATATTCTCGTTTGCTTTTTTTGTCTCTCTCTCTTTTCATGGAAAATCCCCCATTGTCTCTATATATTTTTATTATAGTGGTTTTTACCTAGGAATAAAGTAATATTTATATAGGTTAAAAATTTTATTTAGACATGTATCATTCACATACATTTTCGCATACATTATGGAAGGAAGTGTAAAAAAAGAGGAATGATGCATGTGGGGTGTTGATTCAGCGGCGAAAGCACCAACATTTCGCCCGAACGTCCCGAACTGCCGTGCAAACGTCTGGATATGGCAATATGGGCGCGATGCCGACCTTTGCCCGATCGACACGAACGTCGCGAATCGAAAAGTAAGCGAGTACTTATATTAAATTTTGTTCGTGCACACAAGAAATATGATAAAATGGCAATAAATGATGTTGTAACGGAGGCTGTTTCATGGAAAATAAACATGGAATTTTGTTAGAAAGCGGAACGAATGAACTAGAAATTGTCGAATTTTTAGTCGGTGACAATCGTTTTGCGATTAACGTCATTAAAGTGAAAGAAATTATTCAGCCGATCGCACCGACGAAAGTGCCACATGCGCACCCGTACATTGAAGGCATTATCGAATTGCGCGGCGAGGTGCTTCCGCTCATCGATTTAGCAAAAGCGCTCGGATTCGGACCATCGCAAAACCCAGCGCAAGATAAATATATTGTCGCACAGTTTAATCAACAAAAAGTTGTGTTTCACGTCCATAACGTTACACAAATTCATCGCATATCATGGAAACAAATCGAAAAACCGTCGCAAATATATCAAGGATTAGAAAGCCAAATTATCGGCGTTGTGAAATTAAACGGAAACATGATTTTATTGCTTGATTTTGAAAAAATCTTTGTCGACATTAATCCGCAATCAGGCATTCACGTCGACCGCGTGAAAAAACTAGGTCAACGCGACCGCTCGAATAAAAAGTTAATCGTCGCTGAAGATTCTCCGCTTTTGCGCAAACTGCTTCACGATACGCTTGCTGAAGCGGGCTATGTGTACGTTGAGTTTTTTGAAAATGGGGAAGATGCGCTTCACTATTTACAATCGATCGTTGAAAAAGGAAAGCCAGTTGAAAGCGAAGTGCAGCTCGTTATTACCGATATTGAAATGCCGCAAATGGACGGTCATCATTTAACGAAACGCATTCGCGAACATGACAAACTAAAACATTTACCTGTCGTCATTTTCTCTTCGCTCATTACAGATGACCTTCGTCATAAAGGAGAGCGTGTCGGTGCGACAGCGCAAGTGAGTAAACCAGAAATTGCTGAACTCGTTCAAGTGATCGATCAATACATTTTATAAAACAGTAGGGGATTGTTATGGGTCGTTACGACAAATATCAACAACACTTTTTGAAAAATATTCGCAAACGGTTAGAAGAATGGGAAACGGTTGAAGAAATCGCCCCTCAAGACGTCTATCGTCTTCTCCATGCCATTGCCGGTACAGCGGCGATGATCGGCATGAACGATGTCAGCAACTATGCTCGGAAGCTGATGGAACAATGGGGTGAAGATGAACAAAAAAAATGGGGGGCAAAAGAAGTGAAAGAGCGGCTCACTCCGCTTTTTCAACTTTGTTACGAACATCAAATTGGAGACGTGGCATCAAATGAGCAAGGGGCGAAAAAAGGGGACGAACCGACCGTTTTACTCATTGATGATGACCCGTCGTTTTTAATGTATGTGAAAGAACATCTCGAACAAAGCGGATGGTATGTCGTCGCCATCGCTGATCCGATCAAAGCGGTCGCTTCTTTTTATGACGTTCGCCCGGATTGTGTCGTCATCGACATTCATATGCAAACGAAAACTGGCTTTGAAGTATTGACGTTTTTAAAAGAAAAACTAAGGCAACAATTCGTGCCGATGATTATGGTGAGCATTGACGACCGAAAAGAGACGCGCATGAAAAGTTACGAAATGGGCGCGGACGATTTTATTCCAAAGCCGTTTGCGATCGATGAATTTATCGTGCGCATTCGCCGTCAGCTCGAACGGAAAAAGCTCATTGATGAACTGCTTTTATTAGATGAATTGACGCACGTCTATAATCGAAAATATTTAAAACAAGCGTATGAACAGTTAAAAAGCGACTGGCATCGCACACATGAGCCGTTTTGTTTGGCAGTGCTCGATATGGACCATTTTAAACGGGTAAACGACCAATACGGCCATTTAATTGGCGATGTTGTCTTAAAACAATTTGCCCAATTTGTAAAAACGAACGTTCGCGCGCGTGACATTGTCATTCGTTTCGGCGGGGAAGAATTTGTCGTGTTATTGCCGGCGACCGAAGCAAGCGAAGCGTTTCTCGTGTTTGAACGCCTGCGCGAACAGTTTGAACGCATTCCGTTTCAAAGCGGTGAAACGACGTTTTTTTGCACGTTTTCGACCGGCATTGCTGAAGTGAACGACCCGTCTAAACCGATTGGATATTGGATTGAATTAGCAGATTCCGCATTATATAAAGCGAAAAACACAGGAAGAAACTGCGTCGTACTTGCAAAGCAACAAGAAACGTCGTATCGCCGCACAGTGAAAGTAGCCATTGTCGATGATGATGCGATCGTGCGTGCCATTGTAGCAGATGTCGTACGAAAAATGTCCCCTAAAGAACGAGTGGCGCTCGAGTTTCGTACGTTTAAAGATGGAGAGCAATTTATGTCATGCGATTGGCATGAAGGAAAAGAGCCGTGTCTCGTCATTTTAGACGGCGTCATGCCGAAATTAGACGGGCTAGAAGTGCTCCAACAATTGCGCAACAAAAAAGATGCATCGCGCTACAAAGTTATTATGTTAACCGCTCGAAAAAACGAAAGCGACATTGCGCGCGCGCTCGAATTAGGAGCGGATGACTATATGACAAAGCCGTTTAAATTGCTTGAGCTTGAAGCAAGAATACGTCATATGTTAAAAGGGATGAATTAATGATGTCGAATCCACTTATGTTATTTAGTTTGATCGTCGTGATATTATCGATCATTTTGCTAGCGATCTTCCTTTATTTAATTGTGCAAAAAAGAAAAGACGCGCGTTGGAAAAAAAAAGTAGAGACGTACAAACGATTGTACGAGCCAATGTTACTTCGTTATGTAGCGTACGGAGATGAACAAGTGCCCGCTCCATCTTCGCCTGCGCAATATGTGGCGATGATCGAATTGCTAGACCATTTTATCCGCGTGCTCGCCAACGGAGATGTGAGGGCGCGCGCGACATCGTTAGCTGAAGCGTATTTTGCTGACTATTTGCATAAGCAATTGTATCATCGCCGGCTCGGCAGACGAATGAACGCCCTCTTTTACATTGAAGATTTTGGGCTTCGCTCCCTTTTGCCCGAATTAGAAAACATGTACGAACAAAAACGTGTGACGACGATGGAAAAGCGCCAACTATTGAACATGTTTGCGCTTTTTCAACATCCGCACGTATATGAATATATGAAAAACGTTGACGAGTCATTTACGCAATTTGATTATCGTCTCATTTTATCGCGCATGGACGACGATACGTTTGCGAAAATGGTCGATCATTTTTTCGATTGGCATGAAAAAATACAATACGCGATCGTTGACATGATTGGCATTATGAAAAAGTTTCCTCACATCCGATTTTTACTTACACTGCTCCGACATGAACAAAGTGAATATCGCGTTCGTGCATTAAAAGCGTTAGCACAAATGTCATATCCACTCGACGTTGAACAACTACACATTCATTTCCAATCTCCCGTTTGGCAAGAGCGTTTAATGGCATTACGACTGTGCGCACGTACGCGCCGGCAAGAAATGGTCGATCATATTGTCTTGTTAATGAAAGATGCTGTATTTTCCGTTCGGTCGCAAGCAGCGGAAGCTTTGTTGCGCATGCCGAACGGACTGGACATACTCGAACACATTGCGCAAACATCAGACGACCGCTACGCGCGCGATATGGCGCTTGAATGGTTAGAAAGGGGTCGGGAACATGATTGAAATGGCAGCGATGTTCGTCTTTTATTTTATGGTGGCGGTCATTTTGTTTTATACGTTTTTACTCGTTGTTTCGTTCGTTCAATTGCGACGCATGTACGAATTGGACGAATGGGAACCGTATGAAGAAATGCTCGATGTCAGTTATACGAAACCGGTTTCTATTTTAGTGCCTGCTTACAACGAGGAAGCTGGTATTCTTGCGACGGTGCGCTCCCTTTTAAGCATCGAATATCCGGAGTATGAAATTGTTGTCATTAACGACGGATCAACAGACGATACGCTTGAGCGATTGAAGCGAGATTTTGACCTTGTTGAAATGAAGCGCGTCATTCGCCAACAGCTACCAACGGCACGTGTCCGAGCGGTATATCGCTCGCGAAAGTTTTCCCATTTATTCGTCATCGATAAAGAAAATGGTGGGAAGGGGGATGCGTTAAACGCGGGCATTAATTTTTCATCTTATCCATACGTTTGCTCCATTGATGGCGATTCTGTCATTGAGCGGCGCGCCTTTTTAAAAGTGATGAAGCCGATTATCGACTCAGATGAAGAAGTGATCGCATCAGGCGGAAGTGTGCGTATCGCCAACGGCTGCGACATTGAAAAAGGAGAAATCGTGCGCATCGGGCTATCCCGTCAGCCGCTCGTCGTCATGCAAGTCATTGAATATTTGCGCGCGTTTTTAGTGGGGCGCATTGGACTAAGCCGCCACAATTTACTGCTTATCGTTTCAGGCGCATTTGGCGTGTTTTCGAAACAATGGGTCATTCGCGCGGGCGGATATGCGCATACAGTCGGGGAAGATACGGAGCTTGTCATCCGTCTTCATCGACTAGTGAAAGAAACGAACGCGAATAAAAAAATTGTGTACGTTCCTGATTCGGTTTGTTGGACGGAAGCACCAGAGTCGATGACAGATTTACGCAAACAGCGCCGCCGCTGGCATCGCGGGCTACTTGAAAGCCTTTGGCTTCATCGCCGCATATGGTTTAACCCGCGCTACGGTTCGATCGGGCTCATTTCGATGCCATATTTTTTACTTATTGAATTTTTTGGACCTGTCGTCGAACTGTTTGTCTATATCCTCATCCTCCTCTCTCTCATCTTAGGAGACATATATGTTGAATTTGCGATTTTACTATTCCTCGTTTTCGTTTTGTACGGCTCGATTTTTTCAATGGCTGCTGTATTGTTAGAAGAATGGACAATGCGAAAAATTTCAAACGTATCCGACGTCGTGCGCCTCCTTTTTTACTCTTTTACAGAGACGTTATGGTATCGTCCGTTGACAGTATTATGGCGCTGTGAAGGCATTGTCGATGCACTTTTAAAAAGAAAAGGTTGGGGAGAAATGAAAAGAAAAGGTGTGTCGAAATGATGAACCGACAACGATGGCTCATTGTATATATCGTATGTATTTTTCTTGCCATTTCTTCGCCATATTGGTTGTGGAATATCAAGCCGACAACGACATTGAATGTGCTGATTGTGAATAAAACAGTTCCCGATGAGACGTATCGCGAACATGCAGGGCTCGTTTGGCTATTAAATCAACAAAAATATGTAAAACCAAACGGAACGCGCTATGAATTATCGAAAGATTACGTCGGTTTTGTGCCGACAACGAAACAGGAACGTCCATGGCCGACATCGTTACAACCGTACGATGTCATTTATGTGGCGGATACGTATGGTGTATATGAAAATGATTTCACTGTGGAAAAAAAGAAAGGGAAACGCTCGAAAAAAGTGTATGGCGGTTTGACAGAGCAAGAAGTGAATCGCTTGCACGATGCGATGTTTGCAGGAAACAAAACGCTTATTGCGGAGTTTAACTCGTTTGCGAGCCCAACGGATCGAGCTGTTCGTGAAAAATTTTATGCGTTATTAAACGTTGAATGGACGGGCTGGATTGGCCGTTATTTTCCGAAGCTTGAAGATGACGAAGTGCCTGTATGGGTGAAAGAAAACTACGAAAAACAATACAACAAACGATATACATTCACCGGACCGGGCTATATGCTTGTCGATGAATATGATCGGCTTATCATTTTGCATAAAAAAGAAATCGGAAAACAAGGCGTGCTTTTTACTCCGACAAAAAAAGGGGAAAAAGAGCTTGGCGTGAGCGGTTCGACTCCGTATTCCTATTGGTTTGATATTGTCAAACCGTTACACGACGAAGAAGTGTTAGCGACATATACGCTTTCGTTATCGGAAAGCGGAAAAGAGAAGTTGCAAGCGATCGGTTTGCCGACGACGTTTCCAGCGATCGTTTATCATCACAACAATCGGTACGATGCGTACTATTTTTGCGGCGACTACGCCGACCAACCAGATGTACCAAACATATATCAAACGGCCGGTATCGACATATGGCGGAAATGGACGACGCGCCACGATCCAAACAGCACCGCATCGTTTTATTGGAAAGCGTACGTTCCAATGATGAAAACGATTTTAAAACAAGCGTCTAACGATGACAAGCAATGGAGCGAGCGTGCGATCGCCAAAACAGACGACGGCATTCAACTCGCTGGTCGCGTTGGTGAGCAATATATACAAATTTACAAAAATGGCAAATGGGAAAATATGTTGTTGAAAGGGGTCAACATGGGCATCGCAAAGCCGGGGCATTTCCCGGGAGAAACAGCGATTACGAAAGAACAATATTTTCGCTGGTTTAAACAAATTGGGGCGATGCATGCGAATGCCTTACGGGTGTATACGATTCATCCACCTGCGTTTTATGAGGCTTTTTACGAGTATAATCAAATCGCAAAACAGCCTTTATATTTATTTCACGGTGTTTGGGTGAATGAAGAAACGTTTTTACGTACAAACGATGCATTTGCAAAAGAAAATACAGATGAGTTTGTCGCAGAAATAAAGCGAACGATTGACATTGTGCATGGACGGGCAACGATTTCACCTCGTCCCGGTCATGCGAGCGGTGTGTATAAACACGACATTTCACGATATGTACTCGGTTGGATTTTTGGCGTCGAGTGGGAGCCGACCGTCGTCCATGCGACAAATACGAAACATGCGGGCTTGTCAGATTATCAAGGGGCGTATGTGTATACAAAAGGTGCTTCCCCATTTGAAATTTGGCTCGCGCGCATGATGGACGAAGCGATCGCCTATGAAACGAAAACGTACAACTGGCAACGGCCAGTCAGCTTTACAAACTGGTTGACGACCGATTTGTTAACACATCCGAGCGAACCGTTAGAAAAAGAAGATTTCGTATCGGTCAATCCGAACGTCATATATGCGACAAAAGCGATGCATAGCGGCTTGTTTGCTTCGTATCACATTTATCCGTATTATCCAGACTTTTTAAACTATGAGCCGAAATACGTCAATTATATCGACCATCGCGGTGAGAAAAACAACTATGCAGGTTATTTGCACGATATGAAGCGAGTGCATCGTATGCCAATCGTCGTCGCCGAATTTGGCGTCCCTTCATCGCGCGGCATGACGCACCGTAACGTATACGGGATGAATCAAGGGTTTCATTCCGAGCAAGAGCAAGGTGTTATCAACAAAAAACTATTTGAAGATATCGTCCACGAGAAGATGGCGGGCGGATTTATTTTCACATGGCAAGATGAATGGTTTAAACGAACGTGGAACACGATGGACTACGACAATCCAGATCGTCGGCCGTTTTGGTCAAACGCGCAAACGAACGAACAGCAATTCGGTCTATTAAGTTTTGACCCTGCGCCAGACGAAACGAAAATGATGAAAGTCGATGGGAGAAAAGAAGACTGGGCATTGCAAAAAATCGCTCCAGCGTTCCAACAAAACGGCCGCGCGCTCTATATGACAAGCGACGAACGATACGTATACATTCGTTACGATACAACGGTAAAACAAAACAAAGACGTATATATATTATTTGACACGATCAACAATCAAGGACAATCGACTATTCTCGATGTGCCGAACGTACGAACGGAAGGCGTTGACTTCGTCCTCCATTTACGCGGTGAAAAAGAAGGGCGATTATTGGTTGATAGCTACTACGATTCGTTTTATTATCATTACGGACATATGTTGCAAATGATTGATCGCCTGCCGTATGCGCACAAAAAAAATAACGGCATGTATCATCCGATTCGCCTTACGCTCAATAAAAAGTTACCAATTAAAGGGAAAACGTATCCGTTCGATTTTTATGAAACAGGTATCATGACGTTCGGTACAGCTAATCCGAATGACGAAGCATACAATTCATTGACGGACGTCAGTGTCAGCCAACAAGAAGACGGATATGAAATTCGCATCCCTTGGGCGCTTCTTAACGTAAAAGACCCGAGCATGCATGAAGTGATGGGAGATATGTGGCAAGGTGGACTAACAAGCAGCAAAACGATTGACGGCATTCGCATCGGCGTATATGAAAAAAATTTTTCATATCCGGCCCATTTAGATCCAAACCATTTTTATCTCTATACATGGGATGGTTGGGAAGAACCGACATATCACGAACGGTTGAAACGTTCATATGACATTGTAAAACAAACATATAAAGGGGAGACGAAGTAATGGCGAAAATTTCACTTTCGAAAAAGTTTAGCAAGACAATTTATTCCGTTGCCAAAGGAGGAAGCCAATTAAGGTTTCCTCTTTTTTTGCATAAAAACGAGCCGTCATTGCAAACTAGTAAAAAACGGAGCGGAAGAAAAAGGGGGGCAACATCATGTGGTTTACGGAAAAAAATCGAGTCGATGATGTCGCGAAACGGCTCGCCCATTCGCCAGATTTCATGTGCCGCCGCATTCAATGCAAAGGAAAAATGGTCGATGTCTTATTTTTAAGCAATTTAATTAATCATGACCAATTGCAACAAAACGTTCTAGCGTTTATTTATGAACAAGAGAACGTATCGATTGAACAGTTGGCGCGCTGTTTGCCGATTGGCGCGGTGCACATTTGTGAAACGACAGACGATATGGCGACATATATACGTGATGGCTGGGCAGGCATTTATATTGAAAAAGAAAAGAGCGGGCTTGCCGTCAACATCGCAGAAAATATCGAACGGTCGCTTGAAAAGGCAGAGACGGAATCGCTCGTTTTAGGACCAAAAATATCATTTACCGAGGCGATTGATAAGAACATTCGCATTTTGCGCCAAAATGTGACCGATACGAAATTAGTGACGGAAAAAATGATGATCGGGATGCGCAACAAGCTTGAAGTGCGCGTCGTGTACATCGAAGATATTGCCGATGAAGAAAACGTTCAAACGGTGAAACAACGGCTGTCTGAGCTTCACATTGACGAAGTGACCGACAGTTCCGTATTAGCTCAACTATTGGACGATCATGCGTATACGATTTTTCCGCAATATTTATTAACGGAGCTTCCTGACCGACTAGCGTACAATTTAATGAACGGGCGCATCGGCATTTTCGTTGATCGCAGCCCGACAGTTATTATTTGTCCGACGACGTTTTTTAGCTTTTTTGAAACGACAGAAGACATTTATTTACGTTGGACGATGAGCACGGTGTTGCGCGCCATTCGCATGCTCGGCATTTTTTCCTCCATCTTTTTATCGCCGCTTTATGTTGCTGTCATTACGTATCATCCCGAAGTCATTCCTTCCGCTTTGCTTTTGACGATTGGTCAATCGCGTTCGCGCGTCCCGTTTCCCCCGTTCATCGAGGCGCTATTGCTTGAATTTATGATTGAACTGTTGCGCGAAGCAGGGGCGCGCTTGCCGACAAAAGTCGGTCAAACGATGGGTATTGTTGGTGGTATCGTCCTCGGACAAGCAGCGGTAGCGGCAGGCTTTACGAGCAACGTGCTCATTATTATCGTCGCATTAAGTGCGCTCGGTTCATTTACAGCGCCGAGTTATGAAATGGGGACGACGTTTCGCATTTTACGCTTTCCGATTATTGTTTTAGCGGCGTTTTTGGGGCTCGTTGGCATTTTTATTGGCTTCAGCTTTTTGCTTATTCATTTATTAAAACTTACATCGCTCGGACGTCCATATTTATCGCCTGTTTATCCGTTTCGTTTGGCGGATATAAAATATGCGCTCGTTCGCCTTCCAATTAAATTTTATAGCCAACGTCCGAAAACGAACCGTCCGCAAAACTCCCGCCGTTTTTCATGGCGGGAAGCGGCGAAACGAAAGGATTTAGATGAATGATGAAAACGCCACGCGAACGGATATCGATTAACGCTTATCTCGTTTTTTTTCTCGTTCACAACACGCAAATCGGGCTTGGCATCGTCGGTGTGCAGCGCGTCATTTTTGTCGAAGCGCGCCAAGATGCGTGGATTGCTGTGTTACTGAGCGGCTTATGGATTCATCTTGTCGTTTTCATCATTTGTCAAACGTTAAAACAAACAGAACATGACAACATTTTTTCGCTTCATACGTTCGTCTACGGGCGCGCGCTCGGCTGGATCGCCAACGGCGCAGTTGTTGTTTATTTTTTAATGGCGTATACGTCCATTTTGCTCGGTTATGTTGAAATGATGTCAACGTGGATGTACCCTGATTTTCCGCTTTGGAGTGGGGCATTAATTTTATTACTGTTAACCGTATATGCGTTGTACGGGGGAGGATTTCGCCTTGTAGCAGGTGCAAGTTTTTTAACGTTTTTCATGACGATTTGGATTGTGTTTGTCTTCTGTCGACCGCTCAAATACGCGGAATGGATTCATTTACTTCCTATTTGGGAAGCGACGCCAAAACAAATGGCAAACGGCGTATTAAAAACAGCATACACAATGCTCGGATTTGAAGTATTGTACATCATTTATCCGTTTGTAAAAGAAAAAGAACGCGCGCATCGTTATGCCCAATTTGGTGTTTTATTAACGACGTTTCTTGTAGCTGCAGTGACTGTCATCGCCATCGCCTTTTTTGGCCCGAAGCAACTCGATGTCACCATTTGGGCATCGTTATCGATGGTTAAAATCGTCAGGCTCCCATTTGTTGAGCGATTTGAACATCTCCTCATTCCGCTTTGGATTCTTGTCGTTTTACCGAATTTACTTATGTTTATGTGGGCGATGACGCGCGGCGGAAAAGAGCTTTTTCGTGTGAAACAAAAATATTTACTTTTCGTTTTTGCGTTTTTATCGTACGTTGTTGCGATTATGTTTGAAAAGCGGGCAACGATTAACGAATTTATTGACCAAGTCGGTTATTACGGATTTGGGCTTAGCTTTGTATATCCGTTTATATTGTACGTGCTTGTGCGCATAAAAAAATGGGCAAAGGGGAGCGCGAAATGAAACGGCTTATCGTTTGTATGTTATTGTTAAGCGGATGTATACAGCCACGCATCTTAGAAAAACAAGGCATTATTACCGCTGCTGCCTTCGATAAAAAAGGAAAGTCGTATGAAGGTGGTGCAGTGATGCTTTCGTTTCAAACGGGCCGCTCTTCGATGTCCGAAGTGATTGAAGCGACGTACAAAACGGGCAAAGGATTTCGTCAAGTTTTAGAAGCGCGAACGAGCCACGATTTAAGCTCAGGGCAATTACGCGTTGTTGTGTACGGAAAAGAACTAGCGGAGGAAGATGGCATTTTTAAGATAACCGATTCGTTGCAGCGCGATGCCAGTATCGGATCGCTCGTTTATTTAACCGTTTCCGAACCGAGCGCGAAGCAAGTGATACAAAGTAAAAAGCATGAAGATATGCCCGACATTGGCACGTACTTATATCGACTAATTGAAAAAAACTTGCGCAGCGAATCATTGCTTGCGGCAACGTTGCATGAGTTTGTTCATAGTTATTACGATGTCGGCAGAGACCCGATTTTACCTTATTTATCGGTGCGTGATGATAAACCGATTGTTGAAAAAGTGGCGTTATTTCGCGGAGACAAACTAGTCGGAAGCGTGTCGCTCGATGAAAGTTTTTATATTAAAATATTAGCTTCCGAATATAACGTCGGGTTGAAAAGAATATCGGTGTCTTGCGACGAAGTAGCTCCGTTGCTGCTCAAGAAAAAAGGGAAGAAGATGGATATCGTCATGAACGAAATTCACACAAAACGGAAAATTAAACTCATCAGCCAAAAGCCAGCGCCGCATTTTCGTGTCACAGTAAAAATAAAAGCAGAAATTTTAGAGATGTCGGAAAAAATGAAGCCGATTACGCAGGCGAATATACGCACGCTTGAACGAGCGATTGAAAAACAAATGAAAAAAGAAATAGAGAAACTATTAAATAAACTAAAAGCATACAAAACCGATCCGATCGGCTTCGGGGAAATATACGACCACTCGGTGCGCGGATTGCAGTTGACGGATAAACAATGGTACGAATTGTATCGAGAAGCTCAAATGGATGTGGATGTCAACGTATCGATTTTACGCACAGGAACAATTGACTAATCTGTATTTCTTCGTGAAAAGCTATTTTCAATCTTTATCACGTATGGTTTAATAAAAAAAGGAGGGACAATACAAAAAGCGAGGATTACAGCATGAATGAACAACAGTTTCTGTACCAACACCCCCCATCCATGAAATGGGAGGTCGTTGGGCAACAGTTTGATCAATATGCCATTTTTTTTATTACGAATGAAAAAGGGCGATCTCATTAAGAGGCTGCCCTTTTGTGTAATATGATAAAGTATGTTTGCCGTTTTTCGAGGAAGGCTTGTCCTTAGCGAAATGTTTTCCCTAACCGATTCGTGCGTGGCCACTCGTAGCGTTTCGGCTTCGGCTGTACATCTTCTGGCGAAATGCCTGTATACGCTTGTAGTAATCGCTTCGCTTGAGACAAAGGCATTTTAACAACAGGGTTGCGATAAGAATCGTCCAACGTACCGAGATGAGGCAAATGCTTGAAGTCTTCTTTTGTTGGAGGTATGTGGAAGTAGTACGCACCGATCGCCACAAGCACATCCGATTTTTGCTGGCTGTACTTCGGATTTCGGGAAAAATGAAGCCCAACTTTTTTCGCTTTTCCTTCTTCGAGCATTTTTTCAATCGTTTTTTTCTTCAACAAATACAAGTACGAAGGATTTAAAGCGGTTTTCGCATGACGATTGACAGTAAACAGCGCAACCGACAAATTTTCAACGGTGCATTCGACTGTTTCCATTGGCATTCAACTCCTTTTCATTTGGTTACACTTTTATTATACACGATAACCTATGTTTTTGGAAAATTTTCAATTTATTTTTTTTTACATTTTATTCATAAGGGAGGACGAACGTTGAAATACGGCATTATTGATATCGGCTCAAATACGATGCGCCTTGTCATTTACGAACGAAGCAAAAGCGGTCGCTTGAGAGAGAGAGAAAATGTAAAAATCGCAGCCCGCTTGCGCAACTATTTAACGGAAGACGGATGGTTGACAGACGAAGGATTACATGTGCTTTTAGAAGGGTTGCTTACCTTTCAAGATGTTACGCGTTTTCATCGCTTGCACGATGTGAAATGTGTCGCGACGGCAACAATTCGCCAAGCGCGCAATCGCGATGACATCGTTCGCATCGTCGCGGAGCGCACTGATTTTCATATTCGTATTTTATCCGAATATGAAGAAGCATACTACGGTTTTTTAGCGGTTGTCCAATCGACATCGTTTCACGAAGGCATTACGGTTGATATTGGCGGAGGAAGTACGGAAGTGACGTATTTTCACAATCGCGAACTTGTCGATTATCATAGCTTTCCATTTGGGGCGCTATCGTTAAAACGCGATTTTGTTGCGGGGAACGTTCCGACCGATGAAGAGTTGCAGAAGTTGCGTGCGTACGTCGAAAAACAATTTCAGTCGCTTCCGTGGCTAAAACAACGCCGTCTGCCAATTATCGCGATTGGCGGAAGCGCCCGCAACGTCGTGCAAGTGCATCAAATGCTGCAAAACTACCCGATTGCTGGCATTCATCAATATGAAATGAAGCGCGACCATATCGTTGAAGTAAAAAAATATTTACGTTCGTTGACATTTGAACAGCTACAAAAAGTGGAAGCATTATCGAAAGATCGAGCCGATTTAATTATTACTGCGGTTGAAGTATTTCAAACGTTATATGAAACGGTAGATGCCACGATGTTTATTTTAAGCCGAAAAGGCTTGCGCGACGGCATTTTTTATGAACAGTTCGGACCGAGTGCTTTTCCCAGCGTATTAGAAGAAAGTTTTTTTGAATTAGCCCAAGACTACGAAGTGAATACAAATCATGTCCAGCACGTATTAAAACTTGTCATTCCATTGTTTGAACAAATACGTGCGCTCGCCCTTTTTCCGCTTACCGGGGAAGACCTCGTCTTATTAAAACGCGCTGCCCATGTGTTTTATTTAGGGCAATATGTCGATGAAGAAGCGAGCAGCCAACATACGTTTTACATTTTGGCGAATCGAACGATTGACGGATTAAACCATCGCGATCGCGTGCAGCTTGCGCTTGTCGCCTCATTTAAAAATAAAACATTGTTTAAACAATATATTCAGCCGTTTCATTCGTGGTTTACTCGTGCAGAACAAAAAAAGCTTCGTTTTCTTGGTGCATTATTGAAATTTGCTTATAGTTTAAACGATACGAAACGAAACATCGTCAACCGTTTGCAGCTTGAACGTCACGAGGAAACGATCGTGATACACATCTTTTGCAACGAATCGTTTAAGGCGGAAGAATATCAAGCCGAAAAACATAAAAAGCATATCGAAAAAATGTTAAAACGACCGATTTTATTACAGTTTCATATGGGGGGATGAGGATGGATTTTAGTCATCCGATGTATTACAATAACCGCGAATTAAGTTGGCTCGCATTTAACGAGCGCGTTTTGCAAGAAGCGATTGACGAGCGTAATCCGCTATTAGAACGATTGAAATTTTTAGCGATTTTTAGTTCGAATTTAGATGAATTTTTTATGGTGCGCGTGGCCGGTTTAAAAGACCAAGTGAAGGCTGGTTTTAATAAGCCAGAAAATAAAGCCGGGTTAACGCCGAAAGAACAGTTGAAAAAAATTGCGAAAAAAACGCACGAGCTTGTCAAGTTGCAGTATGACATGTACAATCGGACGTTGTTGCCGATGCTACGTGCTGAAGGGGTACATTTGCTTGCCCCAAATGAATGGAACGACGAACAAACAACGTATTTGCAGTCGTATTTTATGAAAAACATCTTTCCTGTTTTAACGCCGATGGCTGTCGATGCGTATCGTCCGTTTCCGATGTTGCTAAATAAAAGTTTAAACTTGGCGATCGTTCTTGATGACGATGAGCGAAAAAAATTAGCGATTGTGCAAGTGCCGGCTGTGTTAAATCGTTTTATCCCTCTCCCGACGAACAACGATATTCGCGCTTATGCGCTGTTAGAGGATGTCATTACGACGTTTATTCATACGCTATTTAAAGGGTATACGGTGCTGTCTGTCACGCAATTTCGCATTACGCGCAATGCGGATTTAACGATTCATGAAGAAGGGGCGCGCGATTTATTAAAAGAAATTGAAAAAGAGTTAAAAAAGCGGAAATGGGGCGCAGCGGTGCGGCTTGAAATGAGCAAAAAAGGATTTGACGAATGGGTGCTCGATTATTTATTAGATGAGCTAGAAATTCACGAAAAAGATGTGTACAAAATAGATGGGCCGATTGATTTGACGTTTTTATTTTCGTTTTATCATGAAGTGGCGCACTACAAAGAACATTTGATTTTTGAAACGCTCATTCCGCAGCCGCCAAAAGACTTAGATGATGAAGAAGACGTATTTGAAAAAGCGAAAGAAAGAGATTTATTGTTCCATCATCCGTACGAGTCGTTTGAACCGGTCATCGACTTTATTTCCGATGCGGCAGATGACCCAGATGTGTTGGCAATTAAACAGACGCTGTATCGCGTCAGCGGTGATTCGCCAATTATTGAAGCGCTCAAACGCGCAGCAGAAAACGGCAAACAAGTGACCGTTCTCGTCGAATTAAGAGCGCGGTTTGATGAAGAAAATAACGTGCAATGGGCGAAAGAGCTTGAGAAAGCAGGCTGCCATGTCATTTATGGCATGACGCATTTAAAAACGCATAGTAAAATTACGTTAATCGTTCGGCAAAAACATGGAAAAATTGAGCGGTTCGTTCATTTAGGAACAGGCAATTATAACGATGCGACTGCGAAAGTGTACACCGATTTCGGCTTCATTACTGCCAATGAACAATTTAGTGAAGATGCGACAAACTTTTTTAATTATTTAAGCGGCTATATGGAAAAACCGGAATTTCATCATTTAGTCGTCGCCCCGTTTGATTTACGGCAACGATTTTTACAGCTCATTGACGACGAAATTCGCTCTCATCAACAATACGGAGATGGTCGCATCATCGCAAAAATGAACTCGCTTACGGATAAACAGCTGATTATGAAGCTATACGAAGCGTCACAAGCGGGCGTACAAATCGATTTAATTGTGCGCGGCATTTGTTGTTTGCGCCCGCAAATCAAAGGAGTAAGCGAAAACATTCGCGTGCGCAGCATCGTCGGTCGCTTTTTGGAACATAGCCGCGTCTATTATTTTCATCATCATGGGAAAGAGCGCGTCTTTTTATCGTCTGCCGATTGGATGACGCGCAATATGGATCGGCGCATCGAAATTTTATTCCCGATTTTCCGTCACGAATTAAAACAACGGCTCATTGAGGTGCTGCACATTTTGCTTGCTGATAATGTGAAAGCGCGTGAACAAAATGAACATGGGGAATATCATTATGTGAAACGAAAAGATGGCGAAGAAGATGTTGATAGCCAAATGACGTTATTTCAAATGGCATACGATGTCGCAGATGATGAAGAATGAGGTGATATGATGAAAGAAAGCGGAGCGGTCGCCATAGGCGGAGCGTTAGGAGCATTATGTCGTTACGGCGTTGCGCTTGCTTTTCCGTTTCTCACATTTCCGTGGGCAACGTTAATGGTCAATTATATCGGCACCTTTTTGCTCGGTGTGCTCACGTCTTACGCCGGAAAAAGAAAAGTTGCTGAATGGCTGCGGCTTGCGATCGGCACAGGGTTTTGCGGCGGATTGACAACAATGTCGACGTTTAGTAAAGAAACGATGGCGTTATGGCACGTACAGATCGCTAGCGCAAGTTTGTATGTTGTCGCTTCACTTGTTGGTGGCTTGCTTCTTTGTTATGCAGGAATATATGTCGGTGAACGAGTTGGTGCAAAATATGTAGGTGAGACGTCATGATGTATGTTGCCATCGGTGGTGCATTAGGGGCGTGGTGTCGGTACAAACTTGGCATATGGTTGTTGCGCTGGACGAAACAGTCGCCTATACCGCTTTCCATTTTGTTCATCAACTGGCTCGGTTCATTCGGGCTCGGTTTTGCTCTTTCGTCCGGCGTTCAAACGATTGGAGTTACGGTCGGATTTTTCGGAGCGTTTACGACATTTTCCACATTTAGCGTCGAAGCCATTCAACTCCTATCGCATAAAAAATATAAAGAAGCGCTTCTTTATGTCGGCGCTTCAATCATTGGGAGCATATGTTTATTTCAAGCCGGATTGATGTTATGACCCGGCTTTTAACGTAAACAACGTAAGTTCTGGCGGTGTTAAAAAGCGAAACGGCATGCGCGTCGTTCCAAGTCCGCGATTGACGTACAATGTAAGTTGCTGTACGTCGTAAAATCCTTCGACGTATTGTTTCGCTAACGGAGGGGTAACGAGCGGACCGATCCAAGGCAGTTGAATTTGTCCGCCATGGCTATGACCTGACAGCTGAAGATGAAATGGATATACGCTTGCTTGCGTCACAAGATCAGGTTCATGAATTAAAGCGATCGTATACGCTTCTTTCGGCATATGTTGCACCGTTTTCGCGAAATTTGGCTTACCGAGCATAAAATCATCCAAGCCCGCAATGACAATTTGTTCGTTACCTTGTTTGACGGATACCCATTCATTTACAAGTAAACGGAATCCACTTGTTGTCATCATTCGTTTATATATGTCTGTACCGTATCCGCCATGATCGTGGTTTCCGTAAATGCAAAATTTCCCAAGAGGAGCGTGAAGTTGTTTCAATAATGTCGTAATCGTTTCAACGTGCTCATATTTGTTCGGCTCATCAAGCAAATCACCTGTAAAACAAATCAGATGCGGATCGAGCGCATTTATTTGTTCGACTACTTGTCGAAAATGACGAACAGTATAATGATACCCGATATGCACATCGCTAAATTGAAGCAGCCGGCATCCGTCAAAGCTTTTTGGAATAAGCGGATGCACGACATCATAACGGCGCACCGTCAACCGTCGCGGTTCAATATATTTCGCATACATATATCCCGCTGTTGAAAGCAACGCCCCTTTGACGAACAAAGAAAAAAACGTTTTTAAAAAATCTCGTCGTTTCATTCGCTTCAAACCTTACTATGAAAATGTTCTTCACTCATTATAAAAGAAAAAAGTCGATAAAAACAACAAAAAACAATGTTAAAAATTTTCTAAATATATAGTACAATAAAAATGAATGAATAACCATTCATAAAAAGGGGTTGAGGAGATGAACGGAAAAGTCATTATTGTTACAGGCGGTTCAAGCGGTATGGGGAAATATATGGCGAAGCAGTTCGCTGAACAAGGGGCGCATGTCGTCATTACGGGAAGACGAAAAGAAGCGCTCGAAGAAGCAGCAAACGAAATTGGCGGAAGCGTTTTCCCGATCGTCATGGACGTGCGCAAACCGGAATTAGTCGCTGCGATGGTGAAAGAAACGGATGAGCGTTTTGGAAAAATTGATGCGTTAATTAACAACGCCGCAGGCAACTTTATTTGTCCAGCGGAAAAGTTATCCATTAACGGATGGAACAGCGTCATCGACATCGTTTTAAACGGGACGTTTTATTGTAGCCGAGAAGTCGGGAACTATTGGATTGAAAAAGGACAAAAAGGGTCCATCATTAATATTGTCGCTACATACGCTTGGGGAGCTGGCGCAGGTGTCATTCATTCCGCATGCGCCAAAGCAGGCGTGTTAACGATGACGCGCACGTTAGCGGTCGAATGGGGGAAAAAATACGGTTTTCGCGTGAACGCGATCGCTCCAGGTCCAATTGAGCGAACAGGCGGAGCAGAAAAACTCATTTTATCCGAAGAGATGGAAAAGCGCGTGAAAGATAGTGTGCCGCTCGGACGCTTCGGTACACCAGAAGAAATTGCAGCCGTCGCCTCGTTTTTACTTTCCGATGCAGCCGCCTACATTAACGGTGAGTGCATTACAGTTGACGGCGGTCAATGGCTCAATCAACATCCGTTTTAATGCGACGTTTGCCGACGTCGCTTTTTTTCTCGGATGATGTACGATGAACGCGCGCGTTTCTTATGATATTTATGATATAATGAGTGAAAAAAACGGGGGAGGAAGCGTCGCTTTGGATGCGCTAGATATTTTAACACACATCGATCAAGTCATTCCGCATTATCAACCGATTTTTAGCGCCGATGAGCAATGCATTGTCGGGTATGAAGTGCTTGGTCGCTTTCAACATGGCAACGAAGTCATCAGCCTCGGCCCATTTTTTCACGACGAAACGATTCCAGAAGAGTTTCGCATGGAAGTCGATCATACGGTGACGGCGAAAGCGCTCGAACAGTTTGTGAGCGAGCAACCATCATCGCTTATTTTCATTAACCGCGATGCAAACGTGCTAATGATTGACCGCGGCGAGTCATTTTTACAACTGCTTCTTCAATATAAAGAAAAAGGATTACAATTTAACCAAGTTGTTCTTGAAATTACCGAACATCAGTTTAAAGGCGACATTCAACAGCTCGGGCATGTGTTGACGTATTTGCGCACATACGGCATTCAAATTGCGGTTGACAACATTGGGAAAGAAAGCAGCAACCTAGACCGCATTCGTTTGTTAGCGCCAGATTTATTAAAAATCGATTTGCATTCGTTGCGCACGTCAGCGACGACGGTATCGTACGATGACGTGCTTTATTCCATTTCGCTTTTAGCGCGCAAAATTGGTGCGACACTTTTGTATGAAGACATTGAAAGCGCCTTTCAGCTACAATATGCATGGCGAAACGGCGGACGATATTATCAAGGCTATTATTTGCATGAACCTTCGCCAACATTCCTTCCGAACGATTTATTAAAAGAACGGTTGCGCGACCAATTTCATACGTTTATTCAACATGAAAAAAAGAAACTGCAGGCGTTATACGATATTTCTGAACAATTTCAAGCGCGTGTATCGGAGCTTGTCGCAAAACATAAAAAAGCGTCATCGTTTAACGAGCTCATTTCCGTCTTAGCGAAACAGTTAAGCGATTGCAGTTTCCGCATTTACGTTTGCGACGAAGACGGCTTTCAACAATCAGCCAACATATTTAAAAAAGGTGAAACATGGGAATTACAGCCGCAGTATTATATGAAAAATTGGAGCTGGCGCCCATATTTTTTAGAAAACATCATTCGCATGCGCTCGCGCAAACGAGGCATTTTATCTGATTTGTACAGCGATATTGAAACAGGGGAAATGATTCGCACGTATTCGTATCCAATTGACAAACACCATTATTTATTTATTGATTTAACGTATGATTATTTATTTGAACATAACGTCCATTTGTAATAAAACATCGCTTGCGGTGGAAAAGTAAGCTTGAGGTGAGTGATGATGGACACATTTTCTTGGATGCTTTTACTGATCGCAAGCGGGGTATTAGTCGGGGGATTTGTGTATACGTATCAAGTTGGCAAGCGCCAAAAAGTGCAAGGCGAATACGATGCGAGCGTCGGTGAAAAAGTGGCCGCCCATCCGTATGTACGCAACCCGGTTTTTATTGCATACATCGTGTTTGTCGTCCTTTTGCTCGGATATATTGCATACGTTGCGCTTCAAACGTAAGCCCGCTATGGTGGGCTTTCGTTTTTGTTTACTTTTTATGCGAATCTTGGTACAGTAGTGAATAGTCGTTGAAATACGTATCGGAAAGGAATGAACGTCGTGTCGCAATTATTAGGCATTATCCAACGTTTAATTAGCTTACAAGAGCAGAAAACAGGAACGAACGAAGCACCGCAACGCAATTTTGAAGTAAACGGTGAAAAAAAATGTAGCGTTACATATTATGAAAAAACAAACACGTTCGTATTAGAAGTGTACGAAAAAGGAGAAAAACCGAAGTCTTATCAATTTGACAACATTGATATGATCGCCATTGAAATTTTTGATTTGTTGAATTAAGTCTTCACATGTGTGAAGGCTTTTTTTGTTTTACTTCTCGCTTTTCCTTATCGAAATGAACATGGTACAATGACAAATGGGGATTATATCGTGAAAGGCGGAATGACGATGCAACAACCATCGCTGACTGAGCTGATGATTCCGTCCGATAAAGTGGCGCACGTGCAAGCGGGGAATCATTTAGAGCACGCATTATTAGTATTGACGCGCACAGGATATTCAGCTGTTCCGGTGTTAGATACGACGTATAAACTACAAGGGCTCATTAGTATGACGATGATTATGGATGCGATTTTAGGCATTGAACGCATTGAATTTGAGCGGCTGGAGACGATGAAAGTCGAACAAGTGATGCAAAAAAATATGCCGCGTTTACATGTGAACGATTCATTTTTAAAAGCGTTGAAGCTGCTTATTGACCATCCGTTCGTTTGCGTCGAAAACGATGACGGCTACTTTGTAGGGATTATTACGCGCCGCGAAATATTAAAACGGTTTAACCGCTCGATGTACGAAAAGCGACAATAAGCTTGTCACCGTTTGTTTCATTTGTTAAAGTAAAAAAATAAAGCGATAAGGAGGAGCTGACCATGATGATGGATGCGAATGAAATTATTTCGTTTATTCAAAACAGCAAAAAGAAAACACCTGTGAAAGTATACATAAAAGGAGACATCGCTGACATCGACTTCGGACCGAGCGCGAAAACGTTTATTACAGGTCATACCGGCGTCGTGTTCGGCGAATGGGCAGACATTGAAGCGGCGCTTGAAGCAAACAAACATAAGATTGAAGACTACGTCGTTGAAAACGACCGCCGCAATTCAGCCATTCCGCTTCTTGATTTAAAACATATTAAAGCGCGCATCGAGCCGGGAGCAATCATTCGCGATCAAGTGCAAATTGGCGACAATGCCGTCATTATGATGGGTGCCGTCATTAACATCGGTGCCGTTGTTGGCGAAGGAACGATGATTGATATGAACGCGGTGCTCGGCGGACGGGCGACAGTAGGGAAAAACTGCCACGTTGGCGCAGGGGCGGTACTTGCTGGTGTCATTGAGCCACCTTCAGCTAAACCGGTCATCGTAGAAGACGATGTTATGATCGGAGCGAATGCGGTCATTTTAGAAGGAGTAACAGTCGGAAAAGGTGCGGTCGTTGCCGCTGGGGCAATCGTCACAGAAGATGTGCCGCCATATACGGTCGTGGCAGGCGTGCCAGCGCGCGTCATTAAACAAATTGATGAAAAAACAAAAGCGAAAGTAGAAATTAAACAAGAACTTCGTCAACTATAAAGCGTGGATCGATTCCACGCTTTTTTCAAAAGGGGGATCGAAATGTTTGTAAACATTCGGCGCGATTTGCATCAAATTCCTGAACTTGGCTTTCAAGAATTTAAAACACAACAATACATATTGAACTATATCGCAACGCTTCCGCAAGAACGAATACAAATCAAAACGTGGAAAACAGGCATTTTCGTTCGTGTGCTCGGCACGGCGCCAACGAAAACGATCGGTTATCGCGCCGATATGGACGGGCTGCCGATTGATGAACAGACGGACGTCCCGTTTCGCTCGACGCATGAAGGACGCATGCACGCCTGTGGGCACGATATGCATATGGCGATTGCGCTCGGCGTGCTTACTTACGTCGTCCATCATCCGATTCGCGATGACATGTTGTTTATTTTTCAACCTGCCGAAGAAGGACCGGGCGGAGCGCTTCCGATGCTTGAGAGCGATGAAATGAAACAATGGATGCCCGATATGATCCTCGCTTTGCATATCGCTCCGGAATATCCGGTAGGAACGATTGCGACAAAAGAAGGATTGTTATTTGCGAACACGTCCGAGCTGTTTATTGATTTAATCGGCAAAGGTGGGCATGCCGCATTTCCGCATGAGACGAAAGATATGGTCGTTGCGGCCAGCGCCCTCATTATGCAACTACAAACGGTCGTCTCGCGCAACGTCAACCCGCTTGATAGCGCCGTCATTACGATTGGCAAACTGACAAGCGGCACCGTACAAAACGTAATCGCAGAGCGGGCGCGGCTAGAAGGGACGATTCGCACCCTTTCGCCAGAAGCGATGGAAAAAGTGAAAGGGCGCATCGAAGCGATCGTGCGGGGCATAGAAGTGGCTTACGACTGCGAGGCGCATATCGATTACGGTGCAATGTATTATCAAGTATACAACGATGAGAAGCTAACGAATGAATTTATGCAATTTGTTGAAAAAGAAACGAACGTCCGCCTCATTCGCTGTCAAGAAGCGATGACAGGCGAAGATTTCGGCTACATGCTTGCACGCATCCCTGGGTTTATGTTTTGGCTTGGCGTCCAATCTCCGTTCGGTTTGCACCATGCGAAATTAAACCCGAACGAAGAAGCGATTCATGTTGCGATTCAGCTACTGACGCGCTACGTCGCTTGGAAAGGGAATGACAACGTCCTAAAATAAAAACGACATGACAAAGCAAAGGAAGAAGAACGATGAAACTACGAGAGCCGATGCCATCATTAGACGGAGCAACACTTGTACTCAACGGAAATGTCACGCGTGAACAGCTCATCGGAAAACCGACGCTCGTTCACTTTTGGGCAGCAAGCTGTCACCTTTGTAAAGAAGGAATGAAACAAGTGAACGCTTTTCGTGACCGCTATCAAGGAGAATTAAACGTCATTTCCATTCATATGCCGCGGCGCGAAAGCGATAAAAACGTTGAAGTCGTCAAACAGCTTGCTGAACAATACGGCATTACGCATCCGCTTTTTATTGATAACGATCATCGCCTGAAAGAAGCGTTTGACAATCGCTGCGTGCCGACATATTACGTGTTTGATGCAGATGGCATATTTCGCCACTATCAAGCAGGAAGCGGTGGCGTGCACATGTTAGAAAAACGGATTTTGCGTGTGCTTGAACAATATCGAACAAGAGGGGATTATTGATGAAGAAAAAAGAATTTGTAGTCATCGGTCTTGGGCGCTTTGGTGGCAGCGTATGCCGGACGTTAAGCGAACAAGGAATGGAAGTGCTTGCGATTGATATAAACGAAGATAGAGTGAACGAATATGCATCGATCGCGTCACAAGCGGTCGTTGCCGATTCAACGGACGAAAACGTCTTAAAAAGTTTAGGCATTCGCAATTTTGACCATGTCATCGTCGCCATCGGTGACAATATTCAAGCAAGCATTTTGACGACATTAATTTTAAAAGAGCTCGGTGTCGAAAAAATTACAGTCAAAGCTACGAGCGACTATCATGAAAAAGTGTTGAAAAAAATTGGAGCGGACCATATCGTTCACCCGGAACGAGATATGGGCGAAAGAATTGCAAACAATATGATTTCAAACAACGTGCTCGATTATTTAGAGCTATCTGATCGCCATAGCATCGTCGAAATTGTCGCAAACAAACGGCTCCACGGTCACTCGCTTCTCGAGTTAGACATTCGCGCGAAATACGGTATTAATATCGTAGCGATTAAACGAAATAACGACATTATCGTCTCGCCGCTTGCGTCAGAAATCATTTGCGAAGGCGACATTTTAATTGTCATCGGTGCGGATCAAGATATTGACCGCTTTGAAAACGAAGTTGTTGGGGAATAAGAAAAGAAGGTGTCCAAACGGGCACCTTCTTGTTTATACTTCCATAATAATCGGTAAAATCATCGGTTTTCGCTTCGTTTTTTCGTATAAAAACGGTGCGAGCGTATCAGTAATTTCCGTTTTAATGTCGGACCATTGATTTGTTCCTTGTTCGAGTAGCTGTTGTAAATGTTTCGCAATCAGCTGTTGTGCATCGCTAATTAAATTGCCTGATTCACGCATATAGACGAATCCGCGTGAAATAATATCTGGTCCTGCAGCAATTTTCATTTCTTTCATATTAATGCTCACAACGACAATAACTAATCCTTCTTCCGATAAAATGCGGCGGTCGCGCAAGACGATGTTGCCGATATCTCCAATACCGCTTCCGTCAATATACACCGAGCCGGATGGAATTTTGCCGACTATGCTTGCGCCTTCTTCACTAATGCCAAGCACCTCGCCGTTGTCCATAATAAAGCAATTTTCTTCTGGCACACCGCAATCAACCGCAAGTTTCACATGCATTTTTTGCATGCGATATTCCCCGTGAATCGGCATAAAATATTTCGGCTTCATGAGGCGAATCATCAGCTTTTGTTCTTCTTGGCCGCCGTGACCAGACGTATGAATGTCGCTAAGCGGTCCGTGAATGACTTCCGCTCCTGCACGCGCCAGCATGTTAATGATGCGATTGACGCTTACTGTATTGCCCGGAATCGGCGAGGATGAAAAGACGACTGTATCGCCCGGCACAATTTGAATTTGACGGTGCGACCCGTTGGCGATGCGCGATAACGCCGCCATCGGCTCACCTTGGCTTCCGGTGCAAAGAATGGTCACGCGATGAGCAGGAAGGCGGTTAATTTGTGAAGCGTCAACGAACGTATCTTTCGGGCATTTAATGTAGCCGAGCTGTTGACCAATTTCAATCGCTGCTTCCATGCTTCGTCCGAATACCGCAATTTTTCGATTGTTTAATACAGCGGCTTCGGTGACTTGTTGCAAGCGGTGAATGTTTGAAGCAAACGTCGCGAAAATAATGCGCCCTTGCACTTTTCGGAAAATGTCGTGAATGCTTTCACCAACGCGCCGTTCCGACATTGTAAAATGCGGGATTTCGCTATTTGTACTATCCGACAATAAACAAAGGACGCCTTCTTTTCCGATCTCGGCCATTTTCGTTAAGTTCGCCGGCTCGCCGACAGGGGTGAAGTCAAATTTAAAGTCACCTGTATGCACAATTTGACCGACTGGCGTTTTCACAACGATCCCGTAGCTATCTGGAATGCTGTGCGTTGTGCGGAAAAATGTCACCGCTGTTTTTCCGAACGAAATGACATCATCTTCTTTAATTTCAATCAGTTTCGTTTGACGCAACAATCCGTGTTCTTCTAGCTTATTGCGAATAAGTCCGAGCGCCAATTTACCGCCATAAATCGGTATGTTCACTTGGCGAAGCAAATACGGAATGCCACCAATATGGTCTTCATGTCCGTGTGTAATAAATAGCCCTTTAATGTTTTCAGCATTTTTCACTAAATAGCTATAATCAGGAATGACGTAATCAATTCCGAGCAATTCGTCTTCGGGAAACTTAATGCCGGCATCAATGATGATAATTTCGTCTTCATACTGCACGCCATATGTATTTTTCCCGATTTCGCCTAGACCGCCGAGAGCGAAAACACCAACTTGTTTATTTTTTAAAATGTTCATTGTTCAATCTCCAATACGTGAAAATCAGGGTTTTGTTGCTCGTACGCTAAATGCGCCCCCTCAAGCGGTTGAATGTATTCAATATTGATATGACGGTCTTGTAATTTTCGGCGTACATCTCGCTCGCTTTCCGCTTCAATATAGAGCGTCTTCGTTTTTTCTCTTACCGGCACTTCATCGATCGTATCTTGGTAAAACACTTTAAAAATCAACGTTCATCTCTCCTTATGTGTAATGTTGCTTTTTTTACTATACTACAATGCATCGTTCTCTTTTAGAAAGTAAAGCGATATGTAGCTCCGGACGCTTTCCGCTTTTCTTATTATATATAACAAAGTGGGGAATGGGAAACAAAATTGAAAAGAAGCCCTTCGATCGAAGGGCTCGTACAACTAAGCAATGGATTTTCTGCGCAAAAGTTCTTTCCATTGTTTGAGCAGCTTGCGTTTCAACTTTTTCAACATGACGCATCACTCCTCACTTTTATTGTATCCGATTTTGTCGGAAAGTAAATGTCTTCTCTATATATTTATTATAAGAAGATGATCGACAAATTTTGCATAGGAAAATATATACATTGAAACAACCAATTTATTGACAATACGGCGCAATTCCGTTACGGTAAGTTTGTGAACTTTTACACGAGGAGCGCGAGAAGCATGGAGAGAAAAATCGTCTTTTTTGATATTGACGGAACGTTGTTAGATCATGATAAACAGTTGCCGGAATCGACATATGAAGGGATACATGAATTAAAAAAACAAGGGGTATATGTAGCGATCGCCACCGGACGAGCGCCGTTTATGTTTGAATCGTTGCGAAAAGAGCTTGACATTCAATCATTTGTCAGCTTTAACGGACAATATGTCGTTTTTGAAGGGGAAGTGATTTACAATCAACCGCTTGATCGCAAGCAACTTCGCGCATTAAAACAAATGGCACGCGACAATGACCATCCGCTTATTTTTATGGACGCCGACACGATGCGTGCAAGTGTAGCCGATCATCCGTACATTCACGAAAGCATGGGAAGTTTAAAATTTACTCATCCACCGCACGATGAAACGTATGACGAACGAAACGACATTTATCAAGCGCTTTTATTTTGTAAACCAGAAGAAGAACAGCCGTATATTCAATCGTTTCCGACGTTTCACTTCGTGCGCTGGCATGCGGTGTCAACGGACGTATTGCCGTATGGCGGATCGAAAGCAGAAGGAATTAAAAAAATGATGAACGAACTCGGCATTCCGCGCGAAAACGTTTATGCGTTCGGCGACGGGTTAAACGATACAGAAATGCTTCGCTTTGTCGGTACAGGTGTCGCGATGGGAAATGGGCATGAAGAAGCGAAAAAAGTAGCTGATTTCATTACAAAACCGGTCGATGAAGACGGCATTTTATTCGGCTTACGCCACCTTGGTTTGTTAAAATAAAAGGGCCCCGTCATGGTAGCCCTTTTATTATTACCTTTCAATCGGAATGGCGCCAGCTGGCACGTCGTACGGATTTTGTTTATTAATATGGTCATAAAACATAATGCCGTTTAAATGGTCAATTTCATGTTGAAATACGATCGCAGGCAATCCTTTCAAGCGCAGTTTCACCGTTTCGCCCTCAAGCGTCGTTCCGGTGACCGTAATGCGCATATAGCGCGGCACGTAACCCGGAATTGCTTCGTCTACAGACAAACAACCTTCTCCGCTCGTTAAATAGCACATCTCAACCGAATGGCTCACAATTTTCGGATTAAATAACGCATAGCTATGCAACGTTCCTTTTTCATCCGTCACATGCACAGCAATCATCCGTTTTGAAACGTTAATTTGTGGGGCAGCTAAGCCAATGCCTGGACGAAGCCCGTATGCCTTCGCTAGCTCAGGATCTTGGCTCATTTTTACATATTCCAATAAACTCGCTAAAATGCGGCGATCTTCTTCAGAAGGGGGAAGGGGAACTTCTTCCGCTACTTTTCGTAACGTCGGATGTCCATCTTTAATAATATCTTTCATCGTAATCACGTCGTTTCACTCCTTATCCACAAAGTAGACTACGTTTTATTATGGGCGATTATGCACAAAAGTGCAATTGGCTGACGAAACATACATAAACACGTTGTAAAACAGAAATAATACAGATTTAAAAAAATAAGTATAACAGATTCATAACACAGTTAAAATTTTCTAAATTTCATTTTTACATAGAACGTGTCAAGCAAACTGGTTGACGTGCGTTGTCGAAGGGTGTAAACTGAAAGATGTAAAAAAACAGTTGTATTAATCGTAATTGCTTTTTTTATTAATACAGCTTTTCATACACAAGCGTAGTAAAAACAAATCGTTTTTGGGCAAATTAAAAGGTGCATCATTTTACGTGTTGAAAAAGAAAGGATGAGGTGAACAACATGGGTAAAAAGCCCCTATTTGATGTGAAAAAGCAACTTGAAAAAGTCGCTGAGCAGTTCCCGACATTTCAAATTTTAAATGAAGAAGGCGAAGTCGTAAACGAAGCGGCAATGCCAGATTTAACAGATGAGCAATTGAAAGAATTAATGCGCCGCATGGTATACACGCGCGTACTTGACCAACGTTGCATTTCGTTAAACCGTCAAGGACGTCTTGGCTTCTATGCGCCAACCGCAGGACAAGAAGCGAGCCAATTAGCGAGCCATTTTGCGTTAGAAAAAGAAGATTTCATTTTACCGGGCTATCGTGACGTTCCACAAATGATTTGGCACGGTTTACCACTTTACCAAGCGTTTTTATTTTCACGCGGTCATTTCCATGGCAACCAAATTCCAGAAGATGTAAACGTGTTGCCGCCGCAGATTATTATCGGTGCGCAAATTATTCAAGCAGCCGGCGTTGCGCTTGGTATGAAAAAACGCGGCAAAAAAGCGGTTGCGGTTACATATACAGGTGACGGCGGTGCATCACAAGGGGACTTCTACGAAGGAATTAACTTCGCAGGGGCATTTAACGCGCCAGCGATCTTTATCGTTCAAAACAACCGTTTTGCGATTTCGACACCAGTCGAAAAACAATCTGCGGCAAAAACAATCGCACAAAAAGCAGTCGCAGCTGGTATTCCGGGCATTCAAGTTGACGGAATGGACCCGCTTGCAGTATATGTAGCAGTTCGTGACGCTCGCGAGCGTGCAATTAACGGTGGAGGACCAACATTGATTGAAACGCTTTGCTTCCGTTACGGTCCGCATACGATGGCAGGAGACGACCCAACACGTTATCGCTCTAAAGAACTTGAAAACGAATGGGAGAAAAAAGATCCGCTCGTTCGCTTCCGTAAGTTTTTAGAAAACAAAGGATTATGGAGCGAAGAAGAAGAAAATCGCGTCATCGAACAAGCGAAAGAAGATATTAAAGAAGCGATTAAGAAAGCGGACGAAACACCAAAACAAAAAGTAACCGACTTAATGTCGATCATGTACGAAGAAATGCCAGCGTTCTTAAAAGAACAATACGAAATCTACAAAGAAAAGGAGTCGAAATAAGCAATGGCGCAAATGACAATGATTCAAGCAATCACGGATGCGTTGCGCGTAGAAATGCGCAAAGACCCGAACGTTCTTGTGTTTGGTGAAGACGTCGGTGTAAACGGCGGGGTATTCCGCGCGACAGAAGGGTTGCAAGCAGAGTTTGGCGAAGACCGCGTATTCGACACACCGCTTGCAGAATCAGGAATTGGCGGTTTAGCGATCGGTTTAGCATTACAAGGATTCCGCCCTGTGCCTGAAATTCAGTTTTTCGGATTCGTATATGAAGTGATGGACTCGATTTCTGGTCAAATGGCGCGCATGCGCTATCGTTCTGGCGGCCGTTTCCATGCGCCAATTACCGTTCGTTCGCCATTCGGTGGTGGCGTACATACGCCAGAATTGCATGCCGATAGCTTAGAAGGGCTTGTTGCGCAACAACCAGGATTAAAGGTTGTCATCCCATCGACACCGTACGATGCGAAAGGTTTATTAATTTCAGCCATTCGCGACAACGACCCGGTCATTTTCTTAGAGCATATGAAATTGTACCGTTCGTTCCGTCAAGAAGTGCCAGAAGGCGAATATACAATTCCAATCGGCAAGGCGGACATTAAGCGCGAAGGAACAGACGTATCGGTCATCACATACGGTGCCATGGTACACGAATCATTAAAAGCAGCAGCGGAACTTGAAAAAGAAGGCATTTCTGTTGAAGTCATCGACTTGCGTACAGTTCAACCGTTAGACATTGAAACGATTATCGCATCAGTTGAAAAAACAGGTCGTGCGGTTGTTGTACAAGAAGCACAAAAACAAGCAGGTATTGCCGCAAACGTTGTTGCAGAAATTAATGAACGTGCGATTCTTAGCCTTGAAGCGCCAGTATTGCGCGTCGCGGCACCAGATACAGTATATCCGTTCTCACAAGCAGAGCCGGTATGGTTACCGAACTTTAAAGATGTCATCGAAACAGTGAAAAAAGTCATGACGTTTTAATGGAGGGGGCATTCCCCTCCACATTTAAGAAATAGGAGGTCGAGATACATGGCATTTGAATTTAAATTACCAGACATCGGCGAAGGAATTCACGAAGGCGAAATTGTTAAATGGTTTGTCAAACCGGGCGATGAAGTCAATGAAGATGACGTACTTTGCGAAGTACAAAACGATAAAGCAGTAGTAGAAATTCCATCTCCAGTCAAAGGAAAAGTATTAGAAATTTTAGTGGGCGAAGGCACAGTCGCAACGGTTGGCCAAACGTTAATTAAATTTGATGCGCCAGGATACGAAAACTTAAAATTTAAAGGCGATCATGGCGATGAGCCAAAAGTGGAAGAAAAGAAAGAAGAAGTGAAACAAGAGCAAGCAGCACCAGCACAACCGAAAAAACGCGTCATCGCGATGCCATCTGTGCGCAAATACGCACGTGAAAAAGGTGTCGACATTCGCCTTGTGCAAGGAACAGGCAAAAACGGTCGCGTGTTAAAACAAGATATCGATGCATACTTAGCAGGCGGTGCAGCGCCACAAACAGAAGCGCCAAAACAAGCGGTCGAAGAGAAAGCAATGCCAGCACAAGAACAAAAAGCAACACCAGCTCCACAACCAGTCGTTCTTGAAGGCGAGTTCCCAGAGACACGCGAGAAAATGAGCGGCATTCGTCGTGCGATCGCCAAAGCGATGGTGAACTCGAAACATACAGCCCCACACGTCACATTAATGGACGAAGTCGATGTGACAAAACTTGTTGCGCATCGTAAGAAATTTAAAGACGTGGCAGCGCAAAAAGGCATTAAGTTAACGTTCTTACCATATGTCGTTAAAGCGTTAACGTCTGCGCTTCGCGAATATCCAGCGCTCAATACGTCGATTGACGATGCGACAGAAGAAATTATTCATAAACATTACTACAACATCGGAATCGCAGCTGATACAGATAAAGGATTGCTTGTTCCGGTTGTGAAACATGCGGACCGTAAATCCATTTTTGCGATCGCAAAAGAAATTAACGAGCTTGCGACGAAAGCGCGCGAAGGCAAATTAATGCCAAACGAAATGAAAGGTGCGACATGCACAATTACAAACATCGGTTCTGCAGGCGGTCAATGGTTTACACCAGTCATTAACCATCCAGAAGTTGCGATTTTAGGTATCGGCCGCATTTCAGAAAAACCGATCGTGCGCGATGGCGAAATTGTTATCGCTCCGGTATTAGCGTTGTCATTAAGCTTCGACCACCGCATGATCGACGGTGCGACAGCGCAAAACGCATTAAATCATATCAAACGTTTATTAAACGATCCTGAATTATTATTAATGGAGGCGTAATACGATGGTAGTAGGCGATTTCGCAATTGAAACAGAAACTCTCGTCGTCGGTGCAGGTCCTGGCGGTTACGTCGCAGCGATTCGCGCGGCGCAACTCGGTCAAAAAGTAACGATCGTTGAAAAAGGAAACCTTGGCGGTGTGTGCTTAAACGTTGGATGTATTCCATCAAAAGCGCTCATCTCTGCCGGTCATCGTTACGAAATTGCGACACATTCGCAAGATATGGGAATTTTTGCGGAAAACGTAAAAGTTGACTTTTCAAAAGTGCAAGAATGGAAAGCAGGCGTCGTAAAAAAATTAACAGGTGGCGTAGAAAGTTTATTAAAAGGAAATAAAGTAGAAATCGTGCGCGGCGAAGCGTATTTCGTTGATGAAAATACCGTTCGCGTCATGACAGAAAATAGCGCGCAAACGTACAAATTTAAAAACGCCATTATCGCAACAGGTTCCCGTCCAATCGAGTTGCCAGCGTTTAAATTTTCAAAGCGTGTCCTTGACTCGACAGGCGCATTAAACTTGCCTGAAATTCCAAAATCAATGGTCGTCATCGGCGGCGGTTACATCGGTACAGAATTAGGAACAGCATACGCAAACTTCGGAACGAAAATTACGATTTTAGAAGGTGCAGATGAAATTTTATCTGGCTTCGAAAAACAAATGAGCGCCGTCGTTCGTCGTCGCTTGAAGAAAAAAGGTGTTGACGTCTTCACAAACGCCCTCGCGAAAGGTGTTGAAGAGCGTGAAGACGGCGTAACAGTCACATTTGAAGTGAACGGCGAAACGAAAACAATTGATGCCGAATACGTGCTTGTCACAGTTGGTCGTCGTCCAAATACAGAAGAAATGGGACTTGAACAAATCGGCATTAAGATAACGGAACGCGGCTTAATTGAAATCGACAAACAATGCCGCACAAGCGTACCAAACATTTACGCGATCGGTGACGTCGTTGCGGGTCCACCGCTTGCGCATAAAGCGTCATACGAAGGAAAAATTGCCGCAGAAGCGATCGCTGGCCATCCGTCTGAAATTGACTACTTAGCGATTCCAGCTGTCGTCTTCTCTGACCCTGAATGCGCATCTGTTGGTTACTTTGAAAAACAAGCGATCGAAGAAGGCATTGACGTCATTACCGCAAAATTCCCGTTCGGTGCAAACGGCCGTGCCCTTGCGTTAAACGAAACAGACGGCTTCTTAAAGCTCGTCTTAACGAAAGACGATGGCGTCATTATCGGTGCACAAATCGTCGGACCGAACGCATCGGATATGATCGCAGAGCTTGGCTTAGCGATCGAAGCAGGCATGACAGCAGAAGATATTGCGATGACGATTCATGCGCATCCAACGCTCGGTGAAATTACGATGGAAGCAGCGGAAGTGGCGCTCGGTAGCCCAATTCATATTATTAACAAATAAAAGAGGATGGCTTCGCCGTCCTCTTTCTCATTATTTTTCCCTTGCCGTCATATGATGTTTGTGAGGGGTGTGTGAACATGTATGTCGTCTTTTTACTTCAATTACTTATTTGGAGCTTATTTTCACTCGTTGAATGGAGATCGGCCCACGATCATTTTATTTTCAAAGCGTTGCTGTTTATGATGTTTATGTATGTTGCTTTTTTGCTTGCGCTTCGATTCCGCTTAACGAAAAGACAAGCATGTTGGACAACCGTCTCGACGATTGCCATTTATTTTCTTTGTCGTCAGCTTTTTTGGGCTTATCGTTTGTAATAATACATGATGCGCCCGTTAAATAAATGCAGTTTTCCTGCCATTTGTTTGGCGAAAAATTTGCATAGTTCATTCGCTTTTCCTTTATCGCCGTGCGTCGCTTGTTTCGGTAAAGCAAACTCCACCGCGCGCTCATGAATGCGACATTCAATCATATGATAACGTGCATCTTTTCCAACTAAAACGATGCGATCTTCTTTTGTTACGATGTCATACGGGAAAGCGGATTCCGCATAGTCCCAAGCGAGCTGTTCGCCCGTTTTTCGCGCGATGTCCCGAAATTGTTCAAGCAATTGTTTACATCGTTCTAGCGTGACCGTCTCCCATGTGGATGCAGGGACAAGTTCAATAGTAGCTGTATAAGCCATTTTGTTCACCTCATATATGTTGAAATCACTTTCATTGTATCACGTACATATGTGAAAAAACAAATAATTGCGAAAATATAAACGATAAGGTATAATGAAATTTAATATACAAGAAGGAGGGAAGAAGATGTTTGAAAAATTGTATGATGAGCATGAAAAAGTAAAAGTGAGGTTTGTCGGCTTTACGACAAAAGACGTCCGTTACGATTTCGGCATCGTTTATACGAATATGTTTTTTGGCAAGCCGCTCGTCATCTGTATGCAAACAGGCCGCTCCGCTCTCCTCGACCCGAAAGACATCGAAGACCACGACTACTTACAACGAATATTTCGCATCGACACAAAAGAACAAGCTGAAGATTTAGCGGAATTTTTCTCATACATTTTACCAGCTACTCATCTTGCCGAACAATACGAATAAAATGGAGGAAGAGGCGTGAATTGCGTCTCTTTTTTTGTTTAAATATGTCATACTAATTACTATTGACAAAATAAATGTGACATATTATTATGTAATCAGTAAAACGTTTTCAAACATTCCAAAGGAAAAGGGGTTATCGGGGATGGGTACAATTGTATGCCAAACATGCAATGCGACAATTGATCATTTTGAAGATGAAAAAGTGACGGTATTGTACGGTCAATGTAGCGGTTGCGATTGTGAAGACGAAGAATAACATATAGAGCGGAACAAACTTTGGGGGATGGGGAGGATATATATAGAAAAGAGACTGGTTTTCGCCAGTCTCTTTTTTTAAAAGCGGAGTGTAGCACTCCGCTTTTATCGTTTATGATGTTCTTTAATGACGCGCAACGTTCGCAACGTATCGTCTTCTGGACCTTGAACAGGCAAGCCGACTTCGATATTTTTGCGAATGTAATTTAAATTTTCTTCCGTAATAATTTCGCCCGGAATAAAAATCGGGATGCCCGGTGGATATACCATGACAAACTCAGCGATAATGCGCCCTGCCGATTCGTCAAACGGCACGACTTCTGTTTCCGCATAAAACGCATCACGCGGCGTAAGCGCAAGCACAGGAATATCTGGTAAAATCACTTCCGCTTTTTTCCCGACTTCCGCTTGATGGCGAAATTCATTCGATAAATGACGAAGCGCATCAACTAATACGTTCGTTTCCTGCTCCGTATCGCCCGGTGTAATAATACATAAAATGTTATATAAATCCGACAATTCGACTTCAATATTGTAGCGTTCACGAAGCCATTTTTCCACGTCGTAGCCAGTGAGTCCAAGCTCTTTGACGGAAATAATGAGCTTTGTCGGATCGTAATCAAACGTTGCTTCTGTCCCGAGAATTTCTTTTCCGACGCAATATAAATAATCGATGTCGTTAATTTTTTTGCGCGTTTCATTCGCCAGGCGAATCGCTTGTTCCGCAAGCTCATGTCCTTCTGTCGCAAGCCGTTTGCGCGCCACATCGAGCGAAGCGAGCAATAAGTAAGATGTTGATGTCGTCGTTAACATGCTTAAAATCGCTTGTACGCGCTTTGGTGACACAAGCCCTTCTTTTACGTTTAAAATGGAACTTTGCGTCATCGATCCGCCGAGTTTATGCACGCTCGTTGCAGCCATATCCGCACCTGCTTGCATAGCTGAAAGCGGCAACTCTTCATGAAAGTGAATGTGCACACCGTGCGCCTCGTCCACAAGAACAGGAACGCCGTATGCGTGCGCAACGTCAACGATGCGTTTTAAGTCGCCCGCAATGCCAAAGTATGTCGGGTTAATGACGAGCACTCCTTTGGCGTCAGGATGTTGTTTTAATGCCGCCTCCACTGCTTCTGGCGTAATGCCATGTGAAATACCAAGTTCTTTATCAATTTCAGGATGAACGAAAATCGGTGTCGCTCCTGAGAAAACGATCGCTGACATGACAGACTTATGCACGTTTCGTGGGACGATAATTTTATCGCCCGGTCCTGCGACAGACATGACCATCGTCATAATCGCTCCGCTCGTTCCTTGCACAGAAAAAAACGTATAGTCCGCCCCGAACGCTTCTGCCGCAAGTTCTTGCGCGCGTTTAATCATTCCTTTTGGCTGATGTAAATCATCAAGCGGACCGATATTAATTAAATCCATCGCTAACGCATTTTCTCCAATAAAGGAGCGAAACTGCTCGTCCATGCCTGCTCCTTTTTTATGGCCAGGAATATGAAATTGAATCGGATTTTTCTTTATATGCTCTAACAGTCCGGTAAATAACGGTGTTTCATACTGTGACAATTTCGCTGTACACCTCTTTAACTTGGATTTACATAAAACAAAGTGAATTATAACACTTCTCTATACGTTTGGAAAGACGGTTTTTTTGCTTAAAAATCAAAACGATTGCATATTTCTTCATTTATTGTTTGTGAAGGACTTTTCTTTATAAGTGAAGAATGATAAAAAGTAAAGGGGGAATGGGTTGTGAACTGGAACACGAGAGTAACGGAATTGTTAGGCATTCGTTATCCGATTATTCAAGGGGGACTTGCGTATTTAGCGTATGCCGATTTAGCGGCGGCGGTGTCGAATGCCGGTGGGCTCGGGCAAATTACAGCGATGTCGCTTGAGACGCCAGATGCGTTGCGGGAAGAGATTAAAAAAGTGCGGGAAAAAACGGACAAACCGTTTGGTGTGAATTTTGCGATCGGACAACATGGGCGTCCGTTTGCGCACATGCTTGACGTAGCGATTGAAGAAAACGTGCCGGTCATTTCGATGACAGGTGGAAACCCTGCTCCGATTTTTGAACAGTTAAAAGGCGTGCCGGTGAAAAAGCTTGTGCTCGTGGCGGCGGTACGCCAAGCAGTGAAAGCAGAGGAGCTCGGCGCAGATGCGGTTATGGTCGTCGGTCAAGAAGGGGGCGGACATCTCGGCAAACACGATATCGGAACGTTCGTCCTAGTGCCGCGCGTCGTCGATTCCGTATCGATTCCTGTCATCGCGTCAGGCGGCATTGGCGACGGGCGCGGGCTGATGGCTGCCCTTGCGCTTGGAGCGGAAGGAATCGAGATGGGCACGCGCTTTATTGCGACAAAAGAGTGCATTCATGCCCATCCTGTGTACAAACAAATGCTTGTCGAGCGCTCCGAAAGCGACACCGTCGTCATTAAACGATCGCTCGGTGCCCCTGCGCGCGCTTTGTTGAACGAATGGACGGAAAAAATTTTACAGTTTGAACGAGAAGGAAAAGGGTATGAACAACTAAAAGAGTACATTAGCGGACAAGCGAATAAGCGGTTCATTTACGACGGCAATACGGAAGAAGGGTTTGCATGGGCGGGGCAAGTGATCGGACTTATTCACGATGTGCCGACCGTTAGCGAACTTTTTGGGCGCATGATCAACGAGGCGGAACAAATTCGCACCCGTTGGGCAAACTAAAGGAAGACAACGATGGGAGAAAGGTGAACATCATGAAATATGCGTATCCAATTGATTACAGTTGGTCAACCGAAGAAATCATCGACGTTATTAAATTTTACGAAGGCGTTGAACAAGCGTACGAACAAGGGATTGAGCGAGAGCAACTCATGAACTTATATCGCCGCTTTAAACAAATCGTTCCAAGCAAAGCGGAAGAGCGAAAACTATGTCAACAACCCAATGACTAAAGTCATGGGCTTGTAAGCCCCATGTTGACCAGACCAAGGCTTGAAACAGAGCCTACGTTATAGATGTCATGACACGTTCGGGTGCTTCTCCAGCCCGTTCCTCTGTCGTGCAAG
>NZ_JBCNEQ010000045.1:0-50090 GCF_050480245.1 Bhargavaea massiliensis | reverse complement strand
TACGGGGGACGGCTTGCATATTTACAATCAATATAGCAACACAAATACAAACGACCACGATGTTGCCGATAGCAATGTCGTTGGAAACGCCTAGCGAGGTGGGACGATGAATGTGTACGTTCAACAAACGATTTCTATTCACCAATTAAAAATCGGCTCGCTTACTAACTCATCTGTACTGCAAATCGGAACAACTGGAAAAGTACAACCGCTCGCCATATTAAGCAATACCGGTCAATTTGCACAACCTGCTCCGGAATCAAAAATGAATATTCAAGGAGGACTGCTCGTTCCACTTCAGTCTCCTGTATAAAACTGTGATACTTCTTTCTGCTCGGCCATACATTAGAAAGTAAAAAGGTCGGCAAAGAAGGAGGCATCATACATGTGGCATGATTACTTTAAACAGCTCGAAACGTATTTAAAATGGCAACAACAAAAAATCCAATCGCTTGAAAAAGCAGTATATTATTTACAACAACAATATGAAGAATTAAAAAAAAAGCCGCGCACAACAATTGAAAAAATCGAATATCATTTTGACCAATTAAAAGTCGAGACGTTAGAAGGAACGTTAAATATTGGCCTTAATCCTGCGACGTTTGGGGAAGATACGATCGAAAATTTCGCTGTTCCCCAAAGTCAAACAATCATTCCGCAACCAACACCACTTTTTCGTAGCATTCAAACGGCTGTTCATGAATATTTACAAAAAGAAGGCGAAAACATCATCACTCGCATCGAACAAACGTATCATCGTTCGCTCGATCCAACGTATCGCCAATTTATATTGGAAGATATTGCTCGACAAATTGATGACCGCATTCATTTTTATTTACGCCAACATGGAGAAAACGAACAAGAAAACGATGAGCGACAACAAAACATTATCGCATATTTAAAGCGAGATATCGAGTATTCCATTGAAACGTTTTTAAAACATTTACCTCGAGAGGGGATGAACGAATGAATATGACGGTTGTCAACCATCATCTTTCCGTCGGTCATATTTCGATTGGTGGGGTTGCAAGTTCATCGCTCGTATTAATCGGCGACAGCGAAACGATTCAATTAGCTTCCGCATTTGATACGCCGCCGGAATCGTTAATTATCGGTCCGTTTCCACAAAAACAAGACAATAAAAAAAATGAGGAAAAGCGATGAGTCGCCTTTCCGTCGTCCACTTTCTGCGAGCAAACGCTGTCTCCTTTAGTTCCGTTGTACAAATTGGAGACAGCCAAGAAGTTCGTCTTTCTGCGCGAGTGCTTGCTGTTCAGCGGCAATTCGAATATGTGGATAGCGGAGAATTTCCGCTTGTCTTTCCCGTTTTTACAAAGCTTATTCCACGTCCGCCAGTCGATCGGGAAGTTGTTTGTCGCCTAAATTTCCACGCTTGCCCGCTCATCGCTGTTCATTCGATACGCATCATCGGAATATCTGCTACATCTGCCGTGCACATCGGTTCAACAAAACATGTGCAAACAGAGTCACGCGTTAAACATATTCGCCAACTGACAGAAAGGAGAGAAACATATGCCAGCTCTCGTCGGGCCGATTAAAATTAATCTCGTTGCAAGCGGAGCGGTGATGCAAGTCGGTGATACGTTGTATATATCGCCGAAAATCACCTCTAGAACGTTCGCTGGTGCCGGTGCGTTTAACACAGGAAACTTTATTATGGCAAACAATGGCATTAGCTTAACGAACACGCTCGACCTTGATGCATCCGATCAAAACATTGTCGGCAATGCTTAACGCTTTTGCCGCTTCGCTTTTTTTATTTTTGGAAGCCGCTCTGCCGGCTGCTTTCGAATTCAACGAAGAAATGATGCAACTTGTTCATCATGTTGTAGCCGTTCAATCGTATAGAGCCGGCTCGCTAATTCTTCATTCGTATATATGGCGTGAATTTGTTTATGGCACGGGATGCATAACTTTGCTGTTTCTGTGCCGCCATACTCTTTTGGTGTTAAATGATGGACAGTTAATACGACATCTTCTCTTCCACAAAGTTCACACATCCCTTTCATTATAATCCTCCTTTACATCACTTCAAGTTGGACCGTCGTTCCTTTTCCAGACGGTTCTGCCGGCTTAACAATCAACCGTTTCGGCATGCGCGCATGCAATTCTTGTACGTGACTAATGACCCCGATCGCCATATTGTCTGCGCGCAATCGCTCTAAAGCGGTCATGACGACATCTAATAGCTCTTGATCGAGCGTACCGAATCCTTCATCTAAAAAGAAAAATTGAAGAGGGTATTCTCCGCGCAACTGAATTTGCGCTGATAGTGCCAAGGCTAAAGATAATGATGTTAAAAATGTTTCTCCTCCGGATAACGTTGTTACCGGGCGACGTACACCACCGTTTGCGTCGTCACGAATGACAAAGCCGCCTTCAGAATCTAATTCTATCGCATATCGTTGTCTCGTTAATTCTCCAAGTCTTTCAGAAGCATAGCGCGTCACATGAACGAGCTGTTCCTCAGCAATAAATTCAACAAAGCTGTTGCCGCGCAATACTTTTTGCAATTCTTCGTACTGCGCTGCGAGCTTTTCAAGTTGCATTCGTTCTTGTTGCAGTTGTTCAAAGCGCACATGTTTCGCTTCAAGATCTGACACGATTGCCTCAAGTGAGCCAAGTTGCCGCATATGCTCATCTACTTGTTGCTTCACTTCTTCGTACTCACTCATCGTTTCTTCCCATTGCTGTTTCGTTATCGTCACGCCGTTCATCGCTTCGTTTAAACGTTGCCATTCGTTTTCTAGCTTCATCAGCATTTGCTTATATTGCTGTATGTCGTGAGCCATTTGTTGCTTGATTTGTTCTCCTAAACGAGAAGCGCGCACGTCATCGACTGTCTTCCACGGACTTTTTTGTAACTGCTCAGCCAAAACTTGTTCTGCTTCTTTTTTTCTTTTTTCTCCTTCTTGTAAAGCGACGTCTGCGGCTTGTTTTTCCGATTGTAACATTTGTAATTGTTGCTGCAATGATGTCCATCGTGCATACGCTTCTTCTTCTTCTCGTTTCACACGCTGAAGCGCTTGTTCAAGATGAATGAGCTGTTGTTGTACACTCTCCTCATCCATGCCTTCAGGCAGCGTTTGTTTATATTGTTCGTATTGTTGTTGTTGCATATTCCATTCAGTCATACGTTCTGCTTTTTGTTTCATAACTGTTTGATACGTTTCTTTCCAACGCTCAAGCTCAGCTCGTTTATCGTCTAACACCGTGATGCTTTTTTCGATGCGCTGTTGCAACTGTTGCGCTTCCCGATCACGCTCACGAAGGTTGCTAACTAGCGCATCGATTTGTTCAAACGATACATCCGGATACGCCTCATGCCACATCGCTTGTTCTTTTTCTACGCGCGCGCGTCGCTCAGCACATTTTTCCTCCAATTGAGCGATTTGTTGACGCATCGTTTCGATTTGATACGCATATTGCTGTTCTTTTTGTTTTTGTTCGTTCCATCGTTCAATATGGCGATATGTCCGATCGCGGCATGCGATATAATCTTGTTGCAACGCCCTTAATTCGACTTCAGCCTCTTTTAAAGAGGAAAAAGGTGCTTCTTCAACCTCGCGTTTCACTTTTTCGACATCGACATGTTGTGGCAGCGGCTGGCGCGCCATCAGCTCAGACAGTTGCTCAATCTGCATTTTTACTTGCTGCATGGCAGTAACAAGCTGTTCACCTGCTTGAATGGAACGATCGATTTGTTCTAGCGCTTGTTCATTAATTGCCATCTGTTGTCTCTTTGCCCGATTTGGATGATGCAACGAGCCACAAACCGGACAAGGAGCGCCGTCGCGCAAACGTTCCGCTAACGTCGCAGCTAAATCGTGCAGTCGTGCCGCTTCGATTTGCTTTTTTTCTTCCTTCCATTTGTAGACGAGCACCATCGCTTGTTTTTCTCGCTCGCATACGCGATGATACAACGTTTCGACATGATAAAATTGTGTCGTCAAACGCGCTTGTTGCTGTTCGAGCTGTTTCATTTCTTCAACATATGCTTGCTTCATGGCTTCATACATTTGCTGTTTTTCTTCTTTTTCCTTCTCCATCTCTTCAAGCGCTTGTTGCTGCAATTGCATATGCTTCTTTTTTTCATACGCTTGTTCGAGCCGCTCTTTCACATGGACGTCCACTTTTTTTTCTTCCCACTGTTTTTTTAACTCTGCTTGTTTTGCGCTCCATGTGGTATATTCTTTTGTGCACGTTTCAACCATTTGGCGCGCTTGTTGTTCTTGCCGCTCCATCTCTAGCAAACTCGCGCGTTTTTTCGCCTGCTCTTGTTCAAGCGCGCGCATAAACGCCAATGTTTGTAGCGCTTGTTTGAGCTGCTCTTGTTTTTGGAGCCATTTCGGCTCTTCTTCGTTTTTCTTCGCACGCAACTGTTCATATCGCTTGCTTGCTTGTTCATACATCGCGCTTGCTTGCTGTAATTGATCGGCTAGTTCGCTTGCTTTTTGTCGCCAATGTGCAACCTCACGTGTGCTTCGTTCGACTTGTTCAATATATGGTACGAGCCGCTCCGCTTCTTTGCTTCGCTCATACATTTGTTCAAGCTGCTTTATATGTTCTTCTTGTTCGCGCCACTTGTCAAGTTGTTGTTCCACCTTTTCTTTTTCACATTGCCATTGCCATAATTGCTTTTCTTTTTCGTATCGTTCATGAATGTCGCGCAATGCGTTTTTCGCTTGTTCGAGCGCCTCTTTTTTTTCTGCTAGCGCCTGTTTTTGCTTTTCGACTTGTTCTTTGGACGCATCGCCAAGCCCGGCTTGTTCCCCTTTAATGGCTTCTAGCTTCGCTGACGCTTCTGCTAATTTATTTTTTAACTTTTTATTTAATTCATCGCCATATCGTTCGAGATGAAACAACCGTTGCAACATTTGACGGCGTTCCGCTCCCTTTAACGATAAAAATTCTGCAAATTTCCCTTGTGGCAAAACGACAGCTCTTGTAAAATCTTTCATTTCTAAACCGATCAGCTGTTTCACTTGTTCATCAACAAGCCGTGTTTTATCGGCGATAACGACACGCTCCGTTCCTTCTTCGATAAGGCGGCTAACGACAGAACGAACGCGCAACGCATCCGCGCGCTTAAACGAACGTTCAACCGTATATCGTTTCACGCCTTTCGCATTTTGCAATTCAAACGTAAACGAAACGAATAGCTCGTTTTCTGCATGATTCATAATGCCGTTTGTTTGATTTGCAGCACGTTCCACATTTCCGTATAAAGCGAGCGTCATCGCATCTAAAATCGACGACTTGCCGCTTCCGGTCGGACCAAAAATGCCAAATAGGCCCCCTTCACATAGCTTCTCAAAATCAATCGTTTCCTTTTGGCGAAAACTATGCAACCCTGCAATCGTTAAACGAATCGGCTTCATTGTTCGTCCTCCTCGGCAACGAGCTGCAAAAATAGTTGAACGAGTTGTTCAGACGGCTTTCCTCCGCCTGTTTGCCGTTCATAAAAGCGTGTAAACAGCGTTTCAATTGGCACATCGGTGCGCACGTCACGCACAACTTCTTCTTTCTTTATATAATTCGGGCGAATATGGACAAACCCGTCATACAATTTGCGTAACCGATGTGTTTCTTCTAGCGTTAATGATTGCTCGACATCAATTTCTAAATCAATCCATGCATCGCGGTCGCGCCCCTCTTCGATCCAACGATACACTTGCGCAAGCCCTTCTGTCGCCTTCCATTTGACGAGTGGACGCCCTTTCGACAATAAGTATTCAGAAATGATCGGCGCACAGCGTGGCTGCACGTCAATGATCGTAACGGACTTGCTGTATCCCGCTTCTGAAAAACTGTAAGCAAGCGGCGACCCCGCATAGCGTGCAGGCATGGCGGCATGTTTCACATCTTGTGGACGATGCAAATGCCCCAGCGCGACATATTGCGCGCTTGCAGGGAAGCTTGCAGGCGATACGGTATACGCTCCCCCAAGCTCAATCGGGCGCTCGGAGTCGCATGTAGCTCCGCCTGCGACATATAAATGACTCATTGCAATGTTCACCGCATCCTCGCGAAACGATTCGTTCATTTTCGCAAAAATGGCGCGAATGCGCTCATCATATCGTACGCGCAACAACGCTTCGTCGCATTCCCCTGCCAACAATTCGTTCAATCGCGACTCTGACGGATATGGGAGCGCTCCGATCATTAATGTTTCATCGCTTGAAGGAACATGAATTTGTTGCACGCGATCTGTCGGAAAACCTAGCAACGTAATGGCGTGCTTTTCGGCAATCGGAGCAGCAGCGCTTAAACGCCCCGGATGATCATGGTTTCCTGCAATCACGGCAACGTGACGCTTGCCATAATCACTTAAACGCGAAAGCGCTTCGTAAAAAAGCTTTTCTGCATCGGCAGGCGGATTGACTGTATCAAACGCATCCCCTGCAAGCAATACGACATCAATGTTTTCTTTTTGTACAATTTCTACGATTTCATCAATCACCGCTTCTTGCTCAGGAAGACGGCTTCTCCCTTCAAGCGTTTTTCCTAAATGCCAATCCGCTGTATGTAAAATGCGCACATCAATCCACCTCCATCGGCACGAGTAGGGCTCCATCAAAAGCGTACACGTACGTTTCTGTTACTTCCTTTTTCCAAATGGCTTCAATCGCTTCCCGATATAGCGCCAATTGCCCTTTGTATCGTCGCTTTAATTGCTCTTTCGGATCGTTCATCCACGACACGCGATCTGTTTTATAGTCAATTAAAACGAGCCCATACCCATCTTCAAACACGCAATCAATAACCCCTTGAACGACAACTGTCTCGCCTTCCATTTCGTGCGCCAAATAAAACGGCACTTCGCGCTCAAGCCGCGTCGCCCGTTGCATTCGCTTGCCAAGCGGAGTGTTAAAAAAGGCGACAATGCTTTCTACATCAACAGCTTTTACTTGTTCTTCCGTTAGCCACTCACCGTTTACCATGCGTGCGATTTGCTCCTGCACCGCATCAACGGTGACTTCTTTTGTAACATCAATATGTTGCATCACAAGATGCATAATTGTTCCGCGTTCGGCTGGCGTCATCGTTTTCGCTTGTAAAAAGCGTGGGCGTTCAATAAGATCTTTTCGAAACGGTTGTTCTGCATGCCCACCGTATATGTCGCGCTGCCGCTTTAACTCCGATACGCTTTGTTTTGCCCTTAACACCGTTGCATCGGCATACGTATACGTCCAAAAAAGACGACGCTTTACTTCTTGTTCATATTCGCTTTTCATTGGCACAGGTTGCAGTTGTTGAATCGCCTCGACAATGTCTCGATGTTCATTCGCTTGCTCATCTTCTTGCTCAAGCGAATGCGCTGACACGATGTGAATATCCCACGATGATGGATCGTGAAGCACCGTTGAAGACGAACATATTCCTTGTGGGTGACGGGCTAATGCATAACCGATCCAATCCGCATAGCTTTTTGCCTTTTCAATCACATAAGCTGGCAATTCCCATGTTGATGTATAAGTGACTTCTTGCCATTTTTTCTTTTTCGCTTCGATATCTTTTGCCGTACAGACGATATATAATTTTTCTTTTGCACGCGTGAGCGCAACATACAAAATACGCATTTCTTCCGCAAGCAGTTGAAATTTCATTTTTCTCTTCATCGCCAATTGCACGACAGTCGGATAGCTTGCTCGCCACGTCGGGTGAACGAAGCGCATCCCTAATCCGAAATCTTTATCTAATATATAGTCGCCTCGTAAATCTTGCATATTAAACGATTTCGCTGCACCTGCTAAAAAGACGACCGGAAACTCAAGCCCTTTACTTTTATGAATCGTCATCATGCGCACAACATCTTCTTGTTCTATCAGCGAACGAGCTGCTCCGAAATCGTCTTCCCGCTCTTTTAACCGCTCAATAAAGCGTAAAAAGCGGAAAATGCCCCGAAATGACGTTTGCTCATATTGTCTAGCACGGTCATACAATGCGCGCAAATTCGCCTGCCGCTGTTTTCCACCAGGCATTCCACCAATGTAATCATAAAAATTTGTTTCACGATACAATTGCCAAATCAAGTCGGCGAGCGGCTTTTGTCTTGCCGCTGTGCGCCATTCGGATAACTTTGTCAACCACCGTTTCATTTTTTCACCGAGCGCTTCATCATCTTGAGGATGCTCGACAAAAGCAAGCAACGCCTCGTAAAAAGCCCCGTCTTTTTTCGCCAAACGAATGCGCGCCAAATCATTTTCACTCAACCCAACAATCGGAGAACGAAGCACCGCCGCCAGCGGAATGTCTTGATACGGATTGTCAATCACTTTTAAAAGCGACAGCATGATCGACACTTCTGTCGCTGAAAAGTAGCCGCTAGATAACTCCGCATACACAGGAACGTTTTGTTTGCGAAATTCTTCTAACATCGCTGAAGCAGATGACATCGAGCGGCATAAAATGACGATGTCGCGATACATTAAGCGCCGTTCTCCTTTTAAACGTCGGTCATAAACGAAAAACGGCTCGGCAAGTAGTTGTTTAATTTTTTTAGCGATCCAGCGCGCTTCAAGTTGAGCAGTCGTCACATCCTCTTGTTGTTCTTCCTCTTCGCTTTCTTCTTTTGCTCCATTCAGCCACACGCATTCAACAGGCACTTGTTTTTCTGGATAATCAAGGGCGCCAAAGCGAAGGGCAGCTTCATCGTCATAACGCATGTCGCCGATAGCCTCCGTCATAAGCTGACGGAAAATAAAGTTCGTTGCGTCTAATATTTCTTTTCGGCTACGAAAGTTTTTCGCTAAATCAATACGAAGTCCACCTTCTCCGTCTTTCGTAAACCGGTCATATTTTTGTAGAAAAAGCGATGGTTCCGCAAGACGAAAGCCGTAAATCGATTGTTTCACATCGCCAACCATAAACATGTTGCCCGTTGCTTCATCGTCGTTCGATACGAGCCGTAAAATCGACTCTTGCACCATATTCGTATCTTGATATTCGTCAACAAGCACTTCAGCAAATTGTGCCCGATAATAAAGGGCGGCTTCTGACGGCTTCAGCTCATGCTCAGGAGAAGGAGCGCGTAAAATGTGCAAACAGTAATGTTCTAAATCTGAAAAATCAACGATGCCTTTTTCATCTTTTTTCGCTTGCAACAGTGCTGCAAACCGCTGTACCATTTGGACGACCGTTGCAACAATCGGCTTCATTTCTCGCAAATGGCGGATGTATGTCCCCGGTTGAAACGAAAACAACTCTTCTGCTAAACTGCCTATTTCTTTTTTCACTTGATCGCGCAGTTTTTTCACATCATCCACAAGCTGTTCATCATACGCTCCGTCTTTCGGCTTTTTTTTTGCCGTCGCAAACGATACGTTTTTCATTGCTTCATGCAACTTTTGCCACGACTCATGGCGCGCTTCTTTTAGCTTTGCAATGACTTGTTGATCGCTAACGAGCGTATCATGCAAATAATCTGGTCCACCCGGCTCTTTCGTTTTTTGTAGCGCTTGCAACAACCTTTGTTCAGCTGCTTCAACGGTCAAGTCGACCGCTTGAAAAAGGTAATGGGCATACGGCAAATCGTCGATGCGTGCATGTTCTGCGACATCGTACATATCCACGATTTGTTGTAGCCATTCGTCTGGATTTGGGTGCGAACGTGAAAATTCATATAGACGCAAAATGAGCGTTTGTAAATCCGCATCCGTCCGATCGCTCGTATATCTGTCAACAACAGCTAAAAACGCTTCATCGTTTTCTGCGTAATATTGTTCAAATAACGTTTCTAACACTTCTTCTTTTAATAGCGCCATTTCCCCTTCATCAGCAATACGAAACACCGGATCGATGCCGATGACGTAATAATATTTGCGAATGACATCTAAACAAAATGAGTGAATCGTTGAAATCGATGCTTTTTGTAAAAGGCCTAGCTGCCTTCGTAAATGAAGCGAATGCGGCTCTTTTTCAAGCGCTTTTTCTAACGCTTCTCCGATGCGTTGGCGCATTTCGGCCGCTGCGGCATTTGTAAACGTCACGACAAGCAACCGATCGACATCGATCGGCTGCTCTTTATGCAATATTTTTTGAATGATGCGCTCGACAAGCACCGCCGTTTTTCCTGATCCCGCTGCTGCGGCAACGAGCGTATGCTTTCCAGTCGCATAAATCGCTTGCCATTGTTCATCCGTCCATTGACTTTCTCGTGGTTTTGGCGGAATCACACAATCACCCCTTTAACCATTCATCAATCTGTTTCGGTGTTAATATGCGATATTGTTCCGCATCGACCCCCTCATCAAATTGGCACACATCGCGAAACTCGCAATATTGGCATGCTGTTTTATCTTTTTGTTTATACGGTGCAATATGCGTAACGCCTTCCATCATTTGTTCGCCTACATCGACGATAAAGCGGCGGACATGTTGCCGTAGCATCGTAAATTGTTGCTCTGTTAACACCTTTGAATGTTGCGCAAACGTCCCATTTTTATTTAAACGGACCGGAATCACGAGAGAGCTTGTCCCCGGCTCCACGTTTTCATCCATTAGGCGAACGGTTTTTTCGTCTGCTAATACATATCCACCCATTTTAAACTGTTCTAAAAACTTTCTCTCCAACTCATGTTCGTCAAGCCATTCATTCACTTTAATCATCGGGTTATGAATCGGAAAATACAGCACGCCCGCTGGGAACGCTGATGTACCGACGAGCCGATGCGCGTATTCAAGCACGATATCTAAATACGCTAACATTTGCAACGCTAAGCCGTAATATACTTCCGTTAAATCGAGCGTCTTTTGCTTTGATTTATAGTCGATGATGCGAAGAAGCACACCTTGTTCGCTCGTTGCTTGATCAACGCGATCAATGCGCCCGACAAACTGCAACACCGTTCCGTCTGATAAGGTAAACGAAAGCGGTGGAAGCTGCTCCCCTTCACCGAACCCTAATTCGACACCAATTGGTACAAATCCGCTTCGTCTTGCATGTTCACTTAATACGGTTGTCGCTTTCGTCATAATCGTTTGCAATTTTTTCTTCATATATCGGTAACGATGCGTGCTTAACAATACTTCTTGTTGAATGTATGGTGCAATTTGTTCAACCGCTTCGTATGACAATTGTTCACATTGTTGCTTCGATAATTGACTCCATGGTAGTTGCTCTTGGCGCAGACGATCAGCGATCACTTTTAGCGCCTGATGAAACAATTGACCCATATCAGGTGCCTTTAACTGAAAGACGTTTCGTTCTTTTAGCTTCAATCCATGTGCGGCAAAATGGGCGAACGGACAACGATTAAACGTCTCCATGCGCGAAATGCTTGCTTTTACCTTTTTGCCATATAACTGTTTCGCCAACTGCTTGCTTAATCGTTTCGCGCGATTTTCATAAAATAACGCACGCCCAACGACCGCGATTCGTTCTTTCCATTGTTCATGCTGCACGTATGCATTGTAAACATCCCACCACATCGGCTCGATGGCATATTGTCGCTTCCATGCTTCGAGCTGCTGCATGAGCGGACCAAGTGTTGCAACGTCGTTTGTGACGTACGACAACTGTTCTGGCAACGGAAGTAAAAATGGATCCGTTCCCCATTGCATTTTTTTTACGTACGGAAACATATCTGTCAACCGTTTTATAAACATCGATGGCAACAACGTTTTTTCTTGTTCATCAGATAGCGCATACGTGACATATAAACGTTCAGACGGGCTAACAAGCGCTAAATAAAACAAAAACGGCTCATCAAGCAACCGATCGCGGCTAGCAGGGGCAACATGTAAGGAATAATGATGCAACCATTCACGATCTGCTTCCGACAACATGCCATCATCGTTTTTGCGCATCGGAATGATGCCTTCGTTTACCCCTGCAAGAAACGTACAGCGAATGTTCGAAAGACGTGAACGATCGAAATGAGCAATTAATACTTGATCCGTTGCTGGTGGCACAAGGGAAAACTGCAAACTTTCTAATCCGGTTTCAATGATTGTAAAAAACGTTTCAAGTGAAAGCGATTCATCACCTAATATTTCAACGTATTGATCGAGCAAATCAATAAACGCTTGCCATACTTGCTCGTGATGACGCGCAATGGAAAGATCGCCTCTCTCTTCCGCTTCGTTGCGCAATCGTTCTAACTTTTGTGGAATGTGAAGTTGTTCAGCATACGCATATAGCGCCTCACATTGCTCACGCCCTGTTTTCGCTTGTTTCAACCGCTTTTGTAAAAACAACAGCGGCGAAATGACAAGCTTGCGCCAGTCGTTTAATTGTTGTTCGTAGCGCTTTTCTTCATCCGTTTGCGGCGTGTGCACATCCTCGAGCCCTTTGTACTTGCGATACGTCCAATGCTCCGTCCATTTGTCTCCTTGAATCCCATAAGCAAGTACATAGTTCTCGAGCTGATCCATGGCCATGCGCATCTCATGAACATATTGGTCAAGTGAAAAAAAGAAGTCGGTTTTCACGGCACGAAATACCGCTTCATAGCGGAAGTTTGTCCGCACAGCTTCCATACTTGCGCGCAAAAATTCAACAAACGGATGATCAAGCATTTGTTCTTTTTCATCAATAAAATACGGAATGCGATAATCAGCAAACACCGTCTTTAACACATCGCGGTAATCAGCTACATTGCGAATCAATAAGGCAATGTCGCGATAACGATACCCTTCATCACGGACAAGACGAATCATTTCGCGCGCAATGCCTTCCATTTCCGCCCGCCGATTTGTCGCTTCTCCGATGACGATGGCTTCCGTTTGTTTTTCCCACTTACAGACAGGACGAGCATCGTAATAGGCTTCAAGATGGCGAAGCTCTTCATGTCGATGGCGAACATTGTCATGAAGTTGCACGACGTTTTCAATCGCCACCCCATTTTGTAATGCAATTTCGCGCAGTTGAGCATACGTTCGCCACGTGCTACGAAATAAATGCAAATCATTTGGCAGTTGTTCATGCGGAGCGTCTAACGTAAGCGTAACGGTCACATGCGGGCAATGAATGAACAGTTGTTCAAGCACCATATATTCTTGTGGCGTAAACTCATAAAACCCGTCAATATAAATGCGCGCTCGTTTCATATAAGAAGAATGGCGAATTTTTTCGGCAAGCAAGCGCAAGTAATCTTCCGAATCAGTATAATGACGCGCCATATGTTGTTCAAATTGCTCAAAAATGAGCGTTGTATCTTTTAATTTATCGGCAAGCACAACTTCGTTTGCCGTTGCCTGACGGCGCAACTGCTCTTCCGTCTGTTTTAACGCTGCTGGCGTAATGCAATACCGTTTATATTCGGTCAACATGTGCTCAAGCTGTGCAATAAAGCCGCGTTTATCTGCTGCTTTACGAAATAACGTTAGCTGTTCTTTTTGCTGTTCGACAATTTTTCTAAGCAACATATGCACGCCTGTTTGCGTCAAATGATAGCGGCTCATACCACCTGTTTCTTGCAAAACGCGCCAAGCGAGGCGCGTGAAACTAAACACTTGCGCGCGAATCATGCCTTTTATGTTTGCGTTCATTAAGGCGTATTCCGATTGAAACGTCATTTGTTCAGGAACGAGATAAATGATCGGATCTCCATCGGGTTCATGTGTGAGCTGATTGATGATTTCTGTTAAACACCTCGTCGTTTTTCCGCTTCCAGAGCGCCCGATCATGAAGCGTACAGCCATATCGTTCATCCTTTCTTTATTTTCCATCGTGCACCGCAAAACGTTGCTCGACTTTTTTTCCGATGTACCAAAGAAGAAAAATGGCGATTGCTGCAAAAATGGCGCGGAGCGGTTGGCGAATTAATGCCTCCACGTCATAGCCGATAAAACTAATTATAAAGACCATCACCATTTTTCCAAGCAACACGGCAAGCACATATTGTTGTATCGCAATGCCCGATAGCCCTGCAACAACATTGACCGCCGCAGATGGCGTAAACGGAAAACAAAGCAGTAAAAAGAGCGGACCGAAGCCACGTCGCTCAATCCAATGCATCATGCGACGAATCGTCGGGTGGCGATGTAAAAAGGAGAAAAATCGTTGCCTCCCGATTTTTCGAACAAGGAAAAAGACGAGAAGCGAACCTGCGCTCGTTCCAAGCCATGAAATGAAAAATCCTTTCCAAAGCCCAAATGCCGCTGCGTTCGCCATCACAAAAACAAAGAGCGGCAAAAACGGCAAAAACGCCTCTGACATTGGTAGCACGATACCTGGAATAACGCCGAGCGAACGATATTGTACTAACATGTCGAGCATATGTTTTACTGTGAGCCATTGCTTTAATTCCTCTAAACTCATACTGTAACCCCTTTGCCACATGCTGATGTTTATATTGTACAAGTTTAGAGGAAAAGAGAAAACTACTACGACAATTCCTTTTCCCGTAAATATAATAAATACATCATTTTCCTTTCGCGTGCTTCGATTCGTTCGTTCATTTTTGTTCGCAACTGAGCGGTGCGATGTAGTTGGTTCACGAATGAATGATGCGAAATACATACCTCTAAGCTTTTACCATTTGAAAACGTAATGCGCGTTTTTCCACCTTGAACATGCTCATGATGACGAATATGTAAATGCGACAGCCATACACATTGAGGATTCGTTGGGGAGATCGTTGGAAAAAAGAAAATTTCGTTCGTTGGTTCGATTGCAATCGGTGCTTTATGCGAAGTACCGATAATATGTCTCGCTCCATCTTTTCTTCCTCTTAAACTTGCGCCATAATACAAACAACTTTGCTCAATAATTTCCATTGGCTTTTGTTTGACGATAATTTCTCCATCTTCCTCTAACACTTTCGTCCACATTTGCTTATCGTGAAAAAACGGAAAAAGCCCCATCGTATAGCGCGTCAAATACAGATACTCGACGATGAGCATACCGCTCCCTCCCTTATATACACATTTCGACAATATTATACCATAAATATACGAAATTTTCATGAAAAATCCCCTCGTTTTTTTCGAGGGGATGTTATTTTATGCACCTGTAAATTGTTCTTCTTCTGTCGAGCCTTTTAGCGCCACAGTTGATGCTTGACCGCCCGTAATGACAAGCGATACTTCGTCAAAGTAACCTGTTCCGACTTCACGTTGATGGCGTGTAGCTGTGTAGCCATATTTTTCTGCCTCAAACTCCGCTTGTTGCAATTCGGAGTAAGCAGCCATGCCGCGATCGCGATAGCCATGTGCTAACATAAACATGCTGTAGTTGAGGGCATGGAAACCAGCCAACGTAACGAATTGGAATTTGTAGCCCATTTTTCCGAGCTCCACTTGGAAGTTGGCGATCGTTTCGTCGTCCAACTTTTTCTTCCAGTTGAAGGAAGGCGAGCAGTTGTACGCAAGCAATTTGCCTGGGAATTTTTCATGAATCGCTTCCGCAAAACGACGCGCTTCTTCTAAGTTCGGTTCGCTCGTTTCGCACCAAATTAAATCAGCATACGGTGCATATGCCAATCCGCGCGCAATCGCTTGGTCTAATCCGGCACGCGTACGGAAGAAGCCTTCTGGCGTACGCTCACCTGTAATAAATTCTTGATCGCGCGGATCGATGTCGCTTGTAATTAAATCCGCTGCGTTTGCATCTGTGCGCGCAATTAATACGGTTGGGACGCCCATGACATCTGCCGCAAGTCGCGCCGCAATTAAGTTGCGAATCGCTGTTTGTGTCGGAAGCAACACTTTTCCACCTAAATGGCCGCACTTTTTCTCAGAAGACAATTGGTCTTCAAAGTGGACGCCAGCTGCTCCTGCTTCAATCATCGCTTTCATCAGTTCGAAGACGTTCAATTGGCCGCCAAATCCTGCTTCCGCATCGGCAACGATCGGCAAGAAATAGTCGATATCTTCTTTTCCTTCTACATATTGAATTTGATCAGCCCGTTGAAGCGCTTGATTAATGCGCTTTACAACGTGCGGCACGCTGTTTGCTGGATATAAGCTTTGGTCCGGATACATATGACCGGCTAAGTTCGCATCTGCCGCCACTTGCCAACCACTTAAATAAATCGCTTTTAAACCAGCTTTTGCTTGTTGCACCGCTTGATTTCCTGTTAACGCCCCAAGCGCATGTACGTAATCTTCCGTATTTAATAAGCGCCAAAGTTTTTCCGCCCCACGACGCGCTAGCGTATATTCAATATCAAGCGAACCACGCAACTTAATGACATCCTCTGCGCTATACGGGCGCGTAATGCCCTTCCACCGTTCATCCAATTGCCAACTTTCTTCTAATTGTTTTACACGTTCTTCAAATTTCCCCATATATATTCTCCCCCTTGTATTGAATAAAAACCCGTTGTTCAAACCGTGCATATGACCCCCAAAAAAGATGTGTCGCTCTTTTCTCTATGTACGAGCTTTGATACATCTCCCACCCTTCTTGTTATAATACACTTTTTCCTTTTGACGTTTTTATTATATAACACAATTTTCAGAAAAGAAAGTATTTTTATGAATTTTTTTCAAAAAAAATTTGCCTTTCCTACTTTTGTTCTAAAGAAATAATGCGCTCTAAAATGGTCGGATGACTGTAACGAAACAGTTTGACAAGATAAGGTGGATGCACTTGGCTTAAACTTGACCGCGTCAATTCTTGAAATGTCGAGATCGCTGCTTCTTTATTTTTCGTCAGCTCAATCGCATACTTGTCCGCCGCATGTTCTTCATAACGAGAAACAGCATTCATCGCAGGGCTTGCGGCAAAACTTAATAGCGAAATCAACAGTAAAAACATGGGTAAAGAAGCAAGTTCGTTCCATTTTTCAATGCGACAAAGCGCGCCAAAACGTCCAATCATTCGTTTCATCCATCGATTCGTCAACAGCAATCCGATAAATGTAACAACAATATATAACCCAATTCCCCAATAAATATGTTTCATCACGTAATGGGCCATTTCGTGCGCCATAATAAATAAAATTTCATCTTCGTTTAACCGCTCAAGCGTCGTATCCCATAATACAATGCGCGAGTTGCCTCCAATACCTGTGACATACGCATTTAACGCATTCGTTTTTTCCGACATGTTCACTTCAAATACGTGTTCCGCTGGAATGTTCGCCTTTTCTGCTGATGCTAAAATTTTTGCTTCTAACTGTTTATTTTTTAATGGATAAAAATCGTTATAAAGCGGATCGATGAAAACAGGTTGAATAAACGTTAAAAAAAGTGTAAATGGAATCGAACAAAGCCATGCGTACACCCACCATCGTTTTTCGAATTTTTGCATAAGCGTATATAATACATACACAATGACAACCATGATTACATAATTGACCCAAAAATCAATGAGCTCATCGCGCATCCAACTGGAGAATGTTTGGGTTGAAATGTTATACATTTTCGTGACGTAATAACTTATGTAACTAAGCGGAAACGTAACAACTTGTACGAAAAGTGACAGCCAAAATACGTAAATCGCCGTTTGCATAAACAGACGTTTTGTCGTCGCTTCCGCCCACTGTTGAAAGCGCGCCGATAAACCAAACAGCAACACAAATATATAAATGACCCACTCATATGGAACGGATAAAAAGAATAAAAAGTTTTTCGCTTCGGAAAACTGTTCGGTAAGCATCAGTTCTTTTTTCGTTAAAAACGTCGCAGGATCTGCACTTGTGCCTTTATATTGCGCCGGAATGGATGAGTCTGTCCATTGAAATAAGTAAAATGCAAAAAATAGCGCGTACATCGCATAAAGGAATAACGTCCAAAAAGCTATTTTTCTCATTGCCCCTTCCCCCTTGTCCATCGTTACTATTAGTTTAGTTTTTCATTCGCCATTTAGAACAACGAAAAAAATTCAAATAATTGTCACGCCCCGTTCTCCCCATTAACACGTTGATTATGTATGATGAAAGTGGGAGGGATGTACGTTGAAAAAACTATATATCGGCTTTTTTAGTTTACTTGCGATTTGTATTGGTATAGGCATCTTTTATTTTTCTTACTACCGCCAAGATCAAATGGAGTTTCCAAAAGACGTGACGATGGAAACCGCGTGGGGAAAACCGTATTCATTCAATAACATGGAACCGAAAGTACGTCTACTCGAGTTTGTGTACACAAACTGTCCGGACATTTGTCCAAGTACGTCATTTCAAATGAAACAGTTAAAAGAACGGCTCGAAAAAGACGGTTTATTTAAAAAGAAAGTCGAATTTATTACAATTACGATCGATCCAAAACGCGACACACAACAAGTGATGCAAACGTATGCGAACATGTTCGGAGTAGAAAGTGATAATGAAGGATGGATTTTTTTACGAGGTAGTGAAGAAGATACAAAAAAAGTAGCGGACGCGTTTAACTTCCTATATCGCGATCCTGGAAACGGCATGCTTATTCATACAACACTCACATACTTTTTAGACGAAAACAACCGCGTCATCGACACATTCGGCATGGGCGAAAAAGGGTTTGATAAAGAGAAAGTTTATAAACGTATTCTCAAAGAAGCGAAATAGCCTCTTTTAACCTTCTACGATGACTTGCTGTATAATACTATATTACTATGTGAAAGAATAGCACTTCGGATCTATATGGGGAGGGGTATATCATATGAAAAGATGGAAAGACCGCAGTCTTATTTTTCGAACAGCTTTTTTACTTTCAATAATTGTTGCAACGATTTCGACTAGCGCCGTTTCCTTTTTGTTGTACCAGTTTTTAAATGAAGAAAAGCAGTTGACAAAATCATTTGCGGTCGCTGAAACAAAATCATATGCACACAATATCGAAACGCTTTTCGCACGTGCTGAAACGATTGCTGATACATTTGGAAAGTATATGTTGTTTGCAAAGAAAAACGATTTAACTCGCGAACAAATATTAGAACATATGCACGATTTGCTCGATCATAACAAGCAATTGCTCGGCATTTATACGTTGTGGGAGCCAAATGCATTTGATGGAAAAGATGCGATGTACGTTAATAAAGAAGGACATGATGCAACAGGCCGCTTTGTACCGTATGTTGTCCGTAGCGATGGAGCAATCATTGTAGAAGCAAGCCGTGATTATGATAAAGAGGGGCCAGGGAATTATTATTTAACGCCAAAAAATACTAAAAAACCGTTATTGCTTGAACCGTACACATATGAAGTGAACGGAAAAAGCGTGTTGCTCACATCGCTCGTTCTCCCTCTCATTGACCCTGAAACAAATCAGTTTTTAGGTATTGTCGGGGTCGACTTTGAAGTGTCGTTTTTACAACAACTAATTAGTAAAGAAAAACCGCTTGGTGGATATTTAAATTTTATTGATGGAAATGGAACAATTATTGCCAGCGGTTTAGATGAAAAATTTATCGGTCAAACGATTACATTAGATAAAGAAAAAACCGTATTACAACGTATCGCAAATTATGAACATTTTTCCGACGAAATTTATTCGAAACTTGTCCAAGACGATGTTTTACGCGCCTTTGCACCGATTGAGTTACCACGCTTCGAAAAAACATGGGCGCTTGTATTATCCGTCCCTTCCCATGTTGTGTTTAAACATGTGCAAACATTAGCAATTGAGGGGATAGTTGGCGTTATTGTGATCGTTTTATTGCTTATAGTTTTTATTACAGTAATGCTTCACCGTATTTTACTACCTGTTCGTCATACAGCACTCGCTGCCCAACAAATTGCTGAAGGAAACTTAAACGTTCATATTCAATCGTTACCTTATGCAGATGAAGTAGGCGCGTTAACGAAATCAATGGAAACAATGGTAAATCAACTTCGCGAGCAAATTGGAACATTGTCTGATGAAAGCAACCAATTATCAAACGAAGCCAGCCATATCGCGACAAACGCAAAACAAAATAGTGAAGCAAGCACATATGTGCATGAGGTAATGAGTGAAATTACAGAACGAACGGCGTCACAAACTGAAGCATTGCTTGAAAGTATGAGGGCGATGGGGGAAATGGCGACTGGGGTTCAAAAACTAGCCGAGTCGACATCGGAAGTAGCCAACTCAGCGAAAGAAATGTCCGATGAGGCAAAACAAGGAAAAGAGCAACTTGAACAAACCGTAAAACAAATGAAGCAAATCGAACAATCTTTCGCTCTTATTAACAAACAAGTGAATAGTCTCACATCATATTCTGAACAAATTGGACATATCGTTGCAACGATTAGCGCCATCTCATCACAAACAAATTTGCTTGCTCTAAATGCCGCCATTGAAGCAGCTCGTGCTGGGGAAGCTGGGCGAGGATTTGCGGTCGTTGCAGAGGAAGTTCGAAAACTAGCTGAACAAGCAGATGAAGCAGCAAAACAAGTGAGTGAACTTATTGGACACGTCCAATATCAAGTGAAGGAAGTTGCCGAAGTAACAAAACAAGGTGCAGATGACATTAAACAAGGTAGCACAGTCATCACAAACACCGCTCAGGCCTTTGAACGAATTGTCCAAAAAACAGACATTGTTTCAGAAGAAATTCAAGAAATATCTGCGACAACAGAACAAATGTCAGCTGGAGTGGAACAAGTCACCGCATCTATTGAAAACATTGTAGAAACAGCAAAAGATGTTCAACAAGAAATTCAAGAAGCGACAAATTCAATTGACGAACAAGCAAACATTTCAAAACAACTAGATGAATCCGCAAAACAACTTGCGCATATTTCGACGAAACTACAACAACTCATTCAACGCTTCACCTTGTAGATCAGCCATCGGCTGATCTACCTTGTGAAATATTTTTTTTTACAAAAATGAATCGACAATAAAAGAAGATTCACTTCGTATATCAACGCCTACATTATTACAGTATGGTACTACAAAATGGAATGTTTTTCCTAAATTAAAAATCATATTAATAGCGTCTTTCAAAAGCTTGAGGTAAGACGTCGTTCGCAGTTGATCGCAAAATTTAGCCATTTTTTATAAATTGGGGGATAAAATATGGACATTTACGTAGGTAGACAACCGATTTTTAATAAAAATTATGAAGTCATCGGATACGAATTGCTATATCGAAGTGGAGACAAAAATTTTTATGATGCGATCGATGGAGACAAAGCTACCATTGATGTATTGATCAACAGTTTTATGAACATCGGTATTGAAAAATTAACGAATGGGGCTCGTTGTTTTATTAACTTTACAGAAACTTTATTAAAAAAACAATTGCCCTTTCATTTTCCGAAAAATTTAGTCGTCGTCGAAATTTTAGAAAACATTCCATATTCAGAAGGATTGCTAGACATTTGCAGGAAACTAAAAACCGAAGGATATACGATTGCTCTTGATGATTTTATTTTTTCCGATCAATATATCCCTCTTTTTCCATACATTGATATAATAAAAATTGATTTCTCAAAGCAAAATGATTATAAACGATTTAAACCATACATTGATATGTACCATATTCACTTGCTAGCAGAAAAAATTGAAACAAGTGATCAACTAGAAGAAGCAGTTCGTAACGGTTTCTCTTGTTTTCAAGGTTATTTTTTCAGCAAACCGATTATAGTAAAAGAAAAATCGTTGCCAAAAACCGCACACACATCTCGTTTATCTTTAATTACTCAATTAAATAAAAACGAACTAAACTTTGAAGAAGTCGTTGCAGCAATCGAAAGCGATCCTTCTTTAACATATCAGCTATTAAAAACCGTTAATTCGTTTTTTTTATCTTCTACTCCAAAAATCAAATCAATTCGACATGCAGCGGTTTTATTAGGAACAAACCACTTAAAAAGCTGGCTTATCGTTTTAACGTTACAAGAGCCAAACGAGCCATTTAAAAATGAAGTAATTATTAATTGTCTTGTACGTGCAAAAACATTGGAGCAACTAGCTGAACTTATTCATTTGCATGATGAAAAAGATGTTTTATTTTTTATGGGTATTTGTTCGTCTTTACATTTATTACTTCATCGCCCATTACATGAAATATTACAAGAACTACACGTTGACGAGGCAATTCAACAAGGACTAAATGGCTGTCCTTGTATTTATTCACTTTTATACGACCTTGTTATCGCATTAGAAACAAACGATACAAAAAAAATAAGCGACTTGACAAACACATTAAATGTCCCTATACAAGAAGCATTGGCTATTTACCAGCACAGTATCGAATGGGTTGTGCAACTAAAATTGTAGCCAATTTAGTTAATTAAAATCCCCGATGTAACTCGGGGATTTTTTATACGAGCACCGCGCGGTCGCTTGCAAATTGACTGCCACGAATGCGCTGAAACTCTTGAAGCAACGCTTCGACAGTGAGCTTTTTCTTTTCCTCTCCACTCGCTTCAAAAATAATTTGCCCACTGTCCATCATAATAAGCCGGTTGCCTAATTGAACAGCTTGTTCCATATTATGCGTCACCATTAACGTCGTAAGGCGATGTTGTTCAACAATTTGTTTCGTTAAATCAGTAATGAGTTGGGCGCGCGCTGGGTCTAGCGCTGCCGTATGTTCATCAAGCAACAACACATGCGGTTTCGTAAACGTCGCCATAAGCAGCGATAACGCTTGTCTTTCCCCACCAGATAACAAACCGACTTTGGCATGTAGACGATTTTCTAATCCGAGTTGAAGCGTAGCGAGCGTTTCTTTAAAAAATTCGCGTCGCTTTTTCGTCACACCGAAACGAAGCGTCCGCTTTTCTGTTCGGTTATAAGCGATCGCTAAGTTTTCCTCGATCGTCATATTTGGCGCAGTTCCTGCCATCGGGTCTTGAAAAACACGACCGATATAACGCGCTCGCTCATGTTCGCTCATCGTTGTTACATCTTTTCCATCAATCACTACTTCCCCTGTATCTGGCGCCAGTCGCCCTGAAATAATGTTCATGAGCGTTGACTTTCCTGCCCCGTTGCTGCCGATAATCGTAACAAAATCACCCGGCTGAAGCGACAGCTCGATATGTTTTAACGCGATTTTTTCATCAAGCGTTCCTTCGTTAAATACTTTCGTAATCTGCTTGAGTTGAAGCAACGGCTGCACCTCGCTTTCTCGCTTTTCGCTGTTTTTCCGCACGCGCTGCCACCATTTGCGGAACGACCAGCGCCAAAATGACGATACATGCTGTAATGAGCTTCACATCGCCCGTCTCTAAAAATTGGACACGTAACGCCAGCGTAATAACGACGCGATAGATGATCGCTCCTAAAATAACAGCCAACGTCGCCCGCACGATCGTTTTAGCGCCAAACAGCGCTTCCCCAATAATGACTGACGCTAAGCCAATCACGATCATTCCGATGCCCATGCCAATATCGCTAAAACCGCTATATTGCGCAATCAACGCCCCTGAAAATGCGACAAGTGCGTTTGACAAGCCAAGCCCGATGATAGTTAAACGGTCTGTATTGCCTGAAAAACTAGCAATCATTTTTTTATTGTCACCAACTGCTCGAAGCGCCAAGCCGACTTCCGTTTTTAAAAATAAATCCATAACGACTTTAGCGATCACTACTAACAACGTTCCAAAAACGATAACCGCCCATGTTTTCGGAGCGAACGGAACGATCATCGCTAGCGCTGCATCCACTCGTTGAAATTGAGCTGTCACCATCGTCATCACAGTTTCTTGCTGCAAAAGCGGAACGTTCGGTTTGTCCATAATGCGCAAATTGATCGAATATAAAGCGATCATCATTAAAATGCCGGACAACAACGGATTAATTTTTCCTTTCGTATGCAAAAGACCTGTCATACATCCTGCAAGAAAGCCCGCCCCAAGCGCTGCAAGCGAAGCAATAAACGGATTGACACCAGCGACGATAAGGACGGAAGCAACAGCCGCTCCCGTCACAAAGCTTCCGTCCACCGTCAAATCGGGAAAATCTAAAATACGAAACGATATATACACACCAAGCGCCATAAGCGCATATAACAATCCTGCTTCTACAGAACTAAACAATGCTGTAATCATACGATCCATCCTTTACGTTATTCAATAAATTCCGCCATGCTATCCCATTCGCTTCTCCATTCCACACCCATCTCTTGCGCTGCTTTTTTATTGATGACAAGCTTTAACTTTTGCGGATATTGCACTGGAAGTTCGGACGGTTTTTTCTTTCCTTCTAAAATGTCAGCTGCCATCACTCCTGCTTCATAACCGATATCGTAGTAGTCAAAGCCGTATGCCGCAAAACCACCGCGTTTTACCGAGTCTAACTCCCCAACAAAAAGCGGGATGTCTTGATCGTTTGCAACTTGAATGACGGATTCAAGTGCAGAAACAACAGTATTGTCTGTAATAACATAAAAACAATCCACTTTGCCGACTAACGATTCCGCTGCTTGTTTCACTTCCGCCGATGTCGACACCGACACAGGTACGATCGTTAAATCTGTGCCTTCCATCGCTTTTTTCACCGCATCCACTTGCGCGACGGAGTTTTGTTCACCAGCGTTATAAATCATCCCGACGCGATTTCCATCGACAAATTGATCAATAAATTGCACCGTTTTTGGAATCGCATCTGGATGTGTGTCTGTCGTTCCTGTCACGTTTCCGCCCGGCTTTTCCATCGACTGTACAAGTTTCGCGCCAACCGGATCCGTCACAGACGTAAAGACGATCGGAATATCTTTCGTTGCATTTAATGCACCAAGCGCACTCGGTGTTGAGTTCGCGAAAATTAAATCGACTCCATCCGCGACGAAGTTGTTTGCGATCGTTTGGTTATTGTTCATATCTCCTTGCGCAATTTGCACATCGTATTCCACTTTTAATCCTTTATCTTCAAGCGCCTTTTTAAATCCGTTAAACGCCGCATCAAGCGATGGATGTTCAACAATTTGCGTCACGCCGACTTTATACGTTTTTTCTTTTTCCCCACTCGTTTCTTTCGTCGTTTTCTCTCCTGAACATCCAGCGAGCACGCTGCCGGCAAGCAACAACGCCCCACACGTCTTCAACCACTTCATTTGTATCCCCCTTACTTTTTCGCTTTTATGCGTTAAATTATACAAGTATATTTTCTAAGTATCAAGTAAATTATAAAAAAAACAAATAAAAAAAACGGTGCTTACATCGCACCGCTTTGAGAAATGACTTGCTCTTTTAACGCGCGTCTTAAAATTTTTCCTGTCGTATTTTTTGGTAACTCGTCTAAAAATTCGATTGAACTTGGCACTTTATATTTTGCCAAATGTTCGCTACAATAAGCAATCAGCTGTTGTCCTGTCAATTGTTTATTTTTACTTACGACATAACATTTTACCGCTTCACCAAAATTCGGATCAGGGACGCCAATGACAGCCGCTTCAACAACATCTGGATGGCTGTACAATACTTCTTCTACTTCACGTGGATATACGTTATACCCACCGACGATAATCATATCTTTTTTCCGATCGACAATATAAAAATATCCTTCCTCATCCATTTTTGCTAAGTCGCCTGTATATAGCCAACCGTCGCGAATCGTATGCGCCGTTTCTTCCGGCATTTTATAATATCCTTTCATCACATTCGGACCGCGTACGATGAGTTCCCCCACTTCCCCAACAGGTACTTCTTCTCCTAATTCATTGACAATTTTATTTTCAACGTTCATAATGCTCGTTCCGATCGAGCCTGGTTTGCGCGGACGATCGAGCGGATTAAAACATGTAACTGGCGAAGCTTCTGAAAGTCCATACCCTTCAGAAACGATGACATGAAATTTTTTCTCGAAATTTTTCAATAATGCAACAGGCATTGACGCACCGCCTGAAATGCATAGACGCATATGTGCAAAGTCTTCCGCTTTTCCGTCTGGATACTGATATAAAAAGTTATACATCGTCGGTACGCCTGCAAACACCGTCGCTTTTTGTTCACGCGCTACTTTAAACACTTCCGCTGGGCTAAATTTCGGAAGAATCAGCACCGTTCCCCCGTTCATAAGCGGTGCATTAAGCGCAACTGTTAAACAAAACACATGAAACATCGGCAACGTCGCAATGACGCGGTCATCTTCGTTTATTTTTAGGTAATCAGCTACATCTTGAGCGTTGCTGTAAAGATTTTTATGCGTCAACATCGCTCCTTTCGGCTTTCCAGTCGTCCCTGATGTATATAAAATAACTGCTACATCGTCATCGTGAAGCTCTGGCCCGAAGAACGGAACTTCACCTGTCGCTAACACCGTTGTAAACGATTTCATTTTTTCGGGCAAAACGATTCCATGTTCTTTTCCTTGCGGCGTTTCGCAAATAATGATATGCCCGACGCTCGGTAAGCGTCCGTCAAGCTTCATAAGCGTCGGAATGACAAGATCAAGCGCAATGACAACTTTTACATCACCGTTTGTTAAAATGTAATGAATTTCATCGGGCGTATAAATCGGATTAATTGGAATGACTGTCGCCCCGGCGCGCATCGCCCCGTACAAACTGACGATAAAATACGGTGAATTGCCTAGCAAAAGTGCCACATGATCCCCTTTGTTTACTCCGAGCTTTGCTAGACCGCTCGCAAACTTCATAATCGCTCCGTTTAATTCACCGTACGTTGCAGACGTTTGCTCAAACATATACGCCTGCTTATTTGGCTTCTCCGTAGCAATTTGCTGTAACCGTGAAACTAAATTCATCTTCCCCACCCCTTTAGTGAATGAATGATCATTCACTTAAAAATTAAAAAAATTCTAAATATATTATATTTTAAAAAAGAACAACAAGCAAGCAAAAAACATAGGTGTCACATGTTTGGACGTGTGAAATATCGTTTAAGACGAATACGATAAGCAAATGTATGCCGTTCAAACGAAACGGCTAATAACAAAGGGCTCCCACGATATTGAGGAGCCTTTACGCGTTTCATTGCTCGATCAGTTTTCCATCCGAAAGATAAACGACTTTGTCGCAAGCGTCAAGTACACGCTCATCATGAGTAACCATCACAGCCGCCTTATTTCTTCGTTTCACTTCATCACGCAACATTTGGACGACAACACGCCCCCGCTCAGCATCAAGGCTCGCCGTCGGCTCGTCCGCTAAAATAATGGCCGGATCATTCATAAAGGCACGTGCAATCGCAACGCGTTGCCTTTCTCCACCCGATAACTGATTCGGATAATGATGCTTTCGATGCAGGAGATGAAGTTGAGCAAGTAGTCCATCCGCGCGTTGCTCTGCCTTTTTACGATTTCCTTTCGCTAACTGTTGAACAAGCAACAGCTGATCGCGAACAGTTAAATACGGTACAAGGTTTGCTGCCTGAAAAATAAAACCGATTTTTTGCAAGCGAATAGCGCTCATTTCTTTTTTCGATAGCTGTTGAATTTCCGTTCCGTCGATGATGACTCGACCGCTTGTCGGTGAAAGAAGCGCTCCTGCAATAGACAAAAACGTACTTTTTCCAGATCCAGATGGGCCAACAACAGCAACGAACTCTCCTTCTTTCACCGAAAAAGAAACTTGATGTAACACCGTCACTTTCTGTTCTGCATCTTCATACGTTTTCGTCACACGATCAAGCACTAACAACTCATTCATGCAGCAACCCTCCCGATCGCATCGATAGCATCTACTTTTGCTACTTGATATAACGATAAAAACGTCCCAAGCATCGATAAAACGATAAATAGTGTACCATAAATCCATATGAAAAGAATCGGAAGTTCAAACGGTATACTTTCTGGTAATAAGAGAGACATACCATACGTGCATATGACGCCAACGACAACACTTGCGCTCGTTAAAAGAAACACTTGTGAAAAAATCGTTTTCGCTAAATAGCTAAACGGCGCGCCAATCGCCTTCAATATACCGAACTGATTTATTTTTTGAATAGTTATAACATAGAAAAAAACAGACGATAAAATGGCGGCGATGATAAAAAGAAAAACGATCATTAGTTGCAAAGAGCTTTGCTCCTCTTTGTAACCCGGAATTCCTTTCAAAGCCTCATCTTTCGTTATTACTTTTACGTTAGATAACTCATCTTCAATTTTCTTTACTTTTTCTGTATTTGTTAAAGCAATAACCGTGAAAAAATGTTTTTCTTTTTGTATGTTTCTCCAGCCATCAAGTGGAACGTGTATGACCGGCGTATGACTAAATGTTTGCTTTTCACTAAATCCTTTAATCGTAAACGTAATTCCCGATCTCTCGTCTTTTATGCGATCACCGATATGAAAACCAGCCTGCTTAAACGATTGGTCTACAACTACTTCATCTGCTTTTAAATGCCGAAACGCTTTTCCTTCCACCACTTTCGGATCCAAATAAGAAGCTTGTTCAATCCCGAAAAATGTAGCGTCTGTTTTATTTTTTCCATTATCCGACGTCACTGCGGTCATATAAATACCGACAGGAACAGCTTTCGATTTTTCTACATATTTTTCGACCTTCTCCACGGTGCTTTCTGACAATATAGAGCGACTAAGTTTGCCATCGGCGTCTTTTTCAATGACAAAATATTGAGCATTCATTTGTTGGATAGAGGAAGCGTTATCGACGGCTAATCCTTGAGCTAGTCCTGAGACAAACAAGACGAGCCAAACAATAAGCGCCATAATAAACCCGATTAAGCTATAGCGCAGCTTAGCGTATTTCATTTCTTGCACGGCTAAAAACATTCGATTCACCTCTCCTACACGATATTCGTTACGTCGTTAAGTATAAAAAGGAAAGATGAACAGAAGATGAACGAGCGATTACATTTTTCGTAATCGAACAACAAATGTCGTCCCTTCGCCTAGCTTACTTTTCACCTCAATTTGTCCGTCATGAAGGTCAATAATTTTTTTAACAATCGATAAACCGAGACCGCTCCCTTCCTTTTTACGTGTCCGCGCCTTATCCACCTTATAAAAACGGTTGAAAATATACGGTATATCTTCTTCGGCAATTCCGATACCTGTATCTTCAATTTCAACGATGCCGTACTCGTCTGTCTCTTTTATTCGAACGGAAATCGTCCCACCTGTTTCTGTGAACTTGATACTATTTATGAATAAATTTAACCACACTTGTTGTAGTAAGTTTTTATCCCCTTTCACGAGAACAGGGAGTAATTCTAAATCGAGCGCTAACTCTTTGTCGCGCCATTGCCATTCTGTTGACATGATGACTTGTTTCCATTGAACAGCGAGATCAATTCGTTCTTTTTTTATTTTATCTCCTTCTCTATCAAGAAAAGCGAGCGTAAGCAACTGTTTACTTAACAGCGACAGCCGCTTACTTTCCTCTTCAATAATCGATAAATAATACGTTTTTTGTTCTTCAGAAAGCTTCTCATTTTGTAATGCTTTTGCAAATCCTTGAATGGAAGTTAGCGGCGACTGAATCTCATGTGAAACGTGAGAAACAAACTGCTGCCGCATATTTTCAATATTTGATAACTCACTTGCCATTTGTGAAAAATGTTTCGCCAATTGACCAATTTCATCGTCTCTCTTTACTTGTAGCTGAATATGGTAATGCCCTTTCGCAATCATTTTCGTTGCTTTCGTTAACTGTTCAAGCGGCTTCACTAAATAGCGTGTGTTTAGTAAAACAAAAACGACGCTCAATACAATCACGAACAGAAGCAAAAGAGCAAAAAAAATGCGCATCTCCCAAAATTGCCATTCGACATTCGGACGAATAAATAACGCTATTTTCTCGCCAGCAATCGTGATCGGCACACCAATCGTATTGCGCAACTCATTATCAAAAAATCCTGTCACGAACAATCCGATCGGGAAATGTGCAATTCCATGATATACATTCCCTCTCAAAACGCTTTCTACATCGTCTTCATTTATTTCTGTACTTCGAAAGCTCCCGCCATAGCATGTTCGCTCTTTTTTATCATTCACTAAACAAATTTGATATCCTAAGTTTCCAATATGTGAAAAGTAATCATCTCGGCTGATTTCCGGATGTTGCTGAACGAACTGAGCGATGTGTAACGCAACTTCAGCAACCTTTTTGTCATTTTCTCTTTTCAACTGCAATTGATAATAAACGTTTGCAGCAATAAATGAAAATATACCGCTGATCATCATTACAAGCAACGTCGTTACAACAACGCGAACATAAAGTGTCTTCATCGTCTTTTCGGCGACTTCTTTCTTTAACGTCGCGCCTTCCACCTTTCTTTGCTCGTTTTATTTTATATGTAATCGATACCCGACACCCCGAACAGTTTGAATGACAAAATCATCGCTGTCGGCAAACCGCTCGCGAATTCTTTTAATATGAACATCAATCGTCCGCTCATCACCTTGAAAGTCCATTCCCCAAATGAGTTGGATAAGTTCTTCACGCGAAAATGTTCGGCCTGGATAACTTGCGAGTTGAGCAAACAGTTCAAATTCTTTCAACGGCAACATATACACTTTTCCATCGGAATATATTTCATAACTTTTGCGATTGATCGTCGTTCCTTTCACTTGAATGATGTGTTCACTTACCATTTGGTATCGACGCAACAATGCTTTTATCCGAAACAACAGCTCCTTTGGCTCAAATGGCTTCGTCACGTAATCATCCGTCCCAGCCATATATCCTTTTTCTTTGTCCACAAGCTGATCTTTAGCTGTTAATAAAATAACAGGCAGATCGTAATGTTTGCGTATTTCTTCACACAACTGATAACCATCTTTATTTGGCATCATAATATCAATAATCGCTAAGTGAATCGTTTGATGATGAAGCACTGTCAAAGCTTCCTCTCCATCCGCCGCTTCATATACGACGTATCCTTCTCTCGACAAATACAGCTTTAACAATTCGCGGACGTGACGATCATCATCAGCGACTAGTACGTGAATCATCCTTCTCCTCCTATTCCTCCATTAAAATCGCGCGTTGTACAGGTGGACAATATGTTGCCGCAACATTTGTTTCGTACAAATGATATTTTTTTCCGTCTACTACTAATGTGTTTACATCAATAATTTCACACTGTTTTCCTTCGTTCTTTACATGTTGTGCAACTGCGTGCATCAAACTGTTTTTATCAAAATATCTTTCATCTAACTCAATCACGATTTTATGATTAAGATTGCGATTGCTTTTAAACACATGATTAAATATGCTAATCCTCTCCTTGTTCCTAAAAATACAAAGGTATGTTGTATTTCTCATAGACATCTACCTCTCTATCATTTATATTTTACCATAAAATAAAAAAAGGGCGTCATGCCCTGATTAAAACGACAACGACCGCATTTGGCTATCTGTGGCGCGCAACAGTTCTCCCCACGTTCGATAACCGCGCAGGCGAAATTGTTCTAATAGCTCCACAAATAAATACGCAGTCGTAAGCGCATCGCCGATCGCCGAATGACGTTCATACATACGTGTGCCAAACGCTTGGGCATATCGCTCTAAATCGCGCATATCATATGATGGCGCAATAAAGCCAATTAAATCGAGCGTATCAATAAACGTCGGCTTGTGAAATTTTATTTTTTCGCGGCGCAATTCATGTTTGATGACCAATAAATCGAATGGAATGTAATGGCCGACAAAACAGGCGCTTTGTTTTTGTTCAACAAACTGGAAAAATTGTTGCAACACCTCGATTGCGATGGGGGCATGTCGCACTTTTTCTTCCGTAATGCCTGTTAACTCTACAATGACAGGCGGAATGTCGCGGTTTGGATTCACATACGTATGAAACGTCTCATTTTCAAGCACCGTCGTTCCTTTCACTTGCACCACACCAATTTCAATTAATCGATCGGTCGTTGCGACATCAAATCCCGTCGTTTCTGTATCAAATACGGTAAAAATAATATCATCGATCGGTGTCGATAACGGGATGTTGTCGTTCAACTTGCAGTCAATCGCCTTTCGTAAAAAAAACATCATCATCCCCCTTAAAAATAAGAAAATAATTGCGTTTGTAGCTGTTTTAACGTTTTTAAGCTTAAAATAAGCTCATCTTTTTCACGCGTCGTCATCGTCGTAAACGATAAAACAGATGACGCTTGTTTATTCGCTTTATAATGGTTCCATTTATGGCGAATGTAAATGGCTAGCACGTTTTCTGCCGCTTTTTGCACATCCTTTGCAAACGATGGGGACAACACGTGTTTCTCCTTTAGCTTCTCAATTCGCTCAAACGGTGTACCGGATACAATTCCGTGAATGAGTGATAAAATTTGCACGCTATGATGGTACGGAAATAGCACTTCTTTTTTCATATCAATCGTTTTCCGCTCAAGTCCAAAAATCGAACGAATCGGGCGGTCAAGCGTCGGAATTTCATTTTGCTTTTCCATCTCCACAAGCCGAAAAAAGAAAATTTTCGCTCGGTTTAACTGCTCGCGAATTTGTTGTTCAAACGTGCGATGCAAATCTGTATTCCCATATACAAACCGATATGAAAAAAAGTTTTGCGCCAATAACAAATTGTCATTTGTCGCATGAATCATCCACTCTCGCAGCCTGTCTCTCCACACTTCAAGAGAACCGCGCCACGCTTCTTCACTCGCCATCATTTTTCCTTTGCATCGCTCATATCCAGCCTTCTCCATAAAGCGCACAATCGCCTCACCAAGCTGAGCAAAATACGAAGCATATTCGTCGCTTTCATAGACGAGAAAATGGTCCTGATCGGTCAATAAAAATTGCTCTCTCCGTCCACCTGAACCCATTAAATAAAAAGCAAAGCGACACGGCGGCTCCCCTACTTCGTTTAGCGCTAACGCCATACAACGCCATACGAGCCGATCGTATAATTTCGTAATCATATTTAAACATTGTGCAATTGGTACTTGATCGCGTAGCATCGTCGCTAATAACTCGTAAATGGCAGTTTTCATTTTTGGTAACGTCTGTTCATCTGCATGATCAATTTGTTGAATGGTACGCATGATGCTTTCGTTTTTCTTTCGCATTAAATCAGAAAACGTCACGATACCTTGCCCTTTTCCGTCATCTACAACAGGCAAATGTTTCACCCCACGTTCAATCATTAGCGCAAGCGCATCGTAATAATACGCAAATCGCGAAATCGTCGCGACGTCTTTTGTCATCACTCGTCCAACAACCGTATCGTACGGAAGCGATTGCCCTAGCACACGCTCGACAAGATCCGTTTCCGTTAAAATTCCACATAACGTTTGTTCGTCTGTCACGACGATCGAACTAATATGAGTCGCCGCCATTTTTTTCGCCGCCTCTTGTACGGTTGCCGTCAATGGAAGGGTCACAACGTCGCGAATCATAACATCTTGCACAGGAACAACAAACGATGTAGCGTCCCCGAATTTACGCGCTTGCTTAATTTGCTCAGCAAGCGACACATATACATCTTTTAAACGAACACACACCTGCGCAAGTAAATAGTCATGTACGTTCGGATCATCCCATAACCGTGTTAACACGGAAAACGGCATGACAAGCACTTCACATCGTTCGGCAGCGCGCACAGCGACAAGCTCTTCTTTTCCTCCTTTTGATGCACCTAAAAAATCAGCTAAGCTTGAAAAACCGATCAATCCCCCTTTTTGCACAACTTCAAGCACTTCATCATATCCTTCATGCTCGACGTACACTTCCGCTACCCCGTCAAGCAACAAGACAAGACCTTTACGTCGCTCATTTTTTCCTAAAATCATCTCATCTTTTTCAAACGTTTTTTGTTCGCACTCAGCAAGAAGTTTTTTCATCTCTTGTTTTGAAACACCGCTAAATAACGGATGCATTCATTCCCCCTCCCTTATAAAAACAGCATCTGTTTGCACAGACGCTGTTTTATCTCAGACGGTTAATTTCCGATTATTTTGTAAGCGTTATCACTTACATTTTCCCTCCTTTCCGATTCATCGTCAAGTTTATATTAAAAATTTTCTGAATTTTAATTATAAAAACAAGGTAGCTGATCGCTACCCTTCCCATGTCCATCTCGTTTTTGCTATATGCACGTCGCCATGAAAAATCGTTTTTGCTTCGTCCGCAAGTTGTTCAACGTTACCGAAATGAGGTAAGTGCGTTAGTAGCAATGTTTTAACGCCAGCGTCTCGCGCGATCGTTGCCGCTTCCTCGCTCGTCATATGCCCTGCTTGTTTCGCTTGTTGCCCGGCATAAAAGTTGCATTCGCAAATCAGTACGTCCGCATGTTTTGCAAAAGGAACAAACTCAGGCAAATAACTAGAATCTGCTGTGTATACGACCGTCTTTTCTCCTGCACAAATGCGCATCGCATAACAAACAGCTGGATGTTCTGTCGGCATAAACGTAATCGTAAATGGACCGATATGAAGCTCATCGTTCGGATCGTACGCCACCGCTTTCGTCACTCCTTTATGAGCAAGGCGTGCGAATCCATCCCGATCAAACGAATGTCCATAAATAGGAAGCTCAGGCAAATGTGCGCCTAAATTTTTCTTAATGAGTCGCGCGTATTGAAGCGGTCCGATATCTGCGACATGGTCGTGATGATAATGCGATATGATAACCGCATCAATTTGCTCAATGTCGATGACGTTTTGAAGTTGCGCTAACGCTCCGCTTCCACAGTCCACTAATAAACGAAAACCGTCGTGTTCAAATAAGTAACATGACGTCGCCTCATTCTTTTTTGGAAACGCTCCCCAATAACCGATAACCGTCACTTTCATATGTATTCACCTTCCTCGCAAAAATGTGTACAACTACACAATACCAAATTTCTGAACAAATTTCACATGCACAAATGTTATAAAACAACTATTGACAAATATATATCTGTTATAATACAATAAAGTCAACAAAAGCGAAGGGGATGGAGAGTTATGTTAGAAAAAATGTCTGAATTTTATAAAAAGTTGCCACCGAAAACATGTTGCGAGTGCGGCGAAGAAATGGAAGAACAACATGAATGTTACGGAAATGTTTGTGCGCAATGTTTAAACGTTTCTTGTTAAAGTAAAAAGGCAGCCAATGTGGCTGCTTTTTTACTTTAATTTATAAACGCGTGCTTCATACGGTTTTAGCACAATCGTGTCAAGCGATTCATTTTCATCGACCGCATAGTTGCTAATGAGCAGTTGTTTTTCCGTAAATGTGATGTGTGACGGCAATGTAAATGTTGGCTGCTCGCTACTAAAATTCGTGATAACGAGCAGTTGTTCATCGTTGAACTTGCGTACGTACGCATAAATTTGTTCATCATCTTCAAGAAGTAACTCGTATGAACCGTATACGATAATCGGATGTTCTTTTCGAAGGCGAATGAGTTTTTTATAATAATGGAACACCGAGTTTTCATCTTTCAACGCTTGTTCAACGTTAATGTCGCGATAATTCGGATTTACATTAATCCACGGAGTGCCCGTCGTAAAGCCTGCGTGTTCTGTCGCATCCCATTGCATTGGCGTACGTGCATTGTCGCGACCGCGATAATGAATCGCCTTTAATATTTTGTCTGGATCATACCCTTTGTTTACTACAACATCGTTCCATAAATTAATCGTTTCCACGTCGCGATAATATTCAATCGATGGAAAGGCAACGTTCGTCATACCGATTTCTTGTCCTTGATAAATGTATGGCGTTCCTTGCATCATATGTAGCCATGTCGCTAACATTTTTGCACTTTCTACCCGATACGTTTTGTCGTCACCAAAACGCGAAACAGAACGCGGTTGATCGTGATTTTCTAAATAGAGTGAGTTCCACCCTTTTCCGTGAAGTTCCACTTGCCACTTGCTCATAATTTTTTTCAAGTCGGTCAATTTCCACGGTTGAATGTCCCATTTCCCAAGCGGACTTCCTGGCTTCGAATCAACATCCATATGCTCAAATTGAAACAACATATTCATAACGCCATCTTGCTCGTTCGTAAATCGAATCGCATCGTCTGTCGTGACCATTGGTGTTTCGCCGACTGTCATAATGTCATATTTGCTTAATACTTTTTCTTTCATTTCACGCAAATAGTCCATTAATTTCGGACCGTTCACAAAATATTGACCGCCCCATTGATAACGATCGTTTGGATTTGTCACCGGCGCATCTGGCAAACCTTCTACTTTTGATAATAAGTTGATAACATCCATCCGGAATCCGTCAATGCCACGGTCTAACCACCATGTCATCATGTTAAAAATCTCTTCGCGCACCTTTTCATTTTCCCAGTTTAAATCTGGTTGTTTTTTTGAAAATAAGTGTAAATAATATTCTCCTGTTGCTTCGTCGTATTGCCAAGCGGAACCGCTGAAAAACGATTGCCAATTGTTCGGCTCTTTTCCGTCTTTTCCTGGGCGCCAAATGTAATAGTCGCGATACGGATTGTCTTTTGACTTGCGCGATTCAATAAACCAATGATGTTCGTCAGACGTATGGTTGACGACTAAATCCATCACTAATTTCATGCCGCGTGCATGCATTTCGTGAAGCAGTTCGTCCCAGTCAGCGAGCGTACCAAACTCGTCCATAATGTCTTGATAGTCGCTAATGTCATAGCCGTTATCGTCGTTTGGCGACTTATATACAGGCGATAACCAAACGACATCGACGCCAAGCTCTTGTAAATAATCTAATTTTTCGATGATGCCGCGCAAATCGCCAATTCCGTCCCCATTTGAATCTTTAAAACTGCGCGGATAAATTTGATACACGACTGCTTCTTTCCACCATTGTTTCGTTTTTGGAATCGATTCCATCTTCTTCTCCCCTCTCCATTATTCTTTTACTGAACCGGACGTTAAGCCCGATACGATGTGGCGTTGGAATAATAATACCATAATGACGAGCGGAATCGTCACAATGACCGTTGCTGCTGAAATTTCGCCCCATGGAATCGTATATTGCCCTTGGAACATCGCGATCCCAACCGGTACCGTTTTATAATTTTCTGCTGTGTTAATCGTTAGCGCGAATAAAAATTCGTTCCATGCCGCGATGAAAACGAGAATGGATGTCGTAAAAATACCTGGTACAGCTAATGGTAAAATGACTTTAAAATACGTCTGCAACGGTGTTGCCCCGTCCATTTTCGCTGCTTCTTCTAAATCGAACGGAATTTTACGGAAAAACGTCACTAATAGCCAAATCGAAAGCGGCAACGCAAACGTCGTATACGGAATAATTAACCCTAAATAACTATTTGTTAACTCAAACTTTTTCACAAACATGTAAATCGGTGAAATAGTCGCAATTTGCGGAAACATCGACACCGATAACACGATGCCAAGAATGACCGATTTTCCTTTGAAATCTAAACGAGCAATTGCATATGCGGCAAACGCGGCAACAAACACAGTGTACACCGTTGTAATTGTCGCGATCACCGTACTGTTCCATAAATATTTTAAAAACGGATAATTGACAAAAACGGAAACGTAACTTTTTAACGTCGGATGGCTCGTAAACCAATTGAACGCTTCTTCTCCAAACAGTTCGCTCAATGGCTTAATCGAACTTAACAAAATCCACAAAAATGGAAACATGACTAAAAAAACGAAAATAAATAAAAACACGTAAAACAATGGACCGGCTTTCTTTTGCATCGTTGCACCTCCTATTTTCGGTCAGAAATGAGGTCAGCACCTAAAAATTTAATGTAAATTGTCGAAATGATCGCTACGCAAATGAAAACGATCACCGCTAACGCTGAACCACCACCGAAGTTTGTTTGCGAGAACATGACTTTATACGCTAAGATCGAGATCGTTTCTGTCGAGTTCGCTGGTCCTCCGCCTGTTAAAACGAAAATTAAGTCAAACACACGAAACGCATCAAGCGTACGGAACAAAAGCGCAACGAGAATACTTGATTTTAAAAGCGGTAACGTAATTTTGACAAACTGTTGCCATTTTGTCGCTCCGTCAATCGATGCCGCCTCGTATAGTGAGCTTGGGATCGTTTGCAAACCAGCAAGCAGTAATAATGCCATGTATGGGGTCGTTTTCCAAACGTCAGCGAAAATGACAGCAAACATTGCTCCTGTTCCTGTCGTGAGTAGCTCACTCATATCATTAATAATTCCGATATCCGCGAAGTATTTTGCAACAATTCCGTTTTGTCCATCATATAAAAATTTCCACATTAACGCGGATACGGCTGTCGGAATCGCCCACGGAATTAAAATCGTTGCTCGGACAAGTCCGCGTCCAAAAAACGCTTTATTAATCAACAGCGCGATCGCTAAACCGAGCACTAATTCAATGGATACAGAAATAACCGTAAATACAGTTGTATTCCAAAGCGCTTTCCATAAGCGAGCATCCGTAAAATAGTTTTTATAATGAGCCAAACCAACAAAGTTCGGTTCAATAACCGCCCCGCTTAATCCGTTCGCAAGCCCTGTTAATTTGTCCCCTTGTTTTAATTGTCCGTTTTCATTTAACGTTTTTAACGTTTGTTTAGCATCTTGCATCGTTTCTATTAAATCTTTTGCCGCTTGTTCATCAATCGAAACAATTTTTATTTCTTCACTCGGTACTTCAAAATTATTTAAAATTTCATCTACTTGTTCATACCGTTTCGCCACGTCTTCATCGGCACGAATTTCTTCATCGACTTGTTGTAGTCGCTCTTGTAATGACGTGAGCTTCTCCTTTTCCTCACCTGTTGCTTGTGAAATTTCTTGTTTTAATGTGTTCATTAAAAACGGATAACTTTCTAAATATCGTTCTAAGTTTAAGCTGTAATCAAGATGGAGAGAAGATTTCGCTGGATTGTTGAGACGATAGTCAAATAAACTGAAATAAAATGACTGAATGACTGGCCAAATGGCGACAGCTAAAATAAGCAAAAGCGACGGAGCAACAAGAATATACGCTAAACGGCGCTCCGATTTTTTTTCGTTTTTCACTCGTTGTTCCCCCTTTATGCAAAGGATTTAGCCTTCAGCGCTCATATGAGGCTGAAGGCTAACGTGCAACTACTGCATCACTGCTTTAATTTCTTTTTCCATGTTCGCAACTGCTTCTTCAACTGTAATTTGTCCTGCAATCGCTTTTGATACGTTAATTTGAATAATTTCAGACACTTCTGGATAGTTCGGTACAACTGGACGTGGTACTGCTGCATTTAATCCGTCAACAAATCCTTGTTCTGCAAAGAATGGGTTCGCTTTTAACACTTCTTCGTCTTTAAATAGTTCTGGAAGCGTTGGTGCTAAACCGCCGTAAATCGCAGAAATTTTTTGACCTTCTGGACCAGTCATAAATTTCACAAATTCCCAAGCTGCTTCTTTATTTTTCGAATATGCGTTAATTGCTGTCATCCATCCACCTAATGCAGCAGCTGACCCTTTATCACCCGCTGGTAGTGGCGCAACGCCGACTTTGTCAACGATTTTTGATTGTTCTGGATCGTTTGCTAACGCGTATTGGTATGGCCAGTTGCGAATAAATGGCGATTGACCTTCAATAAACGCTGTATGAGATTCTGGTTCTGTAAATGTCGTAATGTTGCTTGGCACAACGTCAGACGTTGCAATTTCAACCATTTTCTTTAATCCTTTAATTGTTTCAGGGCTGTTGACGACTACATTGTTGTTTTCATCAACAATTTTTCCACCGTATGCCGCAATAAATTCAATCGCATTACATACTAACCCTTCATATTGTTTCGCTTGCATTAAATATCCGAATTGTGTACCGCCTTTTCCTTTAAACTCACGTGCAGCGGCTAACAACTCATCCCATGTTTTTGGCACTTTATCTTCTGGTACGATATCTTTACGATAAAATAATAATCCTGTGTCAATAAATTTTGGCATCGCCCATTGTTTTCCATCGAAATTCCCAGCGGCAAGCGCACCTTGGTTGTATGCACTTAAATCAATGCCATCTTTTTCGATGAAACGATCAAGCGGAAGAACGTATCCAGCTTGTGCAAACTCTGCTGGCCAAACAACGTCCAAATCCATGACGTCAATTTCAGACGATTTAGCGTTTAACATGGTGACGTATGCATCATGCTGAGCCCCTGTGTCTGAAGGCATTTCGCGGAACTCTACGTCAATGTTCGGATATTTTGCTTCAAACGCTTTGACAATTTCTTCAGTTGCTTTTGTCGCATCTTTACCACGAGCATAAACGATTTTTACAACTTCTTCCGATTTTTTTGTATCATCGTTTTTATCCGTTGTTTCTTTCGTCCCTGTGTCTTGACCGCTAGAGCATGCTGTCAATCCGAGCGTAAGCGCTAACAATGCAGAAGAAAATTTTGTTGCCTTCTTCATGAAAAATCCCCCTTATATTTAAATTGGAATGTATGTCAAGCTTCACGTTGATGAAGCTTGCTACCAATCGTTGATGCGCGCACAATAAGCTGAAGTGGAAACTCGTAAATTTCCTTTGTTTCATATTTTTTTGTTTGAATTTTTTCAACGATCACATCCACTGCTTTTTGCGCCATTTGTTTCACCGGTTGATGCACCGTCGTAATTGTCGGATTCGTTAACTCTGTAATAGCTTGATTATCGAAACCGACGACTGCTAAGTCTTCAGGGATACGATAGCCGCATTTCACCGCTTCCGATATAATGCCAGCGGCCACTTCATCGCTTCCAGTAAATACAGCCGTCGGTCGTTCTGAAAGCGCCATCATTTTTCGAAACACACGCTTTCCATCCGCAATGTGAAACGCATCGCGAAAAGCATACTGCTCATGAAATGAAACTTTATACTCCGCCAGCGCCTTTTTAAAACCGATTTCACGCGACTTTGCCACATTGCTTCGATAACCGCCGGAACAGTATGCGATTTTCGTATGGCCTTGTTCGAGCAAATGTTTTGTCGCTATGTATCCCCCGTATACTTGATCGAGCCGAACGGTTGGAACGTTTGCACGATCATCAAACTCATTGCAAAGGACAATCGGCCCGTATTGCAAAAAAGGTTTTAGCTTTTTCCATTCATTGTGAATAGAAGCTAAAATAACCCCGTCAACTTGTTTTGTTTTTAATAAATTCATGTAGTTTAATTCTTTTTCTGGCGAATAGCGCGTCTGACAAATAATAAGCTGATAACCATGTTCTGCTGCTGCCATTTCTGTCGCTTCCACAAGCTCGCTGAAAAAAGGATTTGTAATGCGCGGAATAAATAACGCTAAAATGCTCGTTTTTTGATTCCGCAAACTTCTAGCCGATGAATTCGGTACATACCCTAGCCTTTCCATCGCTTCAAGCACGAGCTTTCGTTTCTCTTCTGACACGTACGGGTGATTGTTAATGACGCGCGAAACCGTCGTCCGTGAAAGCCCTGTTAGCTTGGCGACATCTTCAATCGTCGCCATCCTCCCATTCCCCCCTCATTCCAATCGAAAAGAAACGAATGAAATCGTTCTCATACTCGTATTATACGCACATCACCTTGTATATGCAAATTAATTTTTTAAAAATTTTTTCATCAAAAAAAGCTTCTGAAGCGTATTACGCTTCAGAAGCTTGTTCCACAATTGTTGTGAATTGGCGACGATGTTGAATCGTAAAATACGTCATCGTTCCTGCCATCATAACGACGATAAACATAAGCAATTTGCCGACGTTTTCCCACATAAACGAGAAATCACCGCTTGAAATGACAGCTTTTAATCCGAAAACAGAATATGTCATTGGAAGCCATGCGTTAAAATGTTGCAACGAACGTGGAATTAACTCAAGCGGGAACGTTCCGGCACTCGTTGTCAATTGTAAAATTAAGACGACAATCCCGATAAATCGTCCCGGATCACCAAAAACGGTCACGAGAAATTGAATGACAGATAAAAAGGCAATGCTTGTAACAATGCTAAACAAAAGAAATAACGGAACGCTTTTCACCTGTAAATCAAGCCCGAAAAGCAATACGCTGTCCGCAAGAAGCGCTTGTAACACACCCACACCAATGAGTACACCAAACTTCGCAAAAAACCATTGAAATGGTGAGCGTGGCACTCCAGCCGGTTCGCGAAGTGGAAAGACGATCGAAAGTAAAAGCGCACCGACAAACAATCCTAACGACAAGAAATATGGTGTAAACCCTGTTCCGTAGTTTGGCACTTCATTGATTTTTTTATCTTTTACTTTCACCGGTTCGGCAAACATGTTATATACGTCTTCGTTTGCTTTAACGTTGCTTGCTTTTTCAGCACCTTCTTTCAATTTATCTGCTAGTTCTCCTGAACCGTCTGCAAGCTGATTCATTCCAGCTTGTAATGCTTCGGTTCCGTTTGTTAGTTCATTCATTCCGTTCGCTAATTGTTGTGCACCATCCGCTAACCGATGCGTACCATCTTGCAGTTGGTCGCCTCCATTCGCAAGAGCTTGCAAACCAGAAGCAAGTGTTTGACCACCACTTGCGAGCTTCTCTGTCCCTTGTTTCGCTTCTTGCATTTTTTCATGTAACGTATGCATGCCCGAAACAAGCTGCTCTTGTCCGTTCACTAATGCATTTGCGCCATCGGCGAGTTGCTGTTGTCCAGCAAGCAGTTGGTTTACACCGCCATCGAGGGCGATATGCCCTTCGTGCAACTGCTTCGCCCCTGCGCTTAACGATGCCGCTCCCTCTTGTAACGCTTTTGCTCCATCGTTTAACTGCGCAACTCCACCCTGTACTCGCTTGCTTCCAAGTGATAGTTGCACAACGTTTTGTTTTAATTGCTCATACACCGCTTTTTGGGCCGGATCTGACGTTTGCGCAATAAGCGTATTAAGCTGTGCAGCGAGTTGCTCTAACCCGCTTGTCACTTGCGTAGCGCCCGTTTGAACTTGCGTAGCTCCTTGTTGCCACTCAGCAAGCGATGTAACTAGCTTTTCTGTTCCGCCGCTCAATTGTTCTGAGCCTTGTAAAAGTTGTGGCATGCGAGCATCGAGAGCTTTCATTCCTTCAAGTACACGATTTGTACCTAAAGCCAGTTTTACTGTTCCTTCTTTTGCTTGCTGTGCTCCTGCAAGCAATTGTCCTTGCCCATCTACCATGCGCTTCATTCCATCATGAAGCGTTTGAACACCGGTTTGAACTTGCATTGAACCGTCAGCTGCTTGGTGCAAACCGTCCGTAAATGTAATTGATTTTTCAGCAAGCGTCGCTAAATGGCGATACAATTCATTGGAGCCATCTTGCGCTTTGTTCATCCCATCATATAGCCTGTTCGTTCCGTCTTTTGCATCTATCAATCCGTCATGCAATTTGTTTGCCCCATCGCTTGCTTTTGTTAGTCCGTCCGCCAACGTTTTTACGTTTTCAAACATGTTTTCGGCGTACGTTTCGGTTAATGTTTTTGCTACCTCTGTTTTAATTTTTTCTACTGCTGTTCCACCAATTTGAGCAGATAAAAAGTTAAACCCTTCATTTGGTTTGTAAATAAGTTGAAGCTTTTTCGGGTGATCATCTTGTAACGTCGTTGCGTTTTTAGAAAAATCTTCAGGAATTTCAATCAGCATATAATACCGTTGCTCTTTTAATCCTTTTTCCCCTTCACTTTGGCTTACAAAATGCCAATCAAACTGTTTTTTTTCTTTTAGCTTGTCAACGAGATCATCACCAATATGGAGCTCTTCTCCTTCAAATGTCGCACCTTTGTCATTATTGACAACAGCGACAGGCAAATCGTCTAAATGATCATACGGATCCCAAAACGCCCATAAAAACATACCGCTATATAAAAGAGGAATAAATAAAACAGCGATAATCGGAATGAGCACTTTCCGATTGGACGTGACTGCTTTTATTTCTTGCATCAATAATCGGAATGTATGCACATACTCAACCCCCTTTTTAAAATATTGACCAATTTGTTCATTTAGTCATTTCATGCAAAAAAGAGAAGGATCATCATGGAGATAATCCTTTCAATAAATACAAATCAAACAGTTCAGCAATTTTTTGTTGTGGCAACGGTTCGTGTTCTTTTTCCCAATCGACGTTTAAAGCAATATACATTTTAAACATTAAAAATGCCATTAATTCCGCATCGCACGAACGAATTTCACCTTTTGCCATCGCTTCTTCAATTTTTTCACGAACGTAAGTGATCATTTCGCGATCAAGCCGCTGCATCACATCACGTACCGCTGGCGTGCCGATATCGCGCACTTCTTGTAACAGCTTAATCGTTAATTCATGTTCTTTGCGAAACGTAAAAATGCGTTGCAAAGCACGTTGCACATTTTCATTAAACGATAAGCGATGATCAATCGCGGCATCTGCCTCACGCTTAATTTCGGAAATGATAGAAGAAACGATGTCTTCTAGCAGCTCTTCTTTGCTTTTGAAAAACGTATAAATCGTTCCTTTTCCGACATTCGCCATTTTCGCCACTTGATCGATCGTTGTTGCCTTATAACCGAATAACGAAAATGACTTTGCTGCCGCTTCAATAATTTGCTTCCTTTTATCTAACATAAGCGTTCATCCCTTGTTGTGACTAAATGAACATTTTGGTCATTTCGTTTTATATCATAACATAAATTACATGCGCTTGCAAGAAAAAGGTGCCCGATCATGAAGACACCTTTTTCTTCATATAAGACAAATAGTGTAACACTTTTTTTACCGCCTCTTCCCCTTGATCAATACAATCTGGGAGACCAAGCCCCTCGTACGAACTTCCCGCCAAAAAGACGCCAGGGAGATGTTGTTGCATATCTTGTTTCATGCGCTCGATCCGTTCACGATGACCGACGATATATTGCGGCATCGATTGTTTCCAGCGTGTCACGATCGAAAACATCGGATTCATCGTAATATTCATCACTTTATTCAAATCGTCCATCACGACTTGGACAATATCCTCGTCTGTTTGATCGACAATCGCTTCATCACCTGGACGTCCGACATAACAACGCAACAAGACGTAACCTTCTGGTGTTGTATGCGGCCATTTTTTATGCGTCCATGTACACGCGGTAATCGTATAGTCGCTATCACGTGAGACGACAAAGCCTGTTCCGTTCATATCTTTCGCCACCGCTTCTTTCGGAAACGCTAACGCGACCGTCGCAACGGACGTAGACGGCATCGTTTTAAAAGAGGAAAACAATGTTTCATTCGGGAAAAGCAATGTTAATGATTGATGCGGAACAGCAATAACGACGCTATCCGCTTCTTTTTTCTCTCCGTTGCTTAACGTTAACACATATCGTTCCTCAACCTTCTCAATCCGCTCAACACGGACTCCTTTATGCACCGTTCCTTTTTCTAACTTTTGCTCAATCGCATCAACGAGCGATGACAATCCTGTTTTTAACGTTTGAAAAATGCCTTTATCGCTTTTTTGTTTCGTTTTTTGCTTCGGCATCGACCGCTTCATTCCTAACACGAGACTCCCGTGTTTTTGCTCTAAATGAAAATATTGAGGGAATGTCGCCATTAAGCTTAACTGATCAATGTCTCCCGCATAAATCCCCGATAATAAAGGCTCAATTAACCGATCGACGACTTCGTTGCCGAGGCGGCGACGGAAAAATTGTCCGAGCGACACGTCTCCTTCCGCTTTTAACGGCGGCAAAATAAAATCAGCCGCTGCGCGCAATTTGCCAAACGGAGAAAACAGACGCGTCACAACAAACGGTGCAAGTTTTGTCGGGATGCCCATCACCGCACCACCCGGAATCGGATGTAGCGTTCGATTGACGAGAATGTACGATTGGCCTGCCGTATTATGCACAAGTTCCTTTTCAAGCCCAACTTCGTGAATGAGACGCGAGGCGCTCATTTTACGCGCTAAAAAGGAGTCCGGACCTCGTTCAATGACAAACCCATCGCGATAAACCGTTTGTACTTTCCCCCCAAGTCGATGGCTCGCCTCAATTAATTCACAGGAAATCGGCAGCTTATTTTCGCGTGCTTCTTTTTGTAAATAGTAAGCAGCTGTCAATCCCGTCATACCACCGCCAATAATGACGACTTTCTTTTTCATAATGACCCGCCTTCTTTACGTAAATGGTTTAACACAACGGTTGCAAGGGCGTCAATAAACTGTGGATGAGCGTTTGGCATCGGTGGACGATAGTAACTGACGCCAAGTTCATCTGTCACTTGCTTACATTCAATGTCGTTATCATACAACACTTCTAAATGATCCGCGACAAATCCAGCTGGAACATATACAAACGCTTCGTATCGCTTTTCTTCATAGAGTTGCCGCGTTAAATCTTGCACATCAGGGCCTAGCCACGGCTCTGGTGTGTTTCCTGCGCTTTGCCAGCCGATCACATAGTCTGAAACACCTGCTTCTTTTGCAATGAAATCCGCTGTTTCTTGCAGTTGTTTTGGATATGGATCGCCCATCGCAATAATTTTTTCAGGCAAACTGTGCGCTGAAACGATCAGCACCGCTTTTTCCCGTTCTCGTTCAGTCATCGAAGCATACGTTTCTTTTACTCGCTCTGCCCAATATTGAATAAATTTCGGTTCAGTATACCAACTTTCAACGCATGTCAATTTCGGTCCGCCTAAGCGAGCTGCTTCTTCTTTTGCCCGTCCGTTGTATGATTTCACACTAAATGTCGAAAAATGCGGCGCTAATACGATCGAAACCGCTTCTTCTATTCCGTCTTCATGCATTTGACGAACCGCATCTTCAACAAACGGTTCAATATGTTTCAACCCTAAATACATGCGAAATTCGATGTCATCCTGCACTTCGTTGAGCCGTTCCGCAAGTTTTTCCGCCTGTTCTTTTGTAATGGCCGCAAGCGGAGAAATGCCGCCAATCGCTTCATACCGCTCGCGAAGATCGGCCAGCATCTCTTCTGATGGTTTGCGACCGTGTCGAATGTGCGTGTAATATCGCTCTAAATCTTCCTCTTTATACGGCGTGCCATACGCCATGACAAGCAATCCCATTACTTTTTTTGACATCGTTTATTCATCCTTTTCTTTTTGCTGAATAATCGTGGATAAATGCTGTAAGTCGTTTTAACGTCTCCGGCTTAATTTGTGGGAAAATGCCGTGCCCTAAATTAAATACATACCCGCCTTCATGCGCCATGCCTTCATCTAAAATTTGTTTGACGCGCGCTTCAATGACTTCCCATGGCGCAAGCAATACGGCTGGATCTAAATTGCCTTGTAGCGCTTTTGTAAGTCCCATTTCTCGCGCTTCATGAATCGATAAGCGCCAATCTAAGCCGACAACGTCAAGCGGTAAGTCATGCCATTCTTTCGCTAAATGGCTTGCTCCGACACCGAACATAATAAGCGGAACGTTTTCGTCACGAAGCGCTGTAAAAATACGCTCCATCGTTGGTTTAATAAATTGTCGATAGTCTGCAACGTTCACCGCTCCAACCCATGAATCGAAAATTTGAACCGCACTTGCGCCGGCGCGAATTTGCGCTTTCACGTAGCGAATCGTCATATCTGCTAGCTTATCCATAAGCGCAAACCATGCTTTCGGCTCCGCATACATAAACGCTTTCGTTTTATTATAGTTTTTCGACGGTCCACCTTCAATCATGTAGCTTGCTAGAGTAAACGGTGCACCAGCAAAACCTATGAGCGGAACGGTCAGTTGCTCTTTCGTCAATAGACGAATCGTTTCAAGCACATACGGCACATCGCTCTCTGGATCAATTTCTCCAAGACGCTCCACATCCGCAAGCGAACGAATCGGATTGTCAATGACCGGTCCGATGCCTGCTCTAATATCGACATCGACGCCGATCGCTGGGAGCGGTGACATAATATCTTTATAAAGAATGGCCGCATCGACGTTATATTGTTCGACAGGCAAACGCGTTACATATGCGCATAACTCCGGCTGATGTGTAATTTCAAAAAGTGAATATTTTTCTTTTAACGCACGATACTCTGGCTGCGAACGCCCTGCTTGTCTCATATACCAAACCGGGACGTATTCCGTTGCCTCCCCGCGACAAGCACGTAAAAATGTATCGTTTTTAATCATCATGTCCATCCTTTCCCGTTATGTAATCGCTTATATTATCTTATATTGTAGTGTAACGAAACGGCTGATTTGTTTCCACTAACACAACTATACCGATTTTTTCACCGTCTGGGTAGTAATAATACGCAATGTTCATGAAATCGCCAAGAAGAAAAGAAAGTGGTAAAATATGAGTAGTGAATGGAAGGAGAGGATACCTGTGTACGTATTTATGACAAATGGCACAATCGACTATTTGCAACGATTGCGTAGCCAATATGTAAATGAACATATGTTGCTTGTATACAATGAAGACAATGGCTTGCTTATTCATGAAACGGAAGGAACAAGCGTCTTTCACGAGCCGCGTCCATACGAAGTACTTGATGCAGTTGGTCCATTAGGTGGATCATTTGTTGTTTGCAATAATATTCCTGTTACTGATGAAGGGAGACCGTTATTTGAACATCGTTTTCAACAACGGGCGCGCTTAATCGAAAAAGAACCTGGATTTGTCGCCATTCGCGTGTTACGTCCGTTAAAGAGCGATACATATGTCATTATGACGATGTGGGAAAATGAAAGTGCCTTTCGTCGTTGGCAACAGTCAAAAGCTTACGAAAAAGCGCATGAAAAACGTGGCACAGAAAAAGGAATCAATCAACAACGGTCCATTTTTCCGCGTCCATCCTATGTGACAACATATGCAGTTGTAAAAGAAGGCTGACACATCGTCAGCCTTATCCATTCCAAGCGTTCATGCCGCCGCGCACGTTCACGACGCGCTTAAATCCATTTTTCGCTAATATTTTTGTCGCTTGATTGCTACGCATACCACTTTGACAAATCACAATCGTCTCTTTCTCGCGATCGAGCTCATGTAGTTGATCAGCCAACTGATGAAGCGGGATATTTTTAAATTGACGAATGTTGCGCGCACGATATTCCGCAGGTGTGCGTACATCAATAAATTGGCGGTCTTTCGTTTGTTTTAATTTTTCTTTTAACTCATCTGGTGTAATATGCTCCACACCTTTTGTCGGCAACATTTTTGCCGCAACAAAATAAATAAGCAAAATGATGAGAACGACATTAATCCATGTACCCATATATGTTCCTCCTAAATACGTATATGGGTATATTAACCCGTTTTCGATCATTTGTCAACGATGGTATAATGGAAAAAAACAGAAGGAGCGGTTCACGTGAAAACATTACTATTTGCTAAACTTGATGAATATTACAACGAGATGGTCGCCATTCGTCGTCATTTACATCAACACCCTGAACTGTCGTTTCAAGAGTATAAAACAGCAGCGTATATTGCGAATTACTACAAACAGCTTGGCATTCCTGTGCGAACAAATGTCGGAGGAAATGGGGTTGTCGCGACAATTCAAGGTCAAACAGGCGGAAAAAAGATCGCGCTTCGAGCGGATTTTGATGCCCTTCCGATTCAAGACGAAAAAGATGTGCCTTATAAATCGACCGTTCCAGGTGTCATGCATGCGTGCGGCCATGACGGGCATACCGCCACGTTGCTCGTCCTTGCCAAAGCGCTTTATGAATTACGCGAACATTGGCGTGGCACGATCGTTTGCATTCATCAACATGCAGAAGAATACGCGCCAGGCGGGGCAAAAGCGATGATCGAAGACGGTTGTTTAGAAGGAGTGGATGCGATTTTCGGCACACATTTATGGGCAACAGAGCCGACAGGCATCATTCAATATCGTTCGGGACCGATCATGGCAGCGGCAGACCGCTTTCAAATCATTATTCAAGGTTCAGGCGGTCACGGAGCAGAGCCACACAAAACAAAAGATGCGATCGTTACCGCATCACAGCTAGTATTACACTTACAACAAATCATCAGTCGGCGCGTCAATCCACTCGAACCTGCTGTTGTTTCCATCGGCTCATTCGTTTCCGACAACGCGTTTAACGTTATCGCTGATCGAGCCACATTAGTTGGGACAGTGCGCACATTTTCCGAGCAAGTAAGAAACGACATTGAACGAGAAATTGAACAAATTATTAAAGGTACATGCATCGCCAACGGTTGTACGTATGAATACACATATATGCGCGGCTATCCACCTGTTGTGAATCATGAAGACGAAACGAAATTTCTCGTCTCGATCGCTCGTGAAATCGAAGAAGTAACCGATGTAGTCGAAATCCATCCGCATATGGGTGGGGAAGATTTCGCCTACTATTTGCAACATGTAAAAGGAACGTTTTTCTTTACAGGAGCAAAAGCAAAAACGACATCCGTTGCCTTTCCGCACCATCATCCGAAATTTGATTTTGATGAACGCGCGATGCTTATTGCGGCGAAAACGCTTGGTCTTGCAGCAATTAAATATATGGAAAAAATCGAGTAGGAGGAGGT
>NZ_JBCNEQ010000044.1:0-46493 GCF_050480245.1 Bhargavaea massiliensis | reverse complement strand
CATGCCGAGCACACTAAAAGAAGCGGTTCAAGCCGCTTCTCGTTTTTTTCCTACATAAAGCATCATCGCTATATAACATACTAAAACAATAAAAAACGTCGATAGCATAGTGAAAACGCCATGAACCATATATGCAAGCAAAGCGAAGATAGACGCTTGACTCATCCCAATAGCAAACAATACGCGCATAAATGATCGTTGCGCTTCTATAGGCGACAGAGGATAAAGCAATAAAAGCGGGTGCCCACGATGGTACGAACGAAGCGAGAACAGTTGAACGGCTGTTGCATACGAACATAAAAGCGCAAACCACTCCACACCGCGAGGCAACGTAAAAATGAAAACACCACCAATTGCCGTCAAGCGAACGAACAAACCAAAATAGTCGCCCGCACGAAAAAATGTGCGCACATACAAATACGTATACGGTCGCATATGCCAACGATCAAGCAAATGGAAAACGAAATGAAGCCACATTCGTTTTTTTACCGTGTTTTTGATGTGAGGCACATCAACAAACGCATGCGCCAAGCGATAAAATGTTTGCATCCGTCTCCGTTCATCAGCAAGCAACTGCTCCCATTGAAGCCCAACTTTTTTTCCTCTACGCTCTACATATGACGCAATGACAATCATAAGCAAAATAATGATCGCCATAAATCCGTATTGCTTCACAAGCAAAAAATAAAAAAACAACACGTTCATTAAAAAACGAACGAACAACGGAAAGAGATGGCGCCCTATTCGTGCATCTTCATTCCATTGAATGAACATATTCCACCCTTTCAACGCCATCATCGCAATCATGACGACCAAAGGTGACTGCTCCGAAAACTTTAAATGGAGAGGAAGAAGCGTAACGAATACAATGAAGGAAACATACAAATGAACGAAAAAGCTATATATGCTTGCGCGCCAAAAATACGGACGAAGCTGTTGCTCTAACGGAAGAAGAAACACCGCATCCGCTTCCTTTAATAACGTGCGCACCCCGCTTTGTGTGCTAAATAAAGCGAACATAAACGCAGCAATCACGGCATACGGAAACGATATGAGTTCCTCGACCGCTCGCTTATAAACAACAGCCCCTCCCCCTATCCCGATAAACAAGACGAGCAATAAATGATCATTAAACATATGCCGACCATATCGTCTCACTTCTGCTACATAAGCAATAAACCGCTTTTTCCACAACTGTTTCCCATCAATCATCATTCGACTCTTCCTTCGTTAATTCGATATATATATCATCTAACGTAGCGTGAGGCATATGCAATTGCTCTTGAAGCATTGGTAATGATCCGCTTGCTTTTACTTGGCCGTTATGCAAAATGACAAACGAATCGCAGTATCGCTCTGCTGTCGCTAAAATATGCGTCGACATCAAAATGCCAGCTCCTTGCTTTTTTCGTTCATCAATAAGTTGAAGCAAGGCTTGAATGGCGAGCGGATCTAATCCGACAAACGGCTCATCAATAATGTAAAGCGGAACGTCCACTAAAAAAGCGCACATAATCATCACTTTTTGTTTCATTCCTTTTGAAAAAAAAGCAGGAAACGCGCCTAATTTTTTCTCAAGCCGAAACGCCTTTAGCAATTTAGGCACACGTTGTTCATATTCCTCATCACGTACACCGTACGCCATAGCAGTCAGGCGCAAATGTTCTTCTAGCGTTAATTCTTCGTACAACGCGGGCATTTCAGGAATGTATGTAAATTGTGCGCGATATTGTTTTGGGTTCTGTTGAAACGCCATTCCTTTCATCGTAATCGTTCCTTTGCGCGGTTGCATCAACCCGATGATATGTTTAATCGTCGTACTTTTTCCTGCTCCATTTAGCCCGATTAATGCAACAATCTCCCCTTCATGTACAGTAAACGATACGTCGTCTAAAACGTCTTGTTTCGTATAGCCTCCAGATATATGATCAACTTGTAATAACGCCATCATCGCTTTCCTTTCTTATATCATTATTTTTTATTTTAACAAATGAATAACGAAAAGAAAAACGGGTTATGATAAGTAGCGAAGAGGGACAAACAAGTAGCAAGTCGCAGTGAGCAACAAAGCAAGTTCAAGAACACGATGAAATGAGGTGTCTACGGGCCGCACATAAGCTAGCCTGTAACAACGAAAGCACTCCCTTAAAAAAGGGATGGTCATCTTGAACAACGTCGTACTCACAAACGCGTAACTGATTCTACTCGTAAATGAGGTGTTTCTAAAAGACACGTAATCATGAAGTTCCCTCTTCAATGGGCAGGATGCGATGCGCATCCTGCTCTTTCCGTTTTCCGAACAGCAATCGTGTGGTAAAATAAAGACAAACTGGAAAGAAAGGTGGCGTTATGATGAGCGACTGTATTTTTTGTAAAATTATAAACGGTGACATTCCTTCGGCAAAAGTATTTGAAAATGATCATGTCATCGCCTTTTTAGACATTAGTCAAGTGACGAAAGGGCATACGCTTGTCGTACCGAAAGTACATAAAGAAAATATTTATGAATTAACGCCAGAAATGGCTCAACGTGTATTTGAAGTTGTTCCTACGATCGCTAATGCGATTCGCGAGCAATTTTCCCCTGTCGGCGTAAATATTTTAAGCAATAACGGAGAATTTGCGGGCCAAACGGTGTTCCATTATCATATGCACATCATTCCGCGCTACGGTAAAGGAGATGGATTTGGTGCGGTATGGAAATCACATCAAAGCGACTATACGTTTGACGAGCTGAAAGACATTGCCGCACAAATTAAACAAGCCTTATAAAAAAGAAGGTGTCCAACGCGGACACCTTCTTTTTACACATCTGTTTATTCGCTCTTTAGCGCATCTTTTAACGCTTTGTCTTTAATGTCTACATTTGCGTCTTTCATCAGCTCATCTAACTTCGATTGCACTTTCGATGTATCGAGCTTACTTTTCTTTACTTCGTATTCGATTTCTTCCCTCATTTCATCAAACGACTTTTTCTTTTCTTTATCTGTCACTTTAATGATATGGTAACCAAATTGCGTTTTCACCGGATTGCTAATTTCACCGACGTTTAACGTATAAGCTGCCTTTTCAAATTCTTCGACCATTTTTCCAGGTCCAAACCAACCTAAATCTCCGCCATTTTGTGCCGACCCTGTATCTTTTGAATATTGTTTCGCTAATTTCGCAAAGTCTTCGCCTTTCTCCAATTTCGCTTTAATTTCTTTTGCTGTTTTTTCGTCATCGACTAAAATATGGCTTGCTCTCACTTTCGGCTTATATTCATTGTAATATTTTTTCAATTCTTCATCCGTTACTTTGATGTCGTCCATCGCTGCTTTTTGTCGCAACAAATCGAGTTTCACCATTTTGCGAATCGCTTCTTCTCCGCTTTGTTGCACCGCTAAGTCATATTGAACGCCATACATCTCTTTCAAATTTTCGATTTCTTGGTCGATTTCTTTATCCGTTACTTTAAATTTTTTACTTAGCACTTTTTCATGCACAAGATCGCGCAAAACTTCTTTACCATACCGCTCTTTCATTTCGTTGTACAATTCTTCTTTTGTAATGTTGCCTTCCTTCGTTTCGACGACAACTTCTGATCCGTTATTACAAGCCGAAAGCGCAAGCATCGCTGCTGCCGACATAGCAACTGTCCATTTTTTCATTACCTCACAACTCCTATCTATAAATGTACACAAAACATACTATACCATATTTTTTCCGAAAGCTAAAATAAAGTATCATTGCGCCCATACCTTTTTGCTTCTTTTGACATACAATACATTGTCAAAGCGTTACAACGCCTTCATATATGAAAGGAGGTGTCGTCCATGGGTGCTGGCGTAGGATATACAAACGGATTCGCGTTAATCGTCGTGTTGTTTATTTTATTAATTATCGTTGGAGCTGCTTGGTTATACTAACCGAAAGAAAGCTGACAGGGACACTGTCAGCTTTTTTACGCAAACAATACTTCGATATAAGAAGAAATAAGTAAAATGGTAATAAGGACATTAATCGTGCGAAATACTTTTGGTTGCTTTTCTTCGGGTATTTCTTTTTGAATACAAAGTGAATTCGTGAACTGATTAACCAGAAACAATACGATAGTCGCAAGGGGTATAAAATAAAGCGCCAAACCAAGTCCCCTCCTGTTTTATGTATTTACTCCCCTACTTTACAACGATTTTTTCGATAAATCAATAATGGACATTTCATTTGTGCAACAATTCCTGTAAAATAATACATACAAGTACACAAAAGGAGTTTCGAAAGATGAGTATTGAACAACGCATTGAAAAACTCGAATATTATTGTTCGCTTATGTTGGACATGATTGTTCCTGAAAAAAAGCCGTTTTACGCGCTTGTCATCCGCTATGGTTTAACGAAACAAGAAGTGGAAGACACATTACGTCTTTGCGAACAGTTAAGCGAGCAATATAAGCAACAAAAAGAGGAAGGCTTCGTTATCTTCACCACGCTCTTTACTGAATTTGCGGGTGCGCTTCATCCGAACCTTCCACTTGCTGAAACGATTGATGCGTTAAAACAGCAACAGCTATTTGTTCCGCTTATGACAGAGTTTCAACGCCTATTACATACGCTCAACGAATGAAGTGATTTCTGTTTGTTGCTCATCTTTCTTTTTTAACTTTCCGTTTTCTTCAACAAACTCTCGTTCAATATTTTCAAAGGAACGTTCAAAAATTTCCATAAAATCGTCTCCATACACATTTCGGGTCATACACATCATTTCTAACATTTCTGGAAATTTTCCATACAGCTCGTAAAGTGGTTGAATCCCTTGAAGCACAGACGTCCGTTTCGGATCGTATGACTCTATTAATTTCAATAAAATGTCTTCCCCTTTTTTTGTCAATTCAATATACGTATTTCGTTTATCGTCTTCCTTTTTCGAAAATGACAACAACCCACGCTCTTCTAATTTTTTTGAGAAGTTAAAGGCGGTCGATACATGCATCACTCCAAACTTCGCAATTTCAGAAATGGAAGCCCCTTTCAAATGGTATGCAATCCATAAAATATGATGTTCGTTAATGTTTAAATCAAACGGTTTAATCCATTGCTGCCAATCTTTTTCGATTGACTTCCATAACGCTTTGCTTAGTTGCGCTACCCTTTGACTAAATAACATCGCCTCTTTAACAGAATAATGTCGTTCCGTACTTTTCATCTCTCCACCCACTTTTCATATTTCCTTCTTTTTATCTTTTATTATGCCAGTAAAACAATAAATAATAAAGTATTAAATATTAGAATTTTTTAATAAATTTAAATATCAAATTTTTTAGATTAGGAGGAACAGCTATGGTGATCGCAACGGCAACGCTTGGGCTCATCTTTTTATATTTGACGATTGCCACATTTTCTATGTTGAATAAAGCGCGCATGTATCCACCAAAAAAAGTGTTAAAGCAGCGCATAAGTGTGTTTGGAAGCCTTGCCATTTTTTTTATCGCCATCACCTTTTTACTCGTTCGCCTGCAGTAAGAACGATATAAGGAAAACCCGATCATAAACGATCGGGTTCTTTTTATTGTTGTGGAACGGTGTATGTTCGTCTCATGAGCGACTGCACGATCGGATAAATGACGGTCATCGCAATCGTATTGACAAACGCCGTTGGAACGACAACAGCGACGAACAATCCGCTAAACGTTGTTCCGCCTGGTAAACCAACAACTGCTAATGCGACAGCTAAAAATGTCGCCCCAGAAATCAATGTGCCCACCGCAGTAAGCAATGCGGCTTTCATTGGCGTTGCTTTCGTCTTAAACAACATAAACAATCCGAAAAAGAGCGCGGCTGTCACTACTTTATCAACAACGTTCGGAACAAATCCCCCTGGGAAACTTGTCGTCACCCCAGAAATGATGCCCGTTGCAATGGCTAATAAACTAACAGCCGTTTTGTTCGGGACGAGCATAATTCCTAAAAACATCATTGTCAACATCATATCGGGCTTCATCCCGAAGAAAAATCCCGGAATAACAGCGTGCAACACCGCACCGATCCCAACAAAAAGCGATAATAAGACTAATGTTCTCGTATTCATTTCTCATCTCTCCTCATCTCATTCTTTTCTCTGCTCAGCTTGTAAACAAGTTTAACAATATTATAGCACTTTAGAGTGTCAAGGTAAAATAAAAATTTTCAAAAAATATTTTTCCGGAACGTTTCCATAAATTGTACTAGCGCTTCGCACGCCTCCATGTCAACCGCATTATAAATCGATGCGCGACATCCGCCAACGGAACGATGACCAGCTAACCCGATCAATCCTTTTTCTTTTGCTTCTGCTAAAAATTTCTTAGTGAGTTCTTCATTTGGTAACGTAAATGTGACATTCATATGCGAACGGCTCTCTTTTTTTGCATGTCCTTGATAAAAACCGTCGCTTTCATCAATACAACGATACAACATCGCTGCTTTTTCCGCATTTTTCTTTTCGATCGCTTGAACGCCGCCTTGTTCTTCGACCCACTCAAGTACGAGCGATAACATATAAATCGCAAACGTTGGCGGCGTATTGTACAATGAACGGCTTTCGCTATATGTGCGATAGTTTAACATCGTCGGCAAATGGTCGTCTCCTTTCGCTAACAAATCTTTACGAATGATGACAACCGTCACACCTGAAGGACCTAAATTTTTTTGCGCACCAGCGTAAATGAGCGCAAAACGATTCACATCAATGTCACGGCTTAAAATATCGCTCGACATATCCGCAATTAAATCAACAGACACATTCGGAAATTCGCGCCATTGTGTCCCTGCAATCGTGTTGTTTGACGTAATATGCAAATAAGCAGGGCGTTCGGATAATTCGATATTCGTCGGAATATATGTATATTTCTCCTTTTTCGATGAAGCTGCGACGTGCGTTGCCCCTACTTTTTCTGCCTCTTTCATCGCTTTATCCGACCATGAGTCCGTTAAAACGTAGTTGCCGACTTCCCCTTCTTTTAATAAATTCATCGGCACCATCGAAAACTGCAAACTCGCTCCCCCTTGTAAAAAGAGCACATCATGTGTGTCTGGAATGTTCATGAGCTTGCGCAACAACATCTCGGCACGCCCATGCACCGCATCATATTCTTTGCTTCGATGGCTTAACTCCATGACAGACATACCTGTTTGTTGAAAGTTGAGCAATTCTTTTTGTGCTCGCTCTAAAACAGCAAGCGGCAAAGCAGAAGGCCCTGCATTAAAATTGTACGCTCGTTTCACGATTTTCTCCCCCTCATGTCATGTAATAATATATATCCTAACATGAAACACAAAAAAATGAAGAAAATTTTTTGTGAATTTTTTAAAAAAGAAAAGACCTTGTTTATTCCAAGGCCTTTTGTCGCTGTTCACGCGCTTGCCGAATACGTTCCATATACACTTCCCCTTCTCTTTCTAACAACTTTTCATCTATTTTCTTTTCTTCTCTTGCTGTGCGAATCGCCATATATCCGCTAATAACAATACCTGCAAGAAGCAATGTAATAAGCATGTGCATCCTCCTTTAAGCTTGTCTTACTTTACACATATGCAGACAAGCGAAAAAATAGACGTATAAAAGAAGGAAATGCTCATGAAGGAGCGAATATATGCGAAAGAAAGGGGTGGGGAAGATGAAAACATATACGCTTACTGTTTTTGAAAAGACGGGTGAAAAATTGCTCGATGAAACATTTACTGCCGCAAATGATGAAGAAGCAAAACGAATTGGCGAACAAAAACTAAAAGAAAAACAATTTGAACATAAAACGCATCGCTGTACAACATCGAGCGGCAAACTCATTTTGTTCCATCGTTAAAGCCCCGATCGTCTCGGGGCTAAAATAATTGTTCCATCATTTTTAACTTTTCGTTCGTGTAATGTTCGTAATTTTCGTTATACGCTTTCGGCTCTTTCGGGTTAGCAAAATGCGTAATCGCTTTTGTTTCTGGATGCACAAATTTGCTCGATGCCCCACATCCTAATCCGATGATCGACTGTTGCTCTTCCATAATCATAATGTTATAAATGCTTTCTTGACCTGGTAAAGCGTAACCGACGTTTTCTAAATTGCCGAGAATATTTTTTTGGCGATATAAATAGTACGGCACGTATCCGTTTTCCTTCGTCCACTGTTCCGCTAGCTTCATCATTTCATTAATTTCATCACGATCCGCCACTTTATACTTTTCCTTATTTTTCGTCATCTCGGAAGCGCGCTTAAACGACAACGTATGCACCGTTAACGACTCCGGCATAAGCTTTTCCGTTTGCTCAAGCGCATAGTGAAACTGCTCAACACCTTCTCCAGGTAAGCCGATAATTAAGTCCATATTAATATTGTTCATCCCTGCTTCGCGAGCAAGATGAAACTTTTCAATCGTTTCTTCAACGGTATGATGACGACCGATCGCTCGCAACGTTTCTTGAATGTATGATTGTGGGTTAATGCTAATGCGATCAATGTTCCATTTTTTCAACACCGCAAGCTTCTCCGATGTAATCGTATCTGGCCTTCCGGCTTCAACTGTAATTTCACGCACGCGTTCGATGTTTGGAAACACACGATACATGTGCGCATATAATGCATCCATTTCCTCTGCGGTAATGCTTGTCGGCGTTCCGCCACCGTAATAAATTGTCGTAATCGGAATGTTTCGCTCTTTTAAAAAGCGGCCGATTTGTTCCATTTCGTAATGCAGTCCAAATAAAAATGCATCGACTGATCCTTGTTTTCCTTGAATCGCATATGCCGGAAACGTACAATATGCACATTTCGTCGGGCAAAATGGAATGCCAATATAAATGCTTACTTCTTTCGATAAATCGTAAAGGTCTGGCACGACCGTCAACTGGCGATCAACAATTTGTTGCATTAATTGAATTTTCTCATCTGTTACTAAGTAATCTTCACGAAGCTGACGATGCGCTTCTTCTTTCGTTAAACCAGACCGCAACTTTTGATGCAATAATTTGACCGGACGGACACCTGTTAAAATACCCCATTTTTGCACAAATCCTGTATATTGCTGCATTAACGTTAAATATATATACGAAACCGCATGTTTCACTTGCTTCATGCGCCCTTTTTCTTCTTCTGTGTTCCATGACCGTTCGTAATGAGCGGAATACGTATGGTCATGCTCATCTTGTAACGTCCCATGAACGACAAGTTCGTCCTCTTCTTGGACAGACATAGTTATTCGCACGTTTGCTTCTTCTGTTGGTACAAAAGAGAGTGTCCGCTCTTCAAAAAATAAACCGGTAATCACCTCAAGTGAACGTTGAAAACGATCAACCGGCTCAAGTCCGCAAATGTCAATACGCAATGAAATCACCTTTCGCTTCAAAGTATTAGACTCATTTAAGTGTACAGAAGAAGCGAAAAGCTCGTCAAGAAACGGAAATTATTTTTTCTCGATTGTGCGAATTTGCCGCAAAAATTGCGGACGATGTTGTTTGCGAAAATGCTCTGTAATCATATAGGCAACGCCAAGTTGTTCGTTTGAGCGCGTCACCCAATCGGCAACGGCTTTAACTTCCTTTGGAGCATTTCTCATTGCAACTCCAAGTCCCGCTGCTTCAATGGCTGGGATGTCGTCAATATGATCGCCGATGACGACCATTTCTTTTAACGAAATACCAAGCTCGTTTCCAAGACGAATCAACCCGTTTAGTTTTGAAACGTTTTCTGGCAACAATTCAATTTTCCCCTCGCTAACGGTAAGCAAAAGGTTTGGAAACGCCTGTTCGATCGTTTCGACAATTTCATCACATTCATCTTCATTCGAATAAAAGACGTCGATTTTCATCACATCAATTGGATCATCGCGTAACACATCGCTTAACGAATCAACAAATTGTGCAGGATAAAAAAACGGATCTCCTAAAATCGTTTTTGCAATCATGTTGTTTTTTATTTTCTTTCGATTTCCGATTGAATACCGCTCATGAAGCAGGCGCACGTTGCAGTTAAAATGTTCAAGCACATGTACAATATCAAACGCTTTTTGTGCCGGAATGACAGATTCATGTAATTTTTCATCTAGCGACTTCGCAATGAGCGCACCTTGAAACGTCACTAAATACGAATCTAATTTTAGCGCTTTCGCCACTTTTTTAGCGGACAAAAAATTTCTTGACGTCATTAATGTAATATATACGTCTTTTTTCTTCACAAACTCGATCGCTTCTTTCGTTCTTTTCTCTAATTTTCCATTTGATTTTAATAACGTTCCATCAATGTTTAGCGCAAGCAATTTATACATGGTCGTCCCCCCTTGATGTCGTGTCTTCATTCATACGTATGACAAGGAGATAAAAAAAAGAACACTCATTTTCATGAGTGCTCGTCATATAGCTGTTCAATTGGCTGAATCATCGCAGCCATCGCTTGCGCAAACAATTCGTTTAAACGTTCTTCTGCATGAATGAGCCGCGCAATGTTTTCGTTCATTTCAATGATGTGCAAATGTTGCTGGAGTAACTCTACATCTGCATCGCTCACCGGCAATCCACTTGTTTGTTTTTGTTGTAGCCGTTTTTGCAACGTGCGAAATCGCGCAAATAACTGATGCGCTATCGGATCGCGCTGCACTTGCTCATACGCATGACGAAGCTCCGCAAACGGTTCACTCATGCGAATCGCTGTCGAAAGTTCATGAATGGCTTGAAGGACGTTCATGCGACATGCTCCTCTCATTTTTCCTTTTCTTTTTACGATATGAGCAAAGCGGCCGCTGTATGTCTACGATTAAACGAAAAGCGTAATACATCCTTGAAGAAGTCCGATGATCCCGCCTAACAAGGCACCTAAATACGTAATCATTTTAAACTCGCGGCTCGAAATCGTTAAAATCATCTCCTCTAGCCGTTCAACAGAAAACGATGCGACTTCTTCACGAACGATATCTTGCAAATGAAGCTGTTTCATCCATCGTTCGATGCGTTCGGAAGCAAATTGTAAAAGGAAGCGAACGAGCGTCGGTAATGAATGCCGCACATAAGGTGCAACGAGTGCACCAAGCGGTTTTTGGAGCGGCTCTTGTACAATGAATGTGGTGAGACGTTTCACCCATACGACGATTTTTTCTTGATCGATTATTTGCTCCACCTCATGTATACGCATCTCCTTCACTTTTTCCCATTCGTTTATGAATAGTTGCACAAGCAGCTGTTTTGCTCCTTCACTTTGTAAAAATTTCACGATTTCCGGGCGAATTTTTTCCGCCAAACTAACGTTGCCAAGAAACATTTGAAGCATATTGCCAAACATGCCTCGGCTTTGTAAAAATTCATTGATCATATGCTCAATTTGACGTTCTCCTTGCTCACTCTCAACATACGTGCGCAAACGGAGCAATAAGCGATCGACAATCGAAGGAATAGCATGATCTATTTTTTGTAATACCTCAATTGGAATGATTTCATGAAGCGAACGTTGACGATATTGCGACATGAACGTTTTATATTTCGTTTCTATCCATGTTTCTGCCGTTTGTTTCGGATCTGGCATCCCGAATTGCTTCAGCCATTGTTCAACAGTTCGATCAGATTGTAACCATTTCTCTACTTCTTCCTGCACATAGTTCGTCATATCACGAATAAACGATTCATCGTTTAATTTGCGACGCAGTCCGTCAGCTGTTAATAAATGTTCAACAACCATGCGACCAAGCTGTTCGGCTAACTCTTCTCGCCGCTTCGGAATAAGCCCAGGTGTAAACGGGATCCTTTTTCCTGCGATGTAAATGGGACGATATGGACGAAAAAGCATTTTAATCGCAAGCGAATTCGTAATCCCGCCAATGAATGCTCCGACAGCAATCATAAACAACAAATAAAGAAAAAGCCCCATAACGATCTCCCTTCTGTCAATAAGCTGTTCTAACCATTCATTATAGGGCTTGTCCGTTATGAGTGCAAACACGTGATAACTGCTTATGCAACTGTTTTAGACATTTGCATAACAATAAGCGAAATACTTCCCGTTCTGTCGCCTGTTCAGACGCAAGCCATGCTTCCTTATATATGTTCATTTTCTCAAACTGCTCACGCCATTCAGCTTTTGTTTCTTTCCGTTTTACATCGCATTCCTTTCCGATATGCAATACATATAAATAACGAACAAGCGCTTCTTCTTCCTCGTCTAAAGAGTAATTCATTAATGCATGTAAAAAATAAGCGATCATTTCCCTCACCTCCCATCATGAATATATGTGACAACATGTGACGACATGTGAATCATGCATACTTTTTTTTCGTTCATACAAAATAACGAATAAAGGGGGCGTACATGATGAAAGAACGAGACAATTACGAATGGGACATTGATCGCATGATTAACGAAGGCATGGCGGGCGGTTATGTATATTCGTGCCATCACGCAACCAATATCGAAGAAGCGCGTGATGTGCAAACTGAACAGCCACCACATGAAGCACAGTAAAGCGGCGAGCATTTTCTCGCCGCTTTTTGTATAATGAAAATGAATGTGATGAGAGACGAAAGGAATGGACATACATGTTAGAAAAATTACGATCATATTATCGGGATGCGCTGATTGAACATAGACAAGTGAACGAACGTGATCAATACGAATGGTTTTCGACGGAACATGGCGAGCTTTTTGGCATCAAAAAAGAAGCGCTCACACCAAAAGAACATGCGCTATTAGCGACGTTATTTACACCGCATAAAGCATTGCCTGCTTGGATGAATGACCAGCAACAAGCGTGGCACCGCTTTTTAATTCAAGGCGATGAACATGTATTTGATCAACTGCCTTCCACAACATATACGCGCTTTATTTATTTTTACATACAAAAGGGATCCGTTGAAGCAACTCATTTTGTTGAAGCCATTCAAGCGCTTTTCCCTTATCATGTCACAATTATTTCAGAAACAGAACAACGATTTATTGTCATTGAACAACAAGAAGAAAGTGTTGCCTCTACTCTTCACGAACTTATTGATACGTTATGTAGCGATTTTTACATTCAATTACGAACATACATCGGTCAAAGATGTCCGCACTCTGTTGAACTCACTCGTATATTTGCTGCAGAAAAGCGGTATTTTCATATCGGTATAAAACATAAACCAGAACAACGCGTCTATTGTATCGAAGACGTTTTTCCTTTTTTATTCATCGACGGTGAAGACATGGCGTACGCCATGATATTTTTGCAGCCGGTGAAACAAGATCACGATATGATGAAAACAATGAAGGTGTTTTTCGAATGCAATTTAAACGTTTCGCTTGCAGCTAAAAAGCTTCATATGCACCGCAATAGCTTGCAATATCGCATTGACAAGCTCATCGAAAAAACAGGCATTGATATAAAACAATTTAAAGGGGCGCTTACTGTATATTTAGCTATTTTGCTCCATGAACGCCACTAGGCACATTACCCGAAAACGTTTTCTTTTTTTTGTGCACCATGCCCATTTACGATTTGCTCGTTTTTATATATGCTTGAAACAAATGAAATCGATTGCATAAGGAGGCATATATATGGCTGAGCTTCGTTTAGAGCATGTATATAAAATTTATGATAACAATGTTACTGCTGTAAAAGACTTTAACTTGCACATTAAAGATAAAGAATTTATCGTATTCGTCGGTCCATCGGGGTGTGGAAAATCAACAACGCTTCGTATGATCGCAGGTCTTGAAGAAATTTCAAAAGGCGATTTTTATATTGACGGTAAGCGAATGAATGACGTTGCGCCAAAAGATCGCGATATTGCGATGGTATTCCAAAACTATGCGCTTTATCCACATATGAGCGTATATGACAACATGGCGTTCGGATTAAAATTGCGCAAGTTTCCAAAAGATGAAATCGATCGTCGCGTTCGTGAAGCCGCGCGCATTCTCGGCCTTGAGCAATATTTAGATCGTAAACCAAAAGCGTTATCTGGCGGTCAGCGTCAACGTGTTGCATTAGGACGCGCCATCGTGCGCGATGCGAAAGTATTTTTAATGGACGAACCGCTTTCAAACTTAGATGCAAAGTTACGTGTACAAATGCGCGCAGAAATCGCAAAACTTCACCAGCGTTTAGGTACAACGACAATTTACGTCACGCACGACCAAACGGAAGCGATGACGATGGCAACGCGCCTTGTCGTTATGAAGGACGGAGTCATTCAACAAGTCGGTACACCAAAAGAAGTATATGAAAAACCAGAAAATATTTTCGTCGGTGGATTTATCGGCTCGCCAGCGATGAACTTCTTGCGCGGCGTACTTCAAGACGGCGTATTCGTCATCGGCGATGTGAAAATTGCCGTGCCAGAAGGAAAGATGAAAGTGCTTCGCGAACAAGGTTACGTGGGCAAAGAAGTTATTTTAGGTATTCGTCCGGAAGACTTCCATGATGAGCCTGTATTTATCGAAGCGTCACAAAACACAAAAGTGCGCGCCCATGTTGAAGTAGCAGAATTGCTTGGTGCAGAGATCATGGTATATTCGCAAATTAACGGTCAAGAATTTGTTGCACGCGTTGATGCGCGCACAGACGTAAAAGCAGGTCAAACGATCGACCTTGCGTTAGATATGAATAAAGCACATTTCTTCGATGTCAATACAGAATTGCGCATTCGTTCAAATAGTGAAAAATAAATGGAAAGCCCGTTCGCTTGAGCGGGCTTTTATTCTTGAATAAACCGAACAACATCATCATCGCAATGGCGACAATGAAACAAATGAACACATACGTGTCTTTTTCTCGTATGTGCGTATCCATCGACCATTTTCATTGTATCTGCATCCATATACGGACTGTAATCATCAAAATAATCCGTTAATTTTCCCTCATCTTTTAATTTTCCTCCACATTGATCACAATAAAAAACGATTGTCCGTAAACCGTTGCATAACGGACAAATATGCATCTTCATCATCCCCCGCTTTATGATTTTCCATTATCTTTCCCAATTCATAAAAAATTACCACATAAAAAAAAGAATAATAAAATGTTTTTTCCCCAAAATAGTAGTACAAACAAGCAAACAACATTCGATGGGTTAAGCCAAGTTTGGCAGCGTGAAAATCATCACGCGTTGCTGGTGCAAATCCAGCTAACCCAACCATAAAAAAACTTGTAACGAGGAGATGATTGAACATGGCAAACAAAAATCAATTATTAGTATACGGTGCACAACAAGCAATCGATCAAATGAAATACGAAATCGCTCAAGAATTTGGTGTAAACCTTGGACCAGATGCAACATCACGCGCAAACGGTTCAGTTGGTGGCGAAATTACAAAACGTCTTGTTGCAATGGCGCAACAACAATTAGGCGGATCTCAGACAACTAAATAACATGGCTGAAAAACCCCCAAGCACTTCGCTTGGGGGTTTTACTGAATTCGTTGCAAAAACTGTCGTGTCCGTTGTTGATTTTCTTTATGAACGACAAGAACAGCTGCTGACGTAATATACGGATCGGAAAAATCGTATTTTTCTTGACGATCTGGACGAATGCCCACTTGGTTTGCAATCATATCAAAACGTTTCGCATCTAAACCAGCAAACATCGCATCCCATTGCGTTTCTACAAACACCGGTTTTACACCGAGACGTTTCGCTACTTCTTTGGCAATTTCCACATCAAATCCTGTTAACTCGCCTGTTTCATCATGAAATGTAAATGGCGGATACGTTCCTTCCGCGCCGATTTTTATTCCATAATCGGTTCACGAATGCGGACGAGCACTTTTCGAATGCGCCGATTTTCAACTTGACGAACAGTGACTGTTAATGACTCATATTCAAATGATTCGCCGACGGTAGGGATGCGTTCAAACATTTCAAACACCCAGCCGCCGAGCGTATGGGAAGAACTTTCTAACTCATCAATGCCCAAAATGTCGCAAAACTCATCAAGCGGCAATTCTGCATTAAATTCATATTCGTAATCATTAATTTTTTGAAACGTTTTCACTGCTTCGTCATGTTCATCCCATATTTCCCCAACAATCTGCTCTAAAATATCTTCTAACGTAATTAACCCTGATGTGCCGCCAAACTCGTCGATGACAATCGCCATATGTACTTTGCTTTTTTGCAACTCGGGCAATAATGTTGATATGCGCATCGACTCAACGACAAATAGCGGCGTGCGCAACAGTTCACGAACGTTTACTTTTTTCCCCTGTACGAGTTGACTAAAAAAGTCGCTTTCCGATAAAATGCCGATGACGTTATCAATATCCCCTTCATATACCGGAACGCGCGAATATCGTTCCTGCAAAAAAATGTCGCGAATTTCCTCGATCGGTTGATTGACTTCCACCGCCACTATATCTATGCGCGGTGTGAAAATTTCACCGACTAAAATATCGTTGAAATCAAGTGAACGATGAACAAGCTCTTTTTCTTTATTGTCAATCACCCCTTCTTCTTCGCTTAAATTTATCATCACTTTTAGCTCTTCTTCCGTCACAGAAGGAACATCTGTTTTTTGATTACCAAACAGTTTCGATACGAGTTGTTTTAACATGACAAGCAACGCTGTAATGGGAGTAAATAGTTGAATAAGCATGTACAGCACATCGGAAACAAGGAGTGAAAACGACTCCGCATGTTCTTTCGCAAACGACTTAGGCAACACTTCACCGAAAATTAAAATTAAAATCGTCATACCAACCGTACTAATAACAAGCCCCGTGTTACCACCAAACAAGTCCGTCGCTACTTTAGTAGAAATGGACGCAGCGGCAATGTTGACGATATTATTTCCGACTAAAATGGTAGAGAGGGCACGGTCGAAGTTTTCTGCAATATATAATGCTTTTTTACTTCCTCGCCGCTTTTCATCCACATAATTTTTCAAGCGGATTTTATTGACGCTCGAAAATGCTGTTTCTGAAGCTGAAAAAAAAGCGGATAATAAAATTAAAACAATGAGTAAAAAAATTAAACTCAGAGGCAGATCTCCCAACGAACATTCACGCTCCTAATGAAAAAATGGATTCACTATAAATATATACGTTTATCATACCAAATTTAACTGAAAAAGAAAACGACCGCACATACGCGCAGTCGTTCATTATGACTCGATCAACATTGTACCGATAAAAAAAGTTAAAAGCAATACGTACGTAATATTTAGTGTAATTGAAAGTTCTTCCACTTGTTCGTCCCCTCCATCAATATATTCCCCATTTTTATTTTAACAATGGTAGGAACGATTTTGTTTGTCAATGATGTGAACATTTTTCTGATTCATGAAACGCCCAATGGTTCGTCGGACCATGCCCGCTGCCAATTTGTAACGTTTGTTCAACAGCTGCGTGGATAAATCGTTTCGCCACATCTACTGCTTCATATATTGTTTTTCCTTTTGCAAGTTGTGCTGTAATCGCTGCGGCAAATGTGCAGCCGGTTCCATGCGTATGTTTTGTATCGATCCGCTTGCTTTTCCATTCATAAAATTGTTCACCGTCGTATAAGATGTCGACAAGTTCGTTGCCTTCCCCATGTCCACCCTTCATGACAACGTGCCGAACGCCCATGTCATGAAGCTTTTTCGCTGCTTCTTTTCGTTCTTCTACCGTTTCAATTTGCATATTTGTCAATACTTCCGCTTCTGGAATATTCGGCGTTAATACGTAAGCAAGCGGCAGCAGATGGCGTTGCAACGCTTCCACCGCTTCTTGTTTCAACAGCGGTGCCCCGCCTTTTGCGATCATGACGGGATCGACGACAACGCGCGTCCATTTGTATTGCTTCATTTTGTGAGCAACTAATTCGATAATCTCATTGCTAAATAACATGCCTGTTTTCACTGCATCTGGCGGCAAATCGACAGCAACCGAATCCATTTGTTTTTCAATCGCTTCAAGAGGGAGCGGATATACTCCTTGTACACCGAGCGTATTTTGTGCGGTTACGGCAGTAATTGCTGACATGCCAAACACATGTAATTGATGGAATGTTTTTAAATCCGCTTGAATGCCAGCACCCCCGCCACTATCTGAACCAGCAATCGTCAACGCTTTATATACCATGCTTTTCACCCCAAATATTGATAATATAGCCGCTTAGCTTCTTGAACGTCATTTGTTCCATGGATAAATACACGTCCATCTGAAAAGACGACAAAACGATGTGGATGAATTGTAAATGAAAGTAAGTATTCATTTTGTTCAACGCGAATTCCTTGTTGTTGTAAAAAGGAAATGAGCCTTGTCCACTCTCGCTCCCTGCGCTGAGCAGGTCGGATTTGTACCGTCTCTCTCCCACACAATACCGCAAATTTCGTTTCATTTTCGTATTGGAGGGCCGGATATGTCCGATTTTGCCCACACGACGGACAATCGTCCTTTTTTAACTTTTGTACATCGATCATGCGATATTGTCCATGCCATACGTCAAATGAAACGAGTTTGCGATTCACGTTAGCATGTACGAATATTTTTAATGCTTCCGCCGTTTGATGCGCGACAACCATATGCACGACAGGGCTAATGATTCCTGCTGTATCGCACGTCGCAACACCAAATGGCACATGTTCAAGCAAACAACGAAAGCACGGCGTTTCATGTGGAAGAATCACGTAGCTTAATCCATAACTACCTACGCATGCCCCATAAATCCACGGCACGTTGTATTTTTGCGAAACATCGTTGATGATCATACGGACGTCAAAATTATCGGTGCTATCAATGATGACATGTGGACGCTCATGTGCAACAAGGCGGGCAAGTAAATGCGCATCTGCATCTGCCACAATCGGTTCAATGACAACTTCGCTATTGATTGCTTGCAAATGAGCAGAAGCGGCAATCGCTTTCGGCAATCGTTTCGTCGCATCTTCTTCCGTATATAGCTGTTGGCGCTGTAAATTGCTCCATTCCACATAGTCGCGATCAACAATCGTTATTTTTCCAACCCCTGCTCGTACAAGCGTCTCCGCGTTTGCTGCCCCAAGCGCCCCAGCACCGATAATGAGCACATGTTTTTCACGAATGTGTTGTTGTCCTTTTTCTCCGATTGGGGCAAACAATTGTTGACGTGAATAGCGATTCATGAAACGATGCTCATCCCTTCGATTGGACTGCTCGCTGTGGCATACCGCTTTTTCGGAATGCGCCCTGCTTCATATCCTAGTCGCCCCGCTTCAACTGCCAGTTTCATCGCTTTCGCCATTTTTATCGGATCTTGGGCAGAAGCAACAGCTGTATTTAACAGTACCCCATCAGCCCCTAACTCCATCGCTAACGCTGCATCTGCCGGTCCACCAATGCCTGCGTCAATAATCACAGGGACGGTTGCTTGTTCAATAATGAATTGAATGTTTAACGGATTGATAATTCCTTGCCCAGATCCGATCGGTGAAGCACCAGGCATAATCGCATGACAACCGAGCTGTTGCAACCGTTTCGCCAACACAACATCATCTGACGTGTACGGTAAAACAATAAATCCTTCTTCCAACAACATCTCCGTAGCTTTTAACGTCTCGACGGGATCAGGCAACAACGTTTGATCGCACCCGATCACTTCCACTTTCACCATGTCACAAAGTCCAGATGCTTTCGCTAAACGAGCGATGCGCACCGCTTCCTCTGCTGTTCTTGCCCCAGCGGTATTTGGTAGCAACTTATATTTCGTTACATCTATTTTTTCTAAAAAATTGGGCTGATCAGGGGCAAAAATGTTCATTCGTCGCACGGCAAATGTTAATATTTCTGCTCCTGACGCTTCAACTGCTTCTTTTTGAATGTCGATGTTCGGAAACTTTCCTGTGCCAAGCAATAAACGAGAGTGAAATGTATATGGCCCGATTTGTAACATATTATCCTCCCCCTACAAAATGAACGATTTCAATGCGATCACCATCTGCAATTGTTGTTTTCTCATAGGCCTCTTTCGGAACGATATCCATGTTGATTTCAACAATCGCAATCTTTTCATGAATGTGAAAATGGCGTAACAATTGGGCGACCGTACGCACATGAGACGGCAAATGGATTGTCTCGCCATTAATGATGCAATGCATGAGCCCCCCCCTTTCTTGTAAGCGAAAACGGCGTCATATCAAATGGAACTTCTTTTCCTTCTAGCATATCGCCCACGCATCGGCCTGTGATGGCGCTTAACAAAATGCCGTTTCGATAATGCCCCGTCACAACAAACACGTTTGAATACTGCGGATGAGCCCCGATATAAGGGTTTCCGTCTTTTGTTTGTGGCCGAATGCCTGCCCAAGCTTTCTCAAATGTCGCTTGAGCGATATGCGGGACAAGATGCATCGCACGGGCTAACAAATGATGTACGCTACATGCTTGCACTGTTTTCGCAAACGAATGAGCAATCGCGCTAGCCCCGATCACAAGGCGATTGTTTGCTTTCGGCACGATATAGCAACCGTTTTTTGCAAATACAGTCGTTTGTAAAAGCGATGTTTCTGTCGTGACTGCCACGCACTCCCCTTTTACCGGATACATATGTAACGATAATTGCAATTTTTCCGCGAAAGAGGGCGTCCATGCACCGCAAGCCACGACAATATGTTCAGCATATAGCGTGCCGCTCGTTGTTTTCACTCCCGTTACACGCTCACCGTTAATAACAACATCATACGCTTCCGTATACGGTAAAAATCGTGCTCCTTTGGACATCGCTGCATGAGCAAAAGCAAGCGAAAGCTGTTTTGCGTCCACTTGTTGATCGATCGTATACATCGCCCCATATTCACTTCGTACGTGCGGTTCGAGTTGCGTCACTTCATCGGAGGTTAGCCAGCGAACGTGTTGCGGTTGAATTCGCCTCCAAAATTCATAATGTTTCGTTAATTCGCTATACTCTTCCGATGTGGTTGCCATTTTTAACATTCCCGCTTCATTCCATCCAACGGTTATATTTGTTAACTCCTGCAACTCAGCGATGACGCTCGGAAATAACGCCTGACTCGCTAAAGCAAGCGGAATGATGGGATGATCTGTCGAAAATTCAGAGTGCGCACCGAGCATACCAGCTGCCGCCGATGATGCTTCTTGTGCCAATTCCCCTCGTTCAATGACGACAACACGCGCTCCTCTTTTTGCTAGCTCAAAAGCGATGCTACTGCCAATAATGCCTCCCCCAACAATTAAAACGTCCATGTATTCTCCCCCATTTGTTCTCGGTATAACTGAACGATAGACAGCGGATGATCAGCATAAAATACCGTCGACATGACCGCAATCCCTGTTGCTCCAGCCATGAACACATCGCGAACATGCATAGGCTTAATGCCTCCAATTGCAATGACAGGAATGTGTACGTTACATGTCAACTGACGCAACGATGCAAGCCCGCGCGGCTTCATTCCGTCTTTACAGTTCGTTTCGTATATATGTCCGAAAATGACGTAATCCGCTCCTTCGTTTTCCGCTTGTTTCGCTTCTGCAAACGTATGAACAGATCGACCGACGTGCAAAAACGGAAACCGTTCTTTTACTCGTCTTGGCGATAAACTATGATGGGCAAGCTGAACGCCGCCAACGCCATAAACGACAGCGACGTCCACCCGATCATTGACGACCACTTTTTGCGCTGGAACACCTGCTTTAAGCAATTTTTCCACGATGATACCAATCTCTTTCGCTGAGCGATGTTTTTCGCGAACATGAATGTAATCCACATATGAATGAACGAGAGATGAAATTTGAACAAATGTTCCAATCGACTGATTGCCTGTTGAGATGAGATGAAGTTCTTTCATCTTACCGCACATCCTTGATCGCAACGTATGGGAACACATCTGCCATGTAGTAGCCAACAGCAACAATGACACACATGGCAACAAATAAATACACATCATATTTTCCGAGCGTCACTTCATAATAAAACGTCCGTGTCCGCTCATTCGTAAACCCTTTCGCTTCCATCGCCACCGCAATGCGTTGAGCGCGGCGAATGCTTTGCGATAAAAGCGGAATGGCATATCGTTTCATGAGTTCAAGTTTGCCGCGAAATCCTTTCGCTTTTGCGGCTCGCCGTACTTTTAACGCTTGATGCACCGTTTGAAATTCTTCCAACATGATCGGCAGCAAACGAATGGCTGCTAAAAAACTATACGCATATTTCGGCTTCAATCTCGCTTGTTGCATGAGTGAATAAAATAAAAGCACAGGCTTTGTCGTAAGCGCAAACATTAACCCGAAAATTGCAAACAAAAGGGTGCGAAATCCGAGATGAACACCGCGATAAAAACTTTCTTCTGTAATGTGAATGAGTCCCCAATGAAACCACGTCGTCTCTCCCTTTCCAAACAAAATCATCGACGACGACGTAGAAATGAAAATAAACAAAAACGGCACGAAAAATAAAAGCACATGCTTTATCCGATAACCGCTAAACAGCATAAATAACGCGGTAAACCCAATCGCCCAATTGATCAGCACGTTCGGGTTGTGGACAAAAACAATCACAACAAACATCGGCAAAAATAAGAATAGTTTCGCTGTCGGATTCGTTTGATGCAGCCACGTTTCTTTATGTTCGATGTTCCATCTCATCCCATTCCACCTCGCACAAGCATACGAGGAGCGATCGGTTCATCGGCGGCAAGCTTTCCGTTTTCAATGACCCATCTTCGCGTTGCAAATTCCGACACGATGCGCTCATCGTGCGTCACCATCACAATCGCCTTCCCTTGTTGCCGATACGATTCAAGCCATTCGAGCAATGCAAACGTATTTTTCGCATCTTGCCCAAACGTCGGTTCATCAAGCAGCAATAAACGATGCCGCTCCGTCACCGATGCGGCAACACTCAACCTCCGTTTTTGCCCCATCGACAATTGATACGGGTGCAAATGACGCTGCGCGCTCAAATGAAACCGTTTAAGCAATCGTTCGACTTCCTCGGCTACTTCATGCTCCGGACGTTTTTCAAGACGGAAAGAGTACGCTAGCTCATCATCCACGCGATTTGTGACAAATTGAAATTCTGGATTTTGAAAAACAAAGGCAATGTTGTCGTACAACAACTCGTCATTTATTAACGGCTGTTCTTGCCAATACATATCTCCTTTTGTTCGGATTAATTTCATCAAGCTTTGCAGCAACGTACTTTTGCCTGCGCCGTTTTCACCTGTAATCGCAATCCATTCCCCCGCATGAATCGTTAACTGATCGATGGCTATTTTTTCTTCTTTTTGTCGAAGGCCGCGGAGCGATTGCACATGTAAAAGAACATCCCCATGTGCATACGGTTGTTGCGCTGTTTTTGGCTTTTTATACGTTTCCCACACGTCTGGATGCCAAATCCCTTGTTCTGTAATAAACGAACGATACGTTGAAAAAACAACATGGGTTGGACCGTCAGCAATGATGTCACCATGTTCATCAAATAAAATGATGCGTTCAACAAAATCGAGAACGTGCTCAATTTTATGCTCGACGATCACAATCGTTCGGTCCTCTGCCACTTCTTTTAACGTTTCCCATACCGTTTTTGTGCCTTCTTCATCAAGAAGCGCTGTCGGTTCGTCTAAACATAACACATCAGGTTCAAGCGCTAAAACCGATGCAATCGCCAACCGCTGTTTCATTCCACCTGATAACGTTTGAATCGGCACATGAACGCGTGGAAGGCGAAGGCGCACACGTTGAAGCATGTGCGCGATTTTTTCTTTCATCTCTGCACGTGGCACACCGAGATTTTCGAGCACAAACGCCATTTCCTCATCCACGTATGGCATACAAAACTGGGCATCGGGATCTTGAAACACGTATCCTACACGTTTTGGAATATGCAGCTTTTTCGCTTTCATCGGCACATCGATCGAGCGCGGAATAATGCCGGCCATCACTTGCAAAAGCGTGGATTTTCCGCATCCCGATGGGCCTAAAAGCAACACTTTTTCCCCTTTTTTAATCGAAAGCGATACATCGGTAAATAGCCGCTTTTCCGCCCCAGGAAACTTTAATCGCAATTGTTCGATGTGGATCAATGATGTCACCTTCTATTTATCAAGTGAGTCGTAATCTTCTTTTGTCGTCGGACGCAACAATTGCGTCACACCTGTCGCTTCGAGCGCTTTCACAAGCGAATAAGCAAATACACCAGCAATGATGATCGCTCCAACGAAACGCGCACCGATAAATAACGTTAAATTCCACCATGCTAATTGGTCAATATACCCTTTATAAAAATCAAGCACTAATGAAGCGATCGTTGAACCAACCGCTGCAAGCGATACAACCGCCACATCAAAACGTTTATAGCGGAAGGCAGCGAAAACAAGTTCAGCGAGCAACCCTTGCACAAAGCCGTAAAATAGTACCTCAAGCCCCCATTCAGAACCAGCTAAAAACTCTCCTGATGCCGCAGCCACTTCTGCAAGTAGCGCCACTCCTGGTTTACGAATTAATAAATAGGCAACAGTTGCCGCAATAAACCACATGCCATAAATGAGTTGATCAAGATGAAGTCCAAGCGGTTTTACCGCATAGTAAAGCGGTCCCCACACTTTATACACAATCCCAAACACAATCGCCACCACAACGGTCGTTAATACGTCTGTTAATTTAAGCCCTTTCGTTTGCATCAACATCCTCCTCTTCAATTGGCCAACGTTCTAATTTGTACGCCATGTCCCAAAATAAATATTCATATTGACTGCTGATCACAAAGTGTTGCTTCATCCGCTCTAACTCTTTTTCGCTAGCTGTTTTTGCGATGTCGTTTAAACGCGCAATTTGTTGTTCGACAAGCTGTTTGAACCAGTCAGAGCCGTATGCTTCAATCCATTGTGCATAAATTGGATGATTCGGCTTACAATGTTGTAACCGCTCACCAATTTCGTAATACAACCAATAGCACGGTAAAATGGCAGCTAATACATCGCCAAAACGTCCTGCAAACGACGCGCGATACATGTGGGACGTGTACGCATACGCAGTTGGAGCAGGAACAAACGAAGCCTTTTCTTCTTCTGTAATGCCGAGCTCTTTCATAAACGTTTCATGTAAACGAAGCTCAGCCTCATACGTATTTTGCGCATGATGAGCCATGCTTGCGGTCGTTTGTAAATCATCAGCCATCGCACCACCAAGCGCTTGCACTTTCGCAAAGTGTGTCAAATAATATGAATCTTGTAATACATAATAACGAAAACAACGTAAATCAAGCGTTCCTTCCCCGAGCTCCTTCACAAACGGATGATGAAAGCTCGCTTCCCAAATCGGATCGACAGCCTTGCGCAACTGCTCTGAAAACAACATATCCTCTCCCCCTTAAGAAAAAAATAAAAAACCACTTTCTTTGCGCAAAGAAAGTGGTTGTAAACGATGGAAATTGACATATAGACACACTTCGCACCGTTTCCACTTCCCTACGCTGGTATAATCCAGATCAGGTTCTAAGGGTCTCAAAGGCACACTTTGATCTCAGCCTATCTAAAGGCCCCCCTAGTGGAATACAATGGCATGATTCACTTTATCACTAATATTAGCATATTTTATTGAATTGTCAAATATTTTTATCCATCATTTGCGCACATCGTTTTCTTCCTGTATGCTAAAGTAGCGAATATATAGTCAGGAGTGGGATGTATGGCAAATGTATTTTTAAAGCGAAAAAGAAAAAAGCGGCTTGAACTTGGACACCCGTGGGTGTTTCAGAGCGAAGTCGATTATATTGAGGGAGATTTTGAACCGGGTGATTTCGTTAACGTATATAACCATCAACGCCACTTTTTAGCCAAAGGATATATTAATCCAAAATCACAAATGATCGTGCGCGTGTTGACGCAAAATCCAAATGACGAATTAGATGCGCAATTTTTTATGAATCGCATTCGTCAAGCGTGGGCGTATCGCGAGCGTATGATTCCTGGCGTCCGTTCATGTCGCGCCATTTATGGAGAAGCGGATTTTTTACCTGGGCTTATCGTGGATAAGTACGAAGATGTGCTCGTCGTACAAATTTTATCGCTCGGCATGGAAAAACGGAAAGAATGGATTTTACAAGCTCTTCTTGACGTTTTTCAACCGAAAGCTATTTATTTGCGCAACGACGTTCACGTGCGCGAATTAGAAGGGCTAAAACAAGAAAAAGGATTCTGGTACGGCACGTGCGATACGAACGTACAAATTGAAGAAAATGGCGTAAAATACATCGTCGATATTGAAAACGGACAAAAAACAGGATTTTTCTTCGATCAACGTCAAAATCGTGCTGCGATCAAGCCACTTATCACAAGCGAATCGACCGTGCTTGATTGCTTTACACATACAGGCTCATTTATGTTAAACGCCTGCTTATACGGAGCAAAACATGTGACCGCTGTCGATATTTCCGAACACGCGATTGAAACTGCAAAACGAAACGCCGAGTTAAACGGATTTACAAATGTGGATTTCGTCGTTGCGAACGCGTTTGACTATTTACGCGAATGCGTGCAAAAGAGGAAAAAATGGGATGTTGTCATTATTGACCCACCAGCGTTTGCAAAATCCGCGCATGCGGTGCCAAAAGCGCTCGCTGGCTATAAAGATATTAATTTAAACGGCTTAAAGCTAGTGAAAGACGGCGGCTTTTTCGTGACCGCAAGCTGCTCGTACCATGTGCATCCTGATATGTTCCAAGCGATGGTTGCGGAAGCGGCATTTGATGCAAAGAAAATTTTGCGTCAAATTCATTGGAGCGGTGCAGGGTACGACCATCCGAAACTGCTTGCGGCTGACGAAGGCGATTATTTGAAGTTTGCGATTTATGAAGTACATTCTCGTAAATAAAACAGGTTGGTATACGCCAACCTGTTTTAAAATGGACAAAATTGCGATGCACATATCGCACAAAAACGGGGTATACTATAATCGAAAACGTTTTCTTTTTTGTGAGGTGATCACGATGGCATTAAAAACGATTTGCCCAAAATGTTTTGGGAAAAAGAAAATAAAAGTTTGTTTGTCCCTTTATAAAACATGTTCGATTTGCAATGGAACAGGGAAAATTCAACAATCACCAACAAAACGAATTAGTTAAAAAGCACTTCGCACCAACCATTAATGCGAAGTGCTTTTTTCCCCTATGCAGCCGTTTTTCGTTGTTTCGTTTTCGCTTGTGCGCGCAAAATTTTTACAGATAAATAAATGCCCGTCCCTGTTAGAATAATAATAGAAATGGCAGCTGCATCAATGATTAAACGATTCCAAAGACCAAGTTTGCCAACGTGAATGGCACGCACAAACGAGGCAAATTGATTTGCTTCTTTTTTCACAACTGTACCGTCTGGCGCAATCGTCACTAGCGTCCCGTCTTGATCGTTTAACCGCACCATATACATGCCATGATTCATTACTACGCCAACTTCATCCATTGAAAACGCACCAGATTCACTCGCTTTTTTCACCGCATCAATCATATTTAACTGCGCATGTCCATGCCCATCACCATGAGCATGGACATGGCTTCCATGCGAATGTCCGCTCACTCCCATTAACCACCGCTCTGTTAACAACAATCCTGTCACCGCTTCCAAAAGTAAAAATACCGAACAAATAAGTCCAATCCATAAGTGCAAATTGCGCGTTTTTTTCATAATCCATTCCTCCAACCAAATTCATATCTTACAAATGTAAATGTAAATGTAAAACATGAATTTGGGAGAAGTTTGAAAAGTAAGTGAAAAAAATGTGAAACCCCCCTTTTCCATAGCGGAAAAGGGGGGGTTTTATCATTTCATCAAATATACGCGCGCTTCATATGGGCGCAATGTAAAGCGCGTCGCATGTTTATGCGGTTTCACATCGTAATTTGTTAATACAAGATGCTCGCTATTTAATTTCAACGAATCGTAGCGATACATCGTTTTTCGGTCTGTTAAGTTGACGATGACGACCGCTTTCTCATCGCCTAACGTACGCGTATACGCGTAAATCGCTTTATGGCTTTCTAATATTAAATCGTATGTTCCGTAAACAAATACATCATGTTGTTTCCGAAGCTGGATCATGCGCTTGTAAAAGTTTAACACAGAGTTCGGGTCGTTCAACTGCTTTTTGACGTTAATTTGTTTATAATTTTCATTGACGCCAATCCAAGGTGTCCCTTTCGTAAATCCAGCGTTTTCTTCATCGGACCATTGCATCGGTGTGCGTGAATTATCGCGACCGTTTTTCCAAATCCACTGCATCACTTCTTCGTGTGAACGACCTTTGGCACGCTCAATGCGATAATAATTTTTAATAGCTACATCGTCATATTCATCAATCGTTTCAAACCGTACATTCGTCATGCCGATTTCTTGTCCTTGATAAATAAACGGCGTCCCTTGCATAAGGAAATATAATGCCCCTAACGCTTTCGCACTTTCGACAAGATACTCCCTGTCATTTCCCCATGTCGACACCGAACGCGGTTGGTCATGGTTTTCAAGAAATAGCGCGTTCCATCCAATGCCTTCTAATCCTTTTTGCCATTTCGTTAATACGCGCTTGAGTTTGCGAACATCAACACCGCCATCCGTTCCTTTTTGCCAAAGACCGAGATGTTCAAACTGAAAAATCATATTAAAGATGCCGTTTTCTTCACCGACCCAATCTTCCGCTTCTTCAACAGTTACCCCATTGGCTTCTCCGACTGTCATAATGTCATAACGCGCAAACGTTTGCGCTTTCAGCTCTCGAAGATAGTCCATAATCCCTTCTTGATTCATATGTCCGTCAAATGAAGGAACATAGTCAAGCCCTTTTGGATTTGGCAAATCAGGGAGGCCTTCTTTTTTCTTAATATGTGAAATCGCATCGACACGAAATCCATCAATGCCTTTATCAAGCCACCAGTTAATCATATCATATAGCGCGCGACGAACATCTTCATTCTCCCAATTTAAATCCGGTTGCTTCGTTGCAAACACGTGCAAATAATATTGATCCGTCGCTTCATCATATTCCCACGCTGAACCACCAAAAATACTTTCCCAATTGTTTGGCTCCTTCCCGTTTTTCCCATCACGCCAAATGTACCAATCACGTTTTGGATTGTCGCGTGATGAGCGCGATTCAATAAACCACGGATGCTCATCGCTCGTATGGTTAATGACAAGGTCTAAAATAACTTTCATGCCGCGCTTATGAATTTCTTCAAGCAATTGATCGAAATCTTCCATCGTACCAAACTGCTCCATAATATCTTGATAGTCACTAATGTCGTAGCCATTATCTGCGTTTGGCGATTTATAAATTGGACAAATCCATATGACATCGATTCCAAGGTCTTTTAAATAATCAAGCTTTTGAATGATGCCCTGCAAGTCACCGATGCCATCTCCGTTTGAATCCATAAAACTTCTTGGATATACTTGATATGCAATCGCTTCTTTCCACCACGCTCTTTTCACGTAAAATCCCCCTCAATCCTCTCAAAATAAATCGCTTTCAATCTTGTTCACTCTTTCATGTTAATATACAAACGCTTTTGTTTAAAGAGAAAATTGCACTTTTTCATAAAAATTTTCGTTTTTCTTGTGCAAACGTTTCACTTTTTATAATTAAAAAAGCAAACAATCGCATTGGCGATCGTTTGCTTTTATGTTTATTCCATTGGAACCGTTTTATTCTCCGAACGAGAAATCGTCATTCGACCGATGAATAGCGCAAAAATAAAACCGATGCCAACAAAAATCAAACCATATAAAAACACATCGCTTAATGCATCAACGAGCGTTTGTTTTAATACAGGCACAAACAGTTGTTGCATTTGTTGCGGGATTGTTTTTAACGTATCTGGGTTTAAAATGACCGAATATACGCTTTGTGGATTCGACTCAATTAATTGCTTAAACGAATCCATCATTGCATGCGCTTGTGCCGGCAACTGTTCTAGTAGCGGAAGAAACTTCGCTTCTAATAAATCTTTTGAACGATGGTTCATAATCGCTCCTAACAACGTCGCCCCAAACGTTCCCCCGATTTGACGGAAAAACTGGCTCGATGATGTCACAATGCCAAGCTGCGACTTCGGAAAAACTTCTTGTAGCGCAAGCGTAATAACCGGGTTCACAAATCCTAACCCAAAACCGAGCGTCGCCATAAATGACATCGCCGTCCATTTATTTGTATCAACATCCATCGTTGACAATAAAAAGAAGCCTAGCGCCACAAGCACCATGCCACCAATGACTTGCGTGCGAACACCGATTTTTTGTACAAGCCGGCCGCCAATCATGCTGGCAATAATGAGCGCAAACATCATCGGAAACATCATTGTTCCTGATTCGGATGGGCTCATGCCGATAATGCCTTGCATAAAGAGCGGCACAAACATAATCGCTCCAAACATGCCGACAGACATAAAAAAGCCAACGCTATTGAGCACAACAAACGTTTTATTTTTTAGTAAATGAATCGGCATAATTGGCTCTTCTGCTTTTCGCTCTACAAATACAAATAAACTAAAGAAAACGACCGAGCCAGCTAGTAAAGAAATAATTTGCCACGATAACCAATTGTATTTATCGCCACCAAACGTTAAAGCAAGCAATAACGAAACAACGGCAACAACCATCGTAAACATGCCGGCTAAATCAAGCTTTACTCGCTCAACCATACGGTGATTATGCAAACCGAGCGAAATGAGAACAATCGCTAATATACCGACAGGAAGGTTAATGTAAAACACCCAACGCCAATTTAACGAATCAACAATCCATCCACCGACTTGCGGTCCAAGAATAGATGCTAATCCAAATACACCGCCGAACACGCCTTGCCATTTCGCACGCTCTGCTCCTGTAAACAAATCACCAATGACAATCATCGCCATTGGCATCATAATCCCGCCGCCAATTCCTTGAATAGCACGGAAAATAATGAGTTGGGTCATCGTATCCGCCATGCCGCATAGCGCAGAACCAATGATAAAAATCGCTAGTCCCGAAATATAAATCGACTTTCGACCAAACAAATCGGCAAGTTTTCCCGCAATGGGAACAATCGTTGTTGATGTGAGCATGTATGCCGTTGTTAGCCATGCCATCATGCTCAACCCACCAAGTTCTCCGACAATGCGCGGCAACGCTGTGCCAACGATCGTTCCATCGAGTGCACCAAACAACATGGCAACAAGTAATCCTGTAATCAAAATCCCTCGTTTCGCCTGCATATCAGCCACATTCGCTTGTATCGTTGCTTGTTCTTTCATGTATATCACTTCTCCTCTTTTTCGTTTGTCGCAACAATTTTTTCGATAATATGGACAAACTGTTCAAGCTCATCTAATCGTAACTGACGTAAATAACGTTCAATAATTTTTCTTCGCTCCGCTCGTGCATGCTGAAGCATTTCTTTCCCCTTTTCAGACAATTGCACATACACGACACGCCGATCCTCTTCATCTCGATCACGCAATACAAATCCGCTTTTATATAAGCGGTCAATCATCGTTGTAATCGCGCTCGGCTTCACAAACATTTCGTCCGCCAATTCGCTGACAGTACATTTCCCGCGCTTCGACAACAAGTTTAAAATAAAAAACTGCGGTTTCGTTAGGCCAATTTCCTCTTTTGCTAAGTCGGCTGCTAACTTGCGAACGGCTAACGAAAACGCATGCTCTAATCGCTCAACAAGCAAAGTGAACGGTGTTTGTCCCATACACATCCCACCTTTTTTAACGATATAAATATTTAACATATTTAAATATATACGAAAGAAAATATAAAGTCAACGAATGATTCCTGACGTATCAAATGGCGCGCTCGTTCATACATTGTCATAAGGAGGGAATGTGATGAAACGTGATGAGCAAAAAGCGTTAGAAAGAGCGATTGCGGAAATTACGGAAATTGCCGAAGGATTTGGGCTTGATTTTTATGAAATGCGCTATGAAATTTGCCCAGCTGATATTATTTACACATTTGGGGCATATGGTATGCCAACACGCTTTTCCCATTGGAGCTTTGGAAAACAATTTCATAAAATGAAACTCCACTATGACCTCGGATTAAGTAAAATTTATGAACTTGTCATTAACTCCGATCCGTGCTACGCATTTTTATTAAATACAAATACGCTTATTCAAAATAAATTGATTGTCGCACACGTACTTGCTCATAGTGACTTTTTTAAAAATAACGTTCGCTTCAGCAACACAAAACGCGATATGGTCGAAAGCATGGCGGCAACTGCGGAGCGAATTACACGTTATGAGCATGAATATGGAAAACAAGAAGTCGAAAAGTTTTTAGATGCTGTGCTAGCTATTCAAGAACATATCGACCCTTCACTCCTTCGCCCAAAACTTTCATGGACGCTTGCTGATACAGAAATATACGAAGAAGATGATGAAACACCGAGACAGTCGCCATACGACGATTTATGGTCGCTTGATGAAAAGAAAAAAGCACCGTCTACTCGAAAAAAACGGAGAAAATTTCCTCCGCATCCAGAAAAAGATTTGTTGTTGTTTATTGAAGAATATAGCCGCGAACTCGATGAATGGCAGCGCGACATTTTAACGATGATGCGCGAAGAAATGCTTTATTTTTGGCCACAACTCGAAACAAAAATTATGAACGAAGGCTGGGCTTCGTATTGGCATCAACGCATTTTACGCGAAATGGATTTAACGAGCGATGAAGCGATTGAGTTTGCCAAATTAAATGCCGGAGTTGTCCAACCTTCTCGTACCGGCATTAATCCGTATTACTTAGGATTAAAAATTTTTGAAGATATTGAAAAGCGGTGGGACAATCCGACAGACGAAATGAAAAAACTTGGCGTCAAACCAGGTTCGGGGCGTGCGAAAATATTTGAAGTACGCGAACTAGAATCTGACATCTCCTTTTTGCGCAACTATTTAACGAAGGAACTCGTCATGCGCGAAGATATGTATTTATTCCAAAAACAAGGAAAAGACTATAAAATTGTTGATAAACATTGGGAACACGTGCGCGATCAACTCGTAAACATGCGCGTCAACGGTGGCTTCCCATATATTACAGTGAACGATGGCGACTATATGCGCAATGGGGAACTATATTTAAAACATTGGTACGAAGGCATTGAACTAGACGTAAAATATTTAGAAAAAGTGCTTCCTTACATTTATCAACTTTGGGGCCGAGCCGTTCATATGGAAACGATCATTGAAAACAAACCGACGCTATTCACATACGACGGAAGAAACGTACAGAGAAAATATATATGAGCTACTGAGCACATCAGTAGCTTTTTTATTGAAACTTTTTTCTGTTTTTTCCGTACATACATATAAATAACAAGAAAGGTGGATTTATATGGGTAAGCGCTCTATTACAGGCATCGTCATCGGGTCGATTGCTGGTATTTTTCTTCTTGTTGCCGCACTAACATCATGGTACACCGTCGATGAGTCAGAACAAGCCATTATTTTAACATTTGGTAAAATTGATGAAGAAGTGACAACACCCGGACTACATTTTAAACTTCCTTGGCCGATTCAAACGGTCGAAACGTTGTCGCGAGAAACGTTTAGTTTACAGTTTGGCTACAAAGAAGAAAACGGAAAAGTTGTCGCTACAAACCAAGGCGATACGAAAATGATTACAGGTGATGAAAATATTGTTCTTGCCGATATGGTTGTTCAATGGAAAATTACTGATCCTGCAAAATTTCTTTATCGCTCATACGAACCGGAACAAATTTTATATAATGCGACGTCTGCTTCTTTGCGTAGCGTCATCGGCAGTTCAAAAATTGATGATGCGTTAACATCAGGTAAAGCAAAAATTGAAGCGGATGTGCGCGAATTGCTCACCGCATTAATGAAAAAATATGATATCGGCATTTCCATTTTAGCTGTGAAATTACAGGACGTTGACTTACCGAACGACGAAGTGCGCAAAGCATTTACAAATGTCACAGATGCGCGCGAAACAATGAACACAAAAATTAACGAAGCGAATAAATATCGCAACAAACGAACGAAAGAAGCCGAAGGGGAAAAAGACGCCCTCATCTCCCAAGCGGAAGCTGACAAAGTGGCACGCATCGAAAAAGCGTATGGAGATGTCGCTAAATTTAATGCCTTATACGAAGAATATAAAAACGCAAAAGACATTACAAAACAGAGGTTAATGATTGAAACGCTTGAACAAGTCCTACCGTACACACGCATTTACATTATGAACGACGATGGCAATACGTTAAAATATTTACCAATCCAACCGATCGAAAAACAAACGACAGAGAAAAAGAAAGAGCAAGGGAGTGGTAACGAATGACAAACTTCCAAGATGATCAAAACGTCATTAGCTTGAAAGATAAACTGCCAACGAAATGGTTTCGTTTTTTTGTCGGGGGAGTCATCGGACTTGTTTTACTCGTTATCGCTTTAACAAACGTCTACATTGTTCATGAAAATGAATATAAAGTTGTACGTCAATTTGGTGAAATTGTTCGCATTGATCAAACGCCAGGATTACGCTTTAAAATTCCTTTTATTCAAAGCGTAACATCGTTGCCAAAAGCCCAAATTTTTTATGACGTCGCCGAAGCAGAAATTAATACGAAAGATAAAAAACGCATTCTCGTCAACCATTACGCCATTTGGGAAATTACAAACCCAAAAGAGATGATTCAAAACGCGCGCACGTTAGAAAATGCAGAATCGAAAATGGACGAATTTATTTTCTCCATTGTCCGCACCGAGCTTGGACAGTTAAATTACGATGAAATTATTAACGACGAAAAATCATCACGCGGTAGTTTAAATGACGAAGTAACAGCGAAAGTAAACGACCTACTACAAAAAGACAGCTACGGCATTCGCGTTGTAGATGTGCGCTTAAAACGTATTGACTTACCGGAAGAAAACGAACAGTCCGTTTATAAACGTATGATTTCCGAGCGTGAATCGAAAGCACAAGAATATTTATCAATGGGGGATGCCCAAAAACAACGTATTATCGCACAAACAGATCGCGAAGTGAAAGAAATGCTCGCTAAAGCGCAAGCAGATGCGGAGCGCATTCGCGCAGCAGGTGAACAAGAAGCAGCACGCATTTATAACGAAACATTCGCAAAAGATCCTGAATTTTACTCATTTTACCGTACGCTCGAATCGTATAAGACAACGATCGGCGAAGATACGGTTGTCATTTTACCAGCCAACTCACCGTATGCGAAATGGCTATTAGGACAAACGCGCTGAGCTTTCAGCGCGTTTCATGCGCAAGTAACCATTTTTTTCTTTCGATTCCCCACGCATATCCACCAAGTCCCCCACCCGTACGAACGACGCGATGACAAGGAACAACGATAGTTATGGGATTGTTGCCGACAGCGTTGCCAACCGCCCGTACCGCTTTCGGTTGCCCAATTTGTTTGGCAATATCGGCATATGAAACCGTTTGTCCATAAGGAATCGTTTGTAATGCTTCCCATACACGCAGTTGAAACGGAGTGCCCACGAGCTTTAAGGGCATCGAAAACGACGTCCGTTTCTTTTGGAAGTATTGTTCAAGTTCTTCTAGCGATTGCATGAGAGGCTCCGCCACTTTTTCGTTCTGATCTTCACCTCGTTCAACGACATCGATCCGCTCGATTCCTTCATTCGTTCCAACGATTTGTAACCAACCGATCGGTGATTCATAATACACAACGTGTTTCTCCATGTCCAACTCTCCTCTGCCAAATCGCACAACATTTACAGCGAGAAAAATGACCGTTTTTTCATAAACTACATATAGCTCCTCACGATAAGGAGGGTTTGCGGTGCATACAGCCGATTACGACAAAGCGCTTTACTATACGTACCGATCGGAATGGGATCATTTACTTATTCTTATGGTACGCACAAAAGACGATTTACTTTCAAAAAAAATTGAACAGTTTCTTCATGCATACAACTTCGAAAAAGATTATACCGTCGTCCAAAAGCGATTAAATGCATTGTTGCGTTACATCGACCACGCGTTGGATGTGTACGAACAAGAGCCAGCACTTACGATGCAATATGATTATTAGAGCGAAAGGAACGATCTCCTTTCGCTTTTTATACGACCGGATACGTTTGAATAAGCGGATGTAATACGATTTCATCGACCAACATATGTTTCGGTGCGCTTGCCATATATACAACGGCTTCGGCGACGTCTTCTGCCTTTAACCATTCTGCTTTTTCAGGCAATCCTTGCGTCGAGTTAGCAAAGTATGTATCAACCATCCCTGGATTGATCGTACCGACACGAATGCCGTATGGGCGCACTTCTTGAGCCACACTTCCTGAAAATCCTTGAACCGCATATTTTGTCGCTGTATATGCGGAACCGTTTGCAATCGTGTAGCGACCAACGTCAGATGAAATCGTAATAATCGTTCCCGAACGTTGCTTTTTCATGTGTGGAAGCACCGCTTTTGTGCCGATAAATACGCCTTGTACATTCACTTCGAATAGCCGCTTCCATTCCTCTACAGTCGTTTCTTCAACCGATTTAAATACACCAATGCCTGCATTGTTTACAAGCAAATCAATGCGACCAAATGTGGCAACAGTTTCCGCGACGACCTCGTTCATTTGTTGTTCATTACATACGTCCGCTTGAAATGTTTTCGACCCTTTCAATTGTTCGCCAACACGGTGAATATCGGGTGAACTCCCAATTAATACAAGTTTCATTCCTTGCTTAGCCAACGCATGTGCGATTGCCAAACCGATGCCGCGTGACGCCCCCGTCACAATCGCAACCTGCCCTTGTAACATGTTGAACACACCCTTTCTATGTTGTCGCTTTTATGTTACCCTCACCCTATACAAAAAAACAACCGATAAGGTATTACACCTTATCAGCTGTTAATGCATATACACGCTCCATGACTGCCGTTTCTAACTGTTCTAGCTTCGTTTTCGCCTCCGTCAATGTTTGCCCTTTCACCCCAAAATAAAACTTCATCTTTGGCTCCGTTCCAGACGGACGCACACAAAACCATGAACCATCCTCTAATACGTATTTTAATACGTTCGACTTCGGTAAATCGATTGTCTCTTTTTTTCCTGTCTCTACATATACTCGTTCATTCGTTTTGTAATCTTCGCGAATAACAACCCGGCGATTAGCGATAACGTTTGGCGGTTCAGAGCGAAACGTAGCTAATAGCGATTCAATGCGCTCCGCTCCCTCTTTCCCTTTTAGTGTGAGTGAACGCAATCCTTCTTGGTAATACCCGTATTGTTCAAACAGTTGCATAAGCGCCTCGTATAGCGATCGGTCCTGCTTTTTATAAAACGCGCATACTTCAACAGCGAGCAATGCTGCTTGAATCGCATCTTTATCACGCGCAAAGTCGCCAATTAAATAGCCGTAGCTTTCTTCGTAACCAAACTGAAATACATACTCTCCTGTTTGCTCGTATTGTTTAATTTTTTCGCCAATAAATTTAAACCCTGTCAATGTATCCATCGTTTCGATTCCAAACGACTTGGCAATCGCACGCCCAAATTCAGATGTGACAATCGTTTTAAATACAATCCCGTTTGGTGGCAATATCCCTTTTTCTTTCTTTTGTGAAAGAATGTAATGAAGTAACAATCCACCTGTTTGATTGCCTGTTAAAACGATGTATTCTCCTTGTTCATTTTTTACCGCAATGCCTAAACGATCCGCATCGGGATCTGTTGCAATTAACACGTCCGCATCAACTTGTTTGCCAAGTTGAATCGCTAATTCAAACGCAGCATGTTCTTCTGGGTTCGGTGATTTTACCGTTGAAAAATTCGGGTCCGGTTGTTCTTGTTCCTTTACAACAAACACGTGTTCATAGCCGAATTCCTTTAATCCACGTTGAACGAGTTTATTTGCTGTGCCATGAAGCGGTGTAAATACTACTTTCACGTCGACTTCATTCGCTAGTTCAGGGCGAAGGGAAATCGTTTTTAACTTCTCTATGTATGCATCATCAATCTCAGCACCGATGATCTGAATGAGTCCTTTTTCTCTCAATACATCTTCTTGTTCAACCGCAAGCTCCCATTCATTTTCAATCGCATTGACATATTCAATGACAACATCGGCAATACGTGGCGGCAATTGCGCGCCATCTTCTCCGTATACTTTATAACCGTTATACTCCGGCGGATTATGGCTTGCCGTAATGACGATGCCAGAAAAAGCACGTAAATGACGAACAGCAAATGAAAGCTCTGGCGTCGGACGAAGCTCGTCAAATACGTACGTTTGAATGCCATGGGTCGCCAATGTTTTTGCTGCCTCCATGGCAAATTGTTGCGATTTATGGCGCGAATCATATGCGATTACAACTCCTCGCTTTTTCGCTTCCTCTCCAAACGACTCAATATATCGCGCTAATCCTGCCGATGCTTTTCGTACGGTATAAATGTTCATGCGGTTCGTTCCTGGTCCAATTTCTCCCCGCATGCCTCCTGTGCCAAATTCTAACGTTTTGTAAAAGCAATCTTCTAACAGCTTTTCGTCTTTTTCTAGTTGTTTCAAGTGTGAGCGCAATTCTTCATCTAATTGTGCTTCTTTCCAACGCTCATATATGATTTTCCACGTCATGTTTATCCCTCCATACCCGTTGTTTCTAACAGCTTTTCGTCTTTTTCTAGTTGTTGCAAGTGTGAGCGCAATTCTTCATCTAATTGTGCTTCTTTCCAACGCTCATATATGATTTTCCACGTCATGTTTATCCCTCCATATCCGTTGCCCATTGTAACTTATTCTCGCTTTTTTATACAAATTCCTTTTTCGTAGTTAAAAAGGAGCTTCTTTAAAAGAAGCCCCTTGTCGCTTAATGGTATGAAGGTTCAGAAATCTCGGATAGCGCTTGTCCTGCCGCTTCATCATACGTATGATTTGTGGCAATATCTCCAAGCGCAACAATGCCGCAAAGCTCGTTATTTTGTACGATCGGTAAACGACGAATTTGATTTTTCGCCATCACTTTCGCTGCTTCGTTAACGCTCATATTTGGTGTGCCTGTAATAACATCGCTTGACATCACTTGCGAAACAGCTGTCGAAGGAGTTAGCCCTTGCGCTGTTGTGCGAAGGGTAATATCGCGGTCAGTAACCATCCCTTTGACCTTTCCATTTTCAACGACAGGAATGGCACCAACATTATGTTCCTTCATTAATTGCGCGGCCTCTTGAACAGATTGTTTTGGTGTAACCGTTGCCACTTGGCGCGTCATAATCGATTCAACAGTATGATTCAATATCATCCTCCCCTTTCGCTTTTTATTGTGTACGTTCAACCGTTCATTATGTAAGTAAAATATCGTCGGAATTTACATCATTTCTTTCTATGTACTATAATGAACAAAGAATAAGAATAAGAAGGTGAAACGATGGTGCGGAAAGAAAATTATTTATTAGCCGCTTGGAGCGTGGCACTAATCGCTACACTTGGCAGCCTTTATTTTTCTGAGGTAATGAAATTTATCCCATGTGAACTTTGTTGGTACCAACGCATTTTTATGTACCCACAAGTGTTTTTGCTTGCCATGGCTCTCGTGCGAAAAGAATTTATGATCGCACGTTATACGCTTATGTTATCGGTCATTGGCGGCACAATTTCTTCATACCATTATTTAATTCAAAAAGTAACGTTTTTCCGCGACACTGCTCCATCATGCGGCATTGTGCCATGTACAGGGGATTATCTGAACTGGCTTGGGTTTATTACCATTCCTCTTCTAGCGCTAATTGCCTTTATTTTCATCGGCATTATTAGTTATCAAGTGATCCGAATGGAGAAAGAAGGGAAATACATATGAAAAAGTTGCTTATTTTCGGTGGCATAATTATCATTTTATTTGGTGCAATGGCTTGGATAACATCATATAGCCAAAAGCAAAAAGCCGAAGGAAACCCGTTTAAAAAGGAAGAGTTGCACCCAGCTACGATCGATCTGCTTGATGATCCGAATTATCAAAACGTTATTTTACCTAATGAGCTAAAAGAAGCATTAAATAATAAGGAGACAATGACCATTTACTTTTACAGTTCAACGTGTGAATTTTGTAAAAAAACGACGCCTGTCGTTGCTCCGCTAGCGAAAGAAATGGGAATCGATTTAAAACAATTTAACCTTCTTGAATTTGAAGAAGGATGGGACGAGTATCATATTGAAGCGACACCTACGATCGTTCACTTTAAAAACGGGGAAGAAGTCGCACGCATCGAAGGATATTATGAAGAAGACGTGTTCCGGAAGTGGTTTGAACAAATAAAATAAAAAGCCTTCATGATGAAGGCTTTTTTACATCACCCAAGCATGAACAGGCTTCATATACATGCTTACATACTCATCTTTTTCATGCAAAAAATGTTCAAGAGTGAGTGGAAAACTAATCCCATGCTGTTCTAGCCGTTCGATATTGCGCTGAAACAGATGTTCATAATGAGCTGAAAGATGATGGGAGGAAACACATTCAATAATGGCTTGTAACGATTGTAATGCAGAAATAATCGTAAACGCCTCTTTCAACGTTCCGTCATATGTGGAAGCTTCAAACTGTAATATGCCGAGCGATTGAAATGTTTCAATCTCATCATCTGTAAAATACTTTGGAAAAATGCCTGTATAAAATTGTTCAGTAAGCGAATGAATATATTGCTTTTGTTCTTCCGTAGCAGCATAGACGGTTTTCAATTGGCCTCACCTTATTCCATTTCACTTCCTAATCTATAACGAAATTGTAACACACCAACCCGCTTTTTTGTGTTGGTAATTTATTGTATAAAGAGAGTGAGACGAATGAATGTACAAAAGAAAGGAAATTGGCTGATGTTTGAAGCGCCACAATCATGGGTTGGCTTACCACTTGAACAAGCATTACAAACGAAATGGTTCGTTCCGAAAAAAATGTTGCATGAGTGGCGAATGACAAAGGCAGTGGCTATAAATGACAAAATCGTTTCTTTTCGAACAATCATTTCACCGCATGATCGCATTCGCATTCATATGAAAGAAGAAACGATTGAACCGACTCCAACACCGCTCCCGCTTCATGTTGTGTTTGAAGACGATCATGTGCTCGTCATTAACAAACCTGCACATATGGATGTTCATCCGACGCAACCGAATCAAACGAATACATTAGCGAATGCAGTTGCTTTTTACTTTCAATGTGAAGGAATTCATAGCAAAGTTCGCCATGTACATCGGCTCGATCGCGATACAAGCGGCGTCATTTTATTCGCGAAACATGCGCTTGCTGGCGCCATGCTCGACAAATATTTAGCCAAGCGAATGATTCACCGCACATATATTGCTCTTGTTCACGGGTATATGAAAAAGGAAAAAGGAACGATTCAAGCACCAATCGGACGCGATCGTCATCATCCAACGAAGCGGCGCGTATCGAGAACAGGTGATATCGCCATTACTCATTACGAACGTATACAATATGACAAACAAAAAAATGTGTCGCTCGTTCGCCTCACCCTCGATACAGGACGAACGCACCAAATTCGTGTCCATATGAGCTATATCGGTCATCCATTAGTCGGCGATACATTATATGGAGGAAAACCTTGGATTGATCGGCAAGCGTTACATGCGATCTCCTTATCGTTTCCTCACCCGTTTACAAAAGAGCTCATCACATGCTCCGCATTACCTGATGAAACGATTTTCGGCGATATAATATAAAAAGAGGCGCGTTATTATAACGCGGCCTCTTCATATACATCCTCTACTTGCGGACGACGTGTCACCTCAATTTTTTTCACATGGTGACCGTCCAATTCTATAACGGTAAATACGCAATGACCAAACTCAATTTGCTCCCCAGGACGAATGTTATAGCGCTCTGTTAACACCCATCCACCGATTGTATCGACGTCTGTATCGTCAATTTCTAAGCCGAATAAATCATTAATTTCACTAATGAGCACTTTTCCATCAACAATCGTACGATTTTCGTCAATTACTTGAATAAGTGGAGCTTCATCCGTATCGAACTCATCTCGAATTTCTCCAACAATTTCCTCTAAAATATCTTCGACTGTCACTAAACCAGATGTTCCGCCATATTCATCAACTAAAATGGCCATATGAATGCGCTCTTTTTGCATTTGCACAAGCAAATCTTGAATAGGGACCGTTTCGATTACTTGAATAATTGGACGAATATATTCACGCAGCTGCTTTCGCTCCTGACAGTTCACAACAAGATCAGTAAACAGCTCTTTCACGTTCAATAATCCGAGTATATGGTCTTTATCTCCATCAATGACTGGATAGCGCGTGTACTTTTCTTCACGAATCGTTTGTAACACATGTTCCATCGAATCATTGACATCTAACGCAACAATCTCTTTTCGTGGAACCATTATTTCTTTTGCGACACGGTCATCAAAACGGAAAATGTTATTGACATATTTATATTCCGCGTGGTTAATTTCCCCGTTTTTGTAACTAGCTGATAAAAGAAGGCGCAATTCTTCTTCGGAATGAGCCAATTCTTGCTCACTAGACAACTGGAAGCCAAATAAACGAACAACTAAGCGGGCAGATCCGTTTAATAACCAAATAAATGGATACATGACACGATAAAATAACATGAGCGGACGCGCTGTCCACAATGTGATAGCTTCCGCTTTTTGAATCGCAATTGTCTTCGGCGCCAATTCCCCAATAACGACATGAACAAACGTAATTGTTGCAAATGCAACAATAAACGAAGCGCCGTGCGCAAATGATGGAGATACGTTAAACTGATCAAAAAGTGGATGGAGCGCTCGTTCCACTGTCGGTTCCCCGAGCCAACCAAGACCGAGCGATGTCATTGTAATTCCGAGCTGATTTGCAGATAAATACTCATCTAAATGCGTAATGACATGTTTCGCTGCTACCGCTTTTTTGTTGCCTTCTTCAATCAGCTGATCAATGCGCGACGGTCGCACTTTTACAATCGCAAATTCCGAAGCGACAAAAAAACCAGTAAGCGCAATAAGAAGTACAATCATCCATAAACTAAATATGTCCAAGGAACGCCCGCACGCAATCATGCGTGCGGATGCCACCTCCTATTGATTAATCTTCATCGTTTCCTTGTAGAAAAATAAGCACATACTTAATTAATTCTAACACTGAAATAAGCGCTGCTGCAACATACGTTAATGCCGCGGCGTTTAATACTTTGTTTACCCCTCGTTCTTCTTCATTACGAATAATCCCTTCCGCGATCATAAAGTCTTTTGCACGCGAACTAGCATTAAACTCCACAGGCAACGTAATGACTTGGAAAGCTACTGCAAACGAGAATAAAATGATCCCTAAACCAATTAAAGAAAATTGTTGCATCAAAAACCCGCCAAGAAGAAGGAATGGAGCAATTCCTGATGTAAAATTCACGAGCGGGAACATACGGTGCCGTAAAACGAGCGCACCATACGCTTGTTGATGTTGCACCGCATGGCCAACTTCATGGGCAGCCACCGATACAGCAGCAATCGAACGACCGTAGTACACAGGCTCTGATAAACGAACCGCACGCGCAATTGGATCGTAGTGATCCGTTAATGTGCCTGGAACAAGCTCAACTGGCACATCATATAACCCATTTCTGTCTAAAATGAGTCGCGCAACTTCCGCTCCTGTTAAACCAGATGAAGCTGGAACATCCGACCATTTGCTAAAGTTTCCTCTTACTTTGAATTGCGCCCAAATCGATACCCCGAAGGCAATTAAAATGAGAAAATCCATTGGATGAAAAAACATAGTACATCCCTCCATCATTTTATATTGTAATGAAAAATGAACGAAAATAAAAGAGAATACCTTCCTTCACACACATTGTATACGACTATTGTGTCCAAAAAGTTTCGCAAAATCGAAAAAAAAACTCGCAAATCGTGAGGTTGAATAAAATTCCTTTTAATACATGAAACAAAAACGTTTTAATGTGTATGGTGAACGGCACAACGGTTTGGACCAATTTCAAGTTCTTGTTGTTGCTCCGGCGTTGCATATTTTACACCACGGTTGATGGCAACAATGTCTTCAAAGTTTGGTGGTGTTTCAGAAGATACAGATTGTGCCACCTGTTCAACGAACTCTTCTTCCGTTTTCCCTTGCATGATTTCGTTCATTTGACGAATGTTCCCTAACGTATTGCCGATATATCCTTGTTCATTGACTTCTTGATCAAAGTTTGCGTAGTGTGCAGGAAGCACGATGACATCATCAGCAATTTGTGCTACTTTGTTATACACTGTGTCGTATAAATCTTTCGCCCACTCGCGCGCTTTTCCGCCTAAGTCTGGTCGCCCGAGACCGCTAACGAAAATTGTATCGCCAGAGAACAACAATCACGAATAAATTGATATACTTTCACATTTTCATCTTCGTATGCAACAACCGGATATAAGTATTCGCCCCACGCCTTCATGCCTCCTTTTAAATAAAACACTTCCAAACCTTTTTCAGCAAGCATATCAGCAACCGTCGTTGAAGATCCCTCTTTGGCAGAAGATCCTTCTTTGGCGCAAACGACAACGATTTTCTTATCTTTTGGCAAACGTTCTAATACGTGCTCAACGCCATCAATTAATTCAAAATAAGGAACGTTTAAATATTCAATATGTTCTCCTTCAATTTTTCAATCAGCAAAATCAGATTGATTGCGAACGTCAAATAAGAAAAACGGCTCCTTTATATTGATGGCCCGTGTTTTTCGCCCAACCTTGAATATCAGCAAGTGACCCTTTATCTGTCGCTTGCACTTCAAGTACTTGGCCAGGCTGTAGCTGTTCCATCGCCTTTTTCGTGCGAACAATCGGCATCGGACACGATAAACCACGCGCATCAACGACAAGATCGACGTGAATCGTCATTCCATTCCCTTCTATCATTCAATCTCTCCTGTCCACTCAAGCATACCGCCTGTCATATTTACAACGCGGTATCCGTAACTTTCTAACAATTGACAAGCCATGCCACTTCTGTTTCCTGAGCGGCAAACGAGAATATGCCCTTCGTTTTTGTCAATTTCATTCATCCGCTCAAGCAGTTGACCAAGCGGGATGTGGCGCGCACCTGGAATTTTACCTTGGGCCACTTCTCCATGTTCGCGGACATCAATAATGCTTAGCGCACGACCTTCTTTTAATTGCTGCTCAACTTCTTGCGGCAATATATGTTTCATTTTTTCACCCCTTATATACTCATAAGGGTATTTTTAATCTCAAAAAAATAATTTATTACCATTACCTCTATGAGTATATTACAAAAACCCCCACCCGTTTGTCAACTGTTTTTTCTCCAAAAAAAAACCTTGCATGACACAAGGATTTAAACGAGTGTTTTCAATTCTTCTTTCCGGAAAAACGACCTCATTGCCTGTAACACATCCGACTTTTGTTTCAAAATGTAGTAGCGAAACTTTTCATCTTTAATATGCTTATATGCGGACATAAGCGTGGAATGGCGATTGTACTGATACAACTATAAACGCTGTACACTTCTGCGTATTAAAGTTTAATTTATAATATCTAATAAATATTATACACTGTGGGAGATGTATCCTCTACTGTAATACAGATTGATCTTTAGGAAGCATTTAAAAAAGGCATCATATTAATTGATTCCTTGTAATTTTAAGATTCTTAGTGTTCTTGGTTTACCGAGTTCCCATGTAATATAACCTGCTCTTCGTAATTTTTCTAGATGAGCGAAGTTTCTTACCATTTTTTATTCCTATAAATAACCTGCTTTCACCAAAGCTTCCAAATACTCATCCAAAATAGGGTTCCCTTCTACACAATCTGCTGGATCAATTCCTTTAAATACCTTTAGTTCATGATATAATTTCTCACACATTGCACCTTGCATTTGAAAACCACTGACATATTGTCTATCTATACTTTCTAAAATAACTGCTATTAGTCTTCCCTCTGCAAAATTAGTATATCTAACCTGCAAATCATAATCTTCATCACTCGGTTGCGGAAGAAGAAGTTCACCAGCCGCCCTCATCTCTTGAATACACTCTCTCATTCTATCAATGTCCGCTTTCTCTTTCTCACTATACAAACTATTCAAAATCTCCTCATTTTGAATAAAGTAACTTTTCACAAATGTTGAATAATCAACAAAAGGATCTTTTTTAAACTCTATAAACTCATTGACAGGAACTTCAACCGCTTTATATTTCTTTTTTAATATATTGTCTACCTCAGTTACTAAAAACTTATGAGGCATATTTAATTGTTGGTATTTTTTAAGTAAGTTATTTTTCAAGTGATTTTAACCTCCCTATTAATAGAATGAGTGCCCTCCACTTCTATTATAGTAACTATTCACCCCGATAGTAGTATGTAAAGGAGCGCAACACAAATAGGGCATCTCCGTGATAGAAAATGCCCTAAGTGGTAGAAAGAACACGATCGAGCGTTTCGCCTGTCAACAGAAGACATAACGAATCCCACACGTTTTTTTCGTGTTTCGTCAGTGTGGAAACGATGCTTCTTGTGATACAAAACGACTGGGCGAATGTTTCTTCGCGAAATGTACCCGAGATGTTCTCTTTGACTTTAACC
>NZ_JBCNEQ010000043.1:0-25523 GCF_050480245.1 Bhargavaea massiliensis | reverse complement strand
CCATGCCGAGCACACTAAAAGGGAGCTACTTTCGGTAGCTCCCTTTTTTGCAAAAATCACAGATTCATGAGCGATGATTTTCATATTTTGATTGATGGGGAACATTTACTTATAAATGCTTTTGTCGAAATGTCATTACACGTTTCGACATTTTTTTTACAAAAGATATGTTAATGTATTATAAAGTATATTTCAAATTTGTAAATGTGTACGAAGGAGGGATTGAAACAATGATCTCACAATTTATCGGCCAAACAGAAGCAGCGATCCTTCGCTTTTCCATCTCGTTATTGAAAGAAATCGAATTAAAAATCAAGAGAAAACAAATCATTTCCCAACAACAGGCGATGAAGTATGCGAAACGAAAAATCGACTTGTTCGTTAAACAAATGCATTTGCGCCGAGCGTTAACCATTGTATATCAATCAGAATTATATATTTACGTATCTAAAAAATTGACTGATATATTCGAACAATATCGTGTGCTCAAATGTGTATAACATCATATTTTCTTTACAATTTGAAAATATTCTTCTAACGTAATTTGTTTCTCGTAAATTACCTTTGCAGCTTTCACACCGACATAGCGCAAATGCCAAGGTTCGTATTGGTATTTTGTAATATGCTCTTTCCCTTTGGGGTAGCGAATGATGAAACCAAATTCATGGGCATGTTGCGCTACCCATTTCCCCTCAGCTGTTTCACCGAATGCAGGCGTAATAGCATATTGAACACTTGGACTTGTAATATCCATCGCTAATCCTGTTTGATGTTCGCTTTTTCCAGGCATAGCGACAGCAACAACCGCCTTTTCTTCCCCTAAGCGTTGAACTTCAGAAGCAAATAACTGTTGTTGCCGCTCGTACGAACGATAGCCGGATACTGCGTATAAGATGATTTGTTGATTTTTTGCCGCTACAAACATCGCTTCTAATGCTTTAGCAGCTTCTGCACGCATGTGCCGCTTTTCGACATTTGTTTCTTTGAATGTAAACGGAACGTTTGGGATCACTAAATCGGTTGGCTTGTAATCAGCTGGCAGTTGTTGTTCTTTATTTACTAAAGCGAGTACGTTATCTGGATTGACGATCACTTTCACACCGTTTTGCACTTCAATTTGATTCCAAAATCTTTCTTCGAGCACAAGTTCCTCTTGTTCCTTTATTTCAGAAGATGGCGCTGTTTGCTCTACTTGGGCAGGGGGTTCAGATGGTTTTCGTTCTTGCTCAAGTGAGCCAAATGATTGACATCCACTAACTATAATTAAACAGCAACATATCCATTTTTTCATTTTTCTCCCTCACGAATAGAAGAAAGCTCCGCAGAGTGCCTCCCGCAAGAGCTTTCATTTTTTATTGACGAATCGCTGTTTCAAGCGCAACTTCAATCATCTCATTAAACGTTGTTTGTCGCTCTTCAGCTGTTGTTTCTTCACCCGTTAAAATATGGTCACTTACCGTTAGTACAGACAACGCTTTTCGACCAAATTTAGCGGCTAACGTATAAAGTGCTGTTGTTTCCATCTCTACCGCTAGCACACCGTAACGCGATAGTTTTTCAAATTGGGCATTTTCATTATAAAACATGTCAGCTGTAAATACACTACCAACTTTCAGTTGTAATCCTTTTTCTTTTCCAATTTCGTACGCTGTTTTTAGCAAGTCAAAGTTAGCCGTTGGGGCATAATCAATACCCCCGAATGTCATGCGATTTATTTGTGAGTCCGTTGAAGATGTCATCGCTAAAATAACGTCACGCACTTTGACATCTTTTTGAATCGCACCGCACGTTCCAACGCGAATTAACGTTTGAACGTTGTAGCTTTGCATAAGCTCTGTAATGTAAATAGAAATGGATGGAACACCCATCCCTGTTCCTTGAACAGAAATACGATGTCCTTTATATGTACCAGTAAATCCGAACATACCACGAACTTGATTATAGCAAGTAGCCCCTTCTAAAAACGTTTCAGCAATATACTTTGCACGAAGCGGATCCCCTGGAAGTAAAATTTTATCCGCAATTTCATGTTCTTTTGCACCAATATGAACACTCATTTGTATCCTCCTTTTCACCTTGATCGCTGCATATATACTATACCACACTCGTATGTTTCACTAAAGCGTTGTTTTTCATGTATAAAAAAAAAGAGGGAAGCTCCCTCATTACGATATTTTCCGAAAATACTTCGGTTTCACATATAAAACTTTTTTATCTTCACTTACAACATATTTTTTCTTCGCTTGTTCATAATGTTCGTATATTAAATAACAAACGACGTAAATTGGCAACATCGCTTCTAACGAGGCTAAATAAATGAGATAAAACGGATGTGCATTCGTTTCAAACATTCCGCTAAACACATAGTAAGCGCTTGCAATCACAACGTTAGTTATACTAATATTTGCGAAATGAAGCAAGAAAATTTTCTTTCTTCGTCCAATGAGTCGCTCTAATTCAAATTTAATAAACAATGAGCAAAAAATCGCAATAATCCCGATGATCGAAGAAATGATGAACGCGAACATCGCTTTTCCCACCCCATATGTATATTTTTTATGATCTTGTCGACGTTAATGATGTAACCACATGTCATGTAAAGGAGGTTCCATATTGGGCAAAAAACATCGCAGTCGCATCAATAGTCCGAAAAAGAATAACCATATTCCAAAAGAAACATTAATTGCTGAAGCTGAAGCACACGATAAAGAGTATAGCGCTGAAAAGCGGAAAAAATAATCCCCTTGTACGCACAAGGGGAACTTTTTATAATAATCTATCCTTTCGCTAATTGTCTATATACAATATAGCACAATTTTGTGAACATTTAAAGACACTTTTTAGCGCACATGAATGCGATGAATGCGTTCCCATCCATCCGGACTTAAGCGATAGAAAAATTGTCCAAATATTCCTTCATCAATCATTAAAATGTCCCCCGTACCTACATAGCGTGCTTCATAATCTTTCGGAACTAAATCAGGAACGTTAAACATTCGATAAACCTCCGCTAATACATCATCATGATCCTCCCCGATTACCGTCAAGCGATATACTTGGCGATATCCTTTCGTTTGACCAAATTGCGGTGTTTGAAATAGCGTTACATCATAATGGTGTGTTGACTTTAACATTTTCTCCATAAACATCCGAATCACTAACATCCACTCCCTCTTTTCCTTTACGTAACATATTAGTGATTCGTTTTGTCGATTCCTTTTTCATTTTTTTACTATTTTTGTCGAATATATATAATTTTCCGACATTTCTACACAAAAAAGATTGGGAGCCCCCAATCTTTTAAGCATATCGTCGAATCAATGAAGCAAGGTCTGTTTGTAATGTTTGAATACGCTGCTCATGAATAGTGACGCGGACGAATGTTTCATCTAAGTCAAGCGCCTCCGCAAATAACCCAGCTAACCCACGCGCTCGTCGATCCACTTGAATAAGCAATTCCATTTCATTTGGTGCATGTGGAAAAAAGATCATTTCTACTTCATCAAGTTTTCCACGAAACTCACCACGAACCGGCACGTACTCAAATTCTTGCACAAAAGGAAGTCTTTTGCGAATACCATAAGCTGCTTCTTTGCATTCTGCTTCTTTCAGCTGAAATCCTAAGTTTTCCATCGCACGAAATACAGCATTCATCATTTGATTCGGCTGAACACGAATATAGTCTTCATCTGTTGGATCAACAGCATTTTTAATATCTAGTCCTGTGTGTAACCATACTCTCGTTTTTCCGAGCGTAACCGGCGTATCGATCGGAAGAGGAAAAGAAAATGGAAATTCTTTCTTTTCTCCAACACCAATGACAAACGAATGAGCAATTTTCCACTTTTCAATCATTGCTTTTTTCGTAACTTTTCGATCATCTACTTCAGTCGTATATGTAGCGCACAGAGATAAATATATATCATCAATCCCTTGTTCGACATTTCCTCCAGTCACTTCAACAACGCCTGTAATATGTTCACCGAGTAATAGTTGTGACTCACGCAACTTCGTATCTACCTTTGCTGCTCCAATTCCAATGCTTGCTAATACTTTATTAAATAGCCCCATAAAACAGCCCTCCTTTATTTTATGATTCGATATGTTATACGAATGAGAAAAGAAAATGTTTCAAATAAAAAACGACGGAACAGCCGTCGTTTTATTCATCAATCATTTCTTCGTCAATAATACATTTTTCAATTAAATAATCAAACATAATATCTGCCATTTCTTCAATTTCATGTTCTGTTGGGACAAATCCTCGCCGAACAAGTTCATTGTAAAAGAACTCCGCAATTTCTTCCGTATCAATGACCACTTCAATTTCTTTCACAATATCGCCCCCTTTGTATTATGTTATGAAAAAATCATTCATTTATGTCATCTATGTCATCCGTTTTTATGTATATTTGTCGCTATGTATACATACGTTGAAAGTAAAAAAATACGGAGGACAACCTTATGGACGAACGAATTGATCAATGGATGGAAACGACCACGAATGCGCTCTTTTGCGGTATACTCTTTTTTTGTTTTCCTTATTTCATATACGTGTTATGGCAATGTTTATAATGTTTATTCGCGTCGTTTCCGCTTTGTAAACTTTTTGGGTTGCTCAACGATTTGTCTCATAACTTCACTCCATTGTTAAACATCATTGTTAGTATAGTATATGTACATATAAAAAAGCCGACACACTGAAAGTGAAGTGACCCCTGTCTACTTGACAGGGGTCGCTTCACACCAACGTCGGCTTTTTATATGGCACAAGATGCTGGAGCAAAGTCAATCTCAAATCCTAAATCTTCGAGCATTTGAAAATCAGCATGTTTTTCTTGCCCAGATGTTGTTAAATAATCTCCGACAAAAATGGAGTTCGCAGCATATAAACCAAGCGGTTGCAGGCTGCGTAAATTTACTTCCCTGCCTCCAGAAATACGAATTTCTTTCGTTGGATTCATATAACGAAACAGAGCCAACACTTTTAAACAGTAACGCGGATTTAATTCGTTTGTCCCTGCTAATGGCGTTCCATCAATCGCATGAAGAAAATTTACTGGAATCGAGTCTGCATCTAGCACTTTTAAGCTTCTTGCCATAGCAACGACATCTTGTTTCGTCTCTTTCATACCGATAATGACGCCAGAACATGGCGACATCCCGGCTTCCTTGACTGTTTCTACCGTACGCACCCGATCATCGTATGTATGAGAAGTTGTAATGTGAGGATGATGTTCTCTAGACGTATTAATATTATGGTTGTATCGGTCCACACCTGCTTCTTTTAAGCGTAACGCTTGTTCCAATTTTAATATTCCTAAACAGGCGCATACTTTTAAGCCATATGCTTCCTTAATTTCTCTCACCGCAGATACAACAATATCAATTTCCTTATCGCTCGGCCCTCTTCCGCTCGCAACAATACAATATGTTCCGATTTTTGATTCATACGCTCGTTTAGCACCTTGTAAAATCGCATCTTTACTTACCATTTTATATGTCGAAATAGGTGCGGTAGATATAGAAGATTGCGAACAGTATCCACAATTTTCTGGACACAACCCCGACTTTGCATTCATAATCATATTTAATTTCACTTTATTTCCGTAATACGTTTGACGAATGCGATAAGCCCCTTGTAACAATAACAATAATTCGTCATCCGGGCAATTTAATATAGCGAGCGCTTCATCGTCTGTAATTTCTTCCCCAGCTAATACACGATCCGCTAACAATAACCAATTCATCGTTCTCCCCCTTTTACTTCTAATTACCAATAATCGTATTCGATTCACTTTTATATGTCAACATCATATTCTTATAAGTTAACAAAAACTAGCGAGACATCCTCGCTAGTTATACGTTTCCACGATATTTCGGGCAATCCATACGCCACATGCTCCTGCTTGTGCAAGTCCACGCGTAATTCCTGCGCCATCTCCTCCGACATACAGCCCTGAAATTTCCGTTTCAAAACGTTCATTTAATTTCGGGCGAGCGGAATAAAACTTCGCTTCTACTCCATAAAAAAGCGTATGTTCTGAAGCAATCCCTGGAGTGACATAGTTCAATGCTTCTGTCATCTCAATTAAACTTTTCATCGTATTGTAAGGAAGAACGAGACCTAAATCCCCTGGAACCGCTTCTTTTAACGTCGGTTCGATAAATCCTTCTTTAATTCGTTTTTCAGTTGAACGTCTACCTTTTAAAATATCACCGTATTTTTGTACAATAATTCCCCCGTTAGATAGTGCATTGGCCAAGCGGGAAATTTGATGTGCATATTCGTTCGGCTGATCAAACGGATCAGAAAATTTATGGGAAACTAGGAGAGCGAAATTTGTGTTGTTGCTTCCTAATTTCGGATCTTTATATGCATGACCGTTTGCAAGCATAATGCCAGAATGGTTTTCAACAACAACATGCCCAGATGGATTACTGCAAAACGTTCGCACTTGTGTTCCCACGGATGCATTAAAAATAAACTTTCCTTCGTACAAATGTGTGTTAATTTCCTCCATGACTACATTAGACGTTTCGACACGAACGCCAATATCGACTTGATTATTGATCATTTTCAATCCACGGCGCTTCAATATATTCGTTAACCAAGCCGAACCATCACGTCCAGGGGCAATGACGACTCGATCAGCATAGAATACATCTCCATTTTTCAATTGGATACCTTTGACGTGATTCGTACCATGTATTTTTTCAGTCACAATATCACTAACTTCCATCTTAAACATCATATCAATATGTTTTCGTAAATATTCATATATGCTTTTTAAAATTTCTAAATTTTGTTCTGTACCAAGATGACGAACTTGCGCACGTAACAATTTCAGTCCAGCAGCATAGGCGCGTTTTTCAATTTCTCTCACTTCATCCGTAAGCGGATCAGTTAATGTATGCGTAGCACCGTGCTTTAAATTAATTTCATCCACATAACGAATGAGTTCTAACACAGTCGAATCAGGTAAATAATCCGTCATCCACCCACCAAACTCGCTCGTAATGTTAAACTTACCATCCGAATATGCTCCCGCTCCTCCAAATCCGTTTGTAATCGAACAGGCAGGTAAACATCCCGCATAATCTTTTTTCCCAACCGGTGGTGGACATTTCTCAATCTTTTTTTGCAAAATGGGACAATTTCGTTTATAAATATCGTGTCCTTTATCAACAAGCAACACGCGCGCACCTGGCAATTTTAATGTCAATTCATAACAAGTAAAAATCCCTGCCGGACCAGCTCCAACAACGATTACATCATAACGGTTGTTCATTATTCATCCCTCACCTTTCATTTTCCGAATGTTAATATACTAAATAGTCGATAATGAGTCAATAAAAAACGTACTTTTTTAAAAAAAATTAATTAAATGTTCGTATTTTATCGGTATAAAAAAAAGAACGGTGCATGCCGTTCTTCTAAAAATAACGTTTCTTCCAAAAAATAAATGCTGTAATGCTAGAAAAAGCTAAAGAAACACCTAAGGCAATTAAATATGCATACGGTTTATCTTGATGTGGTATTGGAACGTTCATGCCGTAGAAGCTCGTCACCATCGTTGGAAAAGAAATCACAATCGTAACCGCAGCTAAAAATTTCATCACCATATTTAAGTTATTTGAGATGACTGAAGCAAACGCGTCCATCATTCCACTTAAAATGCTGCTATATACTTCTGTCATCTCAATCGCTTGCTTATTTTCAATAATGACATCTTCTAACAATTCTTGATCATCTTCATACATCCGTAAATAATTTAATCGAAGCAGTCGTTCCATCACAATATTGTTTGCTTTTAATGATGTGGTAAAATAAACAAGGCTCTTTTCTAAACTAAGCAAAGAAAATAACTCTTTATTTTGCATTGATTGATGCAACTGTTTTTCAATCTCGCTCGTTTTACGATTAATGTGCTTTAAATATCTTAAGTAATACGTCGAAATGATATATAACATTTGCAATGCAAAACGCGTTTTCATATACGTATAAAAATTTTTTACCTTGTTTTTTGTGAATTCTTCAAAAATCGGGTTTTCTTGCAAGCAGACAGTGATAAAACATGTATTTGTAATAATCATTCCAATTGGAATGGTTTCATACGTTGGAATGTTTCCTTCATCGTACGTAATAATTGGGATATCAACGATAATCAATACATGATTATCTTCTTTTTCAATACGTGAACGCTCTTCATCGTCAAGTGCATCTTTAATCGAATCAATGGGAATATTTACATGTTCTGCAATGTAGCGAATTTCACTTTCTGTTGGGGAGACGAGATTCACCCAGCAGCCGTTTTTTAACTCGTAAATTTCCTCTAATTTTCCTTGATCGTTAGATAAATAAATGTTCATCATGGCGTAACCCCCCTATCTTGTTTATAAGAGGTAAGCACCGCCTTTTAGTCGTTGGAGCGCCTGTTTCGTTTTTGAGCAGTACGTTCCAGCGCCAAAAAACGGAGCTATTTCCTCTATTATTGCTGGTTCTGGTTCATTCGTACTCGTCCTGCTCATAACGGAACCGTCACTCCTTTCTCTTTTACATTCATTACGGATTAATGATACATGTTTTACCACCATTTGTATAGTTACTTTTTTATTTTTTCTTAAATCGAGTATTCAAAAATAGAAAAACGTTTCTCGTTCTTTTATAATTATTGGTGAAGGATGGTGAACATAATGAACATATACATGTGCGATCAAGCGTTTCAGTGGTATAAAGAAGAGCTCCATTTGCAGCGTGGAGACTACGTTCGCTTCTTTGCTCGATACGGCGGTTGCAGCACCGTACAAAAAGGGTTTTCTTTAGGGGTGAATAAGGAAGAGCCAATCGACGCTGCGGTTACATTAGAAAAAGACGGTGTCATCTTTTTTATTGAACAAAATGATCTGTGGTATTTTGACGGTCGTGATTTGCATATTACGTTTGATGATAAACAAAACGAGCCGATATTTACATACAAATAAAAGCGGGCGACACCCGCTTTTATCTTTTTTTTGCTCGTTCGTACGCCTCATGCCAATCAGGGAAATATTTTCTAATTAAAACAGGTTGAAACGTCTCCTTCGTCACACAAACATGTTTAGACGTTGCTGTTGCCGCGACTTCTTTTGTCGGCGTTAACACTTCGTATCCATAAACGACTCGAATCCCATCATATGATTCTACCCACGTTTTGATCGTGGCCGTTTCACCGTATCGTAACGGTTTTTTATAAGAAATTTGTAAATCAATGACAGGAGAAACAATTCCCCTTTTCTCCATATCAGCATATTGAAAGCCAAGCTGTTGAATAAAATGAGCTCGTCCAATCTCTAGCCAAATAATATAATTCGCATGATAAACAACTCCCATTTGATCTGTTTCCGCATAGCGAACTTCAATCTCTTTTTGTGAAATGATCATGGCTTCTCACTCTCCGATATAGCGTACTTTGTTTTTATTGTACCATAAACACATGAAAAGCAGAAAACAACCAGCTAAAAAAGCCGCACGTATGCGGCTTTTACAATTCATATCCTTCTTCTCTCGCTCTTGCCTCATCTTTAATTTCCTCTCGCATCGCTCCAATTGCTTCTTCGCGACGGTGATTTTTTTGCTTAATCTTCTCGCGCTCCTCTGCGGTAGCAAATGCCATCGTTTCTTCCGCTTTTTCGATATTTTCAAGCGTATTTTGTACCATGTCTTGTAATTTTTCTACATTATCGCGACGGTCATCATGATTTGGTCTCATTTTGTATCCTCCTTATAAAAGTAAAATGTACATCATTTATCATGTACGTTTTTTTATGTTATACACATTATTTTGTTTATTATAATATTATTATGTAAACTTTAATAAGGGCGAGTATTCGCCCTTATTCACCTTTTGTTTGAATGACTTGCGGATGTTGCCCCGATTGATCTTGCATTTGCTTTCCTTTATTGCCGCCAGCTGCTCTTGGTTTTGTTCCGATATGTTGCGGTACAAACGGTTGTTGATTGCTTTTTGGATTACCCATTTTTCATCCCCCCTCCCTTATAGTATGGCCGGATTACTCTGGTTTATGAAGCCAGCGTGTTTCCATTTTCTCTTCCAATTTTTCTAATGCGCTGACATCGTTCAATAGCTGTCGCTTATTTTCCATTACTAGTTCTGCAAATGTTCGCTTTCTTATTTTCCGCATCACGTATTCACCTACTTTTTGTTTTTTTCCATCTTTTCCAAACATAACAAAAAATATACAAAAAATAGCCGATTCTTCGGCTATTTCCCCCATTTTTCTGCATATTGCACCATTTGTTCATACGACATCGGCCCGATTTGTTTTTTACGAATAATTCCTTGTCGATCGATTATAAAAGATGTCGGAATGGGTTGAATATCATATTGTTTCATGACATGTCCATCAACATCTAGCACAACTGGAAATGTCAAATGATAATCTTTTATAAACTGACTGACTTTTCCTTCCAAATCTCGTACCATCACATTTACAGCTACAATTTCTACTTGTTGATGATATCGTTCATAAAATTTTTGCATATCTGGCATTTCTGCGCGACACGGTGGACACCACGTCGCCCAAAAATTCACAATAACCGCTTTTCCGCGCAGTTGTGAAAGTTGAACCGTTTTTCTATCAGTTGTTTGTAAAGAAAAATCAGGAGCCTTCATTCCTACATGAATACCGGTTGCTATCGTTTGTCTTTCCGTCATATGTTCCCAAAGCATATATGCAAAAAAACTAAATAAAACAATGATGGCAAACCACTTTTTCATCAACATACCTACCCTTCTATTTGTCATCTCAAAAAAAAGGCGCACATGCGCGCCTTTATCGAATATTTTTATGTTCATTGCTCATTTTTTTTACTTCCACTTCAGCATATGAAGCAAATTCGTTATTGAAATCATTTTTTTGCTTCGCGTTATTGTTTCGTTGTGCATTTGCGTTTCCTAATTTTGTTCGTCCCATTGTTTCACACCCTCCTTTCCATACAAAGATAATATGCACGAATGGGACGTTTTACACTACGACGATTTGTTATTTAATTTTTGGACATATTCCTTTACCATGTCAACCGTCACATATTTTCGTTGTGGTAAAATTCCATTTTTAGCTAGTTCATTCATTTGTTTTGTCACTTCGTTAATATTGTGCACAGAAAACGGCTCGCCTCGTTGACATAAGGCAACAGCTTCCTCAATATACGCTTCCCGTTTAGCATCTAATTGTGCAAATGCGCGAATGAGCGCATGCTGTTTTTGTGAATGCGCTGTAATTGCTTGATGAACTTCACTCATCATTCATTCCTCCAATCATATCGTAAATACGTTGCAATTCATTCATTGGTGCTTGAGCGGTTAATGCCGCGAGCAAACCAGCAAAATGTTCATTCATCTGTTCATACATATGACAATGAAGCCGCTCAATAACGGTATTCCATTGTTTCGTATAATGCGCAAGCAGGCGTTGTTTTTGTTCATTTATATACGCTGAAACCGGCTCATGCAATTGTCGTTCCAATTCTTCTTTCATCAATCGCTTTTCATCTTTTTCGAAAAATGATTTCGTACTTTTGTACAACGATAGCGCTTTTTTAAATATGTTGCGATCGAGTTGTTCAAAAGCAAGCGGAAATTCCAATGTTGGAAAAACAGGAAGATCCACTTTTGTTACAATGAGATCATGAACTTCCTTCCACTGTTTCTCTAACGCCATAAAATGAAGATCATAACGTTTGCTTATAAATGCTTCCATTCGCAAGCTAGTCGCTCGCATTTCTTGCGCCAAATCGAATCCAATGGAATACAACAATTCGTCTAAACATAATTGTAACGCTTTTTTTATATTCGTTTGTCGATCATGAAGAACGGACGGATTAAACGACTCTTTAAACCAATCTGGCAAACGGAAAAAAATGCGCTGTTGAATGTAATAAACTAACTCGCTCAGCTCTTGCTCGATTGCATGAATGTCATAATTCATTTCATATTGTTTCATGATCTGTTCGAGCTGCTGTTGCTCTTGTTGCAATGTTTGTAACTTTTTGCGTTTTATATCATCGCTTTGTTTTGCTTCTGCAATATATTCTGCTAACCGTTTGTGCGCTTGTTTCATTTGTAAACGTGCGGAAGCTATCGCTAATGAACCGATCTCTTGATGAATAAACGGATAAAAAGCTTGCTCAAACGTGCTCATGCCTGAATTCGATAATACGTCATGTTTGAATGTTTCCCCGTTCTTTTCGGCAAGCGCCCATTTACTCGATAATGGAAAAAGACGAGGATGACGAATACCGAATTGCAAAAGCTGCTCTTTCACATAGCGCACCACCGTCTGCAACTCTTCTTGTGTATGAGCTAAGTCAGCTGCATTAATGATAAAGAACATTTTATCTAAACTAAACGTATCATTTACACGACCGAGCTGAATTAAAAATTCGCGATCGGCTTTTGAAAAAGCATGGTTATAATATGTCACAAAGAAAATCGCATCTGCATTTTTAATGTAATTAAATGCGACTCCTGTATGACGAGCGTTTACAGAATCTGCCCCTGGTGTATCGACAAGAATGATGTTTTCACGAGTTAATGGACAATCATAATACAACTTAATCCATTCAACGAAACACGACTTCGTTTCATTGGCTACGTATTCATGAAATTGTTGGAGTGAAATAGTAACCAACTGACCAAGCTTTTCTTTCATCTGTTCGTAACCGCGAACGACAGCTTGCAAAAACGCCCAATGTACGCGTTCTTTTGCTCCAACATGGTGATTGCAAATCGCCTTTTCGCTTTCTTCGATCGCCTGCTGTAATGAATGAGCTTGCACACCGAAAAAGCGAAGGGAATGTTGCAAATCGTTTAAAAGTTGTTGTTCTGTTTTCATTTGAACAACAACCGTTCCATGTGGATATTCGTCTGTCGGCGGAACAATTTTATTAATTGTCGCCGTCGTTGGATGGGGCGAAACAGGCAAAACGTGTTCGCCAATTAAAGCATTTGCAAACGAAGATTTTCCAGCACTAAAAGCCCCGAATAGAGCAATCGTAAACGTTCTTTGTTGAAGCTGCCGAACCTTTTCGCTCATTTCTTTCGCTAGTTGTTTCAATCCTTCAATCGGAACAACCATTTGGCTAACAGTACGCAATTTTTCAATCATTTGTTCAACCGTCTCACTCGCTGTTTGTGCTGTTTGTGCTAGTGGGATTGAATGTTCTTCTTGCATCTTTTCATTCACATGGGAAACTTCTTCCGTCTCTCGTTTGCTCTCTCGCATCATAAACGTCTCATGAATAAACGGATAAACAGCTTCATCGCTTAGCGGCTTTGCCGTTTCGACAGTTTTTCGCAACTGCTGACGAGTATGCTCACGTTGACGCGCAAGTTGTTTTAATCTTTCCCAACTCGCCTGTTCCTCGATGAGCTGTGCAAGTTGTTGCTCATACATCGCTAATTGTTGTTGTGCTTTTCCTTTTTCAATCATTTGCTCCACTAGTTGAAGTGCTACATCGCGATATGACCGTTTGATTTCGGTTGCTATATCGTTCGTATACGTTAAAACATAATCCCCCGTTACAAGCGGTTGATTCGGTTTCCGTTCAGCAAGCCATTGTTCAGAAAAAGGAACTGTCAATTGTTGAATGTGATGTAACAATTCATGATCACGAATATCATATTGCTCGTAAAACCGTTTCAGCAAGTCACGAATGTGCCATTCCAACTGACTTTCAATTTTTTTATGTAAATCTTTATAAAAAGCACTCAATCTTTTTTTCCGTTCTTCCTCTGTTTTCTTCTTTGTAAATAAAAAACCGACTTTAAAATCGGGTTGACATGCTTCTAGATAGGCGCGCGCATACTCCCTCGTTTCGTAGGGCATCATATAGGCGTTATCTAATGTTGTTGTTAGCTGCTGTTCAACACGTTGCTTTGCAGTTGACCACGTTTTCTTTATGTCATCAATCGTTTGCTCCATCTCTTCAATCTTTTTAAGAAGTTCCTGTTCATTATTGAATGAAAGCAATTGACGAATGTTTTGTTCTTCTTCTTCCTGTTGCGCGATCACTGCTCGCATATGGTCATCAATCATTTGCTCGACCGCAATATGTATACTTTGTTGAAGCCGCCCATTTTTCTCGCCAAAAAGCGACTCTAATAGTTGTTTTAATGCTTCAAACTCGTTATATACATGCTCCTTTTGTTTCAGCGACGTATAAAAAATGCGTTCAAATGTAACTCCCCACTGTTGAAACGCTTCTTCCACCGAACGAGCAAACAGTGAAAACGGAAGCTCTTCTTCACGATGTTTATCAATTTGATTCACAACTAAGTATATCGTTTTGCCATACTGCGACAACCGCTTGGTAAACTCGAAGTTCATTTCCGCTTGGACATGGTTGTAATCCATCACATAAAATATAACATCCGCTAAATGAAGAGCAGACTCTGTCGCCAAGCGATGAGCATCGTCTGTCGAATCAATACCCGGTGTATCCATCAGTACAATTCCACTTGGAATCGCATCTGTCTCATCGCTAATTTCAATCATATCAATGGCATCACCGTCTTGACAAAACGTTTTTACTTCCTCGTAATCGTAAGGAGCGACATATTCAATTGGCTGACTAGTTTTATAATATACGCGCGCATACGGTTTTCCCGCTTTTACTTTTACAAGGTTTGCACCCGTTGGAACTGGACTAGATGGTAAAAGCGGAGCACCAATCAATTCATTGATTAAACTAGACTTTCCAGCAGAAAAGTGACCACAAAAAGCAATTGTAAACTCTCCATCGTACGCTTTCTTAATTAATTGTTTTGTTTTTTTAGCTTGCACTGTGTCGCCTATTTCGACAAATTGATCATGAAGTGCAATCAAGCGGTATATCCATTGTTGCAACGGTTCTGTTTTTGTTATTTTCATTTTTTCCCATACCCCTTTTAAAAAATCTACCTTCATTTTACTGTAGTTCACAAAAAAAATACATAAAAATTCCCCTATTTAATTAGGGGATTTTAATAAACGTAGCGCGCGTTCCTCTACACGAATACGAATAGATAGAAGATATGTGTTGCATATCGTGAATATGATAGCTGTCCAATGCGCCTGAAACATAAGCGAAATCATGATCAATTCCAGGGAGACAACAAAATAATTTGGATGGCGAAACCATCGATATAGTCCTTATAGAAAAGCTTTCCTCACAGCAATAGGAGGAAAGCTTTCGACGTTTTGAAAGGGAGTATGTTGTTGTGCACTTTCATTATAACGTAATTTATTCATTCGTCACTATGTTTTTTATGTTTTCTTTATCTGTATTTATCGAAAAATGATGTAACCGAAGTGAAAAATTTGTTATGATGAAGAAAAAGGGGGGCGTTGTATGGCTTTAGGTGAGAAAATTACAACGATTTTAAACGGAACGATCGAATCGATTCGCTCTGTCATCCCGCTAGCAATGACAACCGAAAAACCTTCATTGTTTACACAACCTTTCACTCAAACGTCCATTAATGTATTGATTGGGATGACCGGAGACTTACGGGGACGCCTAATGATTGAAGGGCATGAAACGATATTTGGAAGTATCGGAGAAACGATGTTTGGCATGCCGTTAGAAGGGGAAATGCTTAAATCATTTACCGGTGAACTCGGCAATATGATTGCAGGAAACTTAGCAACGATCGTTTCGCAAAAAGGTATTACAATTGATATTACACCGCCTACTGTTCTCGTCGGTCAAACAAAAATTTACGGCTTTGATAAAGCTTTTCGCGTCCCGATTCACTTTGAAAACAAAGGAGAATTGCAGCTCATTTTAACAATTGATAACGAATAAACAAAAGAAGCTTGCGGTTGTAAGCTTCTTTTTTTATTTCACACCCACCTTTTTCTGAACATTTCACACTTTTTTCACAACATCACAAAATATGTGTGACAAAAGTCACAGCTACCCCTTATTTTTACGGTTATGATGATGGTAAAGTAACGAATGAACAATTTGTGAAACATATGAAGAAAGCGTTTCATTTCACAAATTGTTTTGTATGATGTAAGTGTATACATTTCTATTTAAGGTTTATTTAGGGAGGGAGGAATAAAAGTGAAAACTCAATTAAACACAAACGCACCAAAAACAAAGGTGGAGAAAGAACCTTCATTAAAAGGAACGCTTGCTTCTGTTTTGTTTTTGGGATTTTTCCTCATTTTCACGTGGGTAAGCGTATATTTCTTGTTTTTAAGTCGTTTATAGAGGGAAAGGGGAAGGGACGTTATGCACATGCATAAGTATGAAAAAATTTGGCTGTTTTTCGGCATCGGTTCGTTATTCGTATTTTTAGCCGTTTTAGGAGTTGGAGCATTTGCACAAGGCACACAGCCACCGAGCTGTTTAACAACAATCGATCCGGAAAAAGTCGATCAAACGCCACCATTTGATAAACCAGGACTTGTCAAAACAGGAGATAACGAATACCAACTTAATATCGTTGCTTCTGCATTTGCTTACACACCAAATCAAGTAGAAATTCCAAAAGGAGCAAAAGTAACGATTAACGTAGCAACAAAAGACGTCATTCACGGATTTGAAATGGCTGGAACAAACGTGAACATGATGGTTGAGCCTGGTTATGTAAGTAGCTACACACAAACATTCGACAAAGTTGGCGAGTATGTCATCTTATGTAATGAATATTGCGGTGCCGGTCACCACTTAATGACGGCGAAAGTGAAGGTGGTTGAACAATGATGAACGGAACATGGAAAGTAGATGCACGTGATGGAAAATTAGCAATGGCCCATATTTATGTCGCTTTCGTTGCACTCGCATTAGGAGGACTTGCTGGGCTACTACAAGTGCTTGTGCGCTCTGGAAAACTAGAATTACCGGCAGGCATTAGCTATTATACGATTTTAACCACTCACGGTGTATTGCTCGGACTCGTTTTAACTACATTCTTTATTATCGGTTTTCAATTTGCAGCTGTAAGCCGCACTGCTGGAACACTTTCTGATCGCGTGCGATTCTGGGGCTGGGTCGGTTTTTGGCTCATGACAATCGGTACAGCGATCACAGCATTTTATATTTTAATCGGTGAAGCTTCTGTTTTATATACGTTTTACGCGCCATTACAAGCACATGCTGGCTTTTATATCGGTTTAACGCTCGTTGTTGTCGGCAGCTGGATTAGCGGATTTGCAATGTTCGCCCATTATGCAAAATGGAAAAAAGCCCATCCGGGTCAAGTGAGCCCGTTACTTACATTTATGTCCGTTGTTAACATGGTATTATGGCTCATTTGCTCGCTCGGTGTAGCAGCAACTGTATTATTCCAATTTATTCCTTGGTCATTAGGTTATGTCGATCGCATTAACGTACTTGTAAGCCGAACATTGTTCTGGTACTTTGGTCACCCGCTCGTCTATTTCTGGTTATTGCCTGCATATATGATTTGGTATGCCATTATCCCAAAAATTATTGGCGGAAAAATGTTTTCAGACTCACTTGCTCGCATGTCGTTCATTTTATTCTTAATTTTCTCGATTCCTGTCGGTTTCCACCATCAGCTCGTGGAACCTGGAATTGATCCAGTTTGGAAATACTTACAAGTTGTTTTAACGTTTATGGTTGTTATTCCATCATTAATGACAGCGTTCTCGATGTTTGCAACGTTTGAGATGTACGGTCGCTCCAAAGGGGCAACAGGATTGTTCGGATGGTTACGTAAACTCCCTTGGGGTGATGCTCGTTTCTTTGCACCTTTTATCGGTATGTTGTTCTTTATCCCTGCTGGTGCTGGTGGTCTTATCAACGCATCACATCAATTAAACCAAGTTATTCATAATACAATTTGGGTAACAGGTCACTTCCATTTAACATTAGCAACAACGGTCGTATTGACGTTCTTTGGTGCAGCGTACTGGCTCATCCCTCACTTAACAGGACGTGTGATGACAAAAGCGATGAACCGTTTGGCGATCACCCAAACGATCGTTTGGTCGGTCGGTATGATTTTCATGTCGAGTGCGATGCATTTTGCAGGGTTGCTAGGCGCCCCACGCCGTTCGTCATTTTCAACATACGGCGATGCACCACAAGCGCTTGAGTGGATTCCTTATCAAATCGCTCAAGCTGTCGGTGGAACGATCTTGTTTATCGGTATTATTCTCGTACTCATTATCGTTACAAACTTAGCATTTTTCGCTCCAAAAGGTGAAACAGAATTCCCTGTTGCAGAAGTCGCTGAACAGGCTGAACGTACACCACTTGTATTCGAAAACTGGAAATTGTGGATCGGTATTGCTGTTGTACTCATTTTAATCGCATACACCGTTCCATTTATCGATATGATCCAAAATGCGCCTCCTGGATCAAAAGGTTTTAAACTTTGGTAAAAAAAACCGGGCAAAATTGCCCGGTTTTTTATAGGTTTTTTATAATCGATAAATATGTTTATATTTTTCTTCTAAATACTGAATTAAATGCGTTGGATTTAAACCTTCTCCTGTCACTTCATATAAAATGTCAAGCGGTTTTTTCGTCTTTCCAAACTGATGGATATGCTTTGTAAGCCATTCACGAATACGAACAAATTCCCCATTTTCAAGCAGCTCATCAAAGTTCGGCAACTCTTTCTCCATTGCGTGTTTAAACTGTGCAGCATACATATATCCAAGCGCATACGATGGGAAATACCCAAAACTTCCCCCAGCCCAATGTACATCTTGAAGGATGCCTTCTGCATCACGTGCTGGACGAACGCCTAAATACGCCTCATATTTTTCATTCCAAATGTATGGCAAATCTTTCACTTCGATGGCACCATCAAATAACGCTTTTTCTATTTCATATCGGACAATGATATGTAATGGATATGTCAATTCATCGGCTTCAATACGGATCAGAGACGGTTTTGATTCATTAATCGCCCGATAAAAATCATCTAATGAAACGTCAGCAAAATGCGGAGCATATTGTTGTAACAAGCTATAATATCGCTTCCAAAACGAATAATGCCGAGCGATAAAGTTTTCATAAAACAACGATTGTGATTCATGAATGCCCATTGATGTGCCATCGTAAAGTGGTGTACCCGCTAGCTCTTTAGAAATATTTTGTTCATAAAGAGCATGTCCGCATTCGTGAATCGTACCAAATACTGCTGTTCGAAAATCATTTTCGTCATATCTTGTTGTAATTCGGACATCGCCATCATTTAACGTAATGGCAAAAGGATGAACCGTTTCATCTAGACGTCCAGCGTCAAAGTCATAGCCCAACTCTTTTAAAAGAGCTAAACTAAACGCCCGTTGTTTTTCTTTCGAAAACGGCTGAAATAAAAAGTTCGTTTCCGGCTTGTGTCGTGATTGGCTAATTTGTTGAACGAGCGGAACAATATGATTGCGTAATTTTGAAAAAACATCATCTAACAAATCAACAGTGACACCTGGTTCATATAAATCTAATAGCGTATTATATGGGTGCCCATTTGTTCCCCAATATGTAACAAATCGTTTTGTAAAGTCGACAAGTTGTTTTAGGTACGGTTCAAAAAGTGAAAAATCGGATTTTGCTTTTGCTTCTTCCCATACACTTTCTGCTTTTGATTGCAAAATGACATATTGTTTGTATTCATCAGCAGGAATTTTTTTATTGCGTTCGTATTCTTTTTGACATTCCGCTAGCGTATGCCGTGTCACAGCTGATAATTGTTCTTGTACAGACTTTGCTGAAAGCTCTGCGATGTATGCCGCCATTTGCTCTGAAATTGACATATGAAATACGTCTTGCGATAACATACCGATCACTTCAGAGCGTTGATCAATCCCTTTCTTCGGCGCCCCTGTACGCAAATCCCAATACATGAGCGAAATAGCCTCTTTATATGCCATCATTTTTTTGACGTACTGCAAAAATTGCCTTTCAACTGACTGAATATTTTTATTCATCTTCTTCCCTCCATTCCGTTGTATTGTTATTCTACAATACTTACAAATATTCCTCTATTTTTGCCGTACATCTGTTGGCAATACACGTTTAATCGTTTCAATCACTTGAATTGGCTCATCATTTGTTACAAAAATACATACGATTCCACGATCATCACGTTGACGAATTAAACGTCCCACCCCTTGACGTAATCGTAAAATCATGTATGGAACATCGACTTCCCAAAACGGATTGTCCGTTTGTTTTCGCTTCGCCTGAAAAACAGGATCATTCGGTGGATAAGGAAGCGCCCAAATGATGACGTTACTTAGCGATGGACCTGGAATGTCTAATCCTTCCCATAAATGTTGGGCACATAAAATCGTTTCCTCTTCGTTTTGAAAGCGCGAAACGAGTTCGCTAATTTCTTGATCGCCTTCAAATAAAAAAGTGAGTCCTTCTTCTTGTTGTGCACGAGCTTTAAATTCATTCAATTGTTCGCGTGTCGGGAATAACACAAGAGCACGCCCATTCGTTTCGCGTATTTTTTGCATGGCATATGCATATTTTTCCTCAAATATACGCTCATCGTTTTCAAACATTGGCATGTAAATCGTCATTTGTTTGTCGTAATCAAACGGTGAATCGACATGAAATGATAAATATTCATCAATTCCAAGGCTTTTTGCCATATAATCAAACGATTTTTCGTTTGATAATGTGGCGGAAGAAAAGATGAATGGGATGCGCTTAGAAAATACTTTTTCGCGTAACACTTCTTGTACCGTTCTCGGCATAATGACAAGCGTATTGCCATCGAGCGACGATTCAAGCCACGTGATTGCGTCCCGATTATGAATAAATAAATATAATGAATGATGAATTTGATCTAAATACTCATCAACAACTTTTAATTGATAGTGGTCAATTGTATACGTTTCACTTTCAAATACAAGTTCATCACCAATTTGTTCAACCTTCGTCCGCAATGTTTGCGCTAGTTGTAAAAGGGACGGAGTAAACGTTAATTCTTGACGATTAGATCCTGGTACAACTTTCGCATGATTCATCAATTCATCAAAAAAGCGTACACTTAATTCTAATGTATCTTCAATTAAATAAGCTAATTGTTCACGAATATCATTTTCTAATAAACGGGAAAGCAACGTTTCTAATGTCGTTTCTTTCATACGATACGTTAACGCTTTTTGGGCAGCAAATTCTAATAAATGTCCTTCGTCAAAAACGACACAGCTTGCTTCAGGTAAAAGCGGTAGCTGACCTTCACGTTTTCGTGCTTCGTACGTCCAAATATGTTCCATATAAAAATCGTGAGAACAAATAATTAAATCTCTCGCTTTTCGATAATAATCGCGCGATAACGTTTGACCACAACGATGACGTTTTTCGCACGCTAAACAGTCTTGAAACGGGTCCCAAGCAATTTTTGCCCATTGTTCATCACTTAAATGTGCATAATCTTTCCGATCACCGTAATGATAAAACATTTGAAGAGGTGAATGATCATGAACAAATAAAGGCAATTCGTCAAAAATTTGCTCGTATAGCTCCTCTTCTTCTGTCATTAACACATCATCGAGTTTGTTCAAACATAAATATTGATCTGGTGATTTCGCTAAACGAACATCAATGTTTATGTTTAAAACGCGCGAAATTTTCGCAATATCTCCTTCTTTTTTTACAAGCTGTTCAATTAACGTTTCATCTGCACAGGCAATAATGGCTGGTTTTCCGATATAACGTGCATAACAAATGGCATAAAGCAAATATACAATCGTTTTTCCTGTTCCGACACCCGCTTCAGCAAACATCACTTTTTTCTCTCTAAATGCCCGCTCAAGTTGAAATGCCATAAAAATTTGTTCATCTCGCAATTCAAAACCTGCTTCAGGTAAAATATCGTAAAATACATCACCGATCCATTCGTTAAGTTTATCAAAAAAATTCTCATTTTTATTTAATACAAACGGATATTTGTTCATACTTTTTAGCTCCTCCATTAATTTTAACGAAGTACACAAACATTAATTATTGACCAAAAAAAGAAAGATGTCAATGAAGTTGAAAAGAAAAAGCTGTCAATGAGACAGCTTGTCATATGAACGTGGCGGACGAGGTCCCCAAAATTGATAATATTGCGTTTCAATGAAACCGTTAAACAATTTGCGACGCTTCGTTGCTTGTTTTCCGTACAACTGCTCAAATTGACGATGGGATGTTAAAATATAAATCGACCACGTATCTAAAGCTGCAAATGTTTTTCCCATCTCTCGATACAGCTGTTCCACTTCTTCTTTCTCCCCTAACCGCTCACTATAAGGAGGGTTCCCGACGATGACACCATACTCGTCTTTCGTTCGGAAATCTTTCACCTGCATTTGTTTAAACGTAATTAAATCAGCTAATCCCGCTTCTTGCGCATTTGTTTTCGCGATGTCAACCATGCGATGATCGATATCAAATCCAACAATATGCAAAGGTTGATCATAACGCGCTAAATCTTCCGCCTCTTCCCTTGCTTCATCCCATAAACGAGCAGAAATCCAATGCCATTGTTCAGATACGAAATCACGGTTAAATCCCGGAGCGATATTTTGGCCGATCAACGCGGCTTCAATCGCAATCGTTCCCGATCCACAAAACGGATCAACAAATGGACGATCTGGTGTCCAATTGGTCAACTGAACGAGCGCTGCTGCTAACGTTTCTTTTAATGGCGCTTCTCCTTGTTTGACGCGATAGCCCCTTTTATGCAACCCAGCACCGCTCGTATCGATTGTTAATGTAGCAATATCTTTATGCAAAGCGACTTCAATACGAAATTGTGCACCTGTTTCCTCGAACCATGAAACGCCATAATGTTGCTTCAAATTTTCAACAATCGCTTTTTTTACGATGGCTTGACAATCGGATACGCTAAACAATTTAGATTTGACCGATTTCCCGACAACAGGAAACTGGGCATCGATCGGTAAAAACTGCGCCCATGGAAGCGCTTTTGTTTGTTCGAACAACTCATCGAACGTTGTTGCTGAAAATTCACCTACTTTAATTTTTACACGATCGGCTGTTCGAAGCCATAAATTCGCGCGACAAATCGCGCGCTCATCCGCAACAAACGTCACTTTCCCATTTTCCACTTGACAATCATAACCGAGCGCGCGCACTTCGTCTGCAACGATCGATTCAAGCCCCATCGCTGCAGTGGCAATTAATGTTATCTGTCCCATATCCATTCACCTTTCATTCATATATCTATCCCATTCTCGAATAACTTGCGATCATGTAAACCAGAGCGAAGAATATTCGGCTTTTTTCCGAGCACTTCTTCTTGCGTATAACCTGTTACCGTTTCAAAAGCTGGATTCGTTAATAAAATACGCCCTTCACTATCCGTCACAATAACTCCTTCGGCTGCTTCTTGAATAATGGCATGAGAAATGTATAAAAATGTATCTGCCCCAAACAAAGATGTCAATTTTTTGTTCACAACAAACTCTCCCCTCATATTCCCAAAAACAAAAACTCCCCTGACGATATGTGCAGGAGAGTTATGCCATGAATCATGTTCTGTAAGCCATGTTCTGTTCCGTCGTACTGCAAACGGCTTCCGCCTCGTACTTCGGTGGTAATCATCTATCTACAGGCGTACGCCTGTCCTTCTCTCCGTTCATTTCCTTCGAGAAGGTGCCCCTACCATCAATTTGGGTTTCTCGCTCGTGGGGTTTACCGCGTTCCACTCTTGCCGTTTCCAGCAAGACTACGTCACTGTGGCACTTTAAAGGTAATCGAGCCATATCCATCGCGGACGTAGGCTCTTTCCCTGCCGTCAGCCCAGCGGATCGCCAGACTGCCCTAGCTTATGAATTCGCTAGGCACGAACACTACGGGCATCTCAGCACCGTGCGAGCATGGACTTTCCTCTACGATGCCTATGCATCGCAGCGATTACCCGAACATGATTCATGTAAGCATATGATAGTATATCCGAAACGATAAGCCAAATCAATAGAAAAATTAGGATATTTATTCGTAAAGTTTGCTTCCAAAAACATGTTTTTCCAAATTGGAAAGACGCTGTAAAATATCAAAATTCGTCGTCCCTGTTTGAGATGGCTGACGTTTTTGTGCCTCCTGCAATTGGCTTTTTAAACGAGTATTTTCTTGTTGTAATTGTTCAATGATTTGATGAAATGTTTCATAGTCTTTAATAATTAAATCAAGAAAGCGATCAACTTCATCTTGATTATATCCGCGCATGCTTATTTTAAACTCTTTTTCGAGAATGTCTTTTGCTGTTAAGTTGATACGATCTGAAAGCACGTTTGCTCACCTCAATTATCCATGTCTACACCTATTCTTTCAAAAAAAGCAGTCTTTGTCAATTTTTCATTTTCACAAACTTCGTCTTTTTTTCGACAAAAAACCGAAGGCGAATCGCCTTCGGTTAAAATGGTCGTGGGAACGGTCCCGGACCTGGACAAACAACATGTTGATGCGATACCTTGTTGACTACTGATTGCGTATGAGGAAAATAATGTTGATGCTGGAATAAATGATGATTCACATACGTCGTATGTGATGGATGAATGTGCGGCACAATCGTTGTTTGCATTTGATGCTGTGTACAACATTTTGTTGGGTGAACGATTGGCGGCATCATATTTGGACGACAATGCATATTTCATACCCCTTTCGTATTAAAGTTTGTTACACTTCTAGCGTATGTGCAAAGGGGTATACATGTACTAATGGAAATACCTAATTTTACATGGACGTATAAATGTTATGCTTCATATTAGCAAAAATGACGACTGTAGCCCCAATTAAAACAAAAAATAAGTATAAAATTTTTTTGCTCATCGCTTCTCTCTCCGCAGTTCATATTGTTCACAAATATACATTCTACTTCATTCTTTCTTATTCGACAAGAAGGGAAAACTTTGTCTTTTTTTGCGCTTCCCTCGGAAATAAAATGAAAATTTTCCTGCTCCTTTTCTTGCGAGCAGCACCACCGCATGGTCGAGACCGTTGAGCGCTCCTTCGTAACGATAGACGCGATAATGCTCTTCCCCCACCGTGACGAGGTGAGTGTCACTCGGTTCGATGGAGCGGGCCAACTGCTTCGCTTGGACGGCAACGCCGTTCGGATAGAGAATCCGGTTCGTCTGCTGGAGTTTATGAAGCAGCGCCTCTTCCTCCCACGGACTTTTCGTGAAAAAATGGCTGAGTGTCGTGCGGTGGTTCGGATGAAAGCTCCCATGATGAAGATCGGTCAATGTTCCCGAAAAGCCCTTCGTGATCATCGCATCCACGATATGAACGAGATGCTTCATAACAGGTTTTGAAAAATAAAGGGCCAACCCCAACATCGTGAAAAACTTGTGAATTCCTTGATGATGTGCTAATCTATTCATGAGACATGAACCTCCTTGTAAATGGTTTGGTAGCACATCTATTCTAACCAAGGAATCGGGTTCATGTCTCCTTTTTTGTTTCGATGTAAATTTATGTTAGTGATTTTGCTCATCTACAGTTCTAATAATCGAGTAGGAGGAGGTGA
>NZ_JBCNEQ010000042.1:0-11025 GCF_050480245.1 Bhargavaea massiliensis | reverse complement strand
CCGGTGTATAATCTCCTCGAAACAGAGCCGATCGAAGTGCTTGTCGTCAATGCCCAACACATCAAAGCGGTTCCCGGGCGAAAGACCGATGTCAAAGATGCTGAATGGATCGCGGACTTGCTTCGCCATGGATTGCTAAAAGGGGGTTACATCCCTCATCGAGCTCAGCGGGAGCTCCGGGAACTGGTCCGTTATCGGCGCAGTTTGATCGAGGAACGGGCACGGGAGCTCAACCGCATCCAAAAAGTGCTAGAAGGAGCCAATATCAAGCTTTCTTCGGTCGTATCCGACATCAACGGGATGTCGGCCCGGCTCATCATTCGCGCCCTTATCGAAGGAAAAGACGATCCGGCGGCCCTCGCCCAGCTCGCCAAAGGGCGGCTGAAACAAAAAACGGAAGAGCTCCGGCGCGCATTGAAAGGAGTGATGGGGCCGCATCAACGCATGATGCTAGCCGAGCAATGGCGTCATGTGGAGTATTTAGATGAAGCGATTGCCCGGTTGGATCGGGAAATCGAGGAACGAACGAGCCCTTTTCATGAAGCGCTGGAGCTCATCGATACGATCCCGGGAGTGGGGCGGCAAAGCGCGGAACAAATTGCAGCGGAAATCGGGACGGATATGAGCCGGTTCCCTACCGCCGCGCACTTGGCCTCATGGGCCGGAATGGCTCCCGGGAATCATGAGAGTGCAGGGAAACGGTTGTCAGGTCGAACGAGGAAAGGGAACAAGAAGCTAAGGTCGTGCCTCGTGGAATGCGCCCGTGCCGCCGCCCGAACGAAGAACACGTACCTATCGGCCAAGTATCATCGGATCGCCAAACGAAGAGGAGCAAATCGAGCGAGTGTCGCGGTCGGGAGAACGATTTTAGAAATGATCTATTACATCTTAACTCGAAAGGAACCGTATAGAGAGTTGGGAGCCGACTACTGGGATCGGCAGCGAGAAGCGAGCATCGTGCGTCAAACGGTGAAACGATTAGAGGGACTAGGGTACGAAGTGAAACTGGAAAAAACGAGTGCATAGCACTTATTAACCATATATATACTGAAATACCCTCCTTTGGAATCCGATTCCGAAGGCTAGGTGGGCTCCGTTTTTTTGTCTTAAATGGTGTTTTCAGGATAGATATAACCCCTGACGTTCGTATTAATCAAAATGAATGCTTGTCAATGATTATTTGAGTAAGGATACAAAACGGAGGAAGTTCAGTCCAGTTTTTGTTGCCATAAATAAGATTTGAAAATCATTGTGGGTTGGGTGATTCCCACCCCACAAATGATATGTTTTGTTCATTAGTCAACCGCCTCACCATGAAAATGGACACTACCCCTTATGATGATTCATCCGCCTCCCACTCCCTATGTACGTACTACAACAGCCCCCTTGACCATTCTGTTTCCTCACCACGTGTGACATCAGCTTAACCGCTCAAATTCATCGATATTTCCAATCATTTTCATTCACTGGTCAATGAAGAGCGCTGATCACGGCAACAGCAAACGATAAACCAAGGTACGAAGCCCAATCTGTAAAAAACATCATCCATGTGCTCATTTTCTTATAAAAACATTACATTGAACCATTAATATGAAACACAGCACGGATATCGCCATCGCTCCTTTCGCTAATGCCAGCTAAAAGCAACATCACCACCCAATTTTCTATATATAGGAGGAGAATGAACATGGGAGAGTATATGTTAGAGACCCATCATGTAAGCAAAGCGTTTGGGAAACAACTCGTCGTAGATGATGTATCCATTAAAGTCAAGAAACAGACGGTTTATGGATTGCTTGGACCAAATGGAGCCGGAAAGTCAACCCTTTTAAAAATGCTGACAGGGCTTTTGCGTCCTACGAAAGGGGAAATCATGATCAACGGCCATCCTTGGAGCAGAAAGGACTTAAAAGATATCGGTGTGCTGATCGAATCCCCTGCTCTTTACGGCAATCTAACGGCTCATGAAAACTTGCTTGTTCACGCTAAATTGCTTCATTTGCCTGAGTCGCGGATCCAAGAAGTTTTGAACATCGTCGGCTTAGAAAATACAGGGAAAAAGAAAGCATCTCAATTTTCCCTCGGAATGAAACAGCGATTAGGAATTGCCAAAGCTCTTTTAAACCATCCAAAGCTGCTCATTCTCGACGAACCAACAAACGGCTTGGACCCATTAGGCATACAGGACTTGCGAAAACTCATTCAATCGTTTACCGAAAACGGGATCACCGTCATTCTATCGAGCCATATTTTGTCCGAAGTTAAGCAATTAGCCGATTATATTGGCATTATCCAAAACGGAAAACTCAGGTACGAAGGGAAAATAGACGAAAGTCAAGACCTCGAAAAACTCTTTGTCGATGTAGTGAACGAGTAATGAAGGAGGGTGGAAATCATGCTCAATATGTTCGAGTCAGAACGTTTAAAATATAAGCGGACGTTTGCGAAAAAACTTGTATTCATCGCTCCGCTTTTCTTTGTCCTGTACGCCATCATCACCATGCCAACTGTAAATTCCACACACAATTATTTCGAATATGCCGTATTTAATTGGTGGCCATTGATTTTTGTTCCGATTGGAACAGCCTTGATCGCTTCCTTGTCAACGGTAAGGGAGAAAAAGTCAGGAAACGATAAAGTATTGCGTTGTCACGACATTAGCATCGTGCGTCTATGGTGGAGCAAAATCACCGTCATCGCCTATTACATGTTGCTCTCAACAATAGAGCTGATCATCTTACTTGTTTTATTGAAATGGCTTTTGCCCAACAGCCTCTCATCAGCTACGGTTGCCGTATTCGCCAGCTTGGTCATTTGGTTGACCTCTTTAGCCTATATCCCGATCGGATTATTTGTAACCGAGCGGTTCGGGATGGTAGTCTCGCTCATTGTCAGTTTCATTGGCCTCGCCTTAGGGGTAGTCATGGCCGCACAACCGTATTGGCTGTTCATCCCATGGAGCTGGGGAATGAGGATGATGTGCCCGATCGTCGGGGTTCATCCGAACGGTGTTCCTTTGGAAAAAGGGAGTCCGCTATTGGATCCTTCTGTCATTCCAATAGGCCTGGCGATTGCCCTTGTCATGTTTCTATTGTTATCTTTTTTAACCGCCGTTTGGTTTGCGCGAAAGGAAGTGTATTGACATGTGGTTTCTTCGCCTTCTGTCATCCGAATGGATAAAAACAAAACGCACAGCGATTCGGGTGATGGTCATCATCACGCCAATCATTTATTCGCTCTTTATGGTATGGTATTTTTCGCACTACCGTACCTCTACGTTTTGGCAGATGAAAATCTATCAAGGATTTTTTGAAGTAATGGCCGTTTCCTTACCGATCATTATCTCCCTACTGACTGGGCTGATGTCCGATCAAGAAGAAAAAGCAGGAAGTTTCATGAACATCTTGACCGGTCCTGTATCCAAAGTTCAATGGTATGTTGGCAAACTCACGCTGCTCATCTTTATTGCATGCGCGGACATCTTGCTAGCGACGATTCTCATGCTCGTTGGAATGAAATACGTACTCAAAGTGGCGCACATTCATTATCAGTTATTTTTGCAAGGAGCCATGCTCTCCATCGTGGGCTCACTCATCCTTTTTTCCTTGCATCTGTTCATCAGCTTTGCCTTTGGAATGGGAGCCTCGATCGCAGTAGGAAGCGGCGGATTTCTCATTTCCGCCCTGATTGGCGCAACTTCCTTAGGCGATCACGCATGGAGCTATATTCCTTGGGCTTGGGCTGTTCGTCTCTCACAATTTCCGATTCTCATGATGCCCGAAGTAAAGCAAGCCTTGGGGGCGCAGTTGTTAAATTCCTTTTCACTATCATTATGGGAAGGAATAGCCTATGCCCTTCTAAGCTTCATCATCGTCACCATCATCGGTTCGATCTGGTTTCACCGTTGGGAAGGAAATCAACCACATGAATGAAAGTTCACTGCTCCCTCTCAATGGGATGGTAAAAAAGGAGGTTTTAGAGTAACGATGAAAAACTTCATCTTACTCCTCATGTTGATTGGAATCCTCTTTATAGGAGGTTGTTCACTTGTCAGTGACTTAAAAAAGACAGCCACACAAAATATGGAGATCGATCGGAAATTACCAAAATACGAGTTGAACAAAGAAAATTTGCAAGAAATTCACTATCAAGGCCGAACGTACATGATTCAAGCAGCAAAAGTTGATCGGAATCAATTGAACAAACCGATCGGGAAAGTAGCGGAGACGATTACCATCAATGAGCATCATCAAATCTTGAGTAAAAAAGAGCTGCGAAAGATCGAAGTCATTCCCGATCAAACGGATGAAAAACGAACTCACTTGAACTTTGGCTGGGTATACAGCATCAAAGGCGTAAACCCAGATGAAGAAGTAGCTGTTACGGTGAACCACCAATTTTTGATTGCTAAAAGAAAATAAAGGCTTAGAGACTGTCAGCTAGGGAAAGAGAAATTCCTCCCTAGCTGCATTCTCCACTCTCTATAACGGCGGAAAGCCCATAAGATTGGATGATTAATCAGATAACTCCTTAATATAAAATTCAACCGTCGCTCCACCTTTTTCATTGTTGTAGGCCCAAATTTCACCGCCATGATGATTCACAATTCGTTTGGCAATATACAGTCCTAATCCAACATGATTTTTATACTGCTTATCCTGGTAAAAAGGCTGGAACAACAAAGACGTATCGTTTTCTTTAAATCCCGTTCCTGTATCTGAACAGCGAAAATAGATTTTCCATTCATTCCCCTCTTTCTCATCATGTACTTCCAACTTAATTTCTCCGCTTTTTGTAAACCTCAGGCTGTTGTATAAAATATTGTCCAACACTCTCATTAACATCGCTTCATCAAGTATGTAAGATGATTTTTGCAAATTCACATCAAAGCAAATGTTTATCGATTTTTGATGGTAAACCATTGTTGAGATCTCTAGTTTTTTCTCCTCAAGGATTTGCCTTACATCCACTTCTTTTCCATTCAATGAGAAGTGGTCATTCTCTACTTTATAGAGCAACGACAAATTATCTGTCAACATGGTCATCTTCCCACAGTTTTTGCGAATAATCTCTAAATGGGGAGTGACATCAAAGTGGTCCAACTTTCTCAAATCTTGAATCAAATCAATTTGTCCTTGGATGACCGTTAACGGGGTTCTGATATCATGTACGATCGATGATACCATCATTTTTCGTTCGTCATCGGTCTTTGCTAAACGTTCCACCATTTCTTTCAGTGCACTGATCATGGTATTAAAGGAATCCTGGATCTTGATAAACTCTTTTCTTCTCAACCCCGAGACTTGAAAATCAAAATTCCCGCTTGCAATGTGATCCGAAGCCTGGAGCAACAATTTGACATTATGAAACAATGATTTGTACAGCCTAGATGTAAAGAAAATCAAATAGACAATAAAAAAGATCAACGGAGAAATAAACATCACAGCATAAATCAACACGGCTTCGAAGCGATTTTGATTGTTAATGATAAACCCGAAAGGCGCTTTCAACACATATACCGCCTGAATGGCGTTATCATGCTTCAGGGGAATGAACCGATACACATAGCTTCCTTTTACAATCTCACGGTTGATCGATTGACTAATATCCACTTGATCGTCTATAATTTCTCGATCACCATACAGATGCTTACCGCTGATGTCTACAACTTCTCCCTGTATCTTTTCACTGTAACGATGGATAGGGATTAATCTCCCCTTGAAAATCGCCTCTTCGTTTTCTTTCACCTTTTTCTCAATCAAATCCAAATCTTTCACGAAATAATTGGTCGGTTTCACCACATGGTTGGTGGTTAATGTCATAATCAAATAGATGATGCATATATAAGTAAAGGCCGAAGTAATCGCCGTTGCCAGCACAACTTTCACAACTAACAAATAAAAATCTCGTTTAATCGTTTTATTGTTTTTCATCGGTCACATCCCATTTATAGCCGAGCCCATATAATGTTTGAATATAAGAGGTGTCTGGATCGACGGCCTTGATTTTCTTTCGAATATTTTTAATGCTTTCTGTAACAGTGTCTAACTGGCTGTCGGAGTCAATCCCCCATACTCGTTCAAAGATTCTTTCTTTGGAGAAAACGACCTTTTTATTGAGCATCAACAACTTCACAATCTCATATTCTTTTTTTGTGAACGGTAATTTCTTTCCTTTACAAAAGACTTCGTTAGCCAAAAGATCAATCGTAATATTTTTAGAACTCAAAAGATATCTCTCGTTTGAACGAATCCGTTCTTCCCTTCTTAAATGAGAATCAATTCTCGCCTTTAACTCCTTTAAGCTGAACGGTTTGGTGATGTAATCATCCCCACCGATCGCCAAAGCTTGAACCTTATCTTCCTCCAGCGTCTTTGCGCTGACAAAAACAATAGGGACATCGACGCGGTCACGAATCAAGCGACACAACTCCATCCCGTCAATTCCTTCCATCATGATATCCAACACAATCAAATCAAAATCGTCGTTTATCATCTTCAACGCTTCTACACCGCTGTGGACCGTTTCTACCTGATAATGATGAAGCTCCAAATATTGTTTAATGGTGCAGCAAATATCTTCATCATCATCAACGACCAAAATTTTCTTGTTATTCATCTTTTGATCCCCCATACAGTTGAATCGCATTTTAACCTATTCCATCCCCATATCATGGGGTAATCTCATAACACCGTTGCATTGTTCATAGGTGCAATGTGAAGCTTTACTCTTTGTTGCTTTTTACTAAAAAATGCGCACGTCTTGAGTGACGCCCGGGTGAAAGACACCTCTTGTCTATGAACCTTTTCCAACATATTTGATCGATGACCGGTCGATCGAACAACACCCTTTTTAGGGAGTTGTTCGACCGATCGGTACGCCAAGGTATGATGGAGCCCCCTCTGCTGCTTGCCTCCAACCATCGATCAGTCGGCTTTTCCATTGTATATAAACAACATTTAAACTTCAGATAATAAAAATGCACAATCCCAAGGCGTTTTTTTCGAGTTTTGTATAGCTAATATCGTCAATAAAATTCCCGCTGTTCCATCGATTAGTCCCACATAATCATAATATTTCGTGCTTCCTTCGCTCTCCTCAATATTTTTAAAGCCAAAAGGGAATTCCTCATTATAAAATTTTATTATATCATCGACTAATTTGCAGGCGGCTTCCTTAAAATCGCTGATATTCGTTTCTTCATAAAATCTGTTGCATATATACGCAACTCCCGATAAACCATGACAGAAGGAAGGAGAAAAAATGTTGTAAAGCCGTTTGCTTGCCAGTTTCATTCCGCTGACAGCACAATCAATGTATGATTGATTATTTAGAGTTTTACCTGCTATAAGTAACGAATAAGCAACACCAGGCGTGCCATAACACCAGGCATCCCTTGTATCTTTGTTTAGGACAGAGCCATTTTTGTATTCCTCTAGAGAAACATGAGTCCCCCAATAAGAGCCATTTTCATCTTTAATTTGAAACTTCATAAGAAAATCAGCTATTCTTTGAATGCATTCATCTTGCCCATCTACGTAAATATTCAGTTTTTTGGCATTGCACAAGACAATGAGTAAAGCAGGTATACCGTGAGACAACCCAATGTTAAAGAAACCCGATTGCCATTTTCTACTTTCGGTGTCTGAAAAAGCATTCATTGGAGGAATATACCAGCCAGGAACGTTGATATCCTCCATTTGTTTATCTTGAGATAAATCTATAATGTATTTTAAGATTAACGTAATACTCTTTTTCATCTCTTGTGGAAATAATAGGCAGTAGCTCGCTATACCCGCTACTCCCGAAACAGCATCGTAATCGTCCATATTCGGATACGGTTTCTGTTTCAAATACTCGATCATTTCTCCGATTCTTTCTTCGATGACTTGATTAATCGTTGAGATAAAGTTTTGATACCTTTTTCCTCCCTTGGATAAACATACTGCAGCAAGGCCGATCCCTGCTAATCCGGTAAACATGGATAAAGAAGGGAAGCCGTGTTGATTCATTTGTTCACCGATTTCTTTCATGTATTGATGCCCCAATAAATCCCAACCTTCATCCGGATATTGTTCGCTCAATTCGTCGTACAGCGCACATAAGGCTGGTAACCCATGGCTTAAACTTAACTCATTAACTGTAGATGAGCAAAATCACTAACATAAATTTACATCGAAACAAAAAAGGAGACATGAACCCGATTCCTTGGTTAGAATAGATGTGCTACCAAACCATTTACAAGGAGGTTCATGTCTCATGAATGGATTAGCACATCATCAAGGAATTCACAAGTTTTTCACGATGTTGGGGTTGGCCCTTTATTTTTCAAAACCTGTTATGAAGCATCTCGTTCATATCGTGGATGCGATGATCACGAAGGGCTTTTCGGGAACATTGACCGATCTTCATCATGGGAGCTTTCATCCGAACCACCGCACGACACTCAGCCATTTTTTCACGAAAAGCCCATGGGAGGAAGAGGCGCTGCTTCATAAACCCCAGCAGTGGGTGCTTCATCGTGTCGAACGCAGCTCGAAACGAGAGAATCAACTCATTTTTGTTTCGATCGATGATACGATTTGCCAAAAAACGAAGCCCTCGTCACGGGCAACACACGCCATTCAAGGGTGTGATTGGCACTACTCTCACTCAGAGAAAAAATCGATTTGGGGCCATTCTCTTGTTTGGTTCATGGTTCATACTGCAACCCAGGCGTTTCCCTTTGCCTTCCGCCTCTACGACAAGACGGCGGGGAAAAGCAAAGGGGAACTCGCGATCGAGATGCTTTCTTCGTTGGATGTACGCCGTCCCGTTTATGTGCTGATGGATTCGTGGTATCCATCGAAAGCGCTCGTGGAAGCTTGTCTGAAAAAAGGATTCCACGTCATCGCGATGCTCAAGACGAACCGGATTCTCTATCCGAACGGCGTTGCCGTCCAAGCGAAGCAGTTGGCCCGCTCCATCGAACCGAATGACACTCACCTCGTCACGGTGGGGGAAGAGCATTATCGCGTCTATCGTTACGAAGGAGCGCTCAACGGTCTCGACCATGCGGTGGTGCTGCTCGCTTGGAAAGCCAATCAGCTGATGACATCGGAACATCTTCACTGCGTCTTGAGCGCCGACCGGGAGCTAAGCGATGAAGACATCTTGCGCCACTATGCCCAACGCTGGTCGATCGAATGCTTTTTTCGACAAGCGAAAGACCGGCTGAAGCTCGATGGGTACCGTGTTCGTCAGGTTCGGGCGGTGAAACGCTACTGGATCTTGGTGCAGCTTGCTTACGTGTACAGCCTATTCGAGTCGAACAGCGATTTTTCTGATGGGCTCGATCTCTTGCGCAAGAGAAAAGGACATAGCCTCGTGGAGTTCATTTACTGTGCAGCGAAACAAAATATTCCCATTGATACCGTGAAAAAACAGCTCCATGTGGTATAAGGGGTACCCTGTTTGTTTCTTTTTACATGGTAATTATTGTTATGAAAATTGCTCATCTACAGTTTTTTATTTCATCATCCGATAGATGGTTACATAACTTATACATCCTCATCACCTCATGCATAAAATAAGTGCCTAGTCAAAAGCTAGGTACTCATGAAAGGAGGAAAATGTCGTTCTACATATTAGTGGCATTTACACGACAAAAAAGCACAAAATAACGAAAAAATGTTGATACGTATTATTATACGTGTTATAATGAAATCGAGGAGGGAGGGAAATGAAGAGTTACTCTTCAAAAGAATTAATTAAAATGATACAGCAAGACGGATGGTACATAGTCAGAACGACTGGCAGTCATCATCAGTTTAAACATCCCAGTAAACCCGGATTAGTGACCATCCCTCATCCTAAGAAAGACTTACCCACTAAAACAGTAAAAAGCATACTTAAACAGGCGGGACTACTTTAAGCCCCTCCTAAAGGAGGTTAACATATATGCATAAAAAAGACCGTTATATTTATCCAGCTATTTTCGATTATGGTAGCGATGGGATATCTGTTGAGTTCCCTGATCTTCCTGGCTGTTTTACCTGCGGAGACACAGAAGAAGAAGCATTTCAAATGGCAAAAGAAGCGATGGCATTGCATCTGTATGGATTAGAGCAGGAAAATGAAGAAATCCCTCAGCCTTCAAAAGTATCGGAAATTCAAACAGAAAAACACCAAGTCGTTGTGTTCGTCGAAGTATGGATGCCACCTTTTAGACATGAAATGGAAAACAAAGCAGTTAAAAAGACGTTGACTATCCCGAAATGGCTTGATGATCTAGCGAAAGAACATAACGTGAACTACTCCCAAATTCTTCAAGAAGCATTAAAGAAGCATCTTGGTGCTACCGACCGATAAATTAAATAAATTATAAAAATAATTAAATAAATTATAAAAAAGCCTCTTCACCCACAAAGGCAGAAGAGGCTTTCTTTGATTCGTTTTTTAATTTTTCTTTCAGCGCGTTCAATCATCGTTTGGACACTACTCGAAGAGATACAAAGATAATTCGCAATCTCGCCATATGTTAGACAATATCCTCGTGACATGAGATACACTTCTCGTTCCCGTTCGGTGGGCACCGATAATGCATCCCCAATGCGTTCCCGATCCCAGCTTGTAATGACGCTTTCTCTTTCGTGGTCGTCCCATTCATAGACAGGTTCGTTGGAATGGAAATATTTTTGCATGAGCAATGGGTCAAAAAGTTTCTCGCGTTGATAGGCAGCGCGACGCTCGATGCCTCTTTTGTGACCAGGTTGTCGTCCAGTCGTGAGCCATTCAATCACAAATTCAAGGTCGGCAATCATTTGACGAATAATGGTTTTGTCTTGTTCTGGCGCATGCTCAAGTAATTTCTTTGTCTGTTTCAACGTTTGTTTATATTCTTGCAAGAGCTCATCCATCGATGCCTCCTGTGATATGTGCACCCCTAACAGTTTGTTTTTTTAACATCTGTTAGGTGTTAAAAGCTTGTCATATCAATAATTCGACATTTATTAATAGCTCCTAATGTCAAGGCCGATTATTTTT
>NZ_JBCNEQ010000041.1:0-620 GCF_050480245.1 Bhargavaea massiliensis | reverse complement strand
GTTATCCACTCGGTCTGTTCCACCTCTCGATTTTGGAATGATATGCTCCACTTCAAGTGGAACATTTTCTTTTCCGCAATAACAACACTTCCGCCCAAACTTTTCAAGCAAATACTCCCGTACTTCATATCCTTGTAGCGTGCCTTGTTGATACTCTACACCATTGATTTCAGGATTTCGCATGAGTTGCGTGTCGAATTTGGCATTTTCGTATGATATATACCCAATGGGGCATAACTTCTTTAGGCGGTTAACCCATGTTTGGATATTTTGCACACGACTCTCTAGTGATGACGGCAACCACCCCTCCTTTCGCTTGCGGTTCAGAAAGCGTGGTTTTCTGTATCTTGTTTTTCGATTTCGTCTTGCTCGACGAAAAGCACGCCTTTTATCTATTCTTTCCTTGATGTCTGTGCGATGGTCAAGTTGCCCTAACCATACCACTTCTTGTCCTCGCAAAATCGCTAATCCTGTATGCCTGCTTCCATAGTCGATTTTTAGCCGATATGTTGCTTTAATTTCTGATTCGTCTACTGATTTTTTCAAGATGATGGTAAATGGAAATCGCCTGTAAATCGCCGCCTTCCCTTGTTTCAACAGCTTTCTTGCAACTGCTTCGT
>NZ_JBCNEQ010000040.1:0-33055 GCF_050480245.1 Bhargavaea massiliensis | reverse complement strand
CCTCCTCCTACTCGATTAAATTATAAAACGATTGCCGCGATCCATGCGAAAATAATGACAGGAATGTTGTAATGAATAAATGTTGGAACACATGTATCCCAAATGTGGTGATGCTGTCCATCAACGTTTAAACCTGACGTTGGACCGAGCGTGCTGTCAGAGGCAGGTGATCCTGCATCGCCGAGTGCGCCAGCAGCTCCAATAATCGCAATTGTTGCCATTGGACTAAGTCCAAGCTTCATACAAAGCGGAACAAAAATGGTTGCGATAATCGGAACGGTAGAAAACGAAGAGCCGATGCCCATCGTGATCAGTAGTCCGACAAGTAACATAAGCAATGCGCCGAGTGACGCGTTATGACCGATGAATGAAGCAGCCTGTTCAACAAGTTTCTCAATGTGCCCAGTTTTTTTTAATACATGGGCAAATCCTGAAGCGCTTAACATAACAAATCCAATAAATGCCATCATGCGCATACCTTCTGTAAACAAACGATCGCTTTCTGTGAAACGAATACATCCGCTCAAGTAAATGACAACAATTCCTGCTAATGCTCCAAAAATCATTGAGTCAAGGACAAGTTGGACAGTTAAGGCGACAATTACAGCGATAATCGCAAACAATACGCCGCGTTGATGAAACGATGCATTTGTGTCGTTTTCCATTGTTGTTTGTTTATACGCTCGTGGTTTCCGATATACAAAAAAGGCGATAAGTAAACCGACAATCATTCCGAGCGATGGTAAGAACATTGCTTTTGGAATATCTGATTTTGCTACGACTAGCCCACCTTGGGCCATATTTGATTGTACAATGTCGTGAAAAATCGCCCCAAACCCAGTAGGTAGCCACATGTAAGGGGTAATTAAACCGAATGTAATAATCGATGCCACTAACCGCCGATCCACATGCAGCTCATTCAAAATATGCAAAATTGGCGGAATTAAAATGGGAATAAAGGCAATATGGATCGGAATTAAGTTTTGTGAAAAGCATGACATCAATAAAATGATAAGAAGAATAAGCGCTTTTGAATATCGTTTTCCTTCTCCTTGTTTACCAACAATTTTTACAACCATATGGACAATGGCACTTGGTAACCCTGTTTTTGAAATTGCGATAGCAAATCCACCTAACAAAGCATAGCTTAAGGCAACTTCTGCGCTATTCCCTAGTCCTTCTGAAAACAATTCAACAGTTTTTGAAAGGCTGAGGTTTCCAATCCATCCGCCTACTAACGATGCGATAAGTAATGAAAACACAACGTTCATTCGCATTAAACTAAGGATGAGCATGACGAGTACTGAGATAACAACAGCGTTCATAATGACCTCCATAAAACACTTTAGTTTGATAAATTGGTAGAGTAATGAAACACTAAACAATCTATCATATTCATTCATATGTCGTCAACAATCATTTTGGTTAAGGGCAATGTTAATGGCTGTCTCCTACTATTCTTCAATGATCCAATTTTGTTGCTATAGACCCACATGATGTATACTTGTTACAATGTTAACGCAAGAAAATGAAAAAGTTGGTGAATATATGACGCAAATGAAACCAGAACTAGGGGCATGGGTGAGCATTGGCGCTTATATTATATTATCTTTGGTAAAGTTGTACGTCGGATATATGTCAAATTCAGAAGCGTTACAGGCAGATGGATGGAATAATTTCACTGATATCCTTGCTTCTGTCGCCATTTTAATTGGGCTACTGATTGCGAAGAAGCCACGTGATAATAATCATCCGTACGGTCATTCACGCGCGGAACATATTTCTTCTTTGATTGCAGCGTTTATTATGATGTCTATTGGGGTTGATGTGTTAACCCATTCGGTGCAGACGTTAAAAAATAAGGGGTATGTCGAGCCAGACTGGATAGCGGTATGGACAGCTAGCGCTTCAGCTATATTTATGTTTGCCGTATATACGTTTAATAAGCGTTTAGCGATGGTGACAAATAGTCATGCGCTTGCTGCCGCTGCCAAAGATCATTTATCCGATGCCCTCGTTAGTATAGGTACGGTTGTTGGTGTGATTGGTGCTCAGTTACATATGCGTTGGCTCGACCCTGCTACTGCTTTCGTCATTGGATTGATGATTTGTAAGACAGCGTGGGATATTTTTAAAGAAGCATCCCATACGTTGACGGATGGTTTTGATGACGAGATGCTGCAACGATACAAACAGGAAATTGAGCGTATTGACGGTGTGAAACGAGTGGTAGATATTAAAGGGCGAATGTATGGCAATGAAGTCGTCATTGATGTTACAATTTGTGTTGCTCCACACTTAAACGTCGTAACAAGTCATAATATTGCGGATCAAGTTGAGCGGTTGCTCGAACGCAAATATGGGGTAGTTTATGCCCACATCCATATTGAACCTGATCAACAAGATCACGCTCTCCGTGAAGAGTGAGATGAAGAAAGGAGTTGCAAAATGGAAAATAAAAAACTCGGTACAATTTATGCATTGCTTGCTTATGTATTGTGGGGAATATTGCCTTTGTATTGGAAATTACTTCAACATATCGGAGCAGAGGAGATTTTATCTTATCGTATTGTCGCTTCTTTTTTGTTTATGATCGCGTTGTTGCTCATTAAAAAAAGTTGGTTTACATTTTTGCATACATGTCAATTGTTGCGGCGAGAAAAAAAGCGTGCAATCGCTTTAATCGTTGCATCGTTGCTTATTAGTACAAATTGGTTTATTTACATATGGGCTGTCAATCATGATCATATGGTTGAAGCAAGTTTAGGATATTATATGAATCCGTTGTTAAACGTATTATTAGGTGTTATTGTATTAAAAGAACGTCTATATAAATGGCAAGTCGTGTCGTTTATTTTAGCAGCTGTTGGAGTTGTGCTTATGACGATTGAATATGGCAAAATTCCATGGGTTGCGCTTTCGCTTGCTTGTAGCTTTGCGCTCTATAGTCTTGTGAAAAAAGTCATTTCTGTTGATGCAACAATTGGTTTGACTGTTGAGACGATGCTCGTGACTCCTTTTGCGTTCATATTTATTGTCCATTCGTTTGGACAGCTGCCCGATGCTTCTTTTTCGCTTGCAACGATGTTATTGCTTGTAGGGGCTGGGCCGGCAACCGTATTGCCCCTTTTATATTTTGCTAAAGGAGCTCAGCATATTTCACTAACTCTTTTAGGATTTTTACAATATATCTCGCCGACATTGAGTTTACTTCTTGGTGTGTTTTTGTTTCACGAGCCGTTTACAAATGCTCATGTATATGCGTTTATCTGTATTTGGACTGCGTTGATTTTATTTTCAATTTCTAGCACATGGGAAAAACGAAGGGAAAAATTATTAAACATATAAACGTCTGTCGTTAGGCAGACGTTTTTTTCACCCATCTTTTCAAAATCTCTAACGTTTTACCTACCACTTGAATAGGTTGTTAGTACAAGAAGGAGGTGTCAAAAGATGAGTGGAGGATATTATCATGGCGGTGGCTTTGCGTTAATTGTTGTATTGTTTATTTTGTTAATCATTGTTGGTAGTGCTTATATTGTTGGCTGGGGATATTAATTAAACAATAAAGGGGGAAGTGTGTTATGTACGGATATGGATTTGGCTATGGTTATGGTTATCCAGGATACGGAAAAACATTTGTGTTCATCGTTGTACTTTTTATCTTGCTTATTATCGTCGGCGCGGCCTGGTGCTAAAAAGCAAGAGGGGGGGCCCTCTTGCTTTTATACATGTTTCCATTTTTGACGTAGCCGTATGAATAATAGACCTGCACCTGAAGCTAAGCCAATAATAAGACCGAGCCAATATCCAAACGGTCCGGCAACGGTATAATGAGCTAGTACATATCCAACTGGCAAGCCGACTAACCAATAAGATACAAGTGCAATAAAAAACGGGAATCGAACATCTTTGTATCCTCGCAATGCTCCTTGAATCGGGGCGGCAATGGCATCGGAAAATTGGAAAAATAGGGCATATAACAAAAATTGCTTCGTCCATTGCAAAACAAGTGCGTCATTTGTATATAGCGAAGCGATCGTTTCGCGAAACAATAATAAAGCGATTGAAGCAACGATAGCCATCGTAACGGCAAAAGTAATACCAACCATGCAATAACGTTTCGCATGCCCCAATCGATTGGCTCCCACTTCAAAGCCGACAATAATCGTTAAAGTGAGGGAAATGCTTAGTGGAATCATGTATAAAAGTGAAGCAAAATTCATCGCTGCTTGATGGGCAGCAATTGTCGTTGTTCCGAATTGACTCATTAACAAGGTGACAGCAGAAAAAATGCTTGTTTCAAAAAAGATCGATAGTCCAATGGGTGTACCGATCGAAACTAATTGTTTCCAAATAGACAACGAAATAGGCCTAAGCTTTTTTAGTATATTGTATGTGGCAAAAGGTGTACGGAAGCGAACGAGCAAAAATGCACATAGCAATAAGCACCAATATGTTATACTCGTAGCGTATCCTGCACCGACTCCACCGAGCGCAGGCATGCCCCATCGTCCAAAAATGAGCATATCATTCAATAAAATATTTAACGGCAATGAGCATAACGTTAACGTCATTGTAACTTTTGTTTGACCGAGAGCATCCATAAAGGAGCGAAGAACGTAATAAATAAAAATAGGGACAACGCCAATACATAACGCTTGTAAATATTGATAGGCAACGGTTTGTACGTCATATTCTATATCCATATTTTTTAATAAAACTGGGACGAGAAAATAAACGATTGCAAATACAAAACAAGCAAATGCGATCGCCAAGTATATTGCTTGCTCAACTGTTTGGGAAATACGTTCACGGTCTTTTGCACCAAACGCTTGAGCAACGATGGGGGTTAAGCCAGTTAATATACCGCCAATTCCTGTGAAAATAGCGACCCAAATGTTTGAACCGATCGCCACTCCAGCTAAATCAACTGCACGATATTTTCCGGTCATCATCACATCAAAAAAGTTCATCATATACAAGCTAATTTGTGTGAGAAAGATAGGTAATAAAATATGTAAAAATTGCTTTATTTTTTCTTTTAACGTATACGTTTCTTTCATCATTTTCCTCCGAACACAAGTAAAGATGTGGACAAACGACATTATAACATATCATTTTTGTATATTCATAGAGAACCTTCTTGCTTGGTCGAGTTGCTTTTGCAGCGTCACAAGACTATATGACACAACGAAAATAAGGGAAAAACCTAGTATTTTATGCGCGCAATATCGGGGGGGCGAACATCAAGTAGAATGTTGGAAAGAAGAACAAGTGAAGTGGAAAAAAGAAGCGTAAAAATGAGGCTGCTTTGACTGCAGCCTCATTTTTTTGAATAAGCTGGTAATTCAATAATAAAGCACGTACCATGTCCTAATTCACTTTGAACGCGCATCGATCCTTTATGCAGCTCAATAATTTTTCGGGACAAAGATAAACCAAGACCTGTTCCCGTTTGTTTTGTCGAAAAAAATGGATCAAAAACATGATGGATAATTGTGGGCGGAATACCAGGCCCATTGTCGTGCACAGAAATTTGAACAAGGTTATTATGCAATTTCGTTCCAATGTTTACGTGCAAAGACTTTTCAGTTTTCGCTTCAATCGCATTGCGAAACAAGTTAATAAACACTTGCAACAGTTGGTTTTTATCAATATAAACGACGTAATGTTGTAGTTTTTCATCTAGATGATAGGAAAGCTCTACGTTATGAAGAAGCGCTTCGCTTCGTAATAAAAGATCTAAATCATTGCGAATGAATTCATTTATATCAATCCACTCTGCTTTTACTTCGTTTGGTTTTGCGATATTTAAAAAGTCTGTAATAATGTCATTTGCTCGATCAAGTTCAGGAATAAGTAGTTGATCAATAAGATGAACGATATGCTCGGGAAGTTGCTCTTTTAAAAATTGTAAATATCCCCGTACGGTCGTCAACGGATTTCGAATTTCATGAGCAATTCCAGCAGCGATCCGCCCAGCAATCGCTAGTTTTTCTGCTTCTTTCATTTGATTAAGCGATTGAAACATGCTAATTACACGTTTAATTGATCCATCTTCATGATATAAAATGCGCGTATTAATGATGCCATAATATCGATCGAGCACTTCGCAATTGTAGAGCGGTTGCTTTGTTCGCAATGTTTTTAGTGTCATAATTTGTTCATCAGGAATGTTTAACAATTCACGAATATGTTTGCCGATGATCTCATCTCGATTTACTCCGACATCGTTGGCAGCTTGCAAATTACATAATGTAATGATTCCTTCAGCATCGACGAAAACGATATGATGAGAAACAAGATCAAAAATAGGTGCTAAAAACTGTTCAACCTGTTCGAATGGATAGTCTTTTTGGAGATCGATATCCCATTGTAGCACAGGTTGTTGACGCTGATCTTTTCTCACCGTTTCAATGATCGGAGAAACTGTATTCCTTTCCTTTTTTAATGCTTTTCCAAGTTCGTAATCAACATAAGAAAATGGGAAAGAAATGTGTTCAACAAAACGCTTATATAAACTCAGTTCTTCCTCGAGCTCATTTATTTTTCGCTTTAGTTGTTCAAGCGTTTCCATGACTTTAACTCCTCGCTTCACTATTTCTATGTTGAAGTTTAACGTAAAATTGTGAAATCGGCTAGTATTTAATTGTTTTTTTATAAAACTATGTTCTAAATGAAAAATGTAATAAACAACGATGTAAACGAATAAGATGAAAAAGAAAAAAGAAGAAAGGGGGGAGAAGATGACACCTCAATTTATGTCTCTGATCGACCCTTATGTTTACCAAACGTTACAAACACTTAGAGGAAGAGAAGTAGTGATCGAAACTGTGCGGGGAAATATGCATGGCACGATTCAAGATGTGAAGCCCGATCATATTGTGCTAAAAAATGGCGATACCCTCTTTTTTGTCCGCATTCAACAAACCATTTGGATTATGCCGAAATAAAAGGGGGGGATTGGATGTTTACGAGAATTAATAAACTACAAATTGAATTACCAGCGTCTACGTATGCGGATGCAAATGCAGCGGCAGCAGTACAAGAGCTGCTCGGCGGAAAATTTGGGGAAATGTCAACGTTAAACAATTACTTGTTTCAATCGTTTAATTTTCGTGAAAAGAAAAAATTAAAGCCTTTTTATGATTTAGTTGCTAGCATTACAGCGGAAGAGATAGGGCATGTAGAGCTCGTCACAACTGCGATTAACTTATGTTTGACAGGGACGACATATGAAGGAGAACCAGACGTTGCACCAATGCAAAGTGGGGTAGATAAACGAAATACGTACCATTTTATCGCAACTGCTCAAACGGCATTGCCGGGAGATTCGATGGGAAAGTCGTGGTCAGGTGATTATGTATTCAATAGCGGGAACTTAGTACTTGACTTGTTGCATAATTTCTTTTTAGAATGCGGATCACGTACGCATAAAATGCGCGTATATGAGATGACCAATCATCCTGTCGCAAGAGAAATGATAGGTTATTTACTTGTGCGAGGTGGAGTGCACGTTGTCGCTTATGCGAAAGCACTTCAAATCGTGACGGGAGTTGATATAACAAAAATGCTGCCAATCCCGAATTTAAGTAACGATAAGTTTGATACAGCAAGGAAATATGAAGCGCAAGGATGGCACCGAAGATTGTATACATTTAGCGAACATGATTATGAAGATATCAAACAAATTTGGAAAGGTACGCATCCGCTTGATGGAGGACAGCTTGAAGTTATTCAAGGTACGCCAGCAGGTGGCCCAATTCCAGATTTAGAAGCTGTTGAGGAAACCTTTGCCCCAGGTATTTCATACGAAGATTTTCTTGAGATCGCGAAACGTCTGCAACGATCTGCCGGATTGTAATAAGCTGTGCCGAGGGCATAGCTTTTTCTTTTGCACATTTTAATTAATTAAACTATGTTCTAAATAATCAATGTAAACAAAAAGAAAAAAATAGACAATTGATTGACTAGTTACAAACAACATATAATTAAAGAAGACACAAAGGGGGATGAAAACAATTGATTTCACTACAACTATTGAAGAAGCTCAACAGCGAATGAAAAACGTTGTTCATAAAACTCCTCTTGAATTTTCTCAAACATTTAGCCGCTTATCGAATAATCGGGTATACATGAAATTAGAAAATTTACAGAAAACAGGTTCATTTAAAGTGCGGGGATCATATTGACGAAGAAAAAAGCCGAGGTGTCATCACAGCTTCGGCGGGAGATCATGCTCAAGGAGTTGCTTATTCAAGTAGCATGATCGGTATCCCGTGCACAATTGTCATGCCTAAGGGAGCACCGTTAAGTAAAATCCAAGCGACACAAAGTTACGGTGCAAATGTCATTTTATATGGAGATGTGCTTGACGAATCGTTAGAGTATGCGCGAAAACTACAACAAGAAACGGGAGCTACATTTGTTCATCCTTTTGATGATCCAGCTGTTATTGCTGGCCAAGGCACAATCGGACTAGAATTATTCGAACAACTGAATGACATCGATTTGAAGGGAAAAATATTGTTGCGATTTTAAGCGGCGGAAATGTCGATGTGATACTTATTTCACGCATCATTGAACGAGGTCTTGTTGAATCAGGCCGTTTCGTCACGTTTTCAACAGTTATTTCTGACAAACCAGGGCAGTTAAATAAATTGCTGCGAATTATCGCTCATTTAGAAGCAAACGTCATGTCCATTGACCATCAACGAATGGGTACAAATGTTCTCCCTGGACAAGCAGAAGTGCGATTCTCTCTTGAAACAAAAAATCTTGAACATATTGATCAAATTCAACGTGTATTAACAGAATATGGGTATACAATTCGCCGTCTCGATTAAAAATGTTAATTGTACATCTTTCTTGCCTGATGTAAAACAATGCTTTTAAATTGATGCATTTTCTACTATTATTAAATTAAAATAAACGTATGACATTAAAGGTGGGGAGAACAAATGAAACAAATGGAGTTTTTTATCGTTCCGCATCCAAGGGGAACAGTACGAGTAGATGTATATAAAAAAAATGGATCGTATGAAGCGCACGCTAAGTTTAAAGATGTGGCGACAGCACAGGCAAGCGGGAACGATAAACATTTTGCAGTATTGCAAGCACTACATGAACTCGCTAAATTTTTAAATAAATATAAAGGTTCTTGAAGGAGGAAATCGCACATGATTCATTTGAGCTGGCATGAACGTCCAACGATAAAAACAGTTGTATGTAATCATACGAACGCGGAAAAGTACATTGTTCACAATGTATTAACTCCAGGTAAAGAATATGAAGTAAAAAACGAAACAGACGATTTTTATTTCATTGTTGATAACCGTGGAAAAGTTGGCGGATACTATAAGCACTATTTTACAGAAAAAGCGGTATAATGCCGCTTTTTTCATTTTTTACACAACCTTTTCAAATAAATTTCACAAATGTGTATTATGCTTGCTTGCGGATTGAATGAAAATGAGGGGGATCGTTAGTCATGAAAATCGGTAAATTTACAGCGAAATCAGCGGCTGAAAACGGTGACGTATTGTTTTTTGATGACATCGGATGTTTATTCAACTATGAAAGAGACCACAGCGAAGCTGCAAAAAAATATGTACGCGACTACAATACGTTAGAATGGATTGAATTACAAAATGCGACAGTTGTGAAAGCTGATATTAAAACACCAATGAACTATGGATATGCGTTTTTTGCCAAAAAAGAAGATGCTGACAAGTTTGTAAGTGAACAACCGGGCGCGATGATCGTATCATGGGAAGCTGTTGATAAGGTTGCCCACGAACGTTATATGAAAAAGAAACAGATGATGCAAAACAAGGAAGATGGACAAGGTCATGGTCATAACGACAATATGCAACAAGATAGTCATCAAAATGGACATAGCCATAAATAAAAAAGCCTGTCATTTTGGCGGCTTTTTTATTTTTTTAGAAATATTAATATTTACATAAACCGTATTATGTAATATAATACAGATATAACGGTTAGTACAGGAAAGGAAGGGAGGGCGTCATGTTTGATCTGGATTTACGAAGTCGAAAACCAATTTACGAGCAGCTTATCGAGAAAATGAAAGAAATGATTATTCATGGTGTGCTGAAACCGAACGAGCAACTACCATCTGTTCGCTTGCTAGCTAAACAGTTAACGATTAACCCAAATACAATTCAAAAGGCGTATCGAGAATTAGAAAGAGAAGGGTATATTTACTCTATTCCAGGGAAAGGAAGTTTTGTTGCTAATAAAAAAGAGGCTGTTTACAGTGAAAAAGTCAAGCAACTAGAAGAAAATATGTTGAAACTATGTCAAGAAGCATTCTATATCGGATTAAAAAGAGAACAAATTTTTTCAATTGTTGAACGCGCAGAACGTGCGATACGAGGAGGAGAGGAACATGATTCAAATTAATCATGTAAGCAAGCGGTTTGGGGAGTTAGAGGCGATCAAAGATGTGACATTTTCCGTCCCAAAAGGATCAATATATGGGTTACTCGGATCAAATGGTGCTGGAAAAACAACACTAATGAAAATGATAGCAGGTATTTATAAACAAGACAGAGGGTCGATCACCGTTGATGGTGAACCGATTTTTGAAAACATCAAACAGAAAGAACGGCTCATTTTTTTACCTGATGCACTTTATTTTTTTCCGCATACAACAATCCGACAAATGGCCGATTTTTATCGTCATATATATCCAAAATGGAACGGAAAACGTTTTCACGAAATGAAAGAGCTATTTCCTATTGACATAAACCAAAAAATACACCGTATGTCCAAAGGGATGCAGCGCCAAGTCGCCTTTTGGTTAACATTTTCAGCGATGCCTGATGTACTCGTTTTAGACGAGCCGCTCGACGGACTAGATGCTGTCATGAGGCAAAAAGTGAAAAACATTTTATTTCAAGACGTAGCAGATAGAGAAATGACCGTCATTATTTCTTCGCATAACTTATTTGAAGTAGAAGATTTGTGTGACCGTATCGGCATTTTGCATAATGGCTCACTCATTATCGAAAAAGAATTAGACAATTTGAAAACAAACATCCATAAAGTGCAAGTGGCGTTTCACGGTCAACCTCCTTCTACTTTCCTTCAACATTTGGATGTTGTTTATCAAGAACGTCGCGGTAGCGTCCTTCTTTGTATCATTCGTGGAGAAGAGGAACAAATCAGCGCGCATATTCACAAGTATGAGCCCATTTTATTTGATTTATTGCCGCTAACGTTAGAAGAAATTTTTATTTATGAACTGGGGGAAAGAGGATATGCCATTGAAAACATTCTTGTTTAATCGGGGAATTTTTAGTCAAATTGTTCGCAACGTCGGATGGGTTGCACTTGTTTATTTCGTCGGCCTTCTTTTTGCACTACCTATCCATATTTTTATGATGGCTGAAGATGAAAATTGGCTTATGCATCATCAGACGGGTCGCATATTTGATATCGGAAGTATAATTCAGTTTTCCCTTATGTTCACACTTCCTGTGTTGCTTGCCATCTTTTTATTTCGCTATATGCAAGTGAGATTGTCTGCAGATTACATTCATAGTCTGCCAGTTAAACGTGAGGCACTGTTTCTTCAGCATATTGTTACTGCGATGATCATTCTTACTGTGCCCGTCGCAATGATTGCGGGATGTTTAATAATCATGAAACCGCTTCTTCCTGTTTCGCTATATTCACTGAAGCATATAGCCATTTGGTTTACAGGTACGCTGGCAATGAATGTATTATTATTTTCTGGAACGGTGTTTGTTGGGATGTTTACTGGCATGTCCATGCTACAAGGCGTGTTTGCTTATGTTCTGTTTTTCTTCTCAGCAGGAATATTCGTTTTACTTATGTTTAACTTGAAATATTTTTTACACGGTTTTGCATATGAATATTATTTATCCTATAACATTGACAAAATCGCGCCTTTTATTCGGGCATTGACCTGGGAATCAAAACCTATTCAACCAATCGAAATATATATATATATTGTGCTCGCTTTTATATTTTATGTATTGAGTGTATGGCTATACAAAAAACGACATGTTGAAGCAGCAACAGATGCGATCGCTTTTCGTCCGCTCCGCCCCGTATTCACATATGGTTTTACATTTTGTGTCATGCTTGTCGGTGGAGCATATTTCGGGGAGATGCAACAACGAATAACTTGGATCATTTTTGGATATGTATTTGCTTCATTGATCGGCTACTTCATTGCCCGTATCATTTTAGAAAAAACATGGCGCGTGTTCACGCATTGGAAAGCATACGTTCAATATATAGGTTTTATTGCCGTTGTCAGTTTATTATTTGCATTTGACTTATTTGGTTTTGGGAAATACCAACCCCCGTTAAATGACATTGAACGAGCATATTTTGGTGATGATATATACTATTTTGAAAATGATAATGAAAACGGGGAGAATGCGTTTTTCTACGAAAGAGACAACATCGAGCACATTTATTTGTTCCATCAGCAGTTAATGAAGCAGCAAAAATTGCAAACTGAAAATACTAAACATGTTGTCATTGGTTATGACTTGAAAAACGGAAAACGGATTGTTCGTCAATATGCTGTACCATTAGAAGTATATAATCAGTTTTACAAACCTATTTTTCATTCGCTTGAGTTTAAGAAAAATCACTATCCAATTTTGCGTATAAATGATTTCAAAAACGTTTTACAAGTACGAATAGATTCTAATTTAGGAGGGAAAGCCGTTCGATTGCGTGATCGTGAGGAGATCGAATCGTTTTTACACATACTACAGCGTCAGTTGGTAGATGAAACATTTGATCCAATCGCATGGAATCGAGAATGGGGAGCAATTACCGTCACGTATGAAAAACAAAAAGGAATAACCGAGGAAACTATGATCAAGTGGAAAAAGTCGTATCATCTCGTAGATGAATGGTTGCAGCAGCGCGGTTTATTGCAGCAAGCACGGGCGACAGTAGAAGACGTGAGCGAAGTGAAAATAATTAAAAACACAAAACAGTTGAAAACATATGAGTGGACAGATGACATGATTAAACGAGCCGAGGGAATCGTCGTAAAAGATAAAACAAAAATAGAACAATGTATGCAAATGGCTGGTTGGGATGAACGTGCGGATTATATTGTCGTTACCTACTATAAAAGTGGATATGCCGACATACAGTCATTTACTAAACATTTTGTCCCCCCATTCCTTCATTGAAGACCTGAGTGCTCAGGTCTTTTTTTCGTTGTTGGCAAAAGCCACGTATATTCGATAATATATTGTTGTCCATGATAAAAAATAGAGAGGTTGACTAGTTGTGAGACAAATTGAATTATTAGCGCCAGCAGGAGATTGGGACTGTCTTCGTGCAGCTGTCGCAAACGGGGCAGATGCGGTTTATTTTGGTGTCGATAAATATAATGCGCGTGTACGGGCGAAAAATTTCCGTATGGAAGAGTTAAACGATGTCATGGCTTATTTGCATAAATACCATGTTCGCGGATATGTCACTTTTAATATTTTAGTGTTTGAAAATGAATTACAAGAAGCAAAACAGTTAGTTGAAGCATGTATAAATGCCGGGGTGGATGCGCTCATTGTACAAGATTTAGGTCTTGTTAAACTTATTCGAGACATATCACCCGACTTTCCGATTCACGGATCGACACAAATGACAGTTACATCGCCGGAAGCGGTTGAATTTTTAAAGCCTTATCACTTGGAAGTTGTTGTTCTCGGTCGGGAAAATAATTTATCTCATATTCAAAAAATTGCTGAGAAAACAGACGTGCCATTAGAAGTGTTCGTCCATGGGGCACTTTGCGTATCGTATTCCGGACAATGTTTAACGTCAGAAATGTGGGGAGGACGTTCGGCTAACCGCGGCGAGTGTGCACAAGCATGCCGTCTTCCATATGATTTAATCGTTGACGGCGAACAAAAAGAAATGGGAAACGTCGCTTACTTACTTTCTCCAAAAGATTTAGCAGCGCTTGATCTTGTTCCAGAACTTATCGAGGCTGGTGTAAATACGTTTAAAATTGAAGGGCGATTAAAATCACCAGAATATGTAGCTAACGTCGTGAGCAAATATCGAAAAGCAATTGATGAATATTTAGCAGGACGTTATTACACCCCTTCAAAAGAAGAAATACGTGAGCTACAACAAAGCTTTAGCCGTGGATTTACACATGGCTTTTTAAAAGGAACGAACAATAAGCAGCTCGTTGATGGAACTTTTCCGAAAAGCCGAGGTGTATTTCTAGGGACGGTCAAAAAAGTATTAAAAGATGGGGTGCTATGCGATCTACAAGCTCCATTAAAGCGCGGTGATGGAATTGTATTCGACGCAGGACGCCCAGAAGAAAAAGAAGAAGGCGGACGGGTATATGACTTGAGGAAACATGGTAAAAAAATCGAAGGTGAAGTGGAAAAAGGTCTTATTGAAATAATCCCCGGCCGGCATGATATCAATTTAACACGTGTACATGTCGGAGATCGTATTTGGAAAACGAGTGACCAAGGGCTTGGTCGCCGCCTGCGTAAAACATTTGAAACGGAGCGACCATATCAGTTATTTCCGATGACTGTACATGTATATGGCGAAGCAGGGAAGCCGCTTATTTCAACGTGGCGTGACGAAACAACAGGGAATGAAGTCGTTGTTCAATCCGAACAAATGTTAAATGTTGCGCAAAAACGGCCATTAACGTTAGATTTTATAAAAGAACAGTTTGGCAGATTAGGTGGGACTATTTTTGAGTTAAAAGATGTTGATATGCATATGAATGGTGACGTCATTCTTCCGGTTAAAGAATTAAACCAAATGAGAAGAAAAGCGGTTGAACAGCTCATTAAGAAACGTCAACAACCACGGTTGTATATAAAACAAACAGTGGATTTGACATCCCCTTATCGACAAAAGCAACGAACTACAACTCCTGCCTTGATGGCTCTTTGCCGTACAATGGAGCAGGTAGAAGTCGCATGTCATACAGATGTAGACATGGTATATGCAGATTTTGAGTTTACAACCGACTATCCGAAAGCTGTCGAGATAGCACGGTCGGCAAATAAACCAATTGCCCTAGCTACCCCACGTATTCATATGCCTGGAGAAAATGGAATTTTGAGAGGGATTTTAAAGGCTGAACCAGACGCTATTTTAGTTCGTAGTTTAGGTGCAGTACAGTATTATACAAGTCAATCGGTGCAACAACAGCTAATTGGAGACTTTTCGCTTAACATTTCAAACCATCTATCTGCACGATTGTTTCTAGAGCGAGGACTCGATCGAATTACACCTTCATACGATTTAAACATTCAACAGATGATTGATTTACTTGAGGCGGCACCAACAGAACATATCGAAATTGTCATTCATCAACATTTACCAATGTTTCATACTGAACATTGTGTATATTGTACATTTTTAAGCGAAGGAACTGATTTTACAAACTGTGGTCGCCCGTGCGAAAAGCATCGTGTATCTTTACGTGATCGAATTGGCATGCTTCATCCTGTCCGCGTTGATATTGGTTGCCGAAATACAGTGTACAATGCAATCGAACAATCGGGGGCGGAATACATTCCGAATTTTTTATCCCTTGGTGTTCATTCATATCGTGTTGAATTTTTAGAAGAGCCCGCCGAAAAAGTGAAAGAGGTCATCACATTATATCGAGAGGCGCTCGAGGGCAAGCGGAGTGGCACAAGTGTATGGCGAACATTAAAAGCCATCAATCAACTTGGAGTTACACGCGGACAGCTAATAAAAAAATAAGCGGGCTTAAGCTCGCTTATTTTTCCTATTTATACATTTTACTATATAATAGTAAATGAACGAAAAAAGAAAGGGTGATTTCCATGCCAGCTGTTGAATCAAATATGTTTCCGTTAGGAGAGAAAGCACCATCGTTTGAACTTGTCAACGTGATTGACGGACAAATCGTCCGACTAGAAGATGTCAAGTCGGATATCGCGACAGTAATCATGTTTATTTGTAACCATTGTCCGTTTGTTAAACATGTTCAAGAAGAACTTGTTCGTTTAGCTAATGATTATCAGCCAAAGGGCATTTCGTTTATTGCGATCAATTCAAATGATGTAGAAAAATATCCAGACGATTCTCCGGAAAAAATGAAAGAAGTAGCCGAACAACTCGGATATCCGTTCCCGTATTTATTTGATGAAACACAAGAAGTCGCAAAAGCATATCAAGCTGCATGCACTCCTGATTTTTACATATTTGACAGTGAATTGAAATGCGTTTACCGCGGTCAACTCGATGATTCACGTCCAAATAATGGAATCCCAGTGACTGGTTCCTCCATTCGTTCAGCTCTGGACGCATTGCTGTTAGGGAAACCTGTTCCGAAAGAACAAAAACCGAGTATCGGTTGTAGCATCAAATGGAAAGAAAAATAAAAAAACATTTGACATTTTTGTTTCGAGCCTATATACTAAAGAAGTACCATTTCGTTCGTTATATCAAGGATCGTTATAAGCTGCACCTTCGTTAGGTTCATCTTATAAGGACTTGGCGAAAGTGCAGCTTTTGTTTTATGAGTAATGAAACGGTGGTCAATTTTTAAAATTGTTTTGGAGGAATTCACATGAACACAGGTAAAGTAAAATGGTTTAATGCAGAAAAAGGTTTTGGATTCATTGAGACGGACGGAGGTACAGACGTATTCGTTCACTTCACAGCGATCCAAGGTACAGGATTCAAAACGTTGGAAGAAGGCGAAAAAGTAACATTTGACATCGTGAATGGTAACCGTGGGCCGCAAGCGGCAAACGTCCAAAAAGCATAAATAGTCAAACGTACGAGATCTCGCTTATCGTGGGATCTCGTTTTTATTTGCAACAAAACAAATTCTTACTGGCGCAGCTTCGGAGCTGCAAGGACGGAAGAGAGGTAGGGTTTCCGTTGTTTTTGTTTGTTCAACACGCTCATAGGAAGCGTGTCTCTTTTTTTGGGGATGAAAATGCAGAAAATTTAATAAAAAACTATTGAAAAATGATGAACGATCTCATATAATAAACTCATGTTATAAAACTATACATAAGAATGTGAGGTAATGTAACATGAATGAGTTGCTCGTATCCGAACAAACAAACTCTTCAACGCTTGAACAAATTAAAGAAATCATGAAGCAAAAACATGTTGAATTATTACATTTGCAATTTGTTGATCTTGAAGGTATTTTAAAACATGTCACAGTTACAGCAGAGCAATTAGATGATGTAGTAGAAGGAAAAATCATGTTTGACGGATCTTCAATTAAAGGTTTTTCACCAATCAATCGCTCAGACTTATATTTACTCCCTGATTTACGAACATTTGCGGTATTACCATGGACAGTAGAAGACGGATATGCAGAAGCTCGCTTTCTCTGCTCTGTCATCAATCCAGACGGAACGTTATTTGAAGGAGATCCACGTAACGTTTTGAAAAAAACAGTTGAACGAGCAAAACAAAAAGGATATACCATTTCTGTCGGCCCTGAATTAGAGTTCTTCTTATTTAAAACAGATGAGAACGGAAACCCAACAACAGAGCCACAAGATGGCGGTGGCTATTTTGAGCCATCTCCAAAAGATCTCGGAGAACGCGTTCGCTTAGATATTTATCGTGCGTTAAAGGCGATGGGCTTTACGATTGAGGCTTCACACCATGAAGTTGCTGAGGGGCAACATGAAATTAACTTCAAATATGCTGATGCTCTCGGTGCTGCGGACAATGCAACAACATACAAGTGGGTCGTTAAAACGATCGCTAAAAAACACGGTTTACATGCTACGTTTATGCCAAAACCGATTTTTGGTATTAACGGCTCAGGAATGCACGTGAACATTTCGTTATTTAAAGACGGTGAAAATGCTTTCTTTGATCCATCGGACGACAATCAATTATCTGAAACAGCGTACCAATTCATTGCCGGTTTATTACGCAACGTAAAAAGTTTTGCGGCCATTACAAACCCACTTGTAAACTCATATAAACGTCTTGTGCCAGGGTATGAGGCACCTTGTTATATTGCGTGGTCGGCATCAAACCGCTCCGCATTGATCCGCATTCCTGCTAAACGCGGATTAGCAACACGTGTCGAACTTCGTTGTCCTGATCCATCTGCAAACCCATATTTAGCGTTTGCAGTGATTGCAGAAGCAGGACTTGATGGAGTAGAAAAAGCACTCACTTGCCCGGCACCAATTGACGAAGATATTTTCCATATGACTGCTGAACGTCGTGCAGAGCTTGGTATTGAAAACCTCCCAGGCAGTTTAGGAAAAGCTGTCGAAGAGTTAGAAAAAGGAACAATTGGCCGTCATACATTAGGCGATCACGTATTTAACGAATACGTAGCAATGAAAAAGAACGAATGGGATAGCTATCGGACAGCAGTACATGCTTGGGAAATTGAACATTATCAAACGAAATTTTAAAAGCGAGCGATTGTGCTCGCTTTTTTGCATGTTTTCATTATGCGTTTGAACAACAAATGGTTTATGATGGAACATAGAAAACAACGAAAGGGTGATATTGTGTCTAAACGAGTAATTACGATAATCGTATTGATTTGTACCGCAACAACACTATTATGGGCTATCGGTTTAATCGTCATGATTCAAGATCAATTTTTTTACGAAGCTTCCTCGATCAAACAACCAAAAACAACAACTTCAAACATACAGAAAAATAATGGACTTTCGATTGTCGCTCTTGGCGACTCATTAACGCGTGGAACAGGAGATGAAACGGGGAAAGGGTACGTTGGATATGTTGTAGATGAACTAAAAAAACGGACAAATCAACCCGTTCAATTCATAAATTTATCCATTAAAGGACAACGTTCTCCTCAACTCATCAATCAACTCAAACAAAAAGAAGTGCAACGTCAATTAAAAGAAGCTGACATTATTTTAATGACGATCGGAGGAAACGACTTATTTCGCGGTGGTGAAACGCTAAGAGACTTATCCCATACTCAAATTGAAAAAGAAAAAAAGAAATTTGTCGAGCAGCTGCATACGATTTTCCGACTCATTCGTACAGCGAATAGCAACGCCCCAGTATTTTATGTCGCTTTGTATAATCCATTTAATGATTTAGATAACGGAAAAGAAACATCTGCCGTTGTACGTAGTTGGAATTATGCAGCATCTGAAGTAGCAGCTCAGTACAAATCTATTATTTGCGTTCCGACATATGATTTATTTGAACTGCAAGTAAACGACTATTTGTATACAGATAAATTCCATCCAAACAAAGAAGGATATAAACGAATTGGTGAACGTGTTGCCTCGCTCATTACGTTAACGAAAGGAGAGAAATAATGGAAGAGACATTAGTTGTGCAAAACGTGCGAAAAACCATTGGAAAAAAAGAAATTATTAAAGGACTTTCGTTTTCACTAAAAAAAGGCGAAGTGTTTGGTTTCTTAGGTCCAAATGGCGCAGGGAAGACGACAACGATTCGCATGCTTGTCGGATTGATTCGACCGACATCTGGAACGATTTCAATTTGTGGATATGATTTACAAAAACAATTTACAAAAGCAATTCAACACATTGGCTGTATTGTTGAAAACCCTGAACTTTATCCATATTTAAGCGGTTGGGAAAATCTTGAACACTTTGCACGAATGGTGCCGGGAATTACGGCTCATCGCATTCAAGAAGTGGTTGAACTCGTCGGTCTACAAAATCGGATTCATGATCTCGTGCGCACATATTCGCTCGGCATGCGTCAACGACTCGGTATTGCGCAAGCGCTACTCGGAAAACCGACGGTGCTTATTTTAGACGAACCAACAAACGGTTTAGACCCTGTCGGCATTCGTGAAATGAGGCAGTTTATTCGCTCGCTTGCTGAAAAAGAACAGTTAAGTGTGCTCGTTTCATCACATTTATTGAGTGAAATACAACTCATGTGTGATCGTGTTGCGATTATGTCTAAAGGGGAGATTATTCGCATTGATACGGTTGAACATTTGCTACAAGAACAAGCTCGGACATATTGGAGCGTTGATCCGGTAGATAAAGCAAAACAAATACTACAAAATGAAACGACTGTGCTTGGTGAAAAAGATGGAGCACTCGTGACAATCTATGAGTCAAATGAAACGATTGCGCGTTGCAATGCCTGTTTAATTGAAGCAGGGGTACATGTCAGTGGAATTGAACGAAAACTTCCAACACTAGAAGACTTATTTATTGAATTAACGGGAGGGGAAACGATTGATTAATCTCGTATACAATGAAATGTTAAAAATTGTTCGTAAAAAACGACTATTTATGATTGCGGCCATCGTGGCTGTTCTCGTTAGTTTATTTACATACGCGCAATTTAAACAGATCGAAACGATTCGAGAACGGATCGGAACGACAGATTGGCGCACTCAGCTACAACAACAAATCATCGACACACAAAACCGATTAAATTCGACAGGAATCTCTGAGGATTGGAAAAAGTTTCTTAAAATTCGTTTACAACAACAACAGTATTATTTAGACAACGACATTAATCCAATGGCACCCGGTGCTCCAACATTTATGCGCATGTTTATTGAAAACTCGATTGAATTGTTTTTGCCGCTGCTTGTTATGGTCATTGCAGCTGATCTTGTTTCATCAGAAGTAAGCGGAGGAACGATCAAACTGCTGTTGACGCGTCCTGTGAAACGATGGAAAATTTTAATGAGCAAATATATCGCTTTGATTTTATCCACATCGTTTATCGTGTTTTCCGTTGCAGTTTTATCGTATGCCATCTCGGGCATTGTATTTGGATATGGCGGATGGAATTTACCTCTTTTAACAGGATTTTCGATCCAAGGTGAAGGATTAAATACAGCGGGTGTTCACCTCATTCCTCAATGGAAATACTTACTTATTGAATTTGGACTTGCTTTTTTTGTTGCACTCGTCGTCGGCACGCTTACATTTATGCTTTCCGTGTTGCTGCGTAGCACAGCAGCAGTAATGGGAATCATGCTCGCCGCTCTTATTTCTGGAGCGATTTTATCAAGCATGGTGTCGTCGTGGGAATCCGCAAAATATTTGTTTATGGTCAATTTGCGACTCACAGGTTACATTAGCGGCATGGCGCCACCAATTGATGGGATGACGCTTTCTTTTTCAATGACGGTGCTAGCTATTTGGGCACTTGGTGCATTGATTGTTTCTTTTTATGTATTTACGAAAAGGGATGTTTACTGATGAAAAAAAGGTTGTATACCGTGATGGAGAAATTGCAACAGCGAACGCCAACGATCATGGACTTTGACACATTCGCTCAATATGCCGTACTTCTCCCGCTCGTCCGTCAAAATGACGATATATTTGTTTTATTTGAAGTACGCTCATTACATTTGCGTCGTCAACCGGGGGAAATTTGTTTTCCAGGTGGAAAGATAGACGAATGTGATCAAAATCCGAGCGATGCCGCTGTTCGTGAAACGTGTGAAGAGCTAGGTATTCAAAAAGAAAATATTACACACATCGTCCCGCTTGATTACATGTTGTCGCCTTTCGGTATGGTCATTTATCCGTTTGCTGCGTTTGTAGATATGACGTGCATGAAAATAAATGAAAAAGAAGTGGCAGAAGTATTTACCGTTCCGCTATCCTTCTTTGTTGAAACAAAGCCAGACATATATCACGTTCAGCTTGAACCGAAACCCGAAGAGCATTTCCCGTTCGAACATATCCCAGGGGGAAGGGAGTATAATTGGCGACCGAGACAAATTGAAGAATATTTTTATTACTACGAAGATAAAGTCATTTGGGGATTAACAGCAAAAATCGTATATCATTTCACTCAACTTATTCAAAAAGAGAAAGGAGAATAGACATGTCACAACCTGTTGATTTAGGATTTGGCATTTCACTCATTGATTTGTATGATTTACAAACTGCTCAGCGGACAGGTGCATACGTTTTTCGAGAAGAAGAGGTGACGATTATTGAAACGAGCGCAAGCCCATCTATCCCGCATTTACTTAAAGGGCTAGAAGAATTATCAATCGATTTAAAAGATGTAAAAAACATTATTGTGACACATATTCATTTAGATCATGCGGGTGGAGCAGGAGTGTTACTAAAACATTGTCCAAACGCTCGCGTATTTGTTCATCCGAAGGGAATGCGACATTTGGCCGATCCGTCTCGTCTCATTCAAGGAGCAAAAGCAGTTTATAGTGAAAAATTTGACGCATTATTTGACCCGATCGTTCCTATTCCTGAAGATCGGTTAATTGTAAAAGAAGATGGAGAAACCTTGCAAATCGGAGAAGATCGTACATTAACGTTTCTTCATACACCAGGGCATGCGAATCACCATTTCTCTATTTATGACGAAAAAAGCAACGGTATTTTTACAGGTGATACGGCAGGTGTTTTTTATCCACAGTTACTTTCATATGACGTGGAGTTATATTTGCCATCTACATCACCAAATCAATTTGACCCAGAAGCGATGCAAGCTTCGATTAAAAGATTCATGTCGTTACATCCAGATCGCATCTATTTTGGCCATTTTGGTATGTCAACCCATGTGCAGACGGTTTGGGATCAGCTACATTACTGGCTACCGATCTTCGTGCAAATAGGTCGCGATATCGTAGATAAACAAAAAGATAAGTCCTTTACAGAAAAGACAGAAGCCGTTTTCCAACTTTTATTCGACAACGTTCAAACATTTTTACGCAAACGGCAAGTACCCGATAATGCAGATGTATATAAAGTGCTTCAACTTGATTTACAAGTATGTGCGATGGGGCTTGTTGACTATATTGAAAAACAAAAAAGTAATTGACGAAAAATCATGTTTTCGCTATAATTTCTTTGGCACCCCACCATACGGAGGAGTACCCAAGTCCGGCTGAAGGGGTCGGTCTCGAAAACCGATAGGGGTGTCAAAGCCCGCGGGGGTTCGAATCCCCCCTCCTCCGCCATATCTCCTCTTTCATTCCTTCTTTTGTGACCTTCAACTTTGTTTCTTTATTCCAATTCGTGAGGATGTGACAAATTGAAAAAATATTATGTCGTTTGGCAAGGGGCGAAAACAGGTATTTTTTCTTCTTGGGACGAGTGTAAACCGTACGTCATTGGTATTCCTGGAGCAAAGTATCGCTCATTTTCATCTAAAGAAGAAGCGGAGCAAGCATTTTCCTCTGGTCCGATGACAAACCGCACGAAAAAAAATAAAACATACTCAACGAATTATGTAGAAGAAAGCATTTGTGTTGATGCGGCATGTAGCGGAAATCCAGGGTGGATGGAATATCGAGGTGTACATACAAGAACAGGAGAAGAATTGTTTCATGTCGGACCGATGATTGGAACAAACAACATTGGTGAGTTTTTAGCCATTGTGCACGGATTAGCATGGCTACAACAACAAAACAAAAGCTGGCCGATTTATTCCGATTCGGCGACAGCTATGAAATGGGTAAAAGGAAAAAAAGCAAATACAACGCTCGTTCGCAACGCTGAAACAGAGCGTGTCTGGCAACTTATTGAACGCGCTGAAGCGTGGCTGCGCACGCACCATTATACGAATGAAATTATGAAATGGGAAACCGAGCAATGGGGAGAAATTAAAGCGGACTTTGGACGAAAGTAAAAGGAGAGGGATATTAACCTTCTCCTTTTTGCATATTATCGAGTTGTTGTTTTAGTGTTTGTTTATCCAATTGTTCACCGATTATGACAAAATGTAACGGGACATTCATTTCCTCTTTCATATAAAGCGGTGTACCGTATGCATACTGAAAGGAGTAAACTCCACTTGTATGAGTAAAGCGTAAAAATCCTTTCATGCGGTAAATAGTATCAGGAAGTTGTCGTACCCAGTGTTCGAACACGTCTAAGTCAATTGGGCTTGTGAATGTATGTACGTATGTTTGAATGCGTAGTCTTTCGATATTCATTCGCTCATGCTCGTTTCTCATCCGCTTCGATAACAAATGAATATCTTCCATTCGCACATTAGAAAACGTTGTGAAAATTGTGCGCGCCTCGCTGTTGATCGTTTGTAACTCAAACGATAATTTTGCTTGTTCTTCTGGGCGTAATTCATCTGTCTTATTGACAATTAATACATCCGCGTGACGAACTTGTTCTTTTAACAACATTTGCAAGGGAATGGAGAGTTGTTGACGATTCATCCAACGTGTTGCATCGATGGTCGTGATGATGCCTCTCATTTGAATGCGATCAGCAAACAATGGCGACATGCACGCATCGAGCACTTCAACAGGATGTGCTACCCCTGTCGTTTCAATATAAATGACATCTAGCTCGTGTTTTTGAAGGAGGGAATAAAGCTCTACTTCAAATTGATCTTGAATGGTACAACATACACAGCCGCTTAATAATTCGCTTAGTACAGCATCTTCTGAAACAGCATGTGAGTCAATGGACACTTGGCCAATTTCATTCATCACAACAGCGACTTTCCGTCCATGTTCTTTTTCATGTTGCAGTAGCCGCTTTAATAATGTCGTTTTACCACTCCCAAGAAATCCGGATAAGATATATATGTCTGTATGTTTCATAAAGATCTCCCTTCTACATGTTCTTTTTTGATCATAGTCAAAAATAATAAATAGCACAAGAAAATATATCGTACATCGATGGACAATTTGAAGAAAAGATGATGGATCGAAAATGTTCAATGTACCAATTGTTTCAATTTAGACGAAAAACACATGTTGAAAGGAGAATGAAAAATGAAACAACAGCAAACAAAAACAAATATAACATGGACGGTAGATGACGATTTTTGCTTTCCGTTATTCTTGCATCACTGATTTTTCTTGTTACCCTCGTTTTTGTTATTTGGCAACCACGCAATTTATCGATTGGTTGGTCGGCGTGCGGTGGCGCCTTATTAGCGTTGCTCCTTTGTGATGAACAACATTGCCAACGGTTATGATTGATGCACTAGCCATCGCTGATACAAATACGACAGGAATTATTCGTGAAGCGCTTATTTATGCCAATGTGATCGGTTCCGACTTAGAACCAAAAATTACACCAATTGGCTCACTCGCGACACTTCTTTGGTTACATGTCCTTTCAACAAAAGGAGTAAAAATTACGTGGGGCACTTATTTTAAAAACGGTTTAATTTTAACTATCCCAACATTATTTATTACGCTCGTTGGGTTATATATCTCGTTGGGTTATATATATGGTTACTTACTATTCATTAAAAGGAGTCGATTGCAATGAAAAAAGTCATTTATTTCTTATGCACAGGAAACTCTTGTCGTAGCCAAATGGCGGAAGGATGGGCAAAAAAATATCTCGGTGATGAATGGGAAGTATATAGCGCTGGTATCGAAGCACACGGTTTAAATCCAAACGCCGTAAAAGCGATGAAAGAGGTGGGCATCGATATTTCAAAACAAACATCCGATATCATTGATCCGGAAATTTTAAACAAAGCCGATTTAGTCGTTACATTATGTGGACATGCAGCTGATCATTGTCCAGTCACACCACCGCACGTAAAACGCGTACATTGGGGGTTTGACGATCCAGCGAAAGTAGAAGGGACCGAAGAAGAAAAATGGGTTGTTTTCCAGCGTGTTCGTGATGAAATTGGCGCGCGAATTAAGCGATTTGCGGAAACAGGAGAGTAAAACGCCGAATATAAACTTATGATTTATATATCCAATCTATTTCCCATAATTTAATTATGTAAACTTAAAGAGCCAAACGAGAAGATCCCCGTTTGGCTCTCCTTAAATTTCTCTCACTAAGAGGCTCGTCAATTGTTTCATTGATTGTGACAACCATTTTTTACGATGGTATACAAGTTGAAGGGAGAGGTGTATATCGGCCTCGGGAAGAAGGATGCGAACCAAACTCCCTTTCTCTAATTCAGACTCTACAGCCATAAGTGGCAAAAAAGCGATGCCAAGTCCATAAGCGACGCATCGTTTTATTGCTTCAAGCCGCACACGTTCCACCCATTACAGCGAGCGCCTATATCGCACTCTTTGCTGCTTTTTCTTTTTATCGGAACATCGTTTATTTCAAGCGTTTTGGCGATGCTGACGTTTTTTGCGGGAATGAATATCATCGGTCCGACAAAAGCAGCGATTTTAAGCATGATAGAACCGATCGTGACGTTTCTTCTATCGATGGTATTTTTACATGAAAGCATGTCGTCTATTCAAATGATTGGGGGACTGATTGTGTTGAGTGGAGCTATGCTTGTTGTCACAACAAAAGAACTTAAACCAAAGAAAAAATCGACCTCTATCAGTGCGTGATGGGGGTCGATTTTGCAAAATGGCAGGAATATTGCCCATCGTTATCTAATTCCAATAAATGTTTCTTTATAGTAGCGAGGAGGATTGTTGTGAACCAAAATGTAAACTCCCCGTCGGTGGCGCTAGTGACAGGGGCCTCGAGTGGGTTTGGGCTACTTGTAAGTATTGCACTTGCGCGCGAAGGATATCAAGTCGTTGCTTCGATGCGAAACATGCAAAACAAAGAAATGCTTACAACCGTGGCGTCTGAAGCAGGCGTGTACGATCGGATAGAAGTCATATCTCTCGATGTCACCGATTTCGCTTCGGTAGAATCGGTTGTACACGATGTAATCAATCGCTATGGACGAATCGATGTATTAGTTAACAACGCAGGGTTTGCCGTTGGTGGCTTTGTCGAGGAACTCTCAATTGAAGAGTGGGAGCGTCAGTTTGCGACGAACTTTTTTGGGTTAGTTGCCGTCACAAAAGCTGTTTTGCCGATTATGCGAACGCAACGTAGCGGTAAGATTATCAACATTAGCAGCATTAGCGGACGAATCGGTTTTCCGGCGATGGGGCCATATGTCGCTTCAAAATTTGCTGTCGAAGGATTTAGCGAATCGCTTCGTTTAGAAATGTTGCCGTACGGAGTATATGTCGTCTTAATTGAGCCTGGGTCATTCAAAACAAACATTTGGTCGAAAGGACTTCAAGGAGTGTCCGTCCGTTCCGATTCACCATATGCAAAAGAAATGAAAACCATTGTGCAATACGTGAATCGAGTAGCTAAAACAGCACCACCCCCTGACGAAGTCATTAGGCAAATCATTAAAGCTGTCCAATCGCCGACTCCTCGTTTGCGTTACCCTGTAGGGAGAGGAGTCAAACTGACGTTAATGCTGAAAAACTGGTTGCCATGGAAGTGGTGGGAGCGGATTTTCCTGAAAACGTTTAATAAACAGAAATAAGCACAACCTTCATGTAGAGCTGTAGAAAACATACATTTGGAAGTAGGAGTTTTGTCAATTTTAGCGAAATGATGTGTAAAATCGTTGGGGATTGATCAACAAAATGCTTTAGACCAAGAATTAAGCAGGTGGCGAAAGAGATGGGAAATGTTTATTTTTTCACCGGATTTCCGGGATTTATTTCGTCGATGTTGCTTGAGAAGCTTGTAAAGAAGGGGGAAGAGGAATGATTGTTGAGATGAAAAATGTTTCATTTATTAGAGAAGGGCGCGTCATTCTAGACCGTCTACATTGGGAAGTGCAAGAAAATGAACAATGGGTCATTCTCGGGTTAAATGGTTCAGGAAAAACATCGCTACTTAATATTTTATTAGGTTATGAATACCCATCAAAAGGAGAAGTTTCCGTATTAGGGCACCGATTTGGAAAAACAAATTTGCCAGAACTTCGCAAACACATCGGGTTTGTAAGCAACTCGTTTGAGAGATTTCAACCTACATTAGAATCGGAAACGGTGGAAGAGGTAATTGTTAGCGGAAAATTTGCTTCGATTGGGCTGTATGAGCCTGTCACAGTCGAAGATTTTCATCAAGCCGAACAATGGATGAATGTCTTTCGAATTGGTTACTTAAAAGGAAAAACGTATCGCACCTTATCGCAAGGAGAAAAGAGAAAGGTACTGATTGCTCGAGCACTAATGGCAAAGCCAAAGCTACTCATACTGGATGAACCAACCGTAGGACTAGATATGTTAACACGAGAAGAACTTTTAGCACTCATTAAAGACGTTATCATGAAAAAAGTATGCCACGTGTTATATGTCACACATTATATTGAAGAAATCATCGAAGAAATGACCCATGTTTTATTATTAAAAGATGGAAAAATTATAGCAGCCGGACAAAAAGAAAAAATACTCACTGACGATTATTTGTCAGAAACGTTTCAAATAGATGTGCACGTCCGTTGGGAACATAATCGGCCGTGGGTATCGATAAAAAAAGCCCTGCACTTCAGTAAGGTGCAATTCCTCCCCGTGCCTAAAGGCAGGGGCTTCCTTGCGTAAGTTTCGTGAATAGGAAAATAAAGGAGGACGAAAGGCGTAAAATGAATGAGAAAAGGGAGGAAAATTTCACTTCAATGTCCGTAAAGAAGCCAACAAATATACTAGAGAAATTACAAGCGCGATTAAGTCATCGGTTTGCGATTTTGGAAGAAGACATCTTTCATCTTATAAAAGAAGAATTGGTGTCGTTAGAAATTACGCCCGAAGCTTTTCGTACAGTAAAGGACGTTTGGGACGATATAGATCTGTATTGTTTCGATGAAAATTTATTCAATCGATGCGAAGAGAAAATACAAACGTTTCTTTATGACCTACTTGCTGATTGTGTGAGGGAATTAGGAGTGGACGAAGTACGTACGTATCTCATCACCCAAGGGTGGTCAAATGAGGTAGAAGAAATGGACATGGAAGACCTTATTTATGGGGTAAATGATCTATTAGACTGGGAAATTGAAGAAATCACATTGGATTTGCTTGAGCATTTTGGCCAGTATGAATTGTCATTTCTCTATCGCAAAGAATATCCGTTTCAACAGTTATGTAAACAAATAGAAAAACCAGTGGATTTGCATTTTTTGAACAATGCTCTATCTTCTTGGTTATTTGCAAGAAAGGAACAGATAAAAAAACAAATTCAAGAGGAGTACGGGGAAATGCTGTTAGATGATTCATTAAAGATAACAGCTTTTTCGAGCGAGAAACTAGTACAAGCCTTTTTTAATGTGGTGGATGAAGAACACCTAGCACAAATAGTTAAATACGTAGAAACAGAATTGACGAACGAAATAAAAACTCGCTTCCAAGCCTTTCTTGCCATTCGTCAAACATCTATATGGAAAGTTTGTGAATCCATTATTGATCAACACGTAGGCATATGGCTCCATGAAGTAAAAAAAGAAGCAAAAGCCCTGTACGATGAATGGGAGGAGCTCTGTCGCTTGCTCGAGAATAGTTGTTCTAAAGAGATGATAATAATTCTTGATAAAATGCGGCACTATCCGACTTTTATAAAAGAAGTGGATAAAAAACGAAGAACGAAAGAGGAATACGAAGCGATTTTATCTAAAATTGCGTATACGTATGTACAGTTGCTAAACGAAAAATATCAATGTTCAATAGAATGGAATCCACAGAAAATGAACCGCTGGTTGAGTACGTGGTTTACATCAATAGAGGAATTTGAACGCTCGTTTCTTCATTCTAAAGAGTTTAACCGCCACTTAAAGGCGATAAGCAAGCAAATTTTTGACCACCCTTTATCACTTTCCGCTTCATCGGTTCACAAAAAATATGTCGTTCATGTCGGTCCGACTAACTCTGGAAAGACATATGACTCGATGCAACGGTTGTTTCAAGCGAAAACAGGGATGTATTTAGCCCCATTGAGATTGCTTGCGTTAGAAAAGTTTGAAGAGATGTGTTCCCACGGTATTGCATGTGCCTTAATAACAGGGGAAGAAAGAAAAAATGTACATGGCAGTACACATATAAGCGCAACGGTCGAGTCAGTGAATGTCAACGAGGAATTTGAAGTTGTCGTTATTGATGAATGTCAATTATTAGCGGATGAAACGAGGGGGGCTGCTTGGGTCAAAGCGATTATCGGGGCGAAAGCGAAAGAAATTCATTTGGTTGTTGCACCGCATGCTGTTGGCTTGCTTCAAACACTGCTAACTTACCATCAGTTTGATTTTGAAGTAATCGAACACAAACGTACCACTCCACTCATTTGGGAAGAAAAGGATTTTTCTTTTCCAAATGACTTGCAAAAAGGAGATGCACTTATTGTTTTTTCAAAAAAGAACGTTCTCCATGTTGCCGCTTCACTCGTAAAACGAGGATATAACGTCTCGGTTTTGTACGGAAGCATGCCTCCTGAAACAAGAAGAAAACAAGTCAGGCAATTTCGGAAAGGGTTAACCGATATATTAATAGCAACCGATGCTATCGGCATGGGAATGAATCTTCCTATTCGAAGAGTCATCTTTATGGAAAGTGAAAAGTTTGATGGGAAAGCCGTTCGAACGTTAAAAGCAGAAGAAGTACAGCAAATCGCAGGACGAGCAGGAAGAAAAGGAATATATGAAGAAGGGTTCGTCTACGCTATGGTAAATCGAAAAAAAATAAAAAAGTTGTTAGAGGCGCCGGTAGCTCCTATTGAATATAGTTTTCTCCCTATATCAATCGAATCACTAAAAAAATTTCCTTACGAATCATTCGATTTATTCAAACGGGCATGGAGCTTTTATCAAAACGAATTAAAAGAAACACCTTATCGTGTTCGTGAAATAAGCGAATGGGAAAGAAAAATGTTCGTTTTAGAGAAGGCATTGAAAAAGATGAAGCTCGAACTTCCTCTTTGGAAGAAATTATCTTTCTGTTTCGTTCCGTTTTCAATCGAAGAAACGAAGATAACAGATTGTTGGCTAACGATGATTAGAGAATATTTAACGGAAGGGAAGGTAGCTCTGCCGCCTATCCTTACGTCGGTCGATGCAATTGATGAATTGGAGAACGGCTATAAACAGCTTATGTTATTTACGTCATTTGCTTATTCTCAATCGTTGTCTTTTAACGAAGAAGAGGTTTTTGAACTAAAAGAAAAAATTTCTGAAAAAATATTTGAAGTACTATCTAAACATTTGATACGCTATATGAAAAAATGTAAAATTTGCAATCAGGAATTGCCTTGGGATTTTCCATATCCACATTGCCATCATTGTCATGAATATATGTATGTGGAGATGTCTTTTTAATTTGCTGCTTATCTTTCTAGGGGAATTTTTCATCCTATTTCGCGCAGGAGACTCCCACTTCAACGACCAAAGGGAGTAAGTGGGAGAGGAGTGTGAGTAAAATGTTTGTGGGAGAAATTCTTAGAATTCCCCGATGAGGGGGTTGGGAACGTAGGTTCGCAATCCCCCTCATCGGGGCCACCAAGCGAAGCGCGGTAGGATCCCAAGCAGGAAACATGAAAAAGGACCCTCTCCCTGGTAAGATGATCATTGTCCACACCATCAAACAGGAGGAGAGAGTCTCATGAATATTCAACAACATCTTACCACAAATTCGTTGACATGGAAAGAGATCGAACTTGATTTGTTTCGGGCCTTGCAAAACGCCTTCGCCGAGCTGTTTACGGCTCTGTTGGAGGACATCGACCGACAATTGGCGGAAACCCGGGACAAGCGCCGATACCACTTGAAAGACAAACGACGCACCACGATTCAAACCCTGTTTGGCGAAGTCACCTTTGAGCAGAACTACTATTTGGATCGAGAACAAAACCGTTACACGTTTTTGCTTGATTCCTTTTTAGCGTTTGATGGATCGCAGTCAATCAGCCCTTGTCTAGAAGAAACGGCGGTGGGATTGGCTGTGGAGTGCTCTTCCTATCGCAAAGCGGCTCATACGCTTGCCCAGATGGTCGGGTATCCGGTGATGAGCCATGAGGCGATCCGCCAGTTGGTGCTCGAAGCTGAAGCACCGCTGCACTGCCCGGTTGACCAGCGATATGGACGGGTGCTGTTTGTGGAGGCCGATGGACTGTTTGTTTCTCGCCAAGGGAAGGGAAAACGGGCCAAGGAAGACAAAATCCTGACCGTTCACGAAGGGTGGAAGCGCAACGGCTCACGGATCGAATTTGTCAATCAGCGCCATTACGTCCATGAGGGCAAGAGGGAGGTGTGGGAAGGCTTCGAGGAATTTTTGATGAACGAATATGCCTATGATCCGTGTCGGGATCTTCTTGTCATCAACGGGGACGGCGCTCCATGGATTACCGCGTGCCGGGAGTATTTCAAGGGACGGGTCTGCTTCCAATTGGATCGATTCCACGTGGCGCGTGAGTTGCGCCAATGCCTCTCGGGCCATCTACGGTGGCAGGCGATTCGGCAAAAGCTGGCGAAGCAGGATGAAGAGGGGTTGCTTGTGGAACTGAACAGCGCCCTCGGCACGCTGGGGGACGAAGCGAAAGAACAACAGCTGGCTGCCTTGATCCACCGGATCGAATCGATGCCGGGATGCATCCGTGATTACCGGGAATGGCTGAAGGAGCAAGGAGTGGACACAACGGGCATGTATCCGATGGGGAGGGCTGAAAGCGTGATGAGCCAGTTGGCGTATCGGGTGAAATACCGCCGCAGTTGGACAGACAAGGGACTCAGGGCGTTTTTCAAGGCAATGATTGCCCGGATGGATGGGATTCGTCTTTTCGGACGTTGTTTAGGAGAAGAATCGTCGCAGTCGGCGGAGGAAACGGCGTCGACGGCATCCACCAAACAGACGATCGTGAACAAGGCGAAACAACGCGTCCGCCGTCTTCTTCCGGAGGTAACGCGGAATAACGTGCCATATTTACAGCAATCGTCCGGGACACCGATCTATCATGCCCTGTCTGAACTCAAGGGATGGTAAAAAAAGGTATACATATCGGTCTGTCATGGCAAGGGATGAGAGTCCGAAATCGCTTACGGATGGGATTCAAAAAAATGGTTCGCTAACCTATGACTTACATCTGTTTTCAGCGAATCAAAAAAGTTCCCACAAAGTCTTGACTGACTCGAATGACACTTTCCAGTTGATTTGCCCAGTCGACATTCGGTATACTTCTTTTAGACATAGGTAGGGTTCTCCTTTCTCTGGAATGTTTGGGTTCAATCAGAGAATACCCTCCCTCTAGAAATGTTGATATATCAAGGTTCCTTGGCATCTTAGGGGTGCCAAAAAAAAATTTTTTTCGACAAA
>NZ_JBCNEQ010000039.1:0-972 GCF_050480245.1 Bhargavaea massiliensis | reverse complement strand
AATTTTTGAAGAAGTTGCCAAAGAACATGATGTACAAATCAAAGCAATGGAAATTATGCCTGATCATGTTCATTTGTTCATTTCTTTTGACCCTCGTCAACATTTGCACAAAATTATACAAGCGTTTAAAAGGAAAAGCAGTCGAATATTAAGGGAAAAATATCCTTCGTTAAAAAGCAGACTACCGTCGCTATGGACACGAAGTTATTTTTGTTGTACTGTCGGCCATATTTCAGAAGAAGCGGTTAAACAATACATCGAAAATCAAAAGAACGTATAAAGGAAGTGGTGTCGTTGGCGAAAACAAAAACCAAAAGTTATGTGCTGACGTTGAAACTCAAAACAGAACTATGGCAGGCGCACATATTAGAGAAACGTTTTGAAATTGGCAGAAAAATATACAACGCTTGTTTGGGCGAATTGCTGAAACGGCATAAAAAACTACAACATGATAAGCAGTATCGTCATCTAGCCCAACAACCAAAATCAAAAGAAAGAAACAACTTGCTAAATGAGTTATATCGTCAGTACGGAATCAATGAATACGCTATGCACGATTTTGTTAAGCCAATGCAACACCATTTCAAGAAACACATCGACTCACACACCGCACAAAAAATCGCTACGAGAGCATGGATGGCAATGGAAAAACTCATCTTTGGTAATGCAAAAAAAGTGTCTTTTAAGAAATACAACGATATGGATTCATTAGAAGGAAAAACAAATAGCACAGGCATCCGTTTCAAAAACAAACATTTGCTTTGGAATGGTTTATCTATTCCTGTTATAATTCATCCAAACGACATATATGCACATCTGGCTCTACAAGACCGTATAAAATATTGTCGCATCGTCCGTAGACGAATTAGAGGAAAAATCAAGTATTTTCTTCAACTCACTCTTGAAGGTGTGCCACCAAAGAAAATAAACCGCCAAACAGGAGAAATAAAACATCCAATAGGGCGAGGCGAT
>NZ_JBCNEQ010000038.1:0-2828 GCF_050480245.1 Bhargavaea massiliensis | reverse complement strand
ATTTTCTTCAACTCACTCTTGGAGGTGTGCCACCAAAGAAAATAAACCGCCAAACAGGAGAAATAAAACATCCAATAGGGCGAGGCGATGTTGGTATCGACATAGGAACACAAACCGTCGCTATTTGCTCGATGAATAATGTCAAGTTGCTCATTCTTGCGCCGAGCATCGAAAACATAGAAAAGCAAAAGCGAGTTCTTCAACGAAAATTGGATCGTCAAAGACGGGCGAATAATCCGCACAAATACAATGAAGATGGGACAATAAAAAAAGATAACAAGGAAAAATGGGTTTGGAGTAAAAATTATCTCAAAACGAAAAATCAGTTAGCAGAATTACAAAGAAAAACAGCAGACAAGCGGAAACAAGATCATCAACGGCTTGCCAATTGGATCATCACATTAGGTCATCATATCCAAGTAGAAAAAATGAATTTCAGAGCACTTCAAGCAAAGGCAAAAGAAACAAAAGTCGATGCCAACGGAAAACACAAAAAGAAAAAACGATTTGGGAAAAGCATTGCGAATCGTGCGCCAAGTTTGTTTTTAAACATACTGAATCAAAAACTGCAATATGAAAACTATTCCCTTCAATACATCGACACATTTCGAGTCAAGGCAAGTCAATACGACCACCAAAACGATGAGTACAACAAGAAAACACTTTCTCAACGATGGCATGAAGTAGACGGACGCAGAGTGCAACGGGATTTATACAGCGCATTTTTAATCATGAATGTGAAAGACAATCGAAAAGAAATAGATAGACAAAAATGTTTAGAGAGATGGGATCAATTTATTCGACTGCATGATGAAGAAATCAAACGACTTCATCTTCATTCATGTGTCGTAAGTAGTATGGGAATTTAAATGATAAAAAGCGTCTTGAACCGGGCGCACAGGGCGATAAGCACCAGTAAGGTGTTTGCCCATGAAAGTCTTGTGGAACAAGGGTGAGTTCTACACTCAGGTGTACGAGAAACCCTTTTGTACACAAGAACCCCGTGGCTTTAGCCATCGGGAGGTTCAGGATCGATAGTGGGGCAGATCTTGTCGTTGGTCATCATCCACACGTCATTCAAGGCATTGAACAATATAAAGGAAAAATGATTGTTTATAGCTTAGGCAACTTTATGTTCGGAGGCAATAAAAATCCGAGCGATAAGGATACGTTTGTTTATCAGCAAACGTTTTATTTCGCAAACGGCATAAAACAACCAAAAACAACGATTCGCATTATCCCGTTTCGCATCTCATCTGTAACAACAAGAAATAACTATCAGCCGATTCCACTTCAAGGAAAAGAAGCCAGTCGTGTAAAAACAAAAATTGTTCGCTTATCAGCAAAAATTAACAAACCAACATGGCTCGTATACGAAAAATAAAGTATAATGGAAAGAAAAGGAGTTGATTTTATGTACATCGGGGACATTGTATTTCAACTCGTGATGCTCGGCACGTTGCTTGGGGTTTTTGCTGTATTCATTTTTGGTGCTGTGTGGTTGACAAGGTCTATAAAGGGAAAAAGAGGGTAAAAAAAGTTCGGCAGGCGCCGAACTTTTTATTCATTACTTATTCTCGCGTATCACTTGGATTTATAATGCTTTTCCGCAAGATGGACAAAAGCGGAAGTTTGCTTGTACGTTCGTTCCACAGTGTGGACAAAACTTTTCTCCTTCGATATGACCGAAACGAGTATTGAGCGGATCTTTTTCTTCGTCTTCTTCTACAATATCGACGATCGACATCCGTTCTTTCCCTGTAGCGTTTTTGTAATGATACACAGCTTGAAAAATACCGATACCAATGATAACGAAGCCGAAAAAAGGAAAGATTTGTGATCCTGGAATGGGAGAATCTTTTGTAATCGAAAAAGTCATAAACGTCCAAAACATACCGAATAAAATGGTGGCGATACTGCCGATAAATCCTTGCATGGATGGCCCGCGGCCAGGTTTGATGCTTTTCATTTCTATTCCTCCCTTATAATGGATACACCCATTATATACAAAACATAGAGAATATTCATCTCATTTACTTTTTTGAATAAGTATGTTAGAGTAAAAACCGCATAGACCATATGTGTAAGTGTGATCACGTAAAAGGAGGCTTTATCATATGACATTATCATTGTTAAGGCGTGAAGCAAGGGAAGCGTTGAAAGGAAAATGGGGCAGTGCCGTGCTTCTTATGCTTGTTTATGCGTTCGTGACCATCGTTTTCCCTATAGTAGTTGAGGTTGTATTAAGTGGAGGATGGGACGTATGGATTGAACAAGAAAACGTGCCAACATCTGTTTCGATCGTCAGTTTGCTTCTTTCACTTGCGCTCATTCCGTTTAGTGTTGTTGTGTATTGGGTATTTTTAGATGTGTATCGCCATGAACCTGTCCGAATCTCTCCAATGTTTACAGTATATCAAAATGGGAAGTTATCATTAAAACTCATTGGCACGTCCGTTTTATTTGGTATTTTTGTGTTTTTGTGGAGTTTGCTACTTATTATCCCTGGAATTATTAAATCGTTATCTTATTCACAAGCATTCTTTTTATTAAAAGATCATCCCGAATACGGTGCGCTTCAAGCGATTAGCGAAAGTAAAAAACGAATGAAAGGATATAAAGGAAAACTATTTTTGTTATATTTGAGCTTCATCGGCTGGGGGCTACTCTCGATTATAACGTTCGGGATTGGACTTTTATGGCTCGTTCCGTACGTCTACACGTCGCTTGCTGCATTTTATGACCAATTTATTCGTACACAAGAAGTGCAAACTGAGTAAAAAAACGAACAAGGGCAACCTTGTTCGTTTTTTAGTGTGCTCGGCATG
>NZ_JBCNEQ010000037.1:0-17261 GCF_050480245.1 Bhargavaea massiliensis | reverse complement strand
GGTAGTCGTCAACCTGCCCCTTATGCAACCCCAAGTCAAGGAAGGAGGACAAAGTCCGTTTGCACTTCTGGGGAGTTGCAAGCCCTCACTTCAAGCATTAGCTAAGTGAGGGTAGTTGACCATATGTTCTTTACGAATAGGATAAACATCATTCTCCATATAAAAAGGACCCTTTTTAAGCGAAAGGGTCCTTTTTCTTATTTATTACGAAGCACCTGCTTCTTCAAGCTCTTTTTCCAACTCACCAGCACGGTGATATTCAGCTAAAACAGCTTCTTGGATTTTCCCGCGGGTTGTTGAGTTAATTGGATGAGCGATGTCACGGAATTCCCCGTCAGGAGTACGCTTGCTTGGCATAGCGACAAACAAGCCGTTATTGCCTTCAATTACGCGGATATCATGAACGACGAATTCATGATCCAACGTAATGGAAGCAATCGCTCTCATACGTCCTTCGGTATTCACGCGGCGTAATCTCACGTCAGTTACTTCCATTCTGTTCACCACCTTTTCCCTATATAAGAACTTAATTGAATTTATTCCACGTCATTTTTTATTTTCCTGCTAACATAAAAAAAATTTTTTACGATTGTTTGACAAGCGCAACAACTTCAATTTCAATGAGCGCATCTTTTGGTAAACGGGCAACTTCAACAGCTGAACGCGCTGGTTTATGATCGCGAAAATATTGGCCATATACTTCATTCATCGCCGCAAAATCGTTCATGTCTTTTAAAAACACCGTTGTTTTTACAACAGTATCTAAGGATGCTCCAGCTGCTTCAAGCACCGCTTGTAAATTTTTGAACACTTGATGCGTTTGCGCTTGAATGTCTCCTTGTACCATTTCGCCTTCTGGCGTTAAAGCAATTTGTCCAGAACTGTAAAACATATTGTTGACAATAATGCCTTGTGAGTATGGTCCAATCGCTTGTGGAGCTTGATTTGTGTGTACAACTTTCATGTCTATTCCCCCTGTATGTAAAAATCATTTATTTATTTGACAAAATGAAAGTAGTTTCCTTCTTCTACGGTAATCTGTTTTTCTTTTACATTAACAGATGTGAGTTTCACAAGGGAAACATATTCATCAACGAGTCGTTCTTCTGCTTCTTCCGACTCGACAAGCACACCAATGCCAACGACGGTTGCCCGAAACTCTGCAAGCAAACTAATCATGCCGTTAATTGTTCCACCTGCTTTCATAAAGTCATCAACGATTAAAACGTTGGCTCCCTCTGTTAAACTCCGTTTAGATAACACCATCGTTTGAATACGTTTCGATGAACCAGACACGTAATTGATGCTGACCATCGATCCTTCCGTTACTTTGCTATCGCGACGAATAATGACAACAGGTACATTTAAAAAGCTCGCAACTGCATAGGCTAACGGAATCCCTTTCGTTGCAACGGTCACGACAAAATCAATATTTTCATGCGCAAACGCAGAAGCATATAAGCGTCCAATTTGGTTGACAATGCGCGTATCGCCAAGTAAATCTGTCATATATAAATATCCGCCCGGCAATAGCCGATCTGGATCTGCTAAGCTTGTACATAGTTGTTGAATAAATTGCTTCGCTTCTGCTTCTGAAATTTTCGGTACATATTGCACGCCACCTGCCGCTCCAGGAAGTGTGCGCAAAAAACCAATTCCTTGTTGTTCAAACGTTTGCTTAATAATAGCTAAATCTTCGCTAATAGACGATTTCGCTGAGCCGTATCGTTCGGCAAAAAAAGTAAGCGGTACGAGTTGATGTGGATGATAAAGCAAATAGTGCGTCATATCCACTAACCGACTACTTCGCCTTAATTTCATATGATTAACCTCCTTATTGTTCGTGTCTTTCTCCAATTAATCGAACCGCATATACGTGTTCGCAAAAACCGCGCAAACCGTTATATACTCGTTGCAAACGGGAATCGTGTTGAACAAGTCCAAATACGGTTGGTCCGCTTCCACTCATTAATGATACATCTGCCCCAAAGCGTTTCATTTGTTCTTTAATTTGAGCTACCTCAGGATGCATGTTTAATGTTACACTTTCTAATACATTCCCAGCGAGCGCACAAATTTTTTCGTAATTTTTCTCTTTGATCGCAGCGACCATCCCATCTACATCTGGATGATGAACGGATTGCAAATTCAAATTCCGATACACATCTGCTGTAGATACACCAATTGTTGGCTTCGCTAAAATGACCCAACTTGGCGGCGGGGCTGGAATATGTTCAATTTTTTCTCCTCGTCCTGTCGCAACCGCTGTTCCTCCATATACACAAAACGGAACATCCGATCCGATTTCTGCTCCAATTTCAGCAAGTTCGTCCAAACTTAAACCTAGTCCCCAAAGCTTGTTTAATCCGCGCAACGTTGCAGCCGCATCGCTACTTCCACCCGCTAATCCTGCTGCAACAGGGATGCATTTCGTAATCGAAATTGCAACACCACGGCGAATGCCAAACTTTTCTTTTAGCAATTTCGCAGCTTGATACGCTAAGTTTCGTTCGTCATCCGGCACAAAGCGATTGTGAGAAATAATTTGAATTGTATCATAATATAAATCCATTAACTCAACACGGTCAGCTAAATCAATTGTCGTCATTACCATTTTGACTTCATGGTAACCGTCTGGACGCTTATGTAATACATCAAGAGATAAATTAATTTTCGCTGGTGCTTTCACTAACAACCTCAAACTGTTCACCTACTTTTCCGACTTCGAACTCCTATCGACATTTTACCACAAAAAATAGTGAACAAATACGCACCTTTTCCATGGACATAAAAAAAGAGACCACCGATATTGGTCGCCTCCTTACTTGTCATGAATGTGTGCTGCTCATCGTCACTTGCTCATCATCTAAAAATGTAAGCTGCACCGTCTCTGTCAATACATCTGCATAACTATATGATACACGTTCAAAAGCGTTTTCTTCTTGATCAAGTTCAACGACAAATACGGACGGATATGTTTGGGCCAAAACGCCGCAACGCTCGATTGTCTTTCGACGCCCACCATTCGCTTTTAACGTCAATCTTTTACCGAGATTTGAATCCAACACTTTTTTAATTTCCGACAATGTTTTTCCCATCGTATCCACCTCACTATTACGTAGTATAACAAACAAAAATGAATAAGTCAAAAAATAAGAATTATATCAACAAAAAATATTATATGTCAACACTTTTGTTTTTATTATGAACAATAATAGAAAAAACTATGTACAAAAAGTGTTAAAAAATAAAATAAGACTGCCTCATCTTGTCTTTTCACCACTATGGCAAAAAGACAAGAGGCATTTATTTATGTTTGTTCAGCAATCTCGCCCGATACGGCATTCCGGTACGTAAAACACCGCGTGTTTCCACACCGCCAAGCCCTTTTTCACCCGTTAATGTATTCCTTAATACATCCCATACATTGACACGATCCATAAAAGGAGTAAAGCTAATGCGTGAAACAATGTATACAGGATCAAGTGCATGAATATTCACACGCGCGGGGGAACTCGCAAAATTCGCACCTGCCCGAATAAGCGATTCGAAATGAGATTGGCAAGCTCCAGCGAAAATCACAAGTTGATCGAGATTCGGAATTTTTTTGCGCGCCTGTCGCACCGTTTGAACAAAATATTTGGAGTGGTGATACGCTTTTAAATCATCAACCGATCCTTTCGATTTTGAATATGCATCATGCCCCGTCACAACTAAAATATCTGGTCGCACTTGTTCAAGTAACGGAACAACGCGATTAGGCATATCTGTTTCGTGACAATGCACTCCATATACCGGAACCCCGATTCGTTCATACAACTGCAAACATTTTCGTAAATAAAGTGGGTCACCATCGATATGGAGCACTCGACCTGGAAGTTGGAAAAAATCCATTTTCACTTCGTATCCACCCGTTGCTTCATATTCACTTTTTTCCCGCAACAGCCGATAATCTTGACGCAACAATTTATAACATTGCTCAATATGTTGCTTTTCTTTTTCTTCCCGTTTCTTTTTTTCTCGTTCATCGATGATGATTAAATCAGAAAACGGTGCATCCGCCATCAGTCGAACATCTTCACCATACAAAATTGCTTCTTTTTCCCCATTTTTCTCTTTTATGTCAATAACCCGAAACAAAATATCGCATTCATACGATTTCCGTGCGACAATATCACCAATTTGAATCATACACGTCCGCCCTTTCGCTCGTTTTGTTTGTAACGTATGCATAAAAAGTACAAAACGTGTAAAAAAAGAGGCCTTAAGCCTCTTGATAAAAAATGTGATATAGCTGTTCGCTCAATACGGCAAATTCAGCAATCGTGAGCGTTTCCCCTCTCCGTTGCGGATCAATATGGACGTTTTTGAGCGCTTTTTCAATTTGTTCTTTTTTTTCTTTACCGTTTGGCAACTGGCTCATCAAGTTATTTAAAATCGTTTTACGCCGCTGTCCAAAACTCGCACGAACAACAGTAAAGAAAAAGTCTTCATCCGAAACAGCAACGGCAGGTTGTTCTCGCTTTAATAAACGAATGACCGCTGAATCGACATTTGGCTTCGGCATAAATACGGTCCGCGGCACGTGCATCACCGTTTCAGCGTGCGTATAATATTGCACAGCAATCGTTAAGGAACCGTAGTCTTTCGTTCCTGGTTTTGCGGCCATGCGCTCTGCCACCTCTTTTTGCAACATAACGACCATGCCGCGAATAGGAAGACGGTCAGTCAACAGTTTCATAATGATCGGTGTTGTGACGTAATATGGCAAATTAGCAACAACCATAATATCGTCAACACCCGTAAATTGTTCTGCAATAACTTGTTGAACATCTGCTTTTAAAACATCTTGATGAATAATGGACACGTTCGGATAGGGGGAGAGCGTATCAGCTAAAATAGGGAGCAGCCGTTGATCAATTTCAAAGGCTACCACTTTCTTTGCCCGTCGCGCTAATTGCTCTGTAAGCGCCCCAATTCCCGGACCAATTTCAATCACACCTGTTTGTTCAGAAAGCTCAGCAAAATCAACGATACGATGTAAAATATTTGGCTCAATTAAAAAATTTTGCCCCAGACTTTTTTTAAACGAAAAACCGTATTTCGCTAAAATTTCTTTCGTGCGAGTCGGTGTAGCAATGTCTTTATACATGTTATTCCTCCTGCATTACTTGCTTCATCGCTTCCGCAAATTGTTCTTTTGAAATTTGAAACATTTGTAACCGTTTATGCAATTGTTTCCCGTTTGTATATCCGATCTTTAATAGTTTACCTAACTTTTCACGACGGGCACGTGCCAACGGCCCACCAATTAATCCTGCATCAACAAGATGTTGAAATGAAATCTCTTCTTTTGGATCAATCATTTCCTCATATACACTTAAAAGCGCTGTGCGAATCGCTTCAATCGAAGCATGTTCAACACCGAGACCTTTGCCGTGTTTTCCTCGCGCTTCCTCACGCGTTAAAAATGCATGTTTACACCCCGGCACACGTTCAGCAATCGTTTTACGAATTTTTTCTCCCGGATAATCAGGATCCGTAAAAATGATGACACCTCGCTGTTGTTGCGCTAAACGAATGCGCTCAATCGTTTCATCATTAATGGCCGCCCCGTTCGTTTCAATCGTATCTGCATCGACTGCCCGACGAATCGCTACCGTATCGTCGCGACCCTCTACAACGATAATTTCCTTAATTTTCATAAAACCCTCCATCTCTCAACTGTTCTTCACTCATTATAACGAAAAAAACAGAGGATCGCGAAATCCTCTGCGGTTATTTTATAATTTTAATTTTCACACGTTTCGTTCCCCAACGATATGCTACTGATCGATCAGGGAAAAACACATCAATTTTATATCCTTTTACATTCGCTCCTGTATCCGCTGCAACGGCATATCCATATCCTTCAACATATACTCTCGTTCCAAGCGGAATAACACGCGGATCAACCGCAATTACTTTCGCATTTGGATTTGCGCGCAAGTTTACGCCTGTTGCAGTTGTTCCCGAGCATCCACCGCAATATGCCGTATACGCCGTAGCGATCACATAAAGCTCCTGAGCCGTTTCATCACTTCCACGGGAAGCTAATATTTTTGGAACTACTTTTGTTCCCACAGCGACAACACGGTTTTTACTTGGTTTAATTGTCTCTGTTTTAATAAGTTTACGCGACACTTCTTTTCCGTTTTCTAAAATGACTTCATATTGCTTAGCGACAAGCCCTTTTTCCCCTTCGCTAATTACTTTTTGTTTCCCTTTTTCTAATTGTGCATCTTTCTTTTTCACAACGGCATAATTTACTGGTTCTTCCACTACATCGGTGACTTTTTCAACTCGAACAATATTTATTTTTGTGCTTGGTTGAATCATCTCATTCAATTTAGGTTGAACGCGATCCAGCTCCCGTAATGTAATATGTTGTTTAGCTAAAAAGTCAGCGACCGTAGTCGAAGTAGACCAAACTTGTTGCTGTTTGCCGCCGTCATTTAATGTAATCGGGAATGCTTTGCTTACAACAATTTTCATGTTTTCTTTCACTTTTTCATCAACGTTCGGTAATACTTGATCATGTTCACGGAGCTGAATTTGTTGAACATGTAACACATCCTTCACCGTTTTAGCTGTCGTTCTTAACTTTTTTTCTACCCCATCAACGACTAACACAATCGGTTTGCTTGCTTCCCACTTGACTGTTAAATGATCAACAATTTTTGCTTGTGGGGAGGGAGAGATAAAATCTTCTTGTTTCAGCTCAATGTTTTGTTCTTTTAATAGTTCAGCGACTGTATTCGCATGCGTGCGTACTTTCTGTTCCTTTCCGTTTGCATATAACGTAACTGTTTCTTTCGTCCATTCATAACTGGCATACCCCGTCATGCTAAATAAAGCTAAAAATCCTCCTGTGGCAAGCGCAATCTTTTTTTTGGATGTCGACTGCAATAAGTTTTTTACATACGTAATCAAAATAAAAACGCCTCCTTTTCCGATAGATGACCGTGACGACGCCTCCCTTTCTATGAAGCTTATTATCTATTATTCAAAATATTCATTCATAAGGGAAGGAAGACTTGTCGACAAGCTTATTGTATGCTTGTAGAAAAAGTTGTAGAACGATCTCGTTTCATCTTTTCTTTAGACAAGCCTTCCTAGAAATCGACACGTTTCTCTATCACATAATGCCGAATAATCGCTTGGCGTTGTCGGACGTTTTCTGAGCCACTTCTTCAAAAGATATCCCTTTTAATTCAGCGATCGCTTCGGCGACATACTTTACATAACTTGGTTCGTTTCGCTTTCCTCGAAACGGATGCGGTGTTAAATACGGACAGTCCGTTTCAATGAGCAGCCGATCAAGCGGAATTTCTTTTGCCACTTCTTTCGGTTTTTTTGCGTTTTTAAACGTAACAGGACCGCCAAATGAAATATAAAAATTCATATCAATGCATTGACGTGCCACTTCTATACTTCCGCTAAAACAATGCATCACGCCTCCGACTTCCTCTGCATGCTCTTCTTGTAAAATGTGAACAATATCGGCTGTCGCATCGCGATTATGTATAACTATCGGCAATTTTACCTTTTTCGCTAAACGAATTTGTTTTCGAAATACTTCTTTTTGCACTTCTTTTGGCGATTGATCCCAATAATAATCGAGACCCATTTCACCGAGCGCTACAACTTTCGGATGTGCTGCCAAACGTTCAATCATGATGAGATCTTCATCTGTCATATGAATCGCATCAACAGGATGCCATCCGACAGCTGCATAAATAAAGGAGTATTGCTCAGCTAATTCCATTGCGCGCTGAATGGTTGGGCGATCAAAGCCGACAACCACAATATGTGACACACCTTCTGCACGTGCTCTTTCAATAACTTGTTCAACATCTTCGTTAAATTGTGTCGCATTTAAATGTGCATGTGTATCAAATAACATATAACCCCTCTTTTCTTCCGATGTTCAGTTTACCACACAATCTCGTTACATAAATCACAGCCATATAACAATTGCATTACAAAATAGAAACAAAGAGGTGTTTTTTGCAACACCTCTTTACTTCACTTTTGCTCCGTTTGGAAGCGATTCATCAACTGTCGCCAACGACAATACCCCATCTTTTTCGCCAGCTAAAATCATGCCTTGTGATAATTCTCCGCGCAATTTTACCGGCTTTAAATTCGTCACGCAAATAACTTTTTTTCCGATTAAATCTTCTGGTTTGTAATATTTCGCAATGCCCGATACAACTTGGCGCTTCTCATAACCTAAATCAAGTTGCAGTTTAAGCAGACGATCCGCTTTTGGAATCGGCTCAGCATGAACAACTTGTGCAACGCGCAAATCTACTTTCATAAAATCGTCAATTGTAATTTCTTCGCTTTTCTCTTCGTTTTGCTCTTTCTTTTCTTCTACGTTGACCACTGTTCCATTCATTTGTGATTGAATATATTGCACTTCTTCTTGAACGTCTAGACGTGGGAAAAGTGGCGCTCCTTTTTCAACCACTCGCTCAAGTTGCGATGCCCCGAACGTTTGCAAACTATCCCAACTCATTAACTGTTCATCTTGAATGCCAAGCTGAGCAAACATCCGTTTTGGTGTTTCTGTTAAAAACGGCTGCAATAAAACAGCTACATAGCGAAGAGATTCTGCTAAATGCGACATGACAGAAGCCAATTGCTCACGTGCTGCTTCGTCTTTTGCTAATACCCACGGTTGCGTTTCGTCAATATATTTGTTCGTACGACTAATAAGTTGCCAAATGGAAGTCAAAGCTTGTGAAAATTGCATTTGTTCCATCGCTTCCTCATACTGTTTAACCGTTTCATATGCCGTTTGTACAAGCTGTTCGTCAAATGACGTGTGCGTGCCGCTATATACAGGAATATGACCAGCAAAATATTTTTCAATCATCGCTACTGTCCGATTGAGCAAGTTCCCTAGATCGTTTGCTAAATCATAGTTAATGCGTTCAACAAAACCTTCTGGCGTAAACACACCATCTGAGCCAAACGGCACTTCACGAAGCAAATAATAACGCAGCGCATCAAGACCGTAACGCTCAATTAACGTAACCGGATCGACAACATTTCCTTTCGACTTCGACATTTTTCCGTCTTTCATAAGCAGCCAACCGTGCGCAAACACTTTTTTCGGAAGTGGAAGATCTAAAGCCATTAACATAATTGGCCAATAAATCGTATGGAAGCGGACAATTTCCTTTCCAACAAGGTGAACGTCAGCCGGCCAATATGTTTTATATTTTTCGTCATTTTCCGTCCCATATCCTAATGCAGTAATATAGTTTGACAATGCATCAATCCAAACATAAATAACATGCTTTGGATCTCCCGGAACAGGAATGCCCCAATCAAACGTCGTCCGCGATACAGCCAAATCTTCTAAACCCGGCTTAATGAAATTATTAATCATTTCATTTTTCCGTGATTCCGGCTGAATGAATTGTGGGTTTTCTTCATAGAACGCTAATAAACGGTCAACATATTTGCTCATGCGGAAAAAGTATGATTGTTCTTTTACTTTTTCTACAGGACGTCCGCAGTCTGGACAGTTCCCTTCTACTAATTGCCGCTCAGTGTAAAACGATTCACACGGAGTACAATACCATCCTTCGTATTCATCTAAATAAATATCACCTTGTTCTAAAAGGCGAGCAAAAATCTTTTCAACAATTTGTTTATGACGCTGTTCAGTTGTACGAATAAAATCGTCATAAGAAATATCAAGTTTTTTCCAAAGTTCTTTAATTCCAGCTACAATGTCATCGACATATTGCTGTGGGGTAACCCCCTTTTCTTCCGCTTTGCGCTGAATTTTTTGACCGTGTTCATCTGTTCCCGTTAAATACATGACATCATAACCGCGCATTCGCTTATATCTTGCCATCGCATCGCCAGCTACCGTTGTATAAGCGTGGCCGATATGTAATTTATCGCTCGGATAATAAATAGGTGTTGTAATATAAAACGTCTTTTTCGTCACTTGTACCCCTCCTTGCTGCACGTTTAGTAGAAACGCTCTCGCCCAAAGGACGAGAGCGATTACATATTTGTATTCTCGGTCAATACATCTATTCCTCTTATCTCACCAAAATATACATAAAAATAGAGAGAGCTGTCAACTATTCGACATGAGATTGTCGATAAACAGCTTGTTCTTGTCGAATTTTGTTGAAAAATAACGATGATTTTGTCGAATTTATGTTGAATTTTGTCGAATAATCTTTATAATAAGGTTTGTATCGCCTTGAAAAGTAGTTAAAAACTGTTATGCATCTCTTGTCAAATCGTTTGGATTTTGTCATTTCAACTATAATTTTGTCGAATTTTATATGCAACGACATGTAAATCATACATTTTTTTTTATTATTGCATATAAAAGGATTGACGCATAATGGAAAAGTTGTTATGATAAATCCATAGAGATTTTGTCGAATATTGACGAAAAAAGGAGAGGAGAAAGGGATATGAAATCAACAGGTATTGTTCGTAAAGTCGATGAATTAGGTCGTGTTGTTATTCCAATCGAATTGCGCCGCACATTAGGTATTGCAGAAAAAGATGCCTTGGAAATTTATGTAGATGATGAGCGCATCATTTTGAAAAAGTATAAACCAAACATGACTTGCTTAGTAACTGGGGAAGTATCTGACGACAACTTTAAACTTGCAGATGGAAAAATTATTTTAAGCAAAGAAGGCGCAGAAGCGTTATTACAAGAAATTCAAAACCTTCTTCAACAATCAAAATAAAAAGTTTCTCTAGGCTTTTCTAGAGAAACTTTTTTTACTTATGATATGCTTCATACACATCTCGTTTTGGCAATTGTCGATCTTTTGCTACTTGTTTAATGGCTTCTTTCGAAGTATACTGTTTTGTTTCAATATAATGATTTACATGCTCAACAATAGTTAAATCATCCCACCATACCGGTTCGTGATTAGGTGTCGTATTCCCTTCGACGAGAAGACAGAACTCTCCGCGAACTTCGTGATGCTCTGCCCAGTGCATCACCTCTTCAATCGTTCCACGAATAAACTGTTCAAATTTTTTCGTTAGTTCCCGCGCCACTGCCATTTGTCGATTGCCAAATATATGATGCATTACTGCTAACGTTTCTTGGAGACGATGAGGAGCTTCGTAAAAAATAAGCGTATCTTTTATATGTTTTAATTGCTCAAGTTCTTTTTTCTTTTCCTTTTTATGACGGGATAAAAATCCATAAAAATAAAAATGATGCGTAGGTAATCCTGAAGCCGTTAGCGCTGTAATAGCTGCATTCGCCCCAGGAAGAGGAATAACTTTACATTGCGCCCGTAACGCTTCAACAACAAGCTCATGGCCAGGATCAGAAATGGTTGGTGTCCCTGCATCACTTACTAAAGCGACATGTTTTCCATGCAGTAGGGCAGCAATGATATGTTCTCCGCGCGATTGCTTATTATGCTCATGGTAACTAACGAGCGGTGTATGAATGTCGAAATGATTAAGTAATTTTTTCGTTTGACGTGTATCTTCTGCAGCAATTAAATCGACCGTTCGTAACGTTTCAATCGCACGCAACGTGATGTCTTCTAAATTGCCGATTGGCGTCGGCACAATGTATAAAATCCCTTTTTCATCTTCTCCGATAAAGCTTTTTTGTTCGTTCATGTCATCTCATTCCCCGTATAAAATATGTTTTAACTCGCTCGTATACTCCCCATTTTGTTCATATACAACGAGAGGAGGTAATATTTTTAATCCTTTATTTCCGTCTTTCATTCCTTCAATTAAAATCGTATTTGCTTCTTTTCCTTCCTTCGGATAAATGAACCGTAAACGTTTCGGCTCTAAACGGTATTGGCGCATTAATGTGACAATATCTAATAAACGTTCAGGACGATGAACAAAAGCCGCCTTCCCGCCTTGCTTGAGCAATTGGCTACTGACGCGAATGACATCTTCTAATGTACAATAAATTTCATGGCGGGCAATAGCGAAATGTTCATTTTTATTTATCTCCTCTTGATTTGGTGTCGGGAAATAAGGCGGATTGCACGTTACGACATCAAATTTACTATGTCCAAGATAAGCCGGCATATCTTTAATGTCACCGTGAATGATTTTAATTTGCTCTTCTAGTTGGTTGTATTGCACACTTCGTTTCGCCATATCATAAATCTTTTCCTGAATCTCTACCCCAATAATGTTCCCTTTCGTCCGTTTGCTTAATAATAGCGGAATGACCCCATTCCCCGTACATAAATCCACTAAATTGCCTTTTTGAATCGGAACATATACAAAATTCGCTAACAATACAGCATCTAATGAAAAGGCAAAAACGGATGGGCTTTGGATAATTTTCATATCTTCTGCTAGTAAATAATCAAGCCGTTCATCTCCACGCAACATATAAAACCCCTCTTTCGACAACAAAATAGCCTTCCAGACCGTTTGTCAGAAAGGCTATTTTTTATTTAAAAATGATAAACAAAACAAACAATCACCATCGGTCCGTAAACTTCCGTAATGCACATTACAAATGTGAAACCCTTCTTGGTATAGGCGAGCTAAATTGTCGTATCCTTCACCAATATCGACCAACTTTTCTTTCGGTTGTTTTTTTCCTTGTTCGACTTTTCGCTCAGACAACTGTTCAAACCGTCTACGCAAATGATCATTTTCAACTTGAAGACGATGATTTTCTTCAATTAACTCTCCGAGATAACTTTTCAACTCGCCTAGCTGTTTATATAAATGGGCAATTTGTTCCTCAATACTTGTTACAGATTGAAAAATCTCTTTTTTATTCACGCGCCATCCACCTCATCACTCTGTGGCTTGAGTAGGAAGAACTTTTTCTTTTATTAATTCGTCAATTGTATACTCAACGACCCGATCTTTTTCGACTAGCTCCACTTGCAGCACTCTTTCTAAAATATTCAGTCCAACAACTTTCCCTAATCCAAGAGGAGTTTCAATCATCTCACCTAAATCAGGAAGTTGTTCTTTCGCTGTCTCGTATTCGTCATTTTCATATTTTAAACAACACATTAATCGGCCGCACAACCCCGATATTTTTGTCGGATTTAACGATAAATTTTGATCTTTCGCCATTTTAATGGAAACCGGATCAAAGTCACCTAAAAATGTAGAGCAACAAAGCATGCGCCCACACGGCCCGATGCCACCTAACATTTTCGCTTCATCGCGTACACCAATTTGTCTCAACTCAATTCTCGTGCGAAAAATGGCTGCCAAATCTTTCACGAGCTCGCGAAAATCAACACGTCCATCAGCTGTAAAATAAAAAATAATTTTATTGCGATCAAACGTATATTCGACATCAACAAGCTTCATTTCTAGCCCGTGCTCTTCTACTTTTTTTAAGCAAATATCATATGCTTCTTCCGCAGCCTTTTTATTTTCCTCTACAACGAGCTTATCTTTTTGGTCGGCCATACGAATGACTTTTTTCAATGGCAACACAATGTCTTTTTCGTCTACTTGCTTTTTCGCAACAACAACCTTCCCGAATTCAATGCCGCGAACCGTTTCAACAATGACATAATCACCATTTGAGATCGGCAAATCACCGGGATCAAAATAATAAATCTTTCCTGCTTTCTTAAAACGAACGCCTACAACTTCATACAAATGCAGATCCCTCCCGCAACTGCAATACTAGCTGTTCCATTAAAAGCTGCGGATTCATGTTCGTATGCAACCGCGCTTTTGCTTGTAAAATCGCCTTCATATGCTGGGCAATTTGCTTTTCAGAATAAAGAAAACGCGACCGCTGAAATTCATTCATGCAATCACCATATGCAATATGTTGTTCTTCCCCTAGTAACACATATAATAAATCTTTATATAAATATAATAATAAGTCTAACCCAATATTCATTTGTTCCTTACTCGTAAAATGGTTAAGCCAATGTTGTTGGATGACAAGCAAAGCTTGTACATATTGCTTGTTTAATGCTTCATATAATTGTATCACTATTTTTCGTGCTTGTGCAAACCAATCATCTTGGCTTAGCTGAAGTGCTTCTTGCACATTGTTTGTTACTCTTGCAGCCAATATAGCCAACTCTCGTGACACACCTTGTTTTTGTAAATAAGCATATATGCGCTCTGTCGGCAATGGATGAAAGGAAAGAACTTGACAACGTGAAACAATCGTTGGAAGTATGCGATGAAATTGTTCCGTTAATAAAATTGCTACCGTTTTTGACGACGGTTCCTCTAAAAATTTCAATAAGCTATTTGCCGCTTGAACAGTCATTTGATCAGCATGTTCAATGATATATAGCTTCCGATCTGATTCGACAGCTGTTTTTGTAAACTCTTCTTGCAACTGCTCAATTTGTTGTTTTTTAATGGAGTTTCCATCAGGGACAACAAGATGAACGTCTGGATGATTACCAGATTGAATCCGACGGCAGTTTACACATGTTTCACAAGGCTCATCATATAAGCTTGTTAAACAAAATAAACGCTTGGCAAATAAAAGCGCGGCTTCTTTTTTTCCTGTCCCTTTTTGTCCTTCGAATAAGTACGCATGGGCAACTCTTTCTTTTCTTATACTATTGACAATCATTTTTGCCACATGCGGTTGATTGATCTCGAGCGTTTTCCATGACATGATGATCCTCTCACTTTCTCAAAAAAGGCTCAATAAGTGTCCATACATCTTCAAACACTTTTGTTACCGATTGGGTAGCATCGACTTTTTTTATGCGGTTTGGAAAACGGTCCATTAGCATCATATATCCGTCACGTACTCGTTCATGAAACGCTAGCTCCTCTAAATCAAGTCGATTGACTTCACGCAATCCATTTTCGCGAATGCGTGCTAATCCGAGTGCTGGATCAATATCAAAATAAATTGTTAAGGTTGGCATCCAACTTTCGATGGCGAACGTATTAATGGCCAATATATCATCTATTCCTAAACCGCGTGCTACACCTTGATAAGCCAGAGAGCTGTCAATAAAACGATCACAGAGAACAACTTTCCCTTCTTTTAATGCAGGAATTACTTTTTCAACTAAATGTTGCCTTCTCGCCGCTGCATAAAGCAAAGCTTCTGTTCTTGCATCCATGCGACTATTATTAGGATGCAAAATGACAGAACGAATTTGCTCAGCAATATCGATTCCTCCTGGCTCACGCGTCGCAACAACATCAACATGTTGCTCGGTTAAATAATCGGCTAACATGCGAACGATCGTCGTTTTCCCTGCACCTTCGGGACCTTCAAATGAAAAAAATAAGTAGTTCATCCTAAGCCTCCTTAAAAACTTCGATGTCATCTCCATCTATATCTGTTTGAAAATATGCTCCCATTTGCTTCAAATATTGAATGAGCTCGATATGTTGTTTCATCACAATTTCTCCAATGAGTAAAATAGGAATCCCAGGTGGATAAGGGACGACCATTTGCGCACAAACACATCCTACCGCATCATGAAGAGGGACTTTTTTTGTTTGGCGACCTTTAATCCATTCATAACTTACAGCCTGACAATGCTTTGGTAAAGTGAATCGTACACGTTCGTTTCGCCGCTCGCTTCGGATTGATTGTAGCACACATTTTATTCGTTCTATCATCGCTTGAATTTGTTTTATTTTTGCGAGTGGGTAAACGAGCAATACATTATAAGGATCAGCTAGTTCTGTAAAAATTCCGTTTCTTTCTAATAACTGTTGCAACTCATATCCTGAATATGCACTACGTGTTTGCAATGTAATTTTCAACAAATCTGTTCGAATGAGTGGATGCTGAGATTCAACAACATGAATTGCGTCGATTGTTTGCAACTCTTGCTTAAACAACTGAATTTGCTCGATTATTGCATCAATCATTTCACGTGTTTGTTGTGCTAAATAAGCCCGAGCCAAATCAAGTGACGCCATAATAGGATAAGATGGGCTGCTCGTTTGAAAAACTTGTAAAAAGTATCTCAACATACGTTCATCTATAAGCTCACTATTAAAGTGCAGAAACGACCCCATTGTCATAGCCGGAAGTGTTTTATGGGCCGATTGTACAACAATATCTGCCCCACACTCAACAGCTGATTTTGGAAAAGGTTCTCCGAGTACAAAATGAGCGCCATGTGCTTCATCAACTAAAACCGGCATTCGATAAGAATGAGCCAGTTGAATGATTTTTGTTAAATCAATACCCATGCCGTAATAGTTTGGATTTGTTAAAACGAGCGCAGCTGCATCTGGATGTTCACGCAATGCGTTAAAAATCGTTTCAAAAGACACAAAAGACATCACTTGAACATCTTCATCAAATTCCGGGGAAATAAAAATGGGTGTTGCTCCAACAAGATGTAGCGCATGTAAAATCGACTTATGACAATTGCGTTGTACAATCACTTTTTTATTTTTTTCGCATGCGGCTGCAATCATTGCTAAGTTACCAGCTGTAGAACCGTTAACTAAAAAATATGTGCGTTTTACTCCATACAAATTTGCTGCTAATTGTTGCGCCTGTTCAATCGCTCCTGTTGGATGATGTAAATCATCTAAATGTGAAAGCTCGGTTACATCTAAATGTAACAACGGTGAAAAAGAAAAAAGAGCTTTTTCATAAAAAACAGCTCCATATTTATGTCCTGGTACGTGAAAAGAAATCGGTTGTTTAGAGGCATGCTCACATAACAGTGTATATAGAGGTGTTTTTGTTTGATCCATCTTCATTCGCTTCCTCACTCATTTTGTTTTATATATCTATATTAAAATAAAACAGGCCCTAATCATAGTCGGGGCCTTTTGTTATGAATATATTTTATTCTCTCCCATTTTTTTGAGCCGATCAACGTAAAATTTATATTTCTCTTCGCTTGTTTCTGTTTGAATAAGATCATTATGACAATCCATACATATAAAATGATCGAAAACATGAATCCCTTTTTTATTTTGTTCGTCACATACAATACAAATTTTTGAATAAGACATTTGCTCTCCACCTCCCGCTAACAGTTTTCCCAGTTTCATATAACAATATACGGTGAAAAAATAATTTGGTGCGAGAGTATGAGAAAAGTGGAAAGCACTCGCCTATCGTCTCGTTAAACATCACGAGTCTCATATAAAAAAGACCAAGACTAAATTGTCTTGGTCTTGTCTTTGCCCGGCAACGTCCTACTCTCGCAGGCGGTGTCCCGCCAACTACCATCGGCGCTGGAGAGCTTAACTTCCGTGTTCGGTATGGGAACGGGTGTGACCTC
>NZ_JBCNEQ010000036.1:0-36437 GCF_050480245.1 Bhargavaea massiliensis | reverse complement strand
CCAAGGTGCGAAATATGAGTTCTAAGCGTTCTTGGATATATTTCTAAGGAAAAAATGAATTGTATATGTTTGGATTAGTCTCAATAAAAGCAGCAAAATGTTTGGGATGCAACATAATCAAGATTATAGGAAGTCCTAAATTTTCAGTAACATACACTGCACCTTAGCAAACCTTAAAAGCTATGCTTTTTAGGGTTGGTTAGCCGACTTGGCTTCCCCAAGCCGTCCGAAGAGCGCAGACCCTTTACGCGCCTAACAAGCAAAAATTATAATGGGGAGAGGCAAAGGAAGGAGCGTACTTGGGAAGGAGGTAAAAAAATAAAACGCATTTTTGGCCTGTTGCATTTTTTAAAATGCAACGGCCTAAAAATGCGCCAAGACAAACTCTTTATGTTAACCAATTATTTTATACTCACCATTAGACCAAAATAAGTACAAACTATAAATAACAATCCACAAACTACTGCAAAATATGGCTTCATCTTTTTGTAAAAGCTCAAAAAGATCATAATTAAAAATATAAAACTAAAGAGTATTAAGAAAAATCCTTCAACAGAAAACATTGGTTTTAGATTAACGGGAGTTATAATCGTTTTGCCGATTAAGTATTCAAGCCACTTAGATGCTCCCTCAGATTTAACTGTAAAATCTATATCGTGTGGGGGAGATAAGGTGCCAAGTATACTTGTGAAAAAGAATATGACAGTAATAATGATGGTTTCAGCTTTCAACCAAGCTCGAATATTAAGATTAGGCTGCGCTGACAATCTCCTTAAAAGAATTCCATTGATTAGTGCAAATGCAAGTAAAGGTATGATACTGATATGCTTTAATAATAACATTTGACCATAAGGCAGAACCCATGAATTGATATAATCACTTATATCTACTACAAAGAGCATCACAGAAAAGCCACTTGTTAATATGATTACCATACAACCAATAGCAAATGGTGTAAACCATTTTAAAAAGGTCATCCAGTTATGAAGGTTTTTTGAAAACCATGCAACATGAATGAGAATTCCAGTCCATAATGCTACTGCTAAAAAGTGAATACTGTGAGAAAGCAGCCCAGTCCAAAATGATAATGATGCAACATGGCTAGCGTAACCAACTGCTAAAATCATCAATAATAACCAAAAGGCTTGTAAATATTTCGAACCTTCCACATACACGGTCATCCACAAGAAGGTTGCCACCCAACCAATGAAAATCCACGCTTTTCCAACTTGAAAGTCAGTTAAGATTGACCATGATTTCTGATTAAAATAGTCACTACCATCAGAAAAATAAAAAATGACTTGTAAAACTGGACCAAAGGATGAGACGATGATGCCTAATATAGATAAAAGGAGCATTGGTTTTGGAATAATGATTTTTGGTTTTTTTTCATCAGGTACAAAAGATAATGCAACATGACCAGCAAGTAAAGAATAGAAAATATAGTTAAAAAATTCGCTAAGTGAAACAATGAATGGCAATGCTTATCCCTTCTTTTTCAAGATTGATATCAAACCAACGATAAGAATAATACCTAAGCTAACTGTTAAAATTCTGATCAATGTGCTGGAAGATGTATTTTTTGCTTGACTATCTTCTTCTGTTTTCTGACTTTTTTCTAGTTTCGTATCTTTTTCAATGCTGTCTTGTTTCGTTGTAGAGGTCGTTGACTGGGTTGGCGTTTTTGTCTTATTTTGTGCTACTTTTACATTAAACGGAATTTCGCCAGTGATTGGATGACCGTCTTCTCCAACAATTTTCCATACAATCGTATATGAACCGTTCTCAAGTGGGGTTGAAATAGTACCGATAAGTTGATTGTCTTTCACCGTGATATTGTTCAATGGAATTTCATTTCCATTGTTGAGAAGATGCATTGTGCTTAGTTTCTCTATTTTTGTCTCAAATGTAAGAGTAATTGTTTCTAGTGGTTGAGTTACTGTTTCTTTTGCTTTAGGATTAGAAGACGATAAGTAACTATGAGCATGTCCGATGGATGGAATACATAAAAAGGTAAGAAACATCATTAGAATCATTTTTTTTATCATTTTTAATCACCTAGTTCTTTTTTAATATGATTTTTCGGTACATACCTTTCATCATAACATCTTTATCTTCAACTAAGTAACATTCATGTTTGACCTTTTTGTAAACCTTTTCAAATGAAATACCTATATCAGTACCCAACAGCTTGATGATGGGACGAATTACTTTTTTTCCGAATGACAGTTCTCTATGTTTAGGTGCAAATTTATCAAATATAATAATACGTCCACCTTTCTTCGTTACACGCACGATTTCTGACATCACTTTTTCGGGGGAAGGGACTACGCTTATGACTAAACTTGCTACTACTACATCAAATGAATTGTTTGGAAATGTTAGAGATTGAGCATCCATTTGAATGAATTTTATATTTTCATTCTGATACTTATTTTTTGCTTTTTCCAGCATTTCTTTAGAATAATCAATAGCAACTACATTTATTTTTTCTAATGGACAAAAGGCCAAATCAGCACCCGTTCCTACTCCAACAAATAGAACATTCTCGCCATCTCCAAAAGGAAATTCATGAAATATCTGTTTTCGCGCTGAATAAAACACACCTCTATTAAAAAATAAATCATAAAAAGGAGCCCAACATTTATAAATAATCCGATTCCATTTGTTATTCATTTTCTTTTTCTCCTTTTTACATGGCATTTGAGCATTGATTAAGTCAATTACTGTAGATGAGTATTTTTCATTACAGTAATTTCCATTCCCTAAGAGACAAACAGGGGACCCCTTAGGCGACATGGAGCTGTTTTTTGATCACATCAATGGGAATATCTTGCTTTGCGGCGTCATAGATGAACTCGACAACGCTGTGCCCTTTCCGAGACCGAAGAAGCTCCAGGCCGGAAGAGATGTCTTGTTGAAATTCCGCGATGCTGTATACGCAGGCTAACAGCACCACGACCCAATACCGTTTCACCGCCCGAACGTGGCGAACACGGTACCCATCGAGCTTCAGCTGGTCTTTTGCCTGCCGGAAAAAGCATTCGGTCGTCCAGCGCTGGGCATAGTAACGCAAGATGTCTTCGTCACTCAGCTCCCGGTCGGTGCTCAATATGACATGGAGATGATCCGGCGTCATCGGTTGATCCGCCTTCCAGGCCAGCAGCACCACCGCGTCATCAAGACCGTTGAGCGCGCCTTCGTAGCGGTAGACACGATAGCGCTCGTTCCCCACCGTGACGAGGCGGGTGTCATTTGGCTCGATATAGCGGGCAAACTCCTTCGCTTGGATGGCGATACCTTTCGGGTAGAGAATCCGGTTCGTCTTGAGCATGGCGATGACATGAAATCCTTGTTTCAGACAGGCTTCGATGAGCGCTTGGGACAGATACCATGAATCCACGAGCACATACACCGGCTGAGCCCGCTTCCCCTTGAGCGAGGAAAGCATCTCGATCGCCAGGTCGATTTTGCTTCTTCCCGATGTCTTGTCATACAGACGAAAGGCGAACGGAAACGCTTGCGTGAAGGTGTGCACCATCAGCCAAACAAGCGAATGCCCCCAGACCAATTGATGATCGCTGTGAGAGAAATGCCAGTCACACCCTTGAATGGCGTGCGTTGCCCGTGACGAAGGCTTCGTTTTTTGGCAAATGGTATCATCAATCGAAAGGAACAGGGGTTGATTCGTCCGTTTGGCCAGGCGTTCGATCTGGCGAAGAACCCACTCCTGAAGCTTCTCAAGCAGTTTTTCCTCGTTCCAAGGGCTTTTCGTGAAAAAGTGGCTGAGCGTGGTTCGATGATTCGGATGAAAACTCCAGTACCGGACATCCGTCAATGTCCCCGAAAATCCCTTGGTCGTCAAGGCGTCGACAAGATGAACGAGATGCTTGATGACCGGCTTCGAGAAATAAAGCGCCAATCCCAGCGTCATGAAAAACTTGTGGATTCCTTGATGATGTGCTAATCTATTCATGAGACATGAACCTCCTTGTGGGTAGTTGGTAGCACATCTATTCTAACCAAGGAATCGGGTTCATGTCTCCTTTTTTGTTTGGTTTGTAAATTTATGTTAGCAAATTTGCTCATCTACAGTCAATTAAATAAAATCCATAAATTCTGCACAAATTCAAGATAATATAAAAAAAGTAGAAATATACGGTATGTTGAAAAAAGCTTAAGAGTCTTTAAACAAGTATTTTTTAACAGTTTAATCACTGAACATAATAGAAATCAAGGAGGGTAATATAGATAGATGAACACAAAAAAAATTCTCAAAATGTTAATTGCACTTTTTGCGTCTACTATTATTGCGGCAGGTTGTAGCGCACAAAATGGAAATGACTCAAAAAAAGCAGAGCAATCAATGGAGCATAGTCAGCATAGAAGTAGTCAATCGAATGGAGCAAGCAATGACAAGGAAAACACAGCTATAGTTGTTCAAGAACCGAGTGTATATAATGAAGAAGCGAGTAAAAATCTTCTTACATTGTCAACAAAAAACGTTACTCGATTAAATACTGATGATCCAGTTGAACTTTCGGTATTAGTATCACAAACGGTATGGCCGGCTACTCATAAAGAAAATCAACCAAATGGGATTATCCTAGCTCCCCTTGAAAATTGGCAAGCAACATTGGCTGCAGCTGATCTTATTCATCATCCAAATAACGGACCTATTTTATTTACAAAAAACAATACAATTCCAAATCAAGTGTTGAATGAAATTCAACGTTTAAATCCACTTGGGATTAAAGACGGTACACAAATTTTTGTTATCGGTAACTTGCCGAAACAAGAGTTGGATAAACTAAAACGTTATAAAGTTCAACAAATTAATGAAACCGATTATGCAGCATTAGCACAAAAAATTGATCAATTGTATGCTGAAGTAGCAGGTAAACTACCAGAGAGTGTCATCATTGGTTCTTTTGAGGAAAAAGCAAAACTTTATACGATTCCTGCGGCCAATTGGATTGCTCATATGGAAGAACCGATTTTATACGTTAGTCAAAATAAAATTCCGAAACAAACAGAAGAAGCATTGAAAAAAAGAAAAGGAAAAGCGAATATCTACATTTTAGGTCCTCAGTCCATAATATCAAAGGAAGTCGAAGAGAAGTTAAAAGAATTTGGAAAGGTTACACGAATTTCAGGAGATACTCCAACTCAACAGTCTGTTGCATTTGCGACTTTTAAAGATAAGAAAACAGGATTTGGTTGGGGATTAAACAATCCGGGACACGGTTTATCATTTGTTTCGACCAAATCTCCTGAAATGGCATTAGCAGCAGCGCCTTTTTCGCATTTAGGAAAACATGCGCCACTTATTTGGCTTGAGAATGGCGAACTTACCCCAGAAGTTTATGAGTTTATGGCTACCTTAAAACCAACGTTTGAAAACGATCCAACTGTAGGACCGTATAATCATGCTTATTTATCCGGAACAGAAAAACTGATTTCGTATCAAACGCAAGGGGTTATTGATGAAAAGCTTGAAATTGTTCCAGAGAGTGGAGAAGAGCATGGCAGTCATTAAGAAAAAATTGGAGAATTTTTCATTAACCGTACAGAAACGCATCTGTACGGTTTTTTGTTAGTTCAAACTAAAGCTTTTTCTCCCGTCCCATATTAACTAACTTTATTGATTCGAGTAATTTTTAGGTAAAAATATCTTTCATTAAAAATTTATTATATTTATAAAGAGTTCTTGGTATGTTGCAAGAGGCATTATTCAAAAGGAGTGAATCAGATCGTCTATGCCCTCATTTTATTTTTGCGGATGTTGAAGCGTATGCTTTCCATTAAATTTTTCTTGCGTCTAATGTCAAAAAAATAAAATTAACTCCTTTTGCTTATTATCGATTCATGCTTGCTGTTTTTTATAAAAAAGATTAGGAGTACTCTTACAAGTTTGAAGAGTACTCCATCTAAGAGTCAGTACAGGGACTTTTAAAACTTCAACGTTATTAAGATATTACAGGTTTGGCGTTGGAGTCGGTTCGGCATACCCATTTTTATATGCTTCATCAATTTTTTTTCGAATCTCTTTTATTGATTTTCCTGCTTTATAATCTTGAATGGAAGTGGCCGCAATTTCTAGGCAAACTCCACATTTTGTAGCATGATCGTCCCACACAATTGCTCCGTCTTTAAGATTTTTATATACAAAGCAGTCATAATTATTTTTATGCCCAGAAGATTCACCGCAGCCACAATAACACGGAATATTTTCAAGCAATTCTCTATTTTTCGCTGCGCTAGCGTATAAGTTTTTCATTTCTTTCGGTTTATCATCCAAGAAATTTGGTAGAACCTCAACACTTTTTGTTTCTTCTACAATATCTCTGCTTTCTGTTTGTTGATGTTCTTTTTTGTTGTTTCCTGATTCTTGTAGCGAATTAGAGCAACCAACAATTAAGAACGCACTTAATAATGTAATAGGGAAAAATTTTTTGTAATTTACCATTTTATATCCTCCTGACACTAGATTAATAAATGAACATATATTCATAAAAGATACGTATCTATTATACACGTTTTCTTAACACATAGAAAAGCTTTTCAGTTTGAAAGTTTGAGTCAAGACTTTGTGGGAGATTTTTTTCTCGACCGATTTTTTTGGTTATATATGGTTTTATAAAATCGTTATATGTAAGCGCTTTTACTTACTCTCATCCTGTAGGTATGTGCGTTTTCTCTCGTTTTAAAAACCTTTCAATGCTTGCAATGCCTCGTAAATCGGTGTCCCTGAAGATTGGCGAAGGTATGGGATGTTATCTCGTACCACTTCTGTCATTTGCGTTTGCACGCGCTTCATCACGATCGTTTCTCGTTTCGTTTCTTCTCGTTCTTCCACGCCATACATCACTCCATCGCGTGTCCGAATGAGTAACGTATCTTTTATCGCGACGATCGCTCGCAACATCGCTTCAATCCCTGCACCCCTCCAACTTCGACCGTTTTTACTTCGTTTCGCAAACACATGCATCGTTCCTTCCGCACTCCCCATCGCCCTCATGTTTGTCGTGTCAATCCCTTTTTCCTTCAACCATACGCGATAGTCACGTAAACATCCTGGTATCTCCTCGATTCGACGAACAAGCGCCTCGAGTTGCTTTTCCTTCTCCTCATGTTCTAACGTACCGATGGCACTTGTGAGTTCTCGTAACACACCTTCTTCATCCCATGATGCTAACTTCTTTCGAATCACCCGATATCTCGCATGACCTCGGAACAATTGACGAATCTCTCTTGCCACATGGAACCGATCAAGCTGAAAGTACCCCCTGTCCCCGAAATATTCTCGACACGCTGTAATCCATGGGGCTCCATCTCCATTGATGACTACCCAATCCTCAAACGGATCATAGCTGTATTCCTTCATCAGAAAATTCTCTACAGCTTCCCAAATCGGTTCATTCGTTTGATGAACCATATACCGTCGATTCACTAAGGATACGCGTTTCCCGTTTTTCTCCCATCCTTGGTGAATCGTGATGATCTTTTCTTCTTTTCCTTTGATGCGGCTTCGTTGACGTTTCACGTACAACCCGTCTGCTTCGATAAAAAACACGCGCCCTTTTTTCTCCATCGCACGGTGCCCTTCCACCTCTGCCTCGATGATGGACTGGCGAATCGTTTCGTGACTCATACATGCATACCCCACCAGCTTTTCAAGCGACTGCGCAGCCTGTCGATACGAAGAACCCGTCACGGCGAGATGAATCGCTGTCTCCTCTAATAGCGGACTCACTCCATGCGCCCCATCGAACTGAAGAAAGACATCGAGTAAAGACGTATACACCTTTTTTTCACGGTCAAAGTAGTAGTTTCGCTTCACTTCCACCTCTCCAAATAGCGTTTGGAGTCGGATCGTCCGCTTATCTTTGAGTGCATATCGTTTCTTGTCCCGCTGTTCTGCCAATGTGCGGTCGATCTCCTCCAACACCTGTTGAAGGAGATGACCATATTGTTTTTGCATATGTCTAAATAAAGACTGTTCGATCTCTTTTAATGTCAAGCCGTTTGTGATATAATCCTGCATGGGCTCCACTCCTTTCTTTGGTTGTATTTTTTTCGCACTTACTACCTTACCAGGAGGAGAGCCCGTTTTTCATCTATTTTGCTTACATATCTGACAGGTTCCTTATTATACCAAATCAGGAACCTGTCTTTTTTTCTCCCACAAACATTTTACTCATACAGTTTGAAAACAACACAATACATAGTGGTTAAACGGAATATGAGATACTAGGGAGGCGGAAGAAGTAAAAATTTTGATGTAAAAAATAACGATCTAATTTTTCCGTTATAACCTCGAATCATTTTATTGCGGAAAGACAGAAAGAAAAGTGTGTTTTTATGTTGATAAGACATGTTTTGTTTCATTCATGCATAGGATAGATAAAAATGAATTATGGACAAAATGGATGGTGACATCATGGGAGAAAGAGAAATATTAATGGTTCCCATCATTACTATTTTTATGTTTTTAGGAATTACCTTGGGGGGGATTTTCAGCTTTTTATTCCGTTTTATTTTAGGAATGAAAATAGAGCGGACTTTCGTTTTCTGCGGCGGTCTGTTGCTCGGATTGATTCTATTCGAATTGCTTCCAGAAAGTTTTACTCAGAATAGCTGGATGGGAATTGTCTTAGGGATATTAGCAGGTATTTTATCGATGAGTATAGCTGAGAAATTATTACATAAAAATTTAAATGTGGCCAATGGAAGCCTAGAGTATATACGTTCTTTTGTACTTTTGCTTGTTGCAATTGGCATTCATAACTTGCCAACTGGTTTGGCGTTAGGGACCACAATGAAAACCGATGCATTTTCTCTTTCTCCACTGTTAGCCGCATTGATTCTACATCATATTCCTGAAGGAATGGCTTTAATGGGGGCAATGGCATTTGTAGAATCCCCATCCGTACTGTTTGTAATTAGTGCTGTTTTTTTGGCTGTTGTTCTTGGCGCAAGCATTTTTATCGGATTTCTAATTGGAGACAATTCTTACAAACTCAATACTCTCTTGTTCGGAGGAGCAATTGGCACTTTATCATTCGTAACGTTCCATGAAATCTTATGGAAAGCCAAAAGAAAAATGAGATTTCATGAGTTTGGGTTGTATGTATTACTTGGTTTATTGTTTGTTTATATGTTTTTATTACTTATTCATTAAATATTGTTTGACAGTGTATAGAGTATTATGATACTTTTTTTGTAGCATATATGAAAATGTGTTCATATATTCAATATAGGAGGAATATTTTATGGAAGAATCTAAACACACACAATCTGTTGATAAGGATTTAGACGAGGAAACCTTATTTATTGTTTCACAAACGTTTAAAGCATTAAGTGACCCGACGAGAATTAGAATCTTATATTTACTATCACAAAAGGAGTATTCAGTGAACGAAATTGCTGAAAAATTGTCGTTAGGACAATCAGCTGTGTCACATCAATTGCGCTTTCTAAAAAATTTGCGCCTTGTTAAATACCGACGCGCAGGAACGACGCTGTATTATTCTCATGACGATAAACATGTCATGAACATCCTGAAACAAACAATTGATCACGCGAGACATCATTAAAAAGGCAGGGATTTTATCATGGAGGAATATCGAATAAAAGGTTTGTCATGTGCTCATTGCGCCGCCGAAATCGAGAAGAAAATTCGGAGTTTAGAACACGGGGAATCAGCAACACTAAATTATAATACAGGAAAACTAAAAATTGATGAAAAAGTTGATTTAAAACAAGTCGAAAAAATTTTATCAGAAGACGGAGCATTTATTGAAAAAACTCAAGCTCATCATCACGAACATGAGCATTCACATCATCAAGGAGTCAATTTAAAGTTTTTACTTATTGTTTCGACTGCTTTATATTTCATAGCGTTTTTCCTTGAGAAGCAGACAAACAGTTTTCTGGTGATCGGTTTGTACTTAATTGCCATGGTTATTAGTGGATATCAGACGTTTTTGAAAGGTTTAAAAAACTTAATTAAACTGAAATTCAACATTGATACGTTGATGACCGTGGCATTAATTGGGGCCATCTCCATAGGAGAGTGGAAAGAAGCAACGGTTGTTGCCATTCTTTTTGGATTAAATGAATATCTTGAAGGCATTGGAATGGAAAAGGCCAGAAAGTCGATGGAAAAGTTGTTGGAAGTGGCTCCAAAGCAAGCGACAGTATTGAAGGATGGCATAGAGAAAGTGGTTCCTATTGAGTCCCTTCAAGTAGGAGATATTGTTTTAGTAAAACCCGGAGAAAAAATTCCTTCGGATGGAGTAGTTGTGGAAGGTAAAAGCTCCGTGAATGAGGCCGCTATTACGGGGGAGTCATTACCTGTTGAAAAGGAAAATGGAGAAACAGTATTTGGCGGAAGTATTAATAACGAAGGGATTTTGAAAATTGAGATTACAAAATCATATGAGGATTCATCATTAGCCAAAATTTTACACTTAGTCGAGGAAGCACAGGAAACAAAAACGCCAACTGAATTGTTTATCAATCGTTTTGCCAAATATTATACTCCTCTAATCATGATTGTTGCCGTTTTAGTTATGGTGATACCTCCACTATTTTTTGGTGCCGAGTGGAACAAATGGTTTTATCAAGGTTTAGCCGTTTTAATTGTCGGGTGTCCGTGTGCGCTAATTTTATCTTCACCGATTGCAATTGTTTCTGGGATTACAAGAAATGCTCGTAACGGGATTCTTGTGAAAGGGGGAGTGTTTCTTGAGCAGTTAGGAAAAATTAATACGATTGCCTTCGATAAAACGGGAACTCTTACAAAAGGAGAGCCACATGTTGAAAAAGTAACGGTTTATATAGATGATCAAGATGAGTTTTATCGGATTATCGGTTCAATTGAGAAAAATTCATCCCACCCGTTGGCCAAGGCAATTATGAAAAAAGTGGTTGAGACAGAAGTTGCTTTACATGATCCGGAGGAAATCGAAACGGTTTCTGGACAAGGAATCATCGCGCTTATTCAAGGCAAACGGTATTGGGTGGGGAACGAGAAAAGTATTTCGCATTTACAAATAACGGAGAAAGTAAAAGCCGATATTGAGAAAATGAAAGAAGAAGGCTTGACGTTAGTGTTGCTTGCTGATGAACGTCAAGTGATGGGGCTAGTCGGAATTTCTGATGAAATTAGAGAAGAAAGTAAAAGTGTAATCAAGGCGCTCCATCAAGCGGGTATTCAACATACAGTGATGTTGACGGGTGACCATCAAAAAACAGCAGAGAAAGTGGCACGAAAAGTGGGAGTAACAGAGTATTACGCCAATCTGTTACCAGAAGATAAAGTGGAAAAGGTAAAAGAATTAGCGTTAAAAGGCAAAGTGGCGATGATTGGTGACGGTATCAATGATGCACCTGCTTTAGCAACAGCTGATTTGGGTATTGCAATGGGAAAAGGTACTGACAGCGCAATTGAAACGGCAGACATCGTTTTAATGCAAGACCATCTTGGAAAACTACCGAGCGCTATAAGAACTGCTAAAAAAGTAAATCGTATTATCAAACTAAATATTTCCCTTGCATTAGGTCTTAAATTATTAGCTCTATTACTGACTATTCCGGGCTTGCTTACACTCTGGATTGCTATTTTATCGGATATGGGTGCCACTATTTTAGTTACTTTAATTAGCTTAACGATTTTGTGGGAGAATAAAGAACATAATGTAATAAATTAGATAAAGAAATATACATCTAAGTTTTCGATGTATTTGATACACGCATAAAATAAAATTGCTAAAGATTAACCGTTGGTGGGAAAACGGATGAAACCAGAAAAAACGGAATCGAAAATGAAAAAGAGTATAGAACAGATTATTGAACATTTTAGAAAGAAAGGCATTCAAGTAGAGAAGGTATTATCGAGAGCGAGCATGGCAAGAAATCTTAAATGTGTTCTGTTATAAAAGTCATATGGTTCTTACGAAATTAAGTAAGAGGGGAGCGGGGCGACTCTCCCTTGTCTTCTCCACCACCTAGCACGCGGTCCTGAACTAAGTGGTTCACTAATCTTGATGAAGTTCAACATATTTCTGCATAATGCTCTTGAGTCCTCGGGATTGCCAATACGCAATTCCGAGGACTTTGTTCTGTATAAATGAGGAGTGCGTGTCGTCCGCCATGCTTTTTGGGTAAAAGCGTCATCTTTCCGTTCATATGCCCACCCAAGTTTATTGAAATAGCCCTTGGCGGCTTTGGACTTTACCTTGTCTAGCAGTCTCATCGGGCAATTTGGTTCGTGTAATCTAGACCAGCGTTTGCCTCCAGATTTCTCCAGATTCTACCTCGTGATAGACACCTTGCCTTTGGTTAGCCGTAGACGCTCGCTAATCCCCGCCTAGGATTTTTATAGATGACGCCCATACTGGGAGCACCATGAAAAGGTAAAAATGCGCCGCCATTTTTGCGCCTAGGATGATTGCAAAATTTTAATGTGCTCTAAAATCGTTTCGTACGGAACATCCTGCACTCCGTTATATGTCTGGACGATTTTGCCGTCTGGACCGACCAAATAAAAGCTTGTTCCGTGAATGACTTGATCGTCGTTTTCCGGTTTTTTCACGATCGTTTTAAAGCTTTTTTGCGCCAGTTGCTCGATTTCTTCTTGGCTATATCCCGTCAACAAATGCCAATTTGACAAATCTGTTGTAAATTTTTTGGCATAGGCCTCGAGCTTTTCCGGCGTATCTACTTCCGGATCGACGCTAAATGAGACAAATTCGACCTTAAGCCCTTTCTTGGCCGCCATTTTTTTCAGCTTCGCCATATTCGCTGTCATCGGCGGACAGACGGTTTCACAGCTTGTAAAAATAAAATCAGCTACCCATACTTTTCCCTTTAAATTACGCAACCCAAACCTCTTCCCATGTTGGTCGGTAAACGTAAAATCATCTACCGGCCAATTTTTGGCGTCCGGAATCGTTTTTCCGCACGCAGCTAGCAACACGATGGAAAGAATAAGCAACATTCGTTTCATCTTTACCTTCACCTATCCTCTCTCTTCGTCCGTATCATACATGATCCTGAGCGCTACGTCTCCGGTATAAATCGAAATAATTGGCGTCGTCCTGGCAATATCGATATGCGAACATCCCGTCGCTTCTATGAGCACCTGTTTCAGTCATTTCGCTCATGCCTGCGCATAGCATGGGCAATCGCCATCGCCCGTACGGTTTGCTTGGCGAGTTCCTCTGCAAACTGATTCGTTAAATATTTCACCGTCCGTGAGAAACTTTAGCTTGTCCATAAAATCGATAAGCTGAAGTTTCTTTAAGGAGTTTTTTTCACTTTACAATTACTTCGTTTTTAGGCATATTATGCATTCCTCTAGCTGTTGTGTGTGAAATGACATAGTACTTTCCTGTTTCTTTAAAGACATAAGTAACCTTGTATTCACCATTTTTAGTGTGTTTGGCTTCAATTTTTTTATGTTGGTCTTTCGTTTGTCCTTCCTTCCAAATTTCAAATGTTACTTCATCAGCATCTTCTACTTTTTCGGTTCCTTGAGTAACAGTGGCGACTAATTCCACCTCTTTATTGACCTTTATATTCTCTGGAATTGTTTTAAATTTTACTTCAATCAATTCTGGGGCTTCTTTTTCCTGGCTACACCCACCAAGTACAAAAAGGCTTATTAAAGCCAACGCGAATAACTTTTTCATTTTTAACACTATCAAAAACCTCCCTAAGTAAGGTTAGTAATATCTTATATCATTTTACTTCATAAAAAGGCTTTGTTCTGTTATGAAATGTGGCTAAAAACCAACAATAAAGAAATTTCCATGCACAATGCAATATTATTAAATGAATATATATTCATATTTAAAACATCACTGATTGGTATGTAAAATATAAAGGCTGCAAAATGGCGAATATACGAATGATTGGTTGCTATCGTTTAATGAATACATTTGGAAAGAGAGAAACCTATTGAATAATAAAATAAATTCAGAAGAAGAATATGTAAAAAGGAGGTTCAAATATGGGACATCATCATGGTTGCGGAGATCATTCTCATGCACATCATGCAAATCAAAAAGCATTGCTAATTAGTTTTTTTCTCATTTTATCATTTCTTGTTGTTGAAATTATAGGTGGGATTTTAACGAACAGTCTTGCTTTAATATCCGATGCAGGACACATGTTAAGCGATGCAGCAGCATTGGGTTTAAGTCTTTTAGCTCTAAAGATGGGAGAAAAGCAAGCAAGTGAAACGAAAACCTACGGATATAAACGATTTGAAATTTTAGCTGCATTATTGAATGGAGTGACCCTTTTACTCATTTCTGTCTATATATTCTACGAAGCCTACCATCGTTTCTTTGATCCACCTAAAGTAATGAGTTTTGGAATGTTGACAGTAGCTGGAATTGGACTTATCGTTAATGTTTTAGCTGCATGGATTTTAATGAAAGGAGATAGGAGTGAGAACCTTAATTTAAGAAGTGCTTTCTTACATGTGTTGGGAGATTTACTTGGGTCAGCTGGGGCGATTGTAGCAGGATTACTTATATTACTTTTTGATTGGAACATTGCTGATCCGATTGTGAGTGTGTTGGTATCTGTTTTAGTTTTAATTAGTGGTTGGCGTGTAACGAAGGAATCTGTCCATATTCTCATGGAAGGAAGACCGGTGCATATTGATTTGCAAGAAGTGAAAAATAAATTGTTGTCTTTATCAGGAGTCACAAGTGTTCATGATTTACATATATGGTCGATTACTTCAGGCTTTCCGGCTTTGAGTTGTCATCTTGTTGTTGATTCTCGGATTGATCGCGATCATGTATTACATGAGGCAAAAGCGATGTTACAGAAGCATTTTGGCATTCAGCACTCCACTATACAAATAGAAGGCGAACAAATGAAAAAATGTACGGAAACAGATATTTGCAATTAACACCCCCTTTTTTTTGATAAGGGGGAAATTTTATTCTTTATACGCCTAACCTACAATAGCCTTTTTGTTAAAATGTGAAATAGGTTTTTTAAGAAAGTTTTTTTAATAAAAATACATATAATACCAAGTTTGCATTTACATCAAAGTGTTAGATTTGCGAAGTCGGTATCCGACAACGTATAGGAAATTTAAATAGAGTACGGCATGATGTTGTATTGCTTGAACGTTGCAGTCATAATTACTTTATAAATTTTATATAATGCTTTGTATATATAAAAAGTGACTGTATATGGCAGAATAAAAGTGGTTCTTACGTAATTTTAGTGATAGGAAGGGGACTAATTAACTGTAGTTGAGCAATTTTCGTTACAATAATTACCATTTAAAAAGAGACAAACAGGGTACCCCTTATGCCACGTGGAGCTGTTTTTTCACGGTATCAATGGGAATATTTTGTTTTGCTGCACAATAAATGAACTCCACGAGGCTATGTCCTTTTCTCTTGCGCAGGAGATCGAGCCCATCCGAAAAATCACTGTTAGACTCGAACATGCTGTACACATACGCAAGTAATGTAAATTATCAATCGTTTAAGATGACTATAAAAACCCGCCCGCACTCTCATTCGTTTGCTATTGCCAAAAGTTTATCCATCACGATTTTTCTCTGAGTTTTAACGTCTGGAAAAAAGCTTGTCACCTCTGTTTTTCGGCCATCATGAAATAACTACATACTCAACAGCCCAAACATTGTGATGAACAAGGGGGAAGAGATGATGAGAATATCTGATTTTCTTAAAAGATATCATTTGCATGGGAGTTTAATGGCGAACAGTGCCAGGCACTGTTCGCCTACATGTTGCACTGATTGTCGATGATCATGAAAAGGTAAGACGTCTCATACTTCGCACGACTCTAATGAAAAGACCGCAAAACGCTTCCTTTAAGAAACGCTTTACGGTCTTTTTGTTCTTTGTTTATTGAGGTGAAAATTCAGTTTGATCAATTACTTGAATTAGTTTAAAATTTTAGTTAGGACTTAAAATGATGATTAGGACTCCTCACACTATTCAAGATTGGCATGTCTTTTAAACATCGTATTGGAGTCCAATCCTTTTTTCTCCATGCATCTCAATATGATCGCATCATAGAATAATAAGAGAGTTTGCTCAAATAGTGAGCCCATTGGCTGGATCGTTTTATATCCGCTGTCTGATTGGTCTTTCGGTGAACCAGGTAATTTAACAGTGATATCAGCTAATTGTCCGATGGTTGATTCAGGGAAAATCGTAACAAGCGCTACTGTCGCGCCTAAGCGTTTAGCTTTTTCCGCCATGGAAACTAACGTTTTCGTTTCTCCTGAACCGGAGCCGATGATTAAAACGTCATCTTGTTCCAGGTTAGGGGTTATCGTTTCTCCTACTACATAGGCGTCTAAACCCATATGCATCATTCGCATCGCAAAAGATTTGGACATAAATCCAGATCTGCCTGCACCAGCTACAAAAATTTTCTTTGCCTCAAGAATCCCTTTTACCAATTTTTCAGCTTCTTCATCAGCGATTAAATCGACTGTGCGATTTAACTCTTTTATGATTTCCGCTAAATATTGTGTAGTCTGCATAATTTCATTCACCTTGTTGGATCATTTTTTTCATTTCAGCAGCTGCAGCTCGTTTATCTTTTTGGCCGGTAATACCGCCGCCGACAACGACAAGATCCGGTTTTGCTTTAATGACTTCTGGCAGCGTGTCTAATTTAATGCCGCCGGCGATGGCTGTTTTTGCATTTTTCACAACACGCTTAATTGTGTGAAGTTCTTCAAGAGAATCTTTTCCGACTGCTTGAAGATCGTATCCTGTGTGTACACAAATATAGTCTACACCAAACTCATCCACTTCTTTAGCGCGTTCTTCTAAATTTTTAACACCGATCATGTCAACCAAGATTTTTTTTCCTTGTTTTCTAGCTTCTTCAACGGCCCCCTTGATTGACATATCTTCAGCCACTCCAAGGATCGTGATAATGTCCGCGCCAGCTTCGGATGCTTTCATGACTTCATATGCAGCCGCATCCATGATTTTTAAGTCGGCTAAAACGGTTAAATGAGGAAATGCTTCTTTAATTTCCTTAACAGCTCTCAGGCCTTCATTAATAATAACAGGAGTACCGATTTCTACAATATCCACATACTCCTCAACTTCTTTCACAAGTTCTTTTGCTTCAGGAATATTTACAAGATCCAATGCTAATTGTAGTTGCATGAATTCTCCCCCCCTAATAAAAATTGATTGTTTGTTGCACAAGCGAACATATCTTTTACCTACTTACCACTTGTACAGCAATCAGTATACTATGTATGATTTTCTTTAGAAAGTACGCACTTTATTTTTACATAGTGTTAAAAAGTATACTATTGGATATGATCATTTCATTCTCAGAACACCTGTCTTCCTTTTTCAAAATGTGCTTAACAACATCTGACCGATGCGTATGTCGAAGCATGAAATTCCCTCCTTCCCTCTTCAACCGCGCTAATATGTACTTTCTTTCGCCATTTTGCAATAAATCCTCATTTTTTCAAAGATGTTCATTGACTTCACAAAATGACAAAACAGTAGTAAAATTCATATAATCATATAAGAAAGGTGGGAATAAACAATGAAAGAAACGAACCGTTCAATCCCCCGTCCGCTTGTAAGAGCGAATCAATGGTTTATTGTTGTTAGTGTTGTTGCAACATGGCTGTCAGGACAAGAATGGTTGCTTGCTTTTCCATTAGCTGCTGGATTGCTTGGATTATTCTTTGATTTTAATCCTGTTATGCGGTTGGCAAAGTTGTTTTTAAAGAAGCATCCTTCTGAGTATGTCCCAGAAGACGCCGAGCAGCAGCAGTTTAATCAAGTCATTGCTGTCATCTGCCTTTCTGCCGGCTTAATAAGTTACTTAGCTGACTGGATAGTCGTTGCCTATATATTCACAGCGATGGTCGCGTTAGCAGCATTTGTCGCTATCCTCGGATTTTGTATCGGATGTTTTATTCGTTATCAATGGCAACAATACCGCTATAAAAAAGCCTCTAATCATTAGTGTCGTACAAAAATAGGGGCTGACCTAGTTCCTGTAAAGTGTCATACCCCACAGCTGTGTATTAAATAGACACTTTATGAGTGAAGTGACCCTGTCTACTTGACAGGGTCACTTCAGACTGTTGACAAAATGGTTGTAAGACAGTCGTTTTACAACCATTTTGTTCCATTTTTCGAACAGTACCAGGCACTGTTCTCCAATAGGTTTTTCGTATTTTCCCCATAGAAAAATCCCCTCCATAATAGACAGATTAATTCGCTTTCTTTTTTCTGTCTACTATAAGGGGATCATATCACCTAAGCCCGCCTGTCCTTTTATTTCAATCCTTCTTCCACCTGTTTGATCATTTCCGACACCGACGTCAATCCGCCGCCTGAGAGATACCAATAATTTGGATCCAAGTAGACAATGTGGCCGTTTTGATATGCTTTCGTCTTTTTCACAAGCTCATTTTCAATCGTTTGCTTCGCTGTCGGCTTTCCTTCTGCAACGGCGTCGCGGTCAATGACGAACAAGTAATCCGGGTTTTTCTCGGCAATGTACTCAAATGATACGCTTTGTCCATGAGGATTCGTCACTTTCAAATTCGGGTCTGCGTCTGGCACGCCGAGCACATCATGGATGAGCCCAAAGCGCGAACCTTTGCCGTACGCACTCACTTTCCCACCGGTCGTCAAAATGATCAGCGCTTTTTTGTCTGCAGCCTTTGTCTTCACTTCTTCGATTTGTTTTTCAATGTTGGCCAGTTCCTCATCTACTTCTTTTTCTTTGCCAAACATTTGCCCGATCAGCTTCATATTGTTTGTAAATGAATCCCAATAATATTGAGTGTCAATCCCTATATACACGGTTGGGCCAATCTCTTTCAACTTGTCATACAAATCTGCTTGACGACCGGAAATAAAAATGACATCCGGCTTGATTTCGCTCAATTTTTCAAAATCCGGCTCCTTCAAGCTGCCGACGTTTTGGTAGTCGCTGCTTTTATATTTCTCCAAGTATTTCGGCACGTTCATCTGCGGCAAAGCTGTCACCTTCACCCCTAGTTTATCAAGGGTGTCCAGCACTCCAAAATCAAAGACAACCACTTTCTCTGGATTTTTCTTGACTTTCGCCTCTCCAAGCTGGTGCTTGATCGTCATTTCCTCGGCCTGTTCCGTTTTCTTCTCGTCATTCTTCCCACTCGCTCCGGTGCTTGCAGTCTCCTTATTGCCGCAAGCAACCAGTACGACAAGAAGCAAAGCAACCACTACCATCAACCAACGCTGTTTCATTGGCTATACCCCCCTTTTGGAAATTCAAATTATATGTTGACGGCTTTCGTATTCACTCGACAAGGGGCACCCTTTCTTGCCGATGTCAACATGAAAGCCGGCTCAACCATTTTTTACTTAATTGGAATCTTCTTCATATACTTGACTTTGATCGCGTCTCCCCGTCCCATGTTTGAATCCGAGACGGAGCTCTTCACCAAGCATGCCCATAGGCTTCCACATCCCGCTTTTTCACTAGTCAAGATGGACGCTTTCTCATGGGAATTTGCTAAAAATACACACAGATGCGCCGATTTTCAATCGTCTGCACGCGCACATCCAAATCATAAATGCCGCGAAGCACTTCATTGCGCATGATCGATGAAACATCCCCTTCACAGACGACCGCTCCATCTTTTAACGCGACCATATAATCGGAGTAACAGGAGGCAAAGTTAATATCGTGCATCACCATCACGATCGTTTTGCCAAGCTCATCGACCAGCTTGCGCAACACTTCCATCATTTGCACGGCGTGTTTCATATCCAAATTGTTCAACGGCTCGTCCAAGAAAATATAATCCGTATCTTGCGCCAACACCATCGCGATATAAGCTCTCTGCCGCTGCCCGCCGCTCAACTCGTCCATATAGCGGTCTTGCAATGGCTCCAACTCCATATAGCGGATCGCCTCACGCACATAGTCGCGATCTTGGCGCGTCAAGCGGCCGCGCGAATACGGAAAGCGACCGAACGACACCAATTCGTGTACCGTCAAGCGAGCCGCAATGTGGTTGGATTGCTTCAAAATGGAAATTTTTTTCGCCAACTCTTCTGTCCGATAACGAGCAATTTCCTTTCCTTCAATCCAGATTTCCCCGCCATCTTTTGGAATTAAGCGGCTCATCATGGACAAAAGCGTGCTTTTCCCCGCCCCGTTCGGGCCAATGAGCGATGTGAGCTTGCGGCGCGGAACAGATAAAGATACACGGTCAATCACGGTCTTCCCGCCGTATCGCTTCAATACTTGTTTCACCTCTACCATGCTTTTCGCTCCTTTAACAAAAGGTATAAAAAATAGACGCCTCCGACCATGTTGACAATGACAGACAACGTCGTCGAAAAGGTGAACACTCGCTCGACTACCAGCTGGCCGCCAACGAGGGCGATGATGCCGAACAGAGCTGCTCCCGTAAGCAAATAACGATGTTCATACGTTTGAAAAAACGCATACGCCACATTGGCGACTATCAATCCGAAAAACATGATGGGACCAACAAGCGCAGTCGAAACCGACACCAACACCGCCACAATCATCAGCAGCCGTTTGACGACCGTTTCATACGCCACGCCTAAATTGATCGCATGATCTTTGCCGAGCGACAGCACGTCCAACTCGTGAAGATGACGGTATGTATACAATGTCGCAGCCGCAATGAGCAGGCCTGCCGGCCAAAGCAAGTCTGTTTTTATATTGTTGATGCTCGCAAACATTCGATCTTGAATGATGGAAAATTCATTTGGGTCAATCAAATATTGCATGAAAGACGTCAAACTTTGGAAAAACGTACCGAGAATCATCCCAACAAGCAAGATGAAATATAAATTTTGCCCTTCACGGCGAAACAAAAACGAATACAATAAAACTGAAAAACCGATCATCGACCCAGCAGACAAGAGAAAGTGCAAGGTGTTGTCCATCATGGTCAACGTCGTCGAACCGAACAAAAACACCACAGCAGTTTGTACAAGCATATAAACGGAATCAAGCCCGATAATGCTTGGAGTTAAAATACGATTATTGGTCATCGTCTGAAATAAGACGGTCGAAACCGCCCCCGCCCAACCGACAAGCACCATCGCGACAATCTTTTCGCTCCGCGAGCGCAACACATAGTCAAAATCCCCTCGCAAATGTGCAAACAAAAACAGCACGATCAATCCGAGCGCCAATACCACGAGCACAACCACTTTCATCCGATTAGACATACTGCTTCGTTCTCCTTACGAGCAAATATAAAAAGACGCCGCTTCCGATTACTCCAACCGTCAAGCCGATCGGAATTTCGTATGGATAAATGGCGACTCGGCCAAATACATCGCAAATCAGCACAAACAAAGCGCCAAATATGGCTGTCAACGGCAATACTTTACGCAAATGATCTCCATAATACATCGTGACAATGTTCGGAACGATCAGCCCTAAAAACGGCAGCGTCCCAACCGTCAACACCTCAACAGCAGAAACAACAGCGACAATGAGGAGACCGGTGTAGACAATCGAACGGTAGCGAACCCCTAAGTTCGTCGCCATCTCCTCCCCCATGCCGGCGATCGTAAACCGATTGGCGTATACATAAGCGATTGCCATGAGCGGAACGCTCACATACAGCATTTCATAACGTCCTTGCATCATAACGGAAAAATCGCCGTGCATCCATGCGGACATCGATTGAATCAAATCATATTTATAAGCCAAAAACGTCGCGACAGAACCGACAATATTGCCAAACATCAAGCCGATGAGCGGAATAAAGATCGAATCTTTATACTTCACACGATCCAAAACCGTCATAAACAGCAGCGTCCCCACAAACGCAAACACAACGGCAATAGCCGCCTTCACAAGCGGCCCTGCGGCAGCGAATGCAATCATGGACACCAACAGGCCAAGCCGCGCCCAATCCATCGTTCCCGCCGTCGTCGGCGACACAAATCGGTTTTGGCTCAACTGCTGCATGATCAAGCCGCAAATGCTCACGCTTGATCCAGCAATCAGAATGCTGATGAGCCTCGGCAAGCGACTGATCAAAAACACTTCCCACGCCTCACGGTCGCCGGCAAACAGCTCGCGGGGCGATAAATCATGCACCCCGACAAACAATGATGCCGCAGCCAAAACAACAAGAAGCACCATCCATTTTTTCATGTTTTCTCATCCTGTCTTCTGTTCTATCCCATCATACAAGTCGAATGACGATGCCATGTCCAGACTCAATTGCTTTACAGGCGCAATTATGATATTGATTATCTTTCTCGATTAAAAAGATAAATTCTGCTTGTGTTGAGAAGCAACCAGCACCGCCAAGATGACTGGCATCTCCTCAATCGCTGTTCTTTTCAAGTCAAGCCATTCTGTCCGCATGCAGCCACCACATCTCACTCCATTCTTTTGAAAACCATGTTCCTGCCCAAACCCTTAAAAGATAAGGATTATCATTTTCACATTTCATATTTTAATTGATAAAAATTATCATTGTCAATATTTTTCATCATTTTTTTCTGTTTTCTTATTTTTTCTGGCGAACAGTGCCAGGCACTGTTCGCCTTATGAGTGAAGTGACCCTGTCTACTTGACAGGGGTCACTTCAAAGAAAGGTTTTCTTTATTTTAAATATTTTAAAATAACATCATAACAAGTATTTTTATAAAACTCATGAAGATGATCCTCATCACGCATTAACCACTGAATGAGGCATCCATCAATGATCGAGCGAATCATTTTTGAAGCTGTATCCGCCTGAATGTCTGATGAAAATGTTCCTTCCTCTTGTCCAAGCGCAACAATGTCGCGTCCGATTTTCCAACAGTTTTCGTAAAATTTGAGATTAATTTGCCGATATTGTGGATTTCGGCTGGCTTGTGCGATAAAGTCAAGATACACTTTATAAAACTTTTTATTCTTTTCTGGGTCGATAAACACCGAATGAATGTATGCCTCTAACTTTTCGATCGCCGTTGTTTTCTCGCTAACTGCTTTATGCTCATGTTGATAAATCCGATCCGTCACCCATTCCAGCAAGCTTAAAAAAACATCTTCCTTATTTTCAAAATAATAATTCGTAACCCCTTTGCTTACAGCAGCATAATCCGCGATATCTTGCAATGTCACCGTTTCGTATCCTTTATCGGAAACTGCTCGAAAAGCGGCCCTTAAAATTTGCTCTCGCCTTTCTTCTGCCTTTTTCTTCATCCAATCCACCCCTCGAACTTCAATCATAACGATATTATACATCAATTTTTGACGATAAAAATATTTTGACCGGTCAGAATAATTTTGTTATCGTTATAGGTAAGAATATGAAAAAACAAAATGGGGGATGTCAAGTGGACCAATTCAAAGCGTTAGTAGTGAACAAAACGGAGACAGATTTTACGGTGAATGTGAAAACCGTCTCCATGGATGACCTTCCAGAGGGAGATGTTGTCATTAAAGTTGCTTATTCCAGCGTTAACTATAAAGATGGATTAGCATGCATTCCGAATGGAAAAATTGTGAAATCGTATCCATTTATCCCTGGTATCGATCTCGCCGGTATTGTCGCCTCTTCTAAGGATCCGCGCTTTAAAGAAGGAGACGAAGTCATTGCAACGAGCTATGAAATCGGCGTGTCACATTACGGAGGCTATAGTGAATATGCCCGCATTCCTGGAGATTGGATTGTCCCTCTTCCAAAGGGATTGACATTAAAAGAAGCAATGGCTTTAGGAACGGCAGGGTTTACGGCAGCATTGTCCATCCACCGCTTAGAAGAAAACGGATTATCCCCTGAAAAAGGAAAAGTGCTTGTAACAGGAGCCACTGGCGGAGTCGGAAGCATCGCGGTTTCCATGTTAGCCAAACGAAACTATCACGTTGTTGCAAGTACGGGCAAAGAAAGCGAACACGAATATTTGCGCAAGCTTGGCGCAAAAGAAATCATTTCTCGCGAAGAAGTCTGTCCAGAACAAATCCGTCCGTTAGATAAACAATATTGGGCCGCAGCTGTTGACCCTGTCGGCGGGAGAACTCTCGCCACGATCCTTAGTCGAACCCAATATAACGGCTCCGTAGCTGTCAGCGGGTTAGCAGGTGGCGCAGACGTTCCAACAACCGTCTTCCCGTTTATCCTTCGCGGCGTCAACTTACTTGGCATCGATTCTGTTTATTGTCCAATGGAATTGCGAATACGAATTTGGGAACGAATGGCCAGCGACTTAAAACCGAATCAATTACTAGATTTGATTGCACAAGAAATCACACTTGAACAACTTCCTGAGGCATTATCGAATATCCTTAAAGGAAAACTACGCGGCAGAACGGTTGTAAAACTAGCATAGTTCAGCAAGAAAAAATTCTCATGAATTTGAGCCACTAAATCAAGAAAAATCGATTGAAAGAAAACCATTGGAATGGCATTGATTCGTCTTCCTAATTAGGAAAAGCTAATCGAAGGAGACGCTAAGCGTCAAGCTGCTTTTCAAAATCAAATACACTTGAGTTTCAAAAAAGCAAAAAATCGGGCGCGACACCCGATTTTTAAATCATTTGTGCAAATTCCATGTTATTCATATGTGGCAAATAATTTAGCAAATCATCTTCTGTTGAAAGTACAGTGAGATTGCTCGAAGAAAAACCTAAATGTTCTAGTTGAACTTTCGTTTCATTTCCTACACACACAATCGGCAAACGTTTCAGTATATATTCTAGTTTTCTATTCATTTCATTCAGTCCGTGAGCAAAGGCAAGGACAGAAGCTGCGTTTGGAAAAACGACCGTATCTAATCGAACTTCTTCGAACATTCGGAAAAACATAGGGATAAACTGTACATCCATTTGTTTTTCATGAGTGACCCATACACCGCTTGCAGCCACTTGTGTTTCAAAGGAAGAATCCCCTACAATCAGACCGTCAGCAAAACGATGAAGGCTTTTAGACGTTGTCGCCATGAATCCGCGTTCGTTGAGCTTTTTTGTCAATTTGTCTGAATAACCAAATAATTTTGCTTGAATTTTCCGAATGTCTATTTTGTGTTTCAATAAAGCTTCGAAAAAATAATCGATGCTCTCGCTTGATGTAAACAAAATTTTTTCATACGTTTCGATCTTATTTAAAATTTCTTCATTCTCTTTCGTTTGCACCGTTTTCCATTTCGGAAATTCAATGACGTCCGCTCCTTGCTTCATTAGCTCTTTTGCCAATGCACTCTCGTTGCAATCTGTTCGCGCTAATAAAATTTGTCGGCCAAACAATGGCTTTTTCTCAAACCAACTGATTTTTTTTCGAATGGATACAAGTTCTCCTACAAGAGTAATGGCAGGATTCGAAAACTGAACTGCCTTTGCTTGGTTGGCAATCGTCGCTAACGTTCCTTCAAGCGTCTTTTGTCTTCCCATCGTTCCCCATTGAATTAGAATAACAGGGGTGTTTGGCGATTTTCCATGTTTCATTAAATTTTCGCAAATAAACAGGAGGTTGGAAACCCCCATGTAAAAGGCAATGGTATCAATTCCTTTCGCAAGAGCGGCCCAGTTTAAAAGCGGCTTCCCATCTTTTGATTGATCGTGCGCTGTGATCAGTGCAAATGACTCTCCGTATTGGCGGTGGGTCACTGGAATTCCTGCATACAAAGGAGCGGCGATCCCCGATGTCACTCCTGGAACGATTTCAAATGGAATCCCATGTCTCGCTAGTTCTTCCGCCTCTTCTCCCACTCTTCCAAAAACGCCAGGGTCGCCGCCTTTTAGGCGAACAACGATTTTTCCTTCTTTTGCTTTGGCTACTAATTGCGAGTTGATCGTTTCCTGGCGCATTGTATGTCGATTCGGCAATTTTCCGCAATAGACCAGCTCGCAATTTGGGTTGGCCAACTCCAATAGCTTTGGATTTACAAGACGATCATACAAAATCACTTCAGCCTGCTGAATGAGCTCTGCACCTTTAACTGTAATAAGCTGAACATCTCCAGGACCCGCGCCCACTAAATAAACTTTTCCGATTTTCATCACTCGATCATCCTTTTAAAAAACGATATATACATGATCTCCATCGATTTCTACTTGATATGTTTTCACCTGTCCTTGATCAGGTTCTTGCACTTTTCCATCAATCAAGGATATTTTCCAATCATATAGAGGACAAAAGACGTATTCTCCACTAACTAGTCCTTCAGAAAGAACCCCACCTTTTGGATGGGGACTTTTATTTTCAAGCGCCCGAACATCTCCATTGGATAGACGAAACAAAGCTATTTCATGTTCTCCTATTTTAATCGCTTGGCCAACGCGAACGGAAAGTTCATCATATTTAGCAACCAATACACGAGTGACTGTTTTGTTCATGCTATTTTTTCCTCCCTTAACTTACTTCGTGTTTACAACAATGGAACGTTTCGTATAGTATCGATGGCGAATCGTTTCATCTTCAATCGCTTTTTTCCATGGATCTTCATAGCGGGCTAACGTTCGATATAACCGCTCATTTAGTTCTTTTCGCTTTTCTTCATCACACAGTACTTCTTTCACATGATCTAAGCCGACACGCTCAATCCATTTAGACGTGCGTTCTAAATATTTCGCTGTTTCGCGGTAATATTGTAAGTAAGCACCGACAATATCAAATACTTCTTCTTCCGTTTTTACTTTGCACAACAAATCAGCTGCTCGCAAATCGGTACCACCGTTACCACCGACATAAATTTCCCAACCGCCATCTACACCGACAATTCCAACGTCCTTAATTCCGGCTTCCGCACAGTTGCGTGGACATGCAGAAACCCCCATCTTCACTTTATTCGGAGTGTCTAGGCGTTCAAATCGTTTTTCAAGTTCAATTCCGAGACTCATGGAATCTTGTGTACCGTAGCGGCAAAATTGAGCTCCCACACATGTTTTGACCGTTCTTAATGTTTTTCCGTATGCGTATCCAGATGGCATTTCTAAATCTGCCCAAACATTTGGTAAATCTTCTTTTTTAATACCGAATAAAGCGATCCGTTGCCCGCCTGTTAGTTTCACAAGTGGAACGTTATATTTTTCAGCGACATCCGCAATTTTACGTAAATCGGAAGCTGTTGTGACCCCGCCATACATTCTTGGAACAACCGAATATGTCCCGTCTTTTTGGATGTTGGCATGCATTTTTTCATTCACAAGACGTGAATCGCGATCATCTTCATACTCAGGATAAAGGACGCCGAGGAAGTAGTTTAAAGCCGGACGGCATTTCGAGCATCCCTCTTCTGTTTTCCAACCTAACACATTCATAATTTCTTTAATGCTTGTTAAACCTTTTTCGCGAATTTCCGCCACTAGCTCATCACGGCTAAGGTCGGTACATGCGCATAATGTTTCTTTTTGCGCGGTTTGATAAAATGCATCTCCCAACGTATGCTCTAATAAATGAGCAATGAGCGACTTGCATCTTCCGCAAGAACGTCCTGCATTTGTACAGGCGCCTACTTGTTCAACCGTCGTTAAGTTGTGTGTTTGAATGGCGCTGGCAATGGTTCCCTTCGTCACCCCATTACAACCGCAAATCACTTCATCATCTGGCATGGCCGCAACATTATTACCTGACGCTTCTTGACCAGGTGCCTGAAGAAATACAATTTCCGCCATGTCGGAAATATCTTGTTTTTGCGTCATCATTCTAAACAACCTTGTACTATCTTTTGTGTCGCCATATAACACAATTCCGACAATGCGACGATCGCGAATCAGTACTTTTTTGTATACACCGTTCCACTCGTTATGAACTTTGATGGCTTTCGTTGTTTGGTTTTCATAAATTTCTCCAGCTGAAAACAAATCGACTCCAGAAACTTTTAGCTGCGTGCCAACAACGGAACCTTCATATCGCTTTTCTCTGATCCCGCAAAGGTTTTCCGCTAATACTTTTGCTTGTTCATACAAAGGAGCTACCAATCCGTATACAATTTCACGATGTTCGGTACATTCACCAACCGCATAAACATTTGGGATATTTGTTTCTAAATAATCATTTACAATAATGCCGCGATTTACATAAATGCCGCTTGCTTTTGCAAGACGAACGTTCGGGACAATTCCTGCAGCCATCACCACTAAATCCGCTTCGATTTCCGTTCCGTCTTTAAAGCGAAGTCCTTTCACGCATTCGTCCCCTAAAATGGCTACCGTTTCTTTTTCTAATAAAAAGTTGATGCCTTGTGCTTCAAGTTCTTTTTGTAACATTTGCGCTGCGGTCGCATCGAGCTGTTTCTCCATGATATGACTCATCAAATGAACAACATCGACTTGCATGCCCAATTTGACAAGTCCGCTTGCTGCTTCTAATCCAAGAAGTCCTGCGCCGATGACAACTGCCTTTTTGTAATGTTTTGCTGCCTCGATCATCGTTTTGCAATCTTGAATATCTCGAAAACCGATCACACCTTGTTTATCCACACCTGGAATCGGCAAAATAAACGGTAAGGAACCTGTCGCTAAAATTAATTCATCGTATTCTACCACTCGTCCACGATCAGAGTAGACGCGTTTTTGCTCGACATCGATTTTGATTACACTCTCTCCTGCATGCAACTGAATATGATGATCTTTATACCAGTTCCAGCCATTCATTATAATCTCATCCCATGTTGCTTCTCCTTGCAAAACGTTCGATAATTGAATGCGGTTGTAATTTGGATAAGGCTCTTTTCCAAAAATAGTAATATCAAACAAATCTTTATTTATTTTTAAAATTTCTTCAATCGTCCGTACACCTGCCATCCCGTTTCCGACCATAACTAATTTTCTTTTTTCCATCTGTACTCCCTCCATGCTCAACTTTTCACAAGTTAAAATACATTGAATCATCTTTTGAGTTAATTCTATCACCTGTTCAAAAACATTTTTGTGAAAATAATCACAATAAAGGCTTGATAAAAGAAAAAATGTGAATAATTTCACGTTTTTGTCAAGATTACAAAATAATAAATTGAGAAGAGAAAGAAAATATGGTAATCTTTTCGTAGGTTATAAAAGGAAGGAGCCAATCTTTATGTCGGTCGCCAAAGTTGTTTCCTTAAATATCGGTCAACCAAAAACAGTGATGCTCGATGGAACAGAAATGACAACCGCCATTTATAAGTCTCCTGTTGATTCTCCCCTTCTCTTAACGAAAACAAATATTGTTGGAGATGGTCAAGCGGACTTAGTTCATCATGGTGGTTTTGATCAAGCGGTATGCGTGTATTGTTCAGAACATTTTTTGTTTTGGGAACATTTATATCAACGTCCTTTTGAACCTGGAGCCTTTGGTGAAAATATAACGCTGTTCGGACGAACGGAAGAAGAAATTTGCATTGGCGATGTGTTTCAAATCGGTACAGCGATTGTTCAAGTGTCTCAACCGAGGCAACCTTGTTTTAAATTAGCGATGCGGCACGGAATCAAAGATCTCCCATTGAAAATTCAACAAACAGGTTACACCGGTTTTCACTTGCGCGTGATCAAAGAAGGCATGATCCAGCGTGGAGATGAATTACATTTATTAGATCGAAGCAAAAATCCTTTGTCGATTCAATATATAAACAAAGCGAAATATGGAAAACAAACGAATGTTGAGGCATTGCAAGAAATCATTGAAGAACCAGCATTATCAGAAGCGTGGCGAAACACTTTTCTCAAAAAACTGCAAAACTTACTCAAAAAATAAGCGTGTCGTTTTGATCGACACGCTTTACAAATATGGGTGTTCATGCATGGCTTTAAGGCGGCGCCATCTCCGTTCTACTTCTTGTTCGAATTCTTCTAAAAGATCACGGTTTTCTTCTTTCAACAAATGCTTCGCTTTCCCCATATATTTTAACCATTCGCTCAATGGGATGCGTTTGTTTTTTTCCTCTGGATCATACGTAATCGTTGTTTTTCCTCGTTCCACTTCATAGAGCGGGAAGAAACAAGAATCAACCGCTGCTTTCATAATTTTTTCGCCGTATCTCTCTTCCGATTTCCAGTTTAATGGGCAAGTAATCAAAAGCTTTCCGTAAACCGTTCCTTCATGTTTGGCATACCATTGCGCTTTTGCTGCTTTTTTAATTAAATCTTGCGGAAATGCTTCTGTTCCCGTGAATACATAAGGGATATTTGTCGCCGCCATAATTTGTGGCGTATCTTTATGGTGGAATGCTTTTCCTCTTTGTGTTTTACCGACGCCGGTTGTGCTTGTCATATGCCCCATCGGAGTCGAATACGACATTTGCGATCCTGTATTCATGTACCCTTCATTGTCATATTCCAAAATAATCAATTTATGATTGCGAAGGGCTGTGCCAATCGCAGAACCCATGCCAATGTCCATTCCGCCGTCTCCCGTGACCATGACAAACGTCACATCATCAGAAACATCGATTTCCCCACGGCGTTTTAATTCCAAAAAGGCTTCAACCGACCCTGATAATGTGGCAGGACCGTTTTGGAATAAATTGTGGATCATCGTTTGCTTATGAGAACTATATGGGTAGGCCGTTGTTACAACATACGCACATCCTGTATGGAATAAAACAACAACATCCCCTTCGATTCCTTTGAAAAAGAGCTCTAATCCTGGGAAAATGCCGCAGCCAGGACATGCGCCGTGACCGGAAGCAATTCGTTTCGGTTTCGCCGTTAACGCTCGAAGCGGTGGAATTTTTACTTTTAATCTCTTCGTTTCTTCGTCTTGTGTCACTTGAATCAATCCTGTCTTAAAGGCGTCCCCATGCATCGGCTCAATTGCTTGTTTTAATTTATTTTCTGGCCGACCAGGCACGTGTCCGAAGTAATCAAACGGCTTTTCCGCATATCCTTTTTCCATCGCTTCAATGGCTAAATTGAAAAAGGCTTCCGCATCATCAGCGTAAAAATCTTTTCCGCCAAGTCCAAATACGCGGCTTAATACAATCGTACGATTATCTGGATCTTCTTGCAAAGCTGATTTAATTTCATGCGTCATGTTGGCACCGTTTGCCCCGTAGGAATCCGCGCGCTCTCCAACAAGAAGGGCTTTCACATTTTTTAACGCTTTGCGAATTTCTTCGCTTGGAAACGGACGAATAATGTTTGGACTAATCACCCCTACCTTAATTCCTTTTGCACGAAGCTTGTCGACAACATCTTTTGCCGTTTCTGCTGCGGAGTTAATCAAAAATAGAGCCACTTCTGCATCGTCCATTTGATATAAATCAAGGACAGGATATTCTCGTCCAGATAGCAGCGCGTATTCGCGTGCGACTTGTTTAAATACGTCTCCTGCTCGATATAGCGCTTCAGACTGTTGATAATGGTTGTTAATTAAATCATCACCGTTCATATGTGCTCCGATCGTTATTGGCTTTCTCGGATCCGCTGCGTTTGGAAAGTGAGTTGGACGTTCGCCGACAAAAGCTTGTACGACTTTTCGGTCTTTAAAATATTGGACTTTCCGTTTTTGGTGAGATGTAAAAAATCCATCATACGCAACAATGACAGGCAAACGAACGTCCTCGTGTTCGGCAATTTTCAACGCCATAATATTCAGATCATAAACCGCTTGTGGGGTACGAGCGGTCAAAATCACCCATCCTGTATTGAGCGAAAAATATAAATCGGAATGATCCCCACGAATATCAAGAGGGCCGCTAATGGAGCGAGTCACTAAATTCATCACCATCGGAAAGCGCGTTCCTGATTGCACTGGCAATTGTTCAAGCATATACATTAAACCGTTCGCACTTGTAGCGTTAAAAACACGCGCCCCCATGACAGAAGCCCCGTAGCAAATTCCCGCTGATCCATGTTCCCCGTCTGCAGGAATCAGTTGAATATCGTGTTCACCACGCGCCTTCATCTGGTCTAACAATTGCGCAATTTCCGTTGAAGGAGTAATTGGAAAATAACCCATAATATGATAGTTGATTTGTGCAGCTGCGAACGCCGCCATTTCGTTTCCGGATTGAAACGCTGTCACTTGTTCTGCTTTCGTTGTCACTTTTTCTTCTAATAATGCCATTAATAGTTCCCCCCTAATACCATTGGGAATTTTTGCTTCACTGTATGTTTTTCCGCAAACCCAATTTCCTCACGACATTCTGTTAAGGCAGCTGTTGGACACGCTTCAACACATTTTAAACAACCTTTACAATATTGATAATCAATTCCTTTTAAAAACATTTGTTTTCTTCCTTTTTTATCTTCTCCTTCTTCCCATACGAAGCAAAAGTCAGGGCAAACTGTATCACAGGCAGCACAGTGAATGCACTTTTCCATCTCCCACTTTGGCAAAAATCCTTGACGCGATCCGCTTAAATCTTTGAAAATACTATTGGCGTTCGCTGTGATAATCCCGCCAATTTCTTGTGTTTCATAGCCTAAAAGCGGTTCAAGACGAGAAAACGATTTTCTTTCCGCATTCGCAGGCGCTTCATATGTTTGAAAGCGCACCTCATGATAGCCTCTTTCAAATGTACGAATGTTCGCCTCGACGAGATGCGGATACTTTTTTTCAAATGTTTTGCGAATGACTTCCTTCATCGCTTCCGGATCAAGAAAGTCACAAACGCGGAATAACGCTCCAAGCATCGCTGTATTGACTTTTGTTTTTTCTTCAACCGCAATTCCAAGGGCATCGACAACCGCAAGAGTTCCGTAATCTAGTTGTAAATCGCGCCGAATGTCATCAAAATCTCTTACAGAGTTGACCAATACAATTCCATCGGGGGCTAAACCGCTAACGACATCCACCATTTTATAAAGCGCTTCATGAAATACCCCGATGACATGAGGTTCTTCGATCGGACTATGCGCCCGAATTTCTGTATCTGGATCGCAAAAGCGAATATAACTTTTCACCGGAGAGCCTTTTTTCTCTGAACCATATGTAGAAAAATTTGAACCATTTAACCCAAGCCCCAACACCCCTGCTTCCGCGAGCATTTTCCCTGCTAGGTTTGCTCCAAGTCCTCCAATGGATTCGAGACGTATTTCAAAAAAACCTAATTGATTCTTTTTTGGCAAAATCGACATGTTATCCCCCCTATGAAACCTAAAAATCAATCGATAGGCTTATATTGTTCTATAAATTTTATAAAAAAACACAAAAAAAAGATGTGACAAAAATCAAACATTTGCGAATTATTTATAGTACACATAAGAAAAATTTTTAAAACCTCTTGTATTACAACAGATTAAGATACTTTTACAATTATATAACAGAAGTAATTTTGTGTTATAACAGTTTTAAAAAGCACCATTTATTGCAAAAACAAAGAAAATATTTTCTATTTTGAACATGACTGAACATCTGCAAGGAAAGAAGGGTAAAAAGCAATGATTCGAAAACGCTACGAAAATCTTGATTCCGTTCAAACAACAAAGAGATTGGTTGATCTTCACCGCTGGTATCGAGAAAGAAAAAGAAAACAAAAAGATTGGTCCTATCAATCACTTACATTTTTCAAGCATTAAAAAACTAAAAGGAAACCCGCATATTTTTGTGCCAATTGGGCTTGCATCTTTATTTCGCAAAAAAGGGGTTGATCAACGTTACAGAATATGCGTGGTGGGAACAAAAACAATACAAAGGAGTGACATTCACATTTGTTCCTGCACAGCATTGGACAAAAAGAAGGTTATTCGATACAAATACACCCCATTGGGGTCGCTGGGTCATCGAGGCAGAAGAAAAACCGACATTTTATTTCGCTGGAGATAGCGGTTATTTTCGTGGCTTTAAAGAAATTGGTGCTCGCTTTTCCATTGACTATGCCCTTCTTCCGTAAGAAATGGCACACGACCAGGCGGCAACCGACGATCGAGTAGATGATCGAGCCCACCTTGATTAAACCGTGCAACGTAGATGGCAACGGATTGACGGCACAGCTTGACCATTTTGGCCACATCTTTACCGAGATGACCTTCCATGACAAGACGAACAGCGGTCACCCGAACGCGAAGAGAAGCATCTTTGATTTTCCGTTCTTGTTTCCGAAGGGTTCGAGGCGTCCAGCCGTGATCATTTGTAATTTTCAAACGTTTCATGTCCTTACCGCTCCTTTTACACATGAGTATTTAGGAGCAGTATAGCCATGAAAAAAGGTGCTCATACAGAAGTCATCGTTTTAAGGTGCATGTATATATATTCATCAACGGTTAGACTACCAAATTAGCCGCATCGCCCGCACAGAGGAAGAACTTCACTTATTAAAAACACATCATTGACAAATAAGACTGCCCTAAAAGCAAGCATCGAAATGAAAAATAGACCTCGCTTGAACGGCAATGCTCGGAAGAGGTCTATTTTTCGTATTCATATACTTCATTTTTGTTTCTGATACGAGGCTCCCTTTTTATAAAGTGAAAAAAGTGTTTGCGGAATGGCCTCGATGACATCTGTCGCAAGCACATCCATTGGTGAATGCTCCTTCTCGACGAGCGCATCCGCCGCTTTTCCATGCACGAACACGGCATTGCAAATTGCTTCTTGAATGTTGTCGTGCTGCATGATAAACGCAAGAATGATTCCAGTGAGTACATCGCCGCTTCCGCCTTTTGCTAACGCTGGATTTCCGCTTGTATTCACGTATTGCTTTCCATCTGGAGTCGTGACAATGGTGTAAGGTCCTTTTAACACAAGGTAAACACCATAGTTCATTGCAAATTGCTTTGCAATGCCAAAACGGTCTCTTTCGACATCGTCAATGGAAACGCCAAGCATTCGCGCCATTTCTCCAGGATGCGGCGTTAAAATCGTCGCTTCTGTTCGTTGACGTACTATAGAAACATAATCTTTCCAGAAATATAACGCATCCGCATCAAGAACGACTGGAACATCTTGGCATAGCACCTTTTGGACAACACTTTTCGCTCCCATCGTTCTCCCCATGCCCGGTCCTGCGGCAATCGCGTCAACATCCAAGGTGATCAAATCGATTTCCCCGGCGAAGCAGCCGTTCAACGATGAACACGGATGATACATCACCTCTGGAATATGGGTGGCGGCAACGGGATAAATATCATCCGGAACAGCCATTGTCAGCAATCCAGCTCCGCTTCTTAAAGCCGCTTTTGCGGTCATAATGACAGCGCCTGTCATATTTCGCGAGCCGCCAATTACAAGCCCTTTTCCATAAGTACCTTTATGGGACGAACGCTTTCTTACCGGCAGCGTTCTTACGATAGCCGCTTCACTCCATAGTTGGCGAAACTCGGCATTTTTTTCTAGAGAAAGCGGAGGAATACCGATATCGACTACGATTAATTCACCATAGTAATCAGCTGTTGGAAATGTGTATGCACTTAGCTTTGGATACTGAATCGTAATCGTTACATCCGCCTGAATCGCTGTTTCCACCGCTCCGCCGTCCGCTGAGATTCCACTTGGTACGTCAATGGCATACACAACAAACCCCTTTGCTTCGTTCACTTTTTCAATGATTTCTTTATATGGAGAGCGCAATGCTCCATTTACGCCAATTCCAAGCAAAGCGTCAATGATCACGTCATAATGACGTAATTGTTCGATAAATTCCTTCTCATTTCCTATGTAATTCTTTACTTCATATCCCGAATTTTCATAGATTTCAAGTGCTTTTTTCGCCGCGCCTTTTACTTTTTCCTTTGGCGGTATTAACCATAAATCCGTCGTATAACCATAACTCTTTAGCACCCTCGCAACAACAAACCCGTCGCCGCCATTGTTTCCTGTTCCTGCTAATACAGCGACGCGCTGAGCAGGTTGAATTCGTTCCAGCAAAACTGTAGCGACAGCTTGTCCGGCATTTTCCATCAACGATTCTTCACTCATGCCGATTTGCTGAATGGTATATCGATCAATCGCGTACATTTCTGAAGCAGTCACAACGTGCATGAAGATCACCTCGCGAATTTTTAATCTTATACAAGTATTTTAAATCATCACGGCTGTTGATTATCCAAAATCATGAACACTTCTCCCGTAAAAATGGGCATGCTCAAATAAGACAGCTACCATCTCTGATTTCCAATCGAGAGGAAGTTGCCCAAATAAAACCCGACGAACGAAAGAAATGAACGTGAGGGTGGTTTGCGTTCGTTTCTCTGTTCGGTCATATAGCCATCTCAATCACACATAGGCAATGAACGCCGCAAACAGCCGATTGTAGACGGCGTTTTTTGTTGTCCCAAATAAGGTAGGTACATTCAAGTATTGCTTGATCCATCGAAAAAAGACCTCGACTGCCCAACGCTCTTGATACATGTCGGCAATCTTTTCTGCCGATACGTCAAAGACATTCGTTACGACGCGAATCTCCTTTCCATGGGCATCACGAAAGATGACCACTCGATGACGTTTCTTCGAACGGCATTGCTTCGTTCCTAGCTGACAAGTAAAATCAACGATGACATTGGAATCGGAAGAGACAAGACGCTGTAAACGGTGA
>NZ_JBCNEQ010000035.1:0-221 GCF_050480245.1 Bhargavaea massiliensis | reverse complement strand
GGTTGTTTCTATGGCATCCATCGGTGACTGGTGTTCAGGAGAATAAGCGACATGCAGTTTAATCCCTGACCGTTCCCCATGATAAGGCGCCCATGATAGGCGGTTCTTTCCGACTGTCACCGTTGTCGAATCGACAATGCGAAGAGGTTTCGGGAATCGAAGAGATCGCCGTATTTTGCGATTACACTTCGAAACGATTCGTGCAAACAAACGCTTCATGA
>NZ_JBCNEQ010000034.1:0-14684 GCF_050480245.1 Bhargavaea massiliensis | reverse complement strand
AAAAATAATCGGCCTTGACACTAATATGGTAGGCCACAATTTCATTATTGTATAGGTCTTTAATGGCGGACAAATAGAGCTTTTGCCCATTAAAAATCAAATATGTAATATCTGTCACCCATTTCTCGTTTGGCTTTGACGCGTGGAAATCTCGGTTTAGATGATTGTCCGAAATCACATAAGGCTCTTTCTTTCCGTAATAAGGCCGTTTCTTCCGAATCACCGCCCGGATTCCCATCTCCCTCATCAGCCTTTGTACTCGTTTATGGTTGATATCCAGTTTGTATTTCCGTTTCAGCCAAACTTTGACTCTCCGATACCCGTAGATTCCTTTCACTTCTTCATGGCACTCTTTGATTTTTTCCTTTAGCTGCTCGTCTTCCAAGTGCTTCCGAGAAGGGCGTTCCTGTCGTTTTACCCACTTGTAATACCCACTTCGAGACACTCCTGCAATCTCACATAATTGTTGAATCGAACCATAAACCCCTGCCATTTCTTGAATGATCACGAACTTCTTGTGAGCTGGTACGGCTTCCATTCCCCCTTTCACATCTTTAAAAGCTTTTTTAGCATCTCTACTTCCGCCTCAAGACGCTTGATTTCCGTTTCAGGATCTTCTGGACGAGTTCTCGGTCTTCCTTTGCTTGGTCCTTTTGCCTTCCCTCGTTTTTCCTCTAGACCTTGTATTCCTTCCTGTTCATAATATTTGACCCATCGACGTACCATGGAATGATCAATCCCTAATTCTTTAGCCACTGTTTTGTAGCCCATGCCCTCTTTCAAATATAAATCCACTGCTTTCTTTTTAAACTTTACATCATATGTTTTTCGTATTTTCCCCATAGAAAAATCCCCTCCATAGTAGACAGATTAATTGTCTTTCTTTTTTCTGTCTACTATAAGGGGATCATATCAGCATAAGGTGGGCTCATTTTTTCACGATATGGGACAACGCAAGTGCAAAAATTAACAGTGCTCCTTTTATCATATCTTGGGCGTAGTACGGGACGTTCATCATCGTCAGCCCATTTAACAATACGCCAATGAAAATCGAACCGAGCAACGTGCCGATGACGTTTGGTTTGCCAGCTCCAAAAACAGAAAAACCGATAAAGGCAGCAGCGACGCCGTCCATTAATAGTGATGCGCCCGCGGACACTTGTCCTGTGCCGATGCGTGAAGCAAGCACAATGCCGCCTAGAGCAGCAAACACGCCGCTGATGATATACGCATACGTGCGGTAGCGGTCAACAGGAATGCCGGTGAGACGGGCCGCTTCGCGATTTTCCCCCGTCATATAAAATAAACGCCCTGTTTTTGTATATGTTAAAAAAAGATGAGCGACGATGACAAGCAAAAGCATAAGCAATACGGAAAACGGGACGCCAAACAGTTCCCCTTGTCCGATAAATAAAAACGATGGAATAAATTTACCCGGCGCCACGCCGCCTTCTGGAAGCGGCATATCGTTATAAATCGAAAATCCTTTCGTATATGTGAGCTGCGCGCCGTTGACGATATACATGACCGCTAACGTCGCTAATAAATCGGGCAAGCGAAGGCGAATAATGAGAAACGCATTGAGCAGCCCAACGAGCGCTCCGAGAAGAAGCGGAACGGCAAGGGCTACGAAAAGTTCTTGACGATGTAAAACGAGCGCGGAGGCGCTTGCGATCGTCGCTAAACTGACCGTTGAGCCGACCGATAAATCGAATCCATCGACAATTAACGAAAACGTAATGCCGATCGCAACGAGCGTCACAATCGAAATAGAGCGCAAAATGTCGCTAAAATTGGCGTACGTGAAAAACGAATCGAGCGAGAAGCTAAAAAAAGCGATGACAATGATGATGGCGAGTATCGTTCCGTATTTATATAAAAATTTCATCCTATTCCACCCCCTGTCATGTCATAGACGAGCTGTTCATATGTCGCCTCGTGTGCGTCCATTTTTTTGACGAAGCGTCCGTCGACCATGATGTAAATTGTATCGGCGATATGAAGCAGTTCTTGACACTCGCTCGTTAAGTAAATGATTGCTTTTCCTTTTTCAGCAAGCGAGCGAATGATGGCAAATACTTCTTCTTTCGCGTGTACGTCAATGCCTTTTGTCGGCTCATCAAAAATAAAGACATCGCCATTCGTTTGTAGCCATTTCCCGATGACGACTTTTTGTTGATTGCCGCCGCTTAAGTTTTTCACAAGCGCCGTCGGCGAGGACGGACGAATATGTAACGATGAAATCATGCTTGTGGCGATCGAGCGCTCCCGTCGTTTGTCGATCCATTGCCATGGGGTGATATTTGACAATAAACGCACCGTGATATTTTTTTCAACTGTTTCGTTCATAAAAAGCCCTTGTTTTCGCCGTTCTTCAGGAATGAAACAAACGCCCGCTTCAATCGCGTCTTTTGGCGAGTTCCACGTTTGCTTTTTTCCATTCAATATGCGTTCGCCTGTCGTTTTTACGTGAGCGATCATACTTTCGGCGAGTTCTGTTTTTCCAGCGCCAACGAGGCCGGCGATGCCGACAATTTCACCACGCCGAACAGCAAGATCGACCGTCGTGTTCGTTTTTGGAATGTACAATTGTTTTACTTCAAAAATCGTTTCTTTGCTTATGTTGCGCACACGCTCATTGCGCACCTCCGTTTGCCGTCCGACCATATGGCGCACGATGTCTTCTGTCGTGAGCGACACATCGCCTTCGTAAACGACGGTACCGTCTCGTAAAATCGTCACGCGATCGCATATGCGTTTCACTTCGTGCAATTTATGCGAAATGTAAATAAAAGACACCCCTTGCGCTTTTAGCTGTTCGATCATCGCGAATAGTCGTTTCGTTTCTTCTTCGCTTAACGAGGCGGTTGGCTCATCTAAAATAATGTAGCGAGCGGAAGAAGAAAGAACGCGCGCAAGTAAAATGAGCTGTTTTTCATGAAGCGTGCACGTTTGCACCGCCGCATCAGGCGACAAATGCGCTAAGCCGACGCGCTCAAGCAGCTGTAAAACATCTTCGCGCTTTTTCGTTTTTGAAACGAACATATGTTTTTGCGTGACAATTTGTTCAGCGAGAATATTTTCATACACGGACAAAGCAGGGAATAATGCCGCATCGACTTCTTGCACGACATGTCCGATGCCTGCCTGTTTCGCATCTTTCGGGGAAGAAAATGTATGCGTCTTTCCGTCTATTTCAATCGTTCCGCCCGTCGGCTGCAAGACGCCAGCTAAAATGTTCATTAACGTGCTTTTCCCTGCTCCGTTCATACCTAAAAGGGCGTGAACTTCGCCCGGTTGGACATGAAAGTTCACGCCGTTTAATACGACCACATCGCCAAACGCATGGACGATTTGTTTCATGCGTAAACCGCTCATTGTTTTTTCACCTTTTCCTCGAGCGTTTTCATCCATGGAGAAACAGCAACATTCGACTGTCCCCAGCCCGGAATGTAGTTGTGCAACTCGTTCATCGTAATCGACGTATTTGGCAAGTCGGAGCGTTTCACTAAATGCGGCTCAAGTGAATAAATGTTTGGTGTTTTTTCCCCGGCAATTTTTTGATACGCAAAGCGCACTTGAACGCGGCCGACTTCGGCTGGATCAGTTGCCGTTGTTGCGACCCATGGGCTATTTGGTTGTTGAATGATTTGTAAATCTTCATCGCTTAAGTCGATGCCGTACACTTTAATTTCTGTTCGGCCCGCTTGTTGAATGGCGCGCGTCGCTCCTTTGGCGAACTCATCCCATGTCGCAAACACTGCGTCGATGTCGCCTTTGTTCGGATATTTTTTCAAAATCGCTTCCATTTGCGTTTGTGTATCTAAAGCAGTATTGGCGCTTGCGGTGCCGAATTTCGCTACTTCTTTAATATTCGGATACCGTTTTTGAAATGCTTCGTAAATGACGTGGCGGCGTTCCATCGGCGTAAAGCCACCGACCCAAATGGTGACGATTTCTCCTTCACCGTTTAAATCTTCCGCTAACGTTTTTAACGTTTTCCATGCTAGGCTGTAATCGTCTTGGTCAATGACGGTTACACCTGGAATGTTTAAGTCGTTATCGAACGCGACGACGTGAATGCCTTTGGCGAGCGCTTTTTCAACCGGTGCTTTTAGCGCATCCGCGCGCCCGTGGTCTAATAAAATCGCATCGACGTTTTGGTTGATCGCCGTTTCGACGTACGATGCCATTTTCGTTAAATCGTTATCAGCGTTATAAATTTGCACGTCACCGCCAAATTTCGCGACTTGTTCTTTCACGCCTGCGATGTATTGCGATGAAAACGTACCGATCGACATTTGCATAATTGCCGCAATTTTTATTGGTTTGTTTAGTGCGGGTGGAATGTCGGCTGCGGTTTCAGTTGTTTCGTTCGTTTGTTTCGTTTCTTCTTTCGGCTGCTCTGTCGGTTTTGAGACGGCGTCTTGTTCATTCGTGCACCCGACTAATAGCGCGAATAAAAGCACGATCATTGCCCATATGTTTCTCATGCAAAAACCTCCTCAAATAATGTCGGTAGCTTCGTTTCATAATCGCCGGACACGATACCTTTTTCAGTAATAATGCCGGTAATGAGTTCATGCGGTGTGACATCAAATGCCGGATTGTAGACGTTCACATCCGGTGCGATGCGCACGTCGCCGATATGTGTGACTTCTTCTTTCGCTCGTTCTTCAATCGGAATGTCGTCGCCTGTTTTCGTTTGTAAGTCGATCGTCGATAGCGGAGCGGCGACATAAAATGGAATGTTGAACGCGTTCGCCAAAATAGCTAAGCCGAACGTGCCGATTTTGTTCGCTGTATCACCGTTGGCAGCGATGCGGTCCGCCCCGACGATGACAGCGGAAATGTGCTTTGCTTTCATCGTTTGTGCCGCCATGTTATCCGTAATGAGCGTCACATCGACACCAGCTTGTGAAAGCTCCCATGTCGTGAGTCTTGCCCCTTGTAACACCGGTCGTGTTTCGCAAGCGTACGCATGAAGCGAAATGCCTTTTTCTTTCGCTAAATGAAACGGGGCAAGCGCTGTACCGTAACGGGCTGTCGCAATCGCCCCCGCGTTGCAAATCGTCATGATGCGGTCGCCGTCTTTGAAAAGCGAGAGGGCGTGTTCGCCGATGCGGCGGCAGACGTCTTCATCTTCCACTTGCATGCAAATCGCTTCATGAATAAGCGTCGTTTTCGCCTCGTTGACGGATGTGGCGTTTGCGACGCTTTTCATAAGCCGGTCAAGCGCCCAAAATAAATTGACGGCGGTCGGGCGCGAGCTTGCTAAATAGTCGCGGTCGCGCTTTAAGTTGGCGTGAAATTGTGCCAAGTCGTTCGTTTCATACGATTTCGCCGCCAGCGCTAACCCGAATGCGGCCGTCATGCCGATCGCTGGCGCCCCGCGCACTTTTAACGTGACGATGGCGTCCCATACGTCTTTTATATTTTTTAACTCTAAATATTCAGTCTTATGAGGCAACGCTTGTTGGTTTAAAATCGTTATATGTGTATCGTGCCATTGTACCGATTTCATCATTTTCCTCCTAGCTGTTGACATGCACCGTTTGTTGTACAAGACGTTTGAAATCTTTGGTCGTTAATTTGTTTCGCTGCACGATGAGTTCACGTCCGAGACGGAGTGCATGACGTTTGGCGTCAAGCCGGCGTTCAAGCGGCAATTCATCGAGGTCCGCCACATGCGCTAAACCGATCGTGCGGCGAATGACTTCACAGCCTGCAAAGCCGATCGCCTCAGCGAGCGCGTCGTTTACGATGTCATCGAGCACGAAAGAAACGCGCGCATACGGTTCGTTGCTTTCGCGCCAAAGCTCAGCAAACGTGCGGGCAAAGACGTCCCACGTTTTTTCAATATGAGCAAAGAGCGGTGCGCGTTCGCTCTCATAGCGAGAGAGGGCGTTTAATAGTAAATTGGCAAAAAATTGCCCTAAATCAAAGCCGATCGGACCGTAAAAGGCAAACTCCGGATCGATCACTTTCGTTTCATCGTCGCTTGCAAAAATGCTTCCGGTATGTAAATCACCATGAAGCAACACATCCGCTTTCGTTAAAAAGAGCCGTTTTAATTTCGCTGTTTCGCGCCGAAGCACATCATCTTGCCAAAGTTGTTCGACGTCTGTACGAAGCTCTGCCTCAAAGTTGTTCGTGTCATGGTCAAAAAACGGGTCGGTAAAGACGAGATCTTCCGTAATTTTACATAGTTCAGGGTTTGTAAATTGCTGCGCAAGCTTCTTTTTTTGTTGTTGATTCATGCCGAAATCCGACGTGTAAAACGCTGTTTTGGCGACAAATTCGCCGATATGTTCCGATAAACGCGGGAACGTTTTTCCTTCGATCAGCCCGCGGCGTGCAATTTGTAAATGCGACAAATCTTCCATCACTGTAATAGCTAAAGTCTCATCGGAATAGTACACTTTCGGAACATAGTGAGGAACGTAGCTAGCGAACGTGCGCAACGCTTGGCTTTCGATCGTTGCCCGTTTTAATGTAAGCGGCCAGCTTTCGCCAACGACTTTTGCATACGGCAACGCTTGTTTAATGATGATGCTGTCGTTTGTTCGTTCGTTGACGATGCGAAACACGAGATTTAAGTTCCCGTCGCCAATTTCTTGACTTGAAAGAAGCGCATCTTCTCCAAATAGCCCTAAACGAACAGCGAGGGCAATCGCTTTTTGTTCTGTCAATGGTTCGTACATACACATGCCTCCTCCCAAAATAAAAAACCTCTTTCGCTGAACGAAAGAGGTTTGAAGTTTGCTTCGCACCTCTTATCTCTCAGCCTACTGCTGCAAGAATTAGCACCGTGCGTCATCCGCCGGTTGCCGGGCTTCATCGGGCTCGTCCCTCCACCTGCTCTTGATAAGAGTGTTTATCATTATTTAAATGTTTTGAACAGTGAAAAAGTTTCGTGAATTCGCTTGATTCGAATCATACATCGCTTTATGCTTGTTTGTCAATCCCTTTTTTCAAAAATTTTATACACATCTGGGCGACGATCGGCAAAAATCGGGATGCGCGCGCGCACGTCTTGCACTTCGTTTATGTCGATATTCGCCACAATGACCGTTTCTTGTTCGTCTCCTTCGGCAAGAATGTTTCCCCACGGATCAATGATCAGCGAATGTCCAGCAAACTCGTTGTTCGGGTCTTTTCCCGCGCGGTTGCAAGCGACGACGTAACATTGATTTTCAATTGCCCGCGCCGTTAATAGCGTGCGCCAATGATGAAGGCGAGAAAGTGGCCATTCGGCGACGACAAACAATACTTCTGCGCCATGTAGCGCATGCGCGCGAATCCACTCTGGAAAACGAATGTCGTAACAAATGACGCCGGCACACGTCGTTTCATCGAGCGAAAATAGCCCCATCGTTTCTCCAGCTTGCAAATACATATGTTCGTCCATCAATTGGAACAAATGAAGTTTACTATATTCGCCAACGATGTTGCCGTTGCGATGGACGACATACATCGTATTTGTCATTCGTTCGTTCGTTTTTTTCGCGACCGATCCGCCGACGATATGCACATCGTACGTGCGCGCAACGGATGCGAGAAACGCTTTTGTTTCTTCCCCGTTTTCATCGGCAATATGAGTAAGCCTCGTTAAATCATAGCCCGTCGTCCATAGTTCAGGCAAAACGATGACGTCAACGTCACGAGCGATTTGTTCGATGTAGCGCAAGGCGGTTTGTTTATTTTTTTCGGGTGCTCCGAACGCAATATCCATTTGTATGCAAGCGATGTTCATGTCATTCACCTCAATAAAAAAAATTTCCTTTACATTTTGATTTTTACGATATATGATAACTGACTAGAATTTCAACCTTTTTGTGAAGTAGGTGTGAAAAAAATGAAAACATTTCCACAATCGAACGTGTTACAGCAACTGCCGAAGCAATTTTTTGCTTCGCTCGTGCAAAAAGTACAGGCGGTCATCGCTGAAGGGCACGATGTCATTAATCTTGGGCAAGGAAATCCCGACCAACCGACGCCGGCGCATATTGTGCGCGCGATGCAACAGGCGGTGGCAAATCCTATGTATCATAAATATTCGCCGTTTCGCGGCTATTCGTTTGTAAAAGAGGCGGTCGCCACGTTTTATCAACGCGAATACGGGGTGACGATTGACCCAGAAAAAGAAGTTGCCATTTTATTTGGCGGAAAAGCTGGGCTTGTCGAAATGCCGCTTTGTTTATTAAACCCGGGCGACGTGGTGCTCGTTCCCGATCCCGGATACCCTGACTATTGGTCAGGGGTGGTGCTTGCGCGGGCGCGCATGGAAATGATGCCGCTGCGAGCGGAAAACAACTTTTTGCCAAACTACGATGAGCTGAACAAAGACATCGTTCGAGAGGCAAAGCTCATGTTTTTAAACTATCCGAACAATCCGACAGGCGCGACAGCAACGGAATCGTTTTTTCAAGAAACCGTTTCGTTTGCGGAAAAACATCACATCGCTGTCGTGCACGATTTTGCGTATGGGGCGATTGGCTTTGATGGGAAAAAGCCGATAAGCTTTTTACAAGTCGAAGGGGCAAAAGACGTCGGTATTGAAATTTATACGTTTTCGAAAACGTACAATATGGCAGGGTGGCGCATCGGCTTTGCGGTCGGCAACGAAAGCATGATTAAGGCGATTAACGTGCTCCAAGACCATTTGTACGTCAGTATTTTCGGCGCCATTCAAGAAGCGGCAGCAGTCGCGCTGCTCGAGTCGCAACAATGCGTCGCTGAGCTTGTCGCCACATATGAAGCAAGACGAAATACGTTTATTCATGCTTTACGTGACATTGGCTGGGACGTCCAAGCGCCATCAGGATCGTTTTTCGCCTGGCTTCCGGTGCCAAACGGCTATACGTCTGAGACGTTTGCCGAGCTGTTGCTCAAAAAAGCGCACGTTGCGGTCGCTCCAGGGATCGGTTTTGGTGAACATGGGGAAGGCTATGTGCGCACAGGGCTACTGACGAGCGAAGAAAGGCTAAAAGAAGCGGCTTGGCGCATCGGGCAACTGCAACTTTTTTAAAAAAATGATTGACAAACGCCACATGTGCTGTCATAATTCGAATTAAATTTATGAAAAACGAACTGTTCAAAAAATTAAATATATTGCAAATTCTTATCAAGAGTAGGCGGAGGGACGAGCCCGATGAAGCCCGGCAACCGACTTAAACAGCTGTTTAAGCACGGTGCTAATTCTCGCAGCAGTGCGCTGAGAGATAAGAAGAGACGAACGATGAAGCCTCTTCTTATGAAGAGGTTTTTTATTTGTAAAGGGGTGGACATATGATTACCGCAACATATTTGATTCATGACGACAAAGATCTAGCGAAAAAAGCAGAAGGTATCGCGCTTGGACTGACTGTCGGATCGTGGACTGATTTGCCGCAGCTTGAACAAGAACAGTTAAAAAAACATAAAGGGATCGTTCAGTCGATCGAAGAGCTAGAGGAAGACGAGCGTGTCAATGCGTTTTTTGGAAAGCGACTAAAACGTGCGCTCGTGCGCATTTCGTATCCGAGCGTCAATTTTAGCGCTGATTTTCCAGCCATTTTGACAACGACGTTTGGCAAATTGTCGTTGGACGGAACGATTAAACTTGTTGACTTAACGTTTTCGGACGAACTGAAGCGCGCTTTTCCCGGCCCGCGCTTTGGCATTGACGGCATTCGTGAAAAACTTGGCGTCTTTGACCGTCCGCTTGTCATGAGCATTTTTAAAGCGGTCATTGGGCGCGATTTACGATACGTCACCGAACAATTAAAATGGCAAGCGCTTGGCGGTGTCGACCTCGTCAAAGACGATGAAATTTTATTTGACAACGACTTGACGCCGTTTGACAAGCGCATCATGGCAGGAAAACGAGCGCTTCAAGACGTGTACGAACAAACAGGGCACCGAACGTTATATGCGGTGAACTTAACCGGAAAAACGTTTGAGTTAAAAGAAAAAGCGAAGCGGGCAGCAGATCTTGGCGCGGACGTATTATTGTTTAACGTGTTTACATATGGGCTTGATGTGTTGCAAGCGCTTCGTGAAGATGATGACATTCGTTTGCCGATTATGGCGCATCCGTCGTTTAGCGGAGCGATCGCCTCATCACACGTATATGGCGTAAGCTACGCTTTGCTTCTTGGCAAACTATTGCGCATGGCAGGGGCGGACTTTTCGCTCTTCCCATCACCGTACGGAAGCGTCGCCCTTGAAAAAGAACAGACGCTTGCGATCGCTCATGAATTAACGAAAGAAGAACCGTTTTTGCGCGCGTTTCCTGTCCCATCTGCCGGCATTCATCCAGGGCTTGTGCCGCTTCTTGTGCGCGATTTTGGCATTGACTCCATCATTAACGCAGGCGGTGGGGTGCACGGGCATCCGAGCGGAGCGGTTGGCGGTGGGCAAGCGTTTCGTGCCGCAATAGAAGCGGTGCTTGCTGGGCGTTCGCTTCATGACGCAGCAAAAGAAAACGAAGCGTTGCAACAAGCGCTTGACTTATGGGGGAGCGCATCGTGAAACCAATCATTTTTTGCGACTTTGACGGAACGATTACGTTAAACGACAACATTATTGCCTTAATGAAACAGTTTGCTCCGCCGGAGTGGGAAGCGATCAAAGATGATATATTAGCGCAAACATGTTCCATACAACAAGGGGTCGGGCGCATGTTTTCGCTGTTGCCGACGACGCTGAAAGAAGACATCGTGCAATTTTTGCTTCATACCGCGCGCATTCGCGACGGATTTTCCGACTTTGTTGCGTTTACGAACGAACGGCAAATCCCGCTTTATATTGTGAGCGGCGGCATCGACTTTTTCGTTTATCCGCTCCTGGACGGACTGATTGAAAAAGAGCGCATTTTTTGTAATAGCGCCGATTTTAGCGGGGAAACGATCCACATTACGTGGCCGTATGCGTGCGATGAACATTGTCAAAACGGCTGCGGATGTTGCAAGCCGTCGCTTCTTCGTAAACTCGCGCCAAAAGGGGCAAAAACGATCGTCATCGGCGACTCGATTACTGATTTAGCAGCGGCCAAACTAGCCGATCACGTCATTGCGCGCGACTTTTTGCTTGAAAAATGCCGTGAGCTAAACTTGCCGCATACGCCGTTTACGACGTTTTATGATGTCATTGACGCGTTAAAAGAAAGCGAGGTGATCGCGTGAAACAACAAAAATGGGCAGAGCTTGCCGAAGTGAAACGAGAGCTGGCGGCGCGCGACTGGTTCATGGCGACAAGCGGCAACTTGTCGCTAAAGGTGAGCGATGAGCCACTTACGTTTCTTGTCACCGCAAGCGGAAAAGATAAACGAAAAGAGACGGCGGAAGATTTTTTACTTGTTGGGGCGAACGGACAGCCAGTGGAGGCGACGCACTTGAAACCGTCCGCAGAAACGTTATTACATGTCGAAATTTACAACAAAACGAGCGCCGGGTGTGTGCTTCACGTCCATACTGTCGACAACAACATCATTTCGGAATGGTACGGCGAGGAAGGGGAAGTCGTTTTTACCAATCAAGAAATCATTAAAGCGTTCGGATTATGGGAAGAAGATGCGGCGTTTCGCATTCCGATTATTCCGAATTTCGCCCATATTCCGACGTTAGCAAAAGCGTTCGCCGACCATGTCCATGAAGATCGAGGGGCGGTGCTTATTCGCAACCACGGCATTACCGTATGGGGAAAAGATGCGTTTGAAGCGAAAAAGTTTTTAGAAGCTTGCGAGTTTTTATGTCAGTACTATGTAAAATTACTACTTTTAAAACGATAAGGGGGAGTATGGTATGGCAGTCATTAAAGTGCGCAACACAGGTGAAGTGATTGAAGGAAAGGAAAACGTCGCAGCGTTTTTAAATAAGCAAGGAGTGCTATATGAGCATTGGGATGCAAGGAAACTTCCAGCGCATTTGCAAAATAAATTCGTATTAACAGACGAAGAAAAAGCGGACATTTTAGCAACGTTTCAAACAGAAATTGAAGATTTAGCGAAGCGAAGAGGCTATCAAGCATGGGACGTTGTTGCCTTGTGCGAACAAACGCCAAATTTAGAAGAGTTATTGAAAAAATTTGAACAAGTGCATACGCATACGGAAGACGAAGTGCGGGCGATTGTTGCTGGTCATGGCATTTTCGTTATTAAAGGTGATGAACAAACAGGTTATTTTGACGTTGAACTTGAAGCGGGCGATGTCATTTCTGTCCCAGAAGGAAACCCGCATTTCTTTACGTTAATGGACGACCGCCAAGTCGTTGCCGTCCGCTTGTTTATTGATCCGTCTGGTTGGGTGGCGCATCCATATGAAGAAAAAGAAGGGGAATAACGCCCCTTCTATTTTTTTGTGAACAAGATGACGCCTGCAATCGTAATGAATGAACCGATCCATTGTGTCGCCGTTAACGTTTCCCCAAGTAATATGTATGCGAACAATGCGGTAAAAAGCGGGTTGAAATTTAAAAACATTCCTGCTGTTGTGGCACCGACTTGTTTTACGCCGACGTTCCAAAGAAACATCGCAAGCACCGTCGCTCCGACGCTCGTATATAAAATGGCCAATACAAACGAGATGTTGGCGTCATGGACAGAAAAAGAAGAAAGAAACGGCAACAACCCGATGACGCCAAAGACGCCGGACCAAAACGTCGCCGCAAGCGGAGAATACCATTTCATGACCGCTTTTGCGCAAGCGGAATAGACGCCCCAAATGATGACGGCTGCAAGCATCCACATATCCCCGACGTTTATATCCGATAGACGATGAAGTTGCCCGTGCGTCATCACGATCAGCACGCCAATGAGTGAGACGACCATCGCCAGACATTGACGGATCGTGAGCTTATCGCGGTAGGCAACGTATGCTACAAGCGCAATCGCTATCGGATTTAACGTTGAAATTAACCCGACATGGTCGGCTGATGTATGTTCAAGCGCTTGAAACATGAGGACGTTAAATAAGACGACGCCCGAAACTCCCATCGCTATAAGCGGTATCATACCTTGTTTTTGTAAACGAACGGATCGTTCTTTTCTCAACACGATCGGAAATAAAAAAAGGACCGCGATCGTCCAACGAATAAACGTTAACGAAAGCGGGGAGGCGTGCGCAACAAGCAGCTTGCTTGCGACAAAGTTGCCTCCCCATAAGGCGCTTGTCAATAAAAGAAGCATATAATATTTCGACATGTTCATCATCCTTAAAATGTTTCAATTAAAAACACCATGACTAATAGACCGGTAATAAAGGCATACGTTGACGATTTTTCATTTCCATCGCCATGGCTTTCCGGGATTAACTCTTTATAAATAATAAATAGCATCGCGCCAGCGGCAAACGCTAATCCGTACGGAACGAGCGACTGAACGACCGTGGTTAAATAAAAGCCGATGACAGAGGCGACAAGTTCAACGAACCCCGTTCCTGTTGCCATCAAAAACGCTTTTCCTCTTGATATATGTTGATTAAATAGAAAAAGCGCAACAAGCAATCCTTCAGGTGCATTTTGAAAGCCGATCGCTAGCGCAATTAAATCGCCGATATGGTTTTGTTCACCAGAGGCGTAGCTGACGCCAACAGATAAACCTTCTGGAATGTTATGAAGCGTAATCGCCGTAAGCACAAGCAACGCTTTTTGGTCGATTTTTATGCCGCTTTTTGTATGCGACAAGTCGATATGCGGCACAATGTCCTCAAGCAACGTTAACGTTAAGACTCCGACGCATAACCCAACCATAAGCGAAAAAAACGTTCCAGAAGAGAGCGCCTCAGGAATTAGCCCAAGCATCGACGCGGCCATCATAATGCCAGCTGTAAAAGCAAGCAACATATCGCGCCATTTGTGCGTTAATGAGCGCGACAAAAATAAAATCGGAACAGCGCCAGCTCCTGTCGCTAGCGCAGATAATGTGCTTCCGATCAGCATGTCAACCATAATCAACCTCCTAACGGAAGACGAACGGTAATCGTCGTTCCTTTATTTTCTATACTATAAATGTCGATCGTTCCTTCATGCATGTCAACGATTCGTTTACATACGACAAGCCCAAGCCCTGTTCCTGTTTGTTTCGATGTCATAAACGGCTGAAATAATTTGTCGCTCACTTGTTTTGGAATGCCGCATCCTGTATCTACAACGTGCAACACCGCCCAATCGTTTTGTTTCGTCAACGAAATCGTCAATTGTCCGCCGTTTGACATCGCTTCGATCGCATTTTTTGCTAAATTTAAGACGACTTGTTTTAAATGATCTTTTGAACAACGAATCGGCAGCGGCACATCGGCACGTTGAAACGTATAGACGACGTTATGTAAATGCGCTTGCGACTCAATCATCGGATGAATGCTTTGAACAATGCGGTTGAGGTCGCATGTCTCAAGCTTTCGCGCTGTCGGCTTGCCGAGAATTAAAAATTCGTTCACGATATCATTAATCCGTGTAATTTCGTTTTGAATGACGGAAAAATAAAGCTGTGATTCGTTATCTTTATGTTTTTCACTTAACAGTTGAATAAACCCTTTAATGCCAGCGAGCGGGTTGCGAATTTCGTGCGCGGTGCTGGCGGCGAGGGTGCCGATCAGCTCGAGCTTTTGCGCTTCCGTCTCCATGCGTTCCATCATCGTTTGCCGCTTTAATAGCCAATATTGAATGAATAACCAAATAATATGTATCTCATATTTCGCACCTTG
>NZ_JBCNEQ010000033.1:0-796 GCF_050480245.1 Bhargavaea massiliensis | reverse complement strand
TTAACTAAACACACTTTATAGCCTTGTACTGTCTAGCTCCAAACGTGAAACATCTTCCTGCGGCTTCGCTTTCTCGACTCGACGTGCACGCACGTCCCATCGAAAGGCTACGCCTTCGTCAGATGTTTTTCTCGGCTGCGCCGAGAACCGTTTGTCGCTTTTCTTTACTTGCCTGTTATCTAGTTTTCAAGGAACATAGCTACTTCTTGAACTCACATCTCTGCTGCCATGCGCCGAGGAATTCATCATCTTCGTAATCACTCGTATACGCAGGCGCAAAAACCTTATTCATTCGTAAATGAAATGGTGGAGCCTATCGGGATCGAACCGATGACCTCCTGCGTGCAAAGCAGGCGCTCTCCCAGCTGAGCTAAGGCCCCTTGTGATTGTATGGTGGGCCTAAGTGGACTTGAACCACCGACCTCACGCTTATCAGGCGTGCGCTCTAACCAGCTGAGCTATAGGCCCATACATACGACTATATTTTTCATTTAGGAGAGTATTCCCTCAAAACTGAACAAAACAGACAGCGAGATTTTATCATACGGTTGTTATGTTTGTCAACATATACGGAACCGTTCTCCGCTTTTCTTTATGTCTAGCTCCGGCTCCTAGCCCCTCGAGCCGCTTCGGTCCTGCTGTGGCGGCAACAGCCTCCTCGCAGGCCCTCAAGCGCTTGTCGGGGCTGAACAGTCGCCTACGCTTTTCTTTATGTCTAGCTACGAACTAACATCCTCCTCCGCGTCCGCTTTCTCCATCGACGTGCACGCACGTCTCGTCGAAAGCTTACGCTTCC
>NZ_JBCNEQ010000032.1:0-13262 GCF_050480245.1 Bhargavaea massiliensis | reverse complement strand
CGAAAAGCGTAGAACGGTCCTGTTATCTAGTTTTGAAGGAATAATCCTTCTATATATTGCTCGGTGACGATGGCGGAGAGGTCACACCCGTTCCCATCCCGAACACGGAAGTTAAGCTCTCCAGCGCCGATGGTAGTTGGCGGGACACTGCCTGCGAGAGTAGGACGTTGCCGGGCAAAGACTAGACCAAGACAATTTAGTCTTGGTCTTTTTTGCTATCCAATAAATAATGATACAAATATAGTGGTATTTTATGTTCGGTTACTTCTAAAAATTGTACAATAAAAGGATACGCATCGTTTGAATAACTATGAAGGAGATCATACCACCATTCTGTTTCATAACGGCAAATCATGCTTAAATTATAAAGCAATAAATAGTGGGCAACGACTTCATGGGTATGTTTGCTGCGTTCGTTTACATGTTTAAAATATAGCTCAAATAAAGGAGTTAATTCCCCAATATGTTCTAACAGATCTTTCATACAAAACTTTTCTCCATATGCATGTTTCACATGAAACATTTTTTCAGAAAAATAAGTAAACAAACCATGTTTTTGAACTTTTACTTCGTCTTTAAAAAAATCATAATTTTGCTTCTTTCTTTTTCTTGTTGATACCCCATGCGCTAAAACGGACGATGTTTCAGGATAGTCAGCGTGAATAGTTAATAAACAAGCTTTAAGAAGTTGAACATTTCCATAAAATAATAAAACAGGCTTAATCGCTAGCGGTGCTTCATGGGCGGTGTCGTAAAACTTTTCTCCATGTTGCAAGTAATACATAAATGGATAACAATTATCATAGCTTTTCTTTTCAGCGTCTTCTCTTCCTTCTTGTTTGTACCGATCAAGTAAAAACTGTTGTGTAAAATTTGATGAATAAAACACTTCCCACATCGTGTACTCTCCTTAGTTAATTGATTGAATTATCGAACATTTTTATGTTTTCTTGACAGAAAAAAGCGAAGTTGATACTCTACTAATTAATATTTCCAAAGTGAGGGGGAAAAACGATGTGGGAAACAAAATTTGCGAAAGAAGGATTGACATTTGATGACGTCCTTTTAATCCCAGCTAAGTCAGAAGTGTTGCCGCGTGATGTTGATTTAACTGTTGAACTAAGTAAAACGTTAAAGCTTAATATCCCAATTATTAGTGCGGGAATGGATACGGTGACAGAGGTAGAAATGGCGATTGCGATGGCGCGCCAAGGAGGATTAGGAATTATCCATAAAAACATGTCGATTGAGCAACAGGCTGAACAAGTTGATAAAGTAAAACGTTCAGAAAGCGGTGTAATTACTGATCCGTTCTTTTTAACTCCTGAACATCAAGTATATGATGCTGAACATTTAATGAGTAAATATCGTATCTCAGGTGTTCCAATCGTTAATAATGCTGAGGAACAAAAGCTTGTCGGAATTATTACGAATCGTGATTTACGTTTCATTCAAGATTACTCAATAAAAATTTCTGATGTCATGACAAAAGAAAATTTAATTACTGCCCCTGTTGGAACAACATTAGAAGAAGCAGAAAAAATTTTACAAAAGTACAAAATCGAAAAACTCCCTCTCGTTGATGATCAAGGTGTGTTAAAAGGGCTTATTACCATTAAAGATATTGAAAAAGTCATTGAATTCCCAAATGCAGCAAAAGATTCAAAAGGGCGTCTTCTTGTCGGAGCAGCTGTCGGGGTCACTACAGATACGATGTTGCGCGTGAAAAAGCTTGTTGAAGCAAATGTTGACGTCATTGTGGTTGATACAGCTCATGGCCATTCGAAAGGGGTACTTGAAACAGTACGGAAAATTCGCGACACATATCCGACGTTGAACATTATCGCCGGAAATGTCGCGACAGCAGAGGCGACGCGCGATTTAATTGAGGCAGGAGCAAACATCATTAAAGTCGGTATTGGTCCTGGATCGATCTGTACGACGCGGGTTGTCGCAGGTGTCGGCGTCCCACAAATTACAGCCATTTATGACTGTGCAACAGAAGCACGAAAATACGGTGTTCCGATTATTGCTGATGGGGGAATTAAATATTCTGGCGACATCGTAAAAGCTTTAGCAGCTGGAGGACATGCAGTCATGCTTGGTAGCCTCCTCGCGGGCGTATCTGAAAGTCCGGGAGAAACAGAAATTTACCAAGGTAGACGATTTAAAGTATATCGTGGCATGGGATCAGTTGGAGCAATGGAAAAGGGAAGTAAAGATCGTTATTTCCAAGAAGATAATAAAAAATTTGTTCCAGAAGGAATCGAAGGAAGAGTACCGTACAAAGGACCGCTTGCTGATACGATTTATCAACTTGTTGGTGGATTGCGTGCAGGAATGGGTTATTGCGGAACGAAAAACCTAGAAGAGTTGCGAGAAAAAACACAATTTGTTCGCATGACTGGAGCAGGATTAAGAGAAAGCCATCCACATGATGTGCAAATTACGAAAGAAGCTCCGAACTACTCACTTATGTAGTAAACAAATAGACAGAGGTGGAAGATTCCTCTGTCTATTTTTTTTTGCAAGAGTATGTTAAAATAACGGTTATGTAAAACAGAGTTGGAGGGTTTGAGCGTGAAAACATGGTACAAGAGCTTCATCATTTGCATTGCAGCAATGTTCTTGTTTATGGTGACGTTACCGCAAAATATAAATGCGGAAGAGGATGTGCTCAATATTGAAGCGGATGCCGCTATCCTTGTTGAAGCTGAAACGGGGAAAATTTTATACCAGAAAAATATCGATGCGGTTTTAGGAATTGCTAGTATGACAAAAATGATGACGGAATACTTGTTGCTAGAAGCAATCCATGAAGGACGTGTTAAATGGGATCAAGAGTATGCAGTAAGCGAGTATGTATATCAAATTTCTCAAAAGCGAGACTTATCGAACGTTCCGTTGAGAAAAGACGGGAAATATACAGTACGTGAATTATATGAAGCGATGGCGATTTATTCAGCGAACGGGGCGACGGTTGCGATTGCTGAAATCGTTGGGGGTTCAGAGACGAATTTCGTTAAAATGATGAATGAAAAAGCGAAACAACTAGGATTAAAAGATTATAAGTTTGTCAATGCAACCGGGTTAAATAACAAAGATTTAGGTGGATTGCATCCAGCTGGCAGCGGAGATAACGAAGAAAATGTGATGTCTGCTCGCGATGTGGCAACATTGGCCTATCATTTATATCATAAATTCCCAGAAATCTTAGAAACAGCAAGTATTCCACGTAAGTATTTTCGAGAAGGAACAGATGATCAAATTAAAATGGATAACTGGAACTGGATGCTTCCAGGACTTGTTGCAGCATATGAAGGTGTAGATGGCATTAAAACAGGATACACAGAATTTGCAGGATATTGCTTCACAGGTACAGCCGAGCGAAATGGCATGCGCTTTATTACTGTTGTCATGAATGCTAAAACGAACGGAAAAGGTACGCATTTGTCGCGTTTTGAACAGACGAAAAAAATGTTAGACTACGCTTTTAGCAACTATACTGTGCAACAATTGTATCCAAAAGGCTATATTACAAAAGATCATAAAACAGTAGCAGTAAAGAAAGGAAAAGAGAAAGAAGTCGCCATTGCGACAAAACAACCGTTGTCACTTGTCATTAAGCGAGGAGAAGAAAAAAAATATAAGCCTGTTGTTGTCATTGAGAAAGAAACATTAACAGCTCCTGTGAAAAAGGGACAAAAAGTAGGGTATATGTACGTAAAATACGAAGGAACAGACTATGGGTATTTAACGAAAGAAGGAGAAAAAGAAGCACAAGTCGATATTGTAACAAAACAAGCTGTAGCGAAAGCGAACGATTTCGTTTTAGCGATGCGAGCGGTTGGTGAATTATTCGGTGATCTTTGGAACGGTGCTTCCAATGCGATTAAAGGATTATTTTAAAGCTCTCTTTTTAGAGGGCTTTAAAATTTTTATTGTGATTTTTTTAAAAATTGAGTTAGAATAAAAGAATGTAGTTAGTGTTTTACCTAGTCAAAACGTATGCTAGAATATGGATAGTGTACTGAAGTGATGAATGGTTGCCGTTTAGCTTATTTTTCAGTACAATATCACAATAACGATATACATAAATGGGAGGAATGAACGGTGGCGATTACAGGTACAGAACGTGTAAAGCGCGGAATGGCGGAAATGCAAAAAGGTGGCGTTATTATGGACGTCGTCAACGCAGAACAAGCAAAAATTGCGGAAGCAGCAGGTGCGGTAGCCGTTATGGCACTTGAGCGCGTTCCGGCGGATATTCGTGCTGCAGGTGGCGTTGCACGCATGGCTGATCCGACTGTGATTGAAGAAGTGATGAAAGCTGTCTCGATTCCAGTGATGGCTAAGGCGCGTATTGGTCATTATGTTGAAGCGCGCGTATTGGAGGCACTTGGTGTAGATTATATTGACGAGAGTGAAGTGTTGACGCCAGCAGATGAAGAATTTCACATTGATAAACGTCAATTTACTGTGCCATTTGTATGCGGTTGTCGCGATTTAGGTGAGGCGGCTCGCCGTATTGCTGAAGGAGCATCGATGCTTCGTACGAAAGGTGAACCGGGCACAGGAAATATTGTTGAAGCTGTTCGCCATATGCGTAAAGTGAATGCTCAAGTGCGTAAAGTCGTTAGCATGAGCGAAGACGAATTAATGACAGAAGCGAAAAATTTAGGTGCTCCGTTTGAAGTATTATTAGAAATCAAACGTCTCGGTCGTCTTCCTGTCGTTAACTTTGCAGCAGGTGGTGTCGCGACACCAGCGGATGCAGCGTTGATGATGCATTTAGGTGCTGATGGTGTATTTGTCGGTTCAGGTATTTTCAAATCAGAAAACCCTGAAAAATATGCACGTGCTATCGTAGAGGCAACAACTCATTATGAAGATTACGAATTAATTGCTCACTTATCTAAAGGATTAGGTGGAGCGATGAAAGGGATCGATATTTCTTCGTTGCTTCCTGAACAACGGATGCAAGAACGCGGATGGTAATGCAAAGGAGCAATGAAAATGGTGAAAATCGGGGTATTAGGACTGCAAGGAGCCGTACGAGAACATGTACGTTCAATCGAGGCATGTGGTGCAGAAGCTGTTGTTATTAAAAAAGTAGAACAGCTTACAGATATTGATGGCCTCATTATTCCAGGCGGGGAAAGCACAACGATGCGTCGCTTGATGGATAAATATGGATTTATTGAACCGCTTAAACAATTTGCTCGCGAAGGAAAGCCGATGTTTGGAACGTGTGCAGGCTTAATCATTTTAGCCAAAAAAATTGTTGGTTATGATGAGCCGCATCTCGGTGTAATGGATATTACGGTTGAACGCAATTCGTTTGGTCGCCAGCGCGAAAGTTTTGAAGCTTCTTTAACGATTAAAGGGATTGCGGACGATTTTATTGGTGTATTTATTCGCGCTCCGCACATTGTTTCAGTGGGGGACGATGTCGAGGTGCTCGCGACATATGAGGACCGTATTGTCGCGGCAAGACAAGGACAATTTTTAGGCTGTTCGTTCCACCCAGAGTTAACGGACGATCATCGTATGACACAATACTTTATAAATATGGTGAAAGAAACAAAAGCATAAATGGGTTGCATTTTACACAAACTTGTAGTACATTATTTCCAAGAAAATGATATAAAGAAAAAGCGATGACAGGAACTAGTAGCAAGCCCTCTTCCTTTCAGAGAGCCGATGGTTGGTGTGAATCGGCAGGAATGACTTGTGAATCCATCCTGGAGCGAAATGCTGAACACGTCCAGTTAGTAAGCATTTCCGGTGAGAACCGTTATATTTCTCGAGTGGAAGACATATGTCTTCAACTAGGGTGGCAACGCGGGAATACTCTCGTCCCTTTCTTCTGGGACGGGAGTTTTTTATTTACTAAACAAATGTAAAGGAGGAATTGCGATGTTAGACTTACGATTTTTACGTGCCAATTTTGAAGAAGTAAAACAAAAACTTCAACATCGTGGTGAAGACTTAACTGATTTTGAACGATTCGAGCAGCTCGATCGCCGTCGTCGTGAGTTGATTGCACAAGCGGAGGAATTAAAAAATAAGCGCAATGATGTGTCACAACAAATTGCTTTATTAAAACGCGAGAAAAAAGACGCGGATCATCTCATTGCTGAAATGCGCCAGGTTGGTGATCGAATTAAAGTACTTGATGATGAATTGCGCGAAGTAGAACAACAGCTTGAAACATTGCTTTTATCCATTCCAAACATTCCGCATGAATCTGTTCCGATTGGTGAATCAGAAGACGACAATGTGGAAATTCGTAAATGGGGTGAACCACGTTCATTTTCTTTTGAACCGAAACCGCATTGGGAAATTGCTGATCAACTTGGTATTTTAGATTTTGAACGAGCAGCAAAGGTGACAGGAAGCCGATTTGTGTTTTATAAAGGTCTTGGAGCGCGCTTAGAACGTGCGTTAATTAACTTTATGTTAGATTTACATGTTGAACAACATGGATATGAAGAAGTTCTCCCGCCATACATCGTTAATCGGGCAAGCATGACGGGAACGGGGCAACTTCCGAAGTTTGAAGAAGATGCGTTTCGTATTGAAAGTGAAGACTACTTTTTAATTCCAACAGCAGAAGTTCCTGTAACAAACTTACATCGCGATGAAATTTTATCAGCAGATGATTTGCCGATTAAATATGTTGCATATAGTGCATGTTTCCGTTCGGAAGCGGGATCAGCAGGAAGAGATACACGCGGATTAATTCGTCAACATCAGTTCAATAAGGTAGAGCTTGTGAAATTTGTAAAACCAGAAGATTCTTATGAAGAACTTGAAAAGTTAACGAATGATGCAGAGCGTGTTTTACAACTATTAGGTTTGCCATATCGTGTAATGAGCATGTGTACAGCTGATTTAGGTTTTACTGCAGCAAAAAAATATGACATTGAAGTATGGTTACCAAGCTACGGCACATACCGTGAAATTTCTTCTTGCAGCAATTTTGAAGCGTTTCAAGCTCGCCGCGCAAATATTCGTTTCCGTCGTGATCCAAAGGCGAAGCCAGAACATGTGCATACGCTAAACGGATCTGGTTTAGCCATCGGACGAACTGTTGCAGCGATTTTAGAAAATTACCAACAGGAAGATGGAATGGTAGTTATTCCAGAAGTACTTCGACCATACATGGGAGGAAAAGAAGTTATTTCATAGGGGGAGAAAGTTTGCCCCCCTTTTCTTTATAAAAAGTGTTGACATGTCGTGATGGTTATGATAATTTAATACATGTCGATACGGAGGAGTACCCAAGTCTGGCTGAAGGGGTCGGTCTTGAAAACCGAGAGGCGTCGAAAGGCGCGCGGGGGTTCGAATCCCTCCTCCTCCGCCATTATTCGAATATTCATAAACCACAGCGCATAAAATGGAGATTGTTTATCGAATAATTCGTTACATATCGTAACGAATTTTTGTTTTATGTGAAAAAATGAAAGGATGTCCCAAAAACAACTGGGAACATCCTTATTTTTTTAACTTGCGATACTGTTCAATCATGTATCCAATTTTTGCAACGATCGGCTCGATCGATTCGGCATCGCGAATAATGTCATATTCATTAATGTTAATACGCAAAACAGGACAAGCATTAAAGCTATTAATCCATCTTTCATATCTTTCATACATCTCTTTCCAATATTCAATCGGTGTTTGCTGCTCCATCGGGCGACCGCGCTCACGAATGCGTTTAATAATTTCCTCGAAACTTCCTTCTAAGTAAATAAGCAGATCAGGATGAGGAAAATACGGAGTCATGACCATTGCTTCAAATAAACTCGTATACGTCTCGTAGTCAACTTTCGACATCGTTCCTTTTTCGAAATGCATCTTTGCAAAAATACCTGTATCTTCGTAAATGGAGCGATCTTGGACAAATCCTCCCCCATATTCGAAAATACGTTTTTGTTCTTTGAATCGCTCGGCGAGAAAATAAATTTGAAGATGAAAGCTCCAACGTTTAAAATCAGCATAAAACTTATCTAAATACGGGTTTGTGTCCACCTTTTCAAATGAGGTGCGAAATTGAAGCGCATCAGCTAACGCTTTTGTCATTGTTGATTTTCCTACACCAACCGTTCCGGCAATAGTAATGACAGCATCGCTTGGGATATGATATTTTTCTCGTAAATTCATTGTTCTAAACTCCTTTTAAGAACAGATTGCAGTTCGTTTAAAATGTAAAATCGGTCTTGGTCACGATGAACGAAATCGAGTTCATCGCCGTTAAATCGCAATACAGGAATGTGAGGATGGGCTTGTTCAAATTGTTCCATTGCTTGTTCATAAGCGTGAGATAGTTGTTGTAAATAGTTCGGGTCAATGTTTTTTTCGAATTCGCGACCACGCATAGCAATACGCTCTAACAACGTGTGTAATGAAGCGTACAAATAAATGACGACATTTGGTTTTGGCATATCGTTTGTTAAAATATCATAAATTTGCACATACTTTTCGAATTGCTTTCCCTTTAATGTTTGTTTAGCAAAAATTACATTTTTAAAAATATGGTAGTCAGCTACAACCGGTTTCCCATTGTTTAAAAACTTTTTTTCGACATCTTCTAGCTGTTTATAGCGATTACATAGAAAAAACATCTCTGTTTGGAAACTCCATTCTTCGATGTTTTCGTAAAATTTACCCAAAAAAGGATTTTCATCAACAATTTCTTTTAACAATTCATATTGAAAATGCATTGAAATGACTTTTGCTAATGATGTTTTTCCAACACCAATTGGACCTTCAACAGTAATAAAGGGCACGCGGGACATCGTGTAACCTCCTTCAGGTGAAACCGTCTGTGTAGACAGACAAAATTTATTTTAACATAAAATGATTAGTCTGTATGTTGATTTTTTCGTTTGCTATACTTTATAAATGAATAAAAAAGCACGGGAGTTTCAAAAGATGAGAAATGATGAGTATTATATGCGTTTAGCGATCGAAGAAGCCAAAAAGGCAGAGAAAATCGGGGAAGTGCCCATTGGAGCCATTATCGTACATCATGATGAAGTCATTGCGCGAGCACACAATTTACGAGAGCGAGATCAACGCTCGATTGCTCATGCAGAGCTTTTGGCCATTGATGAAGCATGTCGAAAACTAGGCACGTGGCGACTAGAACAAGCAACGTTGTATGTGACGTTAGAACCTTGTGCCATGTGCGCTGGGGCAATTGTTCTGTCTCGGATCAAACGCGTTGTATTTGGGGCAAGCGATCCGAAAGGGGGATGTGCAGGGACATTAATGAATTTATTACAAGAATCGAGATTTAATCACCAATCGGAAGTTGTTAGCGGGGTATTAGCTGAACAATGTGGCGACCTATTGAGTCAGTTTTTTCGACGTTTGCGTCAGCAAAAAAAAGAGAAAAAATAGATGTAATTCCAATTAAATTCCATTGAGTAGTCATTGCAATTTATATCAAAAAGAGATATACTTATACTTGCGTTAGCGATAACGCGTTGCCGTGCTAAGCGGGGAGGTAGCGGTGCCCTGTACTCGCAATCCGCTCTAGCGAGGCCGAATCCCTTCTTTAGGCTAGTTTGCTGTAGAGTCTGCCTAGAGTAAGTGGTGTTGACGTTTGGGTCCTGCGCAATGGGAATCCGTGAACCCTGTCAGGTCCGGAAGGAAGCAGCAGTAAGCGGAAAATCCCATGTGCCGCAGGGGTGCCTGAACTGAGCCAACTGCTCTAGTAACGTTTATGGCAGCTAGTCGACGGAAGGTGCACGGCAATTTACATAAATGGGATCGAAAGCACTTGCCTAGGAGGCAAGTGCTTTTTTCATACGTTTTTTAATGATATAATAAATGGGATACGAAGGCAAAGAGGAGGGCAGTTTCGTGAGTTATAAAGCTTTATATCGTGTTTTTCGACCGCAAAGCTTCAAAGATGTTGTCGGTCAAGAACACGTCACAAAAACGTTGCAAAATGCCCTGCTTCAACAAAAAATTTCACATGCATATTTATTTTCAGGTCCGCGTGGGACAGGAAAAACGAGTATAGCTAAAATTTTTGCTAAAGCGGTAAACTGCGAACATCGCCCAACAGCAGAGCCATGCAACGAATGTCCAACTTGTTTAGGCATTACGAACGGTTCTATTTCTGATGTGTTAGAGATTGACGCAGCATCAAATAACGGAGTGGATGAAATTCGTGATATTCGCGATAAGGTGAAGTTTGCCCCAACATCAGCACCTTATAAAGTGTACATTATTGATGAAGTGCATATGTTATCTATTGGGGCGTTTAATGCATTATTAAAAACGTTAGAAGAACCACCGAAACATGTCATTTTCATTTTAGCGACAACGGAGCCACATAAAATTCCACTAACCATTGTTTCGCGATGCCAACGTTTTGACTTTCGGCGCATTGAGTTAAAGTCTATCGTTTCTCGGTTAAAAACGGTTGTAGCTGAAGAAAGGATAGATGTAGAGGAAGAGGCGTTGTTTGCCATTGCGCGTGCTGCTGATGGTGGAATGCGGGATGCGTTAAGTTTGCTCGATCAAGCTATTTCTTTTAGCAATGATCGTGTGTTGCTCGAGGATGTGTTAGCGGTTACAGGCGCTGTTTCACAACGAAAAATTGCAGATCTGATTTGCGCCATGTATGAAAAGAAAACGGTAGAAGCGTTACGTCTTTTTCAAGAGTTGATGGAACAAGGGAAAGATCCGAATCGTCTTGTCGAAGATTTAATTTACTATTATCGTGATATGCTTTTATATAAAGCAGCGCCACAGCTAGAGGATGTGACGCATCGTGTGCTTGTTGATGAGCGATTTCGTGAGCTTTCTAACATGATACCAACATCGCTTATATATGAAGCGATTGATTTGTTGAGTAAAAGCCAACACGATATGCGTCTAACAAATCATCCGCGCGTTCATATGGAAGTGGCGATTGTAAAGCTTTGTTATGAAGAAGAGCGCGTGACTAAAACTTCGATTCCTTCGGTGTTAGAGGAGAAATTGAGACAACTTGAAGAAGAATTAGCGAAACTAAAAGAAATCGGTGTGAAGCCCTCCGCTCCAGAAACAAGTGAACCGGTGAAAAAAACAGGAAAAAGTATTCGTACAGACTATAAGATACCGGTAGGGCGCATTCATGAAGTGCTTCGACAAGCGACGCATCAACATTTGTCTCTTGTTAAAGGAAACTGGGGACATGTGCTTGAGTTGTTAAAAAAGCAAAATAAGGTGTCGCATGCGGCATTGTTGCAAGAAAGTGAACCGGTAGCAGCAAGTAATACAGCTTTTGTGCTAAAATTTAAATATGAAATTCACTGTAAGATGGTTGCTGATAATAGTAACTACGTCAAAGATAATTTAGAGCAAGTATTATTTGAATTAACAGGGAAAAAACTTGATACGATTCCTGTTCCTGAAAGTGAGTGGCTTCAAATTCGCGAACAATTTATTCGTCAACAAACAAATGAAGACGAACATCATGAACAGGAAGATCCATTTATTGCAGAAGCAAAAAAATGGTTTGGTGAACACTTAATTGAAATTAAAGAATAATGGAGGAATGATGACAATGATGCGTGGAATGGGAAATATGCAAAAAATGATGAAGCAAATGCAAAAAATGCAACGAGATATGGAGAAAGCACAAGCAGAGCTAGCGGAAAAAACAGTTGAGGGTACAGCAGGAGGCGGAATGGTGACTGTTGTTGCTAACGGTCATAAACAAATTTTGGAAGTGAAAATTAAAGAGGAAGTTGTCGATCCAGAAGATATCGAGATGTTGCAAGATTTAGTGCTTGCTGCAACAAATGATGCGTTAAAAAAGGTAGATGAGTTGACAGCAGAAACAATGGGACAGTTTACAAAAGGATTGAACATACCAGGATTATTCTAGGGGGTTCGTATGTATTATCCAGAGCCGATATCGAAATTAATCGACAGCTTTATGAAATTGCCAGGCATCGGACCGAAAACGGCCGTCCGTCTGGCGTTTTTTGTATTAAACATGAAGGAAGATGTAGTATTAGACTTCGCTAAAGCACTTGTAAATGCTAAAAGAAATTTAACATATTGTTCATCATGTGGTCATATTACCGATAAAGATCCTTGTTATATTTGTGAAGATGACAAGCGAGATCGTTCGGTTATTTGCGTTGTTCAAGATCCGAAAGACGTTATTGCTATGGAAAAAATGAAAGAATATAACGGGCTATATCATGTGTTACATGGGGCAATTTCCCCGATGGAAGGAATCGGTCCAGAGGATATTAAAATTGCTGAGTTGCTTAGACGACTTCAAGATGAAACGGTTCAAGAAGTCATTTTAGCAACGAATCCAAATATTGAAGGAGAAGCAACGGCCATGTATATTTCGCGGTTGTTGAAGCCAACGGGTGTTAAAATCACACGTATTGCTCATGGATTGCCGGTTGGTGGTGATTTAGAATACGCGGATGAAGTGACGCTATCGAAAGCTCTTGAAGGAAGAAGGGAATTGTAGTGTTTTGGAAACGAAAAGGGTGGCTACGCAAACAATTTAACGTCCAACTCATTGAACGGCTGCAACATTATCGGGATGAGTGGATGGAAAAAAAGCAATTAATAGAAAAAAGTGTTGAGCCGTCTGAAAAAGTTATATTTGACTTGAAAATTGCTGAGGCAAAATACTTATTTCTCCTTCGAGAAGCGAAGAAAAGAAAAGTTTCAATCGGGAAGGGATAACACACCTTCCCTTTTTATATAGGCTTGTCATACAGGAATGAAGTGAACATATATTTAAAAATAAAAAAGATTGAAGGAGTGAAAAACATGAATGAAACAGTTGTCATTGTGTCGATCATCAGTCTTATTGTTATCATTTTACTTATCGGTATTCCAATACGTTTTACTCGATGGATCGGTGAAGGAATTGTACGTCTCGTGATCGGTGCTTTATTTATTTTTTTAATTAATGTTGTTGGAAATGTATCGGGCATTCACCTACCTATCAATTTGTTTACAGTAATGGTTACGGGGGTTCTAGGTATTCCTGGTGTTGTAGCACTCATTTTCATCCAACAATATATCATTTCATAAACGGACACATCCGTTTATTTTTTTGTTGACTAATAAGGATGTTCATGATAAATTAATAAACGTCGTTGTTAAAAATGAAAAACATGTTGACAAGCGATTGTTGTTATAGTAATATATAAAATGTCTTTGATGTTCCTTGAAAACTGAACAAAACAGCAGCGTGAAAGCTAAGGATAACTTTTCTA
>NZ_JBCNEQ010000031.1:0-49185 GCF_050480245.1 Bhargavaea massiliensis | reverse complement strand
CGACGGAGCCGAGAGCTTTTGACGAAGACGTGCGTGCACGTCGAACGGAAAAAGCGAAAGGCGTAGGAGGATGTTAGTTCGAAGCTAGACATCACGAAAAGCGTAGGCGACTGTCCAGCCACGAAGAATGCGAAAGGCCTGCGAGGAGGCTGTTGCCGCCACAGCAGGACTGAAGCAATTCGAGGGGCTAGGAGCCGAAGCTAGACATCACGAAAAGCGTAGAACGGTCCTGTTATCTAGTTTTGAAGGAATAATCCTTCTGTATATTGCTCGGTGACGATGGCGGAGAGGTCACACCCGTTCCCATCCCGAACACGGAAGTTAAGCTCTCCAGCGCCGATGGTAGTTGGCGGGACACCGCCTGCGAGAGTAGGACGTTGCCGGGCGGACATAGCAAGTTAGAGGGCATCTCCGTTTTGTTCTCTAACTTTTTTTGTCCATGTATTTGCGTTTAACGCTTTTACAATCCTCTCCCCCATAGTGAAGAGCTGACCGGTATCGGTTAGCTCATTTTTTATTTAATCTCTACTTTTCTTCTTATATGGTCGGGAATGAGGCGGTGAAGATGGATAAATAGTAGTCCGTTTTCGTAGATGGCTTCGACTTTTTCTCCTACAGGGAAAGGGAGCTCGATCACTTGCCCAAATGGCCCTTGTGTAATCCCTTCTTCAATTAATTCAAATCCTTCGAAGTGTAATTGAACAGTTGCTTTTATTTCCAACGTATTATAGTGAATATATACTTCTGCATCATGTACATGTTCTAAACCAGGGATGGCTACAACGACGAGCAGCTCATTTTCACGGCGGTACATGTTGACGCCCGGAGAATGAGAAGAAAAAGCATTTGATGAGCTCCAAAATGGGTTGGAAAAAAACGCTTCCCATTGCTTTGCCCAATCCATAAGCTTCTCCCCTTTCTCTTTTTCTTTTTACTATATGGTGAAAAAGATGAAATGGTGATTTTTAAGTAAAAACCGAACATTAATTATTTTGTGTGTAAAAATGTTCGATTTTATGTTGACATGATTGAAAAACGACTGGTAAGATGAAGATAAATGAATACGTTGTTGAACCCTCATATAATTTTGGGAATATGGCCCAAAAGTCTCTACCCAATAACCGTAAATTATTGGACTATGAGGGAAAGGATCTTATTGGCTTTTTTCACCCAATGGGCGAAATGTGTCCAGAACGATGCTTTCCCTTATGGTCGAGGGGCGTTGTTCTGGATTTTTTTCTGATTATAAAAAGAGGTGAGTACGGATGCAGCCACTTGTAGCTGTCATTATGGGAAGTCAATCAGATTGGGAAACGATGCGTCATGCATGTGATATATTAGAAGAATTGCATATTCCGTTTGAAAAAAAAGTTGTTTCAGCTCACCGTACACCGGACTTTATGTTTACGTATGCTGAAACAGCTGAAGAGCGCGGCATTAAAGTCATTATCGCTGGGGCAGGGGGAGCTGCTCATTTGCCAGGAATGGTAGCAGCTAAAACAACGTTGCCTGTTATTGGTGTTCCGGTTATGTCTAAAACGCTAAATGGTCTTGATTCGTTACTATCTATTGTCCAAATGCCCGGAGGAGTGCCAGTTGCGACCGTAGCGATCGGAAAAGCAGGTGCAATCAATGCTGCGCTGCTTGCTGCTTCGATTCTTGGAACGTATGAACCAACGTATATGGAAGCGTTACGTGCGCGACGTGAAGCGATTCGAAAACAAGTGATGGAAAGTAGTGATCAGCTTGACTAAAACGATTGTCCCGGGGCAAACGATTGGTATTATTGGCGGCGGGCAGTTAGGAAGAATGATGGCGATCGCTGCAAAGGAGATGGGATTTTTTGTAGCGGTACTCGATCCGACTCCTCAATCTCCGTGTGCGCAAGTGGCCGATATTGAAATTGTTGCTTCGTATAGCGATGAGGAAGCGTTACGTCAGTTAGCCGAAGTAAGTGATGTTGTGACGTATGAGTTTGAAAATATTGATGCGGAGGCGTTGAATCGATTAGCAAAGAAAGGGTATGTGCCTCAAGGAAGCGAGCTGCTTGCTATTACGCAACATCGTTGGAAAGAAAAACGGGCTATTCAGTCTGCAGATTTGCCTGTTGCACCTTATCGTCTTGTGCTAAAAGAAGAAGAATTAGAACGAGCGATTCGAGAGATTGGTATTCCATCTGTGTTGAAAACGTGCCGTGGGGGATATGATGGAAAAGGGCAAGTCGTCATTCGTTGTTTAGATGATATACATGCGGCGCGTTCGCTTTTAGCTTATGGGGAGTGTGTATTGGAAGCATGGGTACCGTTTGTAAAAGAGCTATCCATCATCGTTGTGCGTAGTGTCTCTGGTGAAATGGCGCTGTTTCCTGTCGTAGAAAACATTCATCGCGAGAACATTTTGCATGAAACAATTGCCCCAGCTCGAGTCAGTCAACCAATCATGGAACAGGCAAAAACATATGCGAAACAGTTAGCCGAAACGTTCCAACTAGTTGGCACGTTAGCCGTTGAAATGTTTTTGACAGAAGACGGACAATTGTATATCAATGAACTTGCCCCTAGACCACACAACTCAGGTCATTATACAATAGACGGTTGTATCACATCGCAATTTCAGCAACATATTCGCGCCATTTGCCATTGGCCGCTTGGCAGTACCGAGTTATTAAAGCCTACAATTATGGTCAATATTTTAGGTGAACATGTCGATGCAGTGGTCCGAAACATCGCTCAATTTCGTGACGCTCATGTTCATTTCTATGGCAAAAAAGAAGCAAAGCCGAAGCGGAAAATGGGACATATCACGTGGTTAGCTAATGATGTCGATGCGATGCAACAAAAAATAGACGAGTTAGCGATTTGGACAGATCGGAGGATGAACGTATGATTGAACGTTATACAAGACCGGAAATGGGTGCGATTTGGACGGAAGAAAACCGTTTTCGTGCTTGGTTGGAAGTCGAAATTTTAGCGTGTGAAGCATGGGCCGAGTTAGGTGTTATCCCGAAAGAGGATGTTGTGAAAATTCGTCAAAACGCCTCATTCGATATCGCGCGCATTAAAGAAATCGAAGAAGAGACGCGCCATGATGTCGTTGCCTTTACGCGCGCGGTATCAGAAACGTTAGGAGAAGAACGGAAATGGGTGCATTATGGACTCACGTCTACCGATGTTGTTGATACAGCATTGTCATATTTATTAAAACAAGCGAACGAAATTTTATTGCGCGACTTAGAAAACTTTATTGCTGTATTAAAAGAAAAAGCGATTGAACATAAATATACGGTCATGATGGGGCGGACACACGGTGTTCATGCTGAGCCAACGACATTTGGATTAAAATTGGCGCTTTGGTATGCCGAAATGGAGCGAAATTTAGAACGTTTCAAGCAAGCAGCCGAAACGGTACGCGTTGGAAAAATTTCTGGTGCTGTTGGTACGTATGCCAATATCGATCCGTTTGTTGAGCAGTACGTATGTGAAAAACTTGGCTTAAAGCCTGCGCCTATTTCGACGCAAACGTTACAGCGTGATCGTCATGCGCACTATATGGCGACGCTCGCTTTAATTGCGACATCGATTGAAAAATTTGCGGTTGAAATTCGTGGATTGCAAAAAAGTGAAACGCGTGAAGTGGAAGAGTTTTTTGCTAAGGGGCAAAAAGGTTCATCAGCCATGCCGCATAAGCGCAACCCAATCGGTTCAGAAAATATGACAGGAATGGCGCGCGTCATTCGCGGCTATATGTTAACAGCATATGAAAATGTCCCACTTTGGCATGAGCGCGACATTTCGCATTCATCTGCCGAGCGCATTATTTTGCCGGATGCAACGATCGCCTTAAACTATATGCTCAACCGCTTTACGGACATCGTGAAAAACTTGACCGTATTCCCTGAAAACATGAAGAAAAACATGGATCGTACACTTGGGCTTATTTATTCTCAGCGCGTGTTGCTAGCGCTTATTGACACAGGCATGACGCGTGAGGAAGCGTATGATCTCGTACAGCCGAAAGCGATGGAAGCGTGGGAAAAACAAGTGCCGTTCCGCTCGTTAATTGAAGCAGACGAAGTAATTACAAGTCGTTTAACGAAGGATCAAATTGCTGATTGCTTTGACTACAACTATCACTTAAAGCATGTCGACACGATTTTCGAGCGACTTGGCTTGCAGTAGGTAAGGCGCCGTCCTTACCTTTACACGAAAATTTCCTAATATTCTGTATAACTGGGGGAGAGAACATGGAAAAGCAACGCCTTCTATATGAAGGAAAGGCGAAGAAAGTGTATGCGACGAATGAAGAGCGTGTATTATGGATTGAATATAAAGATGAAGCAACTGCATTTAACGGTGAAAAAAAAGCAACGATTGCTGGAAAAGGACGATTAAATAACGAAATTACGAGTTTACTATTTTTCTTGTTGCATGAAGCGGGTGTGAACAATCACTTTATTCGTAAAATATCGGATACGGAACAGCTTGTGCGACAAGTGACGATTATTCCCCTCGAAGTTGTTGTCCGCAATATCGTCGCCGGTAGTTTAGCGAAACGAATCGGTTTAGAGGAAGGAACTGCACTCGAGAAACCGATTGTAGAGTTTTACTACAAAAACGATGACTTAGGCGATCCTCTATTAACAGAAGATCATATTGCCGTGTTGCAGCTCGCCACTCATGATGAGCTTTTGCACATGAAACAGACGGCGTTACGCATTAACGACATTTTAACTTCCTTATTTCGTTCATGTGACTTACAGCTTGTCGACTTCAAATTAGAGTTTGGAAAAGATGAAACGGGGGCGGTATTGTTGGCGGATGAAATTTCCCCAGATACGTGTCGATTATGGGATGTACACACGAAAGAAAAATTTGATAAAGATGTATTTCGTCGTGATTTAGGCGACTTAACAGAAACATATACGAAACTTTTACAACGATTAGGAGGATTATCATGTACAAAGTAAAAGTGTATGTCACATTGCGTGAAAATGTATTAGATCCGCAAGGCAATGCGGTAAAAGGAGCATTGCATAGCTTAAACTATCGTGAAGTGCAAGATGTACGAATCGGGAAGTTTATGGAGTTACTCGTCGAAAAAAGTGATCGTAACATCGATGCAGTTGTGAAAGAGATGTGTGAAAAGTTACTTGCGAATACCGTCATTGAAGATTATCGCTACGAGATTGAGGAGGTTGTCGTTCAGTGAAATTTGCGGTCGTTGTATTCCCAGGCTCCAATTGCGACGTCGATATGTATCATGCCATTTCAGATGAATTAGGGGAGGAAGTTGAATACGTTTGGCATGATGTGGATTGCTTAGATGATTTTGATGCCATTCTTTTGCCGGGCGGCTTTTCATATGGGGATTATTTACGCTCTGGAGCGATTGCACGCTTTTCTAACGTGATGAAGGCGATCAAAAAAGCAGCCGATGAAGGCAAGCCGATTTTAGGTGTATGTAACGGATTTCAAATTTTACTTGAAGCAGGACTTCTCCCAGGTGCGATGCGACGCAACAATACGTTAACGTTTATTTGCCGTCCGGTAAAGCTTCGTGTCGAAAATAACGAAACGATGTTTACATCGCAATACGAACAGGGAGAAATCATTACGATTCCCATTGCGCACGGAGAAGGAAACTATTATTGTGATGAACAAACGTTACAACAGCTCATTGCCAACAACCAAATTGTTTTTCGGTACGAGGGAGAAAATCCAAACGGCAGTTTACACAACATTGCAGGCATCGTGAATGAAAGAGGAAACGTACTTGGTATGATGCCTCATCCTGAGAGAGCAGTTCATGAGTTGCTAGGGGGAGCAGACGGATTAAAACTGTTTCAATCAATCGTGACATATTGGAGGGACGCACATGTCGTTACTACTTGAGCCAAGTCCGGCAATGATTAAAGAGCAAAAATTATATCGTGAAATGGGATTAACAGACGAAGAATTTGCGATGGTGGAACGTATTCTTGGGCGCTCGCCAAATTATACGGAGACGGGCATTTTCTCTGTCATGTGGTCGGAACATTGCAGCTATAAAAATTCGAAGCCTGTATTAAAAAAGTTTCCAACGGAAGGAAAGCATGTGCTCCAAGGACCAGGAGAGGGCGCGGGCATTGTAGATATTGGGGATGGATTAGCTGTGGCGTTTAAAATTGAAAGCCATAACCACCCGTCTGCGATTGAACCGTACCAAGGAGCTGCAACGGGTGTTGGGGGAATTATTCGCGATGTATTCTCAATGGGTGCGCGACCAATTGCATTATTAAACTCGCTTCGCTTTGGCGAATTAACGTCACCGCGTGTGAAATATTTATTTGAGCGCGTTGTAGCGGGCATTGCTGGATACGGAAATTGCGTCGGCATTCCGACCGTTGGTGGTGAAGTGCAATTTGATGCGGTATACGAAGGAAATCCGCTCGTGAACGCGATGTGCGTCGGGCTTATTCGTCATGAAGATATTCAAAAAGGAATCGCATCAGGCGTTGGAAATACGGTCATGTATGTCGGGGCGAAAACGGGGCGTGACGGCATTCATGGAGCAACGTTTGCATCGGAAGAATTAACGGAACAATCTGAACAAAAACGTCCAGCTGTTCAAGTCGGAGATCCATTTATGGAAAAATTGCTTCTTGAAGCTTGTTTAGAGGTCATTCATTCCGATGCGCTTGTTGGGATGCAAGATATGGGAGCTGCCGGTTTAACAAGCTCATCAGCGGAAATGGCGAGCAAAGCAGGTTCTGGGATCGAACTGAATTTAGATCTCGTGCCACAACGCGAAACAGGGATGACGCCGTATGAAATGATGTTATCTGAGTCACAAGAGCGCATGCTTCTTGTCGTCAAAAAAGGTCGTGAACAAGAAATTGCAGATGTATTTGCAAAATACGGACTCGAAGCGAAAGCGATTGGGCGCGTAACAGACGACCATATGTTGCGATTGTATCATCGTGGAGAAGTCGTTGCTGAAATTCCGGTTGATGCGCTTGCCAAAGATGCTCCTGTGTATCATAAGCCTTCGCAAGAACCAGCGTATTATCGTGAGTTCCAAGCGATGGAATACATACCGACAGTTGATAATTACGAAGAAACGCTGCTTGCGCTACTAAGTCAGCCAACGATTGCAAGTAAAGAATGGGTGTATGAACAATACGATTATATGGTGCGAACAAATACGGTTGTTGCTCCAGGGTCTGATGCAGCTGTTTTACGCATTCGTGGCACAAATAAAGCGCTGGCGATGACAACCGATTGTAATTCTCGCTACGTATATTTAGATCCAGAAGTCGGTGGGAAAATTGCGATCGCAGAAGCAGCACGCAACATCGTATGTTCCGGTGCTCAGCCACTTGCCGTTACCGATTGTTTGAATTTTGGAAATCCGGAAAAACCAGAAATTTTTTGGCAACTTGAAAAAGCGGTAGAAGGAATGAGCGAAGCGTGTCGTGTACTAGAAACGCCTGTCATTAGCGGAAATGTATCGCTTTATAATGAAACGAACGGCGAAGCCATTTATCCGACACCAATTGTCGGCATGGTCGGTGTCGTTGAACATATTAGTCATATTACGACACAAGCATTTAAACAACCTGGCGACTTGATTTATGTCATTGGGGAAGCTAAGCAAGAATTTGGTGGGAGCGAGCTACAAAAATGGCTAACAGGTCGCATTTTTGGAAAAGCGCCAACGATTGATTTACATGTGGAAGCAGAGCGACAACAACAGCTTCTCACCGCGATTCGAGCTGGAGTAGTAGCATCAGCGCATGACATATCGGAAGGTGGCTTGGCGATTGCGCTTGCGGAATGTTTAGTGAGCACAAACGGTTTAGGAGCGTATGTGACAATCGACGGTGATATTGCTGCGGAATTGTTTAGTGAAACACAATCACGCTTTATCGTTTCTGTAAAAAAGGAACATCGTCAAGCGTTTGAACAGCTCGTTCAAGCGATATGTATTGGGGAAGTGACGAACGATGAAATGCTTCATGTGGTGAATGAGGATACGAGTATCATCCACGTTCCAGTAGAAACAATGCGAAACGTATGGAAAGGAGCTATTCCATGCTTGCTGAAATCAAAGGATTAAATGAAGAGTGTGGGATTTTTGGCATTTGGGGACATGAGGAAGCAGCAACGTTGACGTATTACGGACTGCAAAGTTTGCAACATCGCGGACAAGAAGGAGCGGGAATTGTTGTCGAAGGCAACGGAACGTTACAATTTCATAAGGGACTTGGTTTAGTCACAGAAGTGTTTAGTCGCGGTGAACTAGAACAATTAACGGGCATGGCTGCGATCGGCCACGTCCGTTACTCAACTGCCGGCGGAGGCGGGTATGCGAATGTTCAACCGCTTTTGTTCCGTTCCCAAGGCGGCAGTTTAGCGCTTGCACATAACGGAAATTTAGTAAATGCCGATGAGTTGCGCTTTCGTTTAGAACAACAAGGAAGTATTTTTCAAACGACTTCTGATACGGAAGTGCTTGCTCATTTAATTAAGCGTAGTGGCGAACCGATTTTAAAAGAACGGATTAAAGAAGCGTTGTCGCATTTACGTGGCGCTTTTGCCTTTTTAATTTTAACGGAAACAGAAATGTATATCGCTCTTGATCCACATGGATTTCGCCCTTTATCGCTTGGGCGTTTAGGCGAGGCGTACGTTGTAGCGTCGGAAACGTGTGCGTTTGATGTCATTGGTGCCACATATGAGCGAGAAGTGGAGCCGGGAGAGCTCATTATGATTAATAAACAAGGCATTCGTTCTGAGCGTTTCGCCCCTAAAGTTCCCCGCTCGATTTGCAGTATGGAATATATTTATTTCGCTCGCCCGGATAGCAATGTGGACGGCATTAACATTCATACAGCACGGAAAAATCTCGGAAAACGACTAGCTTTGGAAGCGCCTGTTGAGGCAGATGTAGTTACCGGTGTACCGGATTCAAGCATTTCAGTAGCGATCGGCTATGCGGAAGCGACAGGTATTCCGTACGAGTTGGGGCTAATTAAAAATCGGTATGTTGGACGGACGTTTATTCAACCATCGCAAGCACTTAGGGAACAAGGAGTAAAAATGAAATTGTCGCCTGTTCGAGGGGTCGTCGCTGGGAAGCGAGTCGTCATGGTTGATGACTCCATTGTGCGTGGAACGACGAGCAAGCGTATCGTACGCATGCTTCGAGAGGCAGGAGCAACGGAAGTGCATGTGCGCATTAGCTCCCCGCCGATTACGCACCCATGTTTTTATGGGATTGATACGTCAACAAAAGAAGAGCTGATTGCTGCTACCCATACCATAGAGGAAATCCGCCAGCTCATTGAAGCAGACTCGCTTGCTTTTTTAAGCCAAGAAGGGCTTTTGCAAGCGATTGGACGGACAAAAGATTCGCCAAACTGCGGACAATGTTTAGCTTGCTTTACAGGACAATATCCGACGAAGATAGGAGGAGAGTACGTTGGCACATGCGTACAAACAAGCTGGTGTGAATATTGAAGCTGGTTATGAAGCTGTGGAGCGGATGAAAAAACATGTCGCAAAAACAGCCCGAATGGGTGCATTAGGAAGTTTAGGCGGTTTTGGCGGGATGTTTGATCTATCTTCGCTCGGGTACAAACAACCTGTGCTTGTATCAGGGACGGACGGAGTAGGTACGAAATTGATGCTTGCGTTCGCTTTAGATCGGCACGATACGATCGGAATCGACTGTGTAGCGATGTGTGTGAATGATATTGTCGTACAAGGGGCAGAGCCGCTTTTTTTCCTTGACTACATCGCCTGCGGAAAAGCGGTGCCAGAAAAAATTGAGCACATTGTCAAGGGGATGGCCGACGGTTGTGTCGAAGCAAGCTGTGCGCTCATTGGCGGGGAAACAGCAGAAATGCCGGGCATGTACGGTGAAGATGAATATGATGTAGCTGGATTTGCGGTTGGAGTTGTTGAAAAAGCGAAAGTAGTTACAGGGGATACGATTGTTCCAGGCGATGTGCTGATCGGTTTGACTTCGAGCGGGCTTCATAGCAACGGTTATTCGCTTGTAAGAAAAATTATAAAAGATGCTCATTTACAGTTAAATCATATATATGAACCGTTTTCTCGCTCGCTTGGCGAGGAGTTGTTAACGCCTACACGCATTTACGTTCGAGCGGTACTTGAAGCATTAAAACAATTTCATGTGAAAGGGATGGCACATATTACAGGGGGCGGTTTTATCGAAAACATTCCGCGTATGTTGCCAAAAGGATTACAAGCCGAAATAGACTACGGTTCATGGCCGATTCCGCCGATTTTTAACTTTTTACAGCAACATGGACAGCTACAACGAACGGAAATGTTTAATATTTTTAATATGGGAATCGGTTTTGTATTAGCTGTCGATAGCGATGTTGTGCCAGACGTTGTGCAATTGCTTGAATCGTGCGGAGAGAGAGCGTATATTATCGGTCGGGTAAAAGAAGGAGTAGGTGTATCGTTTGCTGGGGGAAAAATCGAATGAAGCGAATAGCTATTTTTGCATCAGGAAGCGGAACGAATTTTCAAGCGATTGTCGACGCAGTAAAAAAAGGAGACATTCAAGCAGAAGTGGCGCTTCTTGTATGTGATCGACCGCAAGCGAAAGTGATTGAACGAGCGATTCGTGAACACGTGCCGGTATTTGTTTTTAACCCTAAACAATATGAAACGAAACAACAGTTTGAACGTGAGATTTTACAACAACTACAACAAAAAGAAATCGACTGGATTGTTCTTGCGGGCTATATGAGACTCATCGGACCAACGCTTTTACAGGCGTACCCAAATAAAATTGTAAACATTCATCCTTCTCTTTTGCCGTCGTTTCCGGGTAAAGATGCAATTGGTCAAGCGTACCGTTATGGCGTGAAAGTGACAGGGGTGACGGTACATTACGTTGATGAAGGGATGGATACCGGACCGATTATTGCGCAACAAGCGCTATATATTGATGATGGAGAGCCGTTAGAAAGCGTTGAGCGTCGTATTCATGAGATCGAGCATGTATTGTATCCGAAAGTCATTCAGCAGCTGGTAAGTGAGAAAGGAAGGGCGGAAGATGAAAAAGCGAGCGATCATTAGCGTGTCAAATAAAAAAGGAATTGTCACATTCGCCAAGCAACTAGCTGAGCTTGGAGTGGAAATCATTTCAACAGGTGGCACGAAGCGTGTATTAGCAGAACACGGAATTCCTGTGACAAGCATTTCTGATGTCACAAACTTCCCAGAAATTTTAGATGGACGGGTCAAAACATTACATCCAAATATTCATGGTGGGCTGTTAGCTGTTCGGGATGACGAAACACATAAACAGCAACTGCAAGAGCATGGCATCACGCCGATCGATTTTGTCGTTGTTAATTTATATCCATTTCAAGAGACGATTGCAAAGCCAAGCGTGACGTTGATGGAAGCGATTGAACAGATCGATATTGGCGGTCCGACCATGCTTAGAGCGGCGGCGAAAAATCATGCTTACGTCACAGCTGTTGTCGATCCTGCCGATTATGATGTAGTCATTGAACAGTTAAAACAATATGGCGAAGTATTGTTTGAGACGAGACGAGCGTTAGCGGCTAAAGTGTTCCGTCATACCGCAGCATACGATGCAATGATTGCGCAATATTTGACAAATGTCATCGGAGAAACATATCCAGAAACGATGACAATGACGTTTGTAAAAAAACAATCGTTGCGATACGGCGAAAATCCACATCAAACCGCTGCGTTTTATGAAAAACCGTTCAGCTCATCGTTTTCTATTGCGGCAGCGAAGCAGCTACACGGAAAAGAACTGTCATACAACAACATTAATGATGCAAATGCAGCGTTGCAAATTGTTGCGGAATTTACTGAGCCAGCAGCGGTAGCAGTCAAGCATATGAATCCGTGCGGAGTTGGTGTCGGTGAAACGATTGCAGAAGCGTTTCAAAAAGCTTATGAAGCCGACCCGACGTCCATTTTTGGCGGCATTGTAGCATTGAATCGCGAAGTCGATGAGCAAACGGCGGCGAAGTTAAATGACATTTTTTTAGAAATTGTCATCGCCCCATCATTTACAGAACAAGCACTTGCGATGTTAACGAAAAAGAAAAATATTCGCTTATTAACTGTTGATTTTCAAGCAGAACGGAAACGAGAGCCATTTATCGTATCGGTGCGTGGCGGATTGCTTGTCCAAGATGAAGATATATACACGATTGATGATGCGAACATTCAAGTTGTGACTGAAAGACAGCCGACAGAAGAAGAATGGGCGAATTTAACGTTCGCTTGGCGCGTTGTGAAGCATGTGAAATCGAATGCGATTGTGTTAGCGAAAGATGGGATGACAATCGGTGTTGGTGCTGGTCAAATGAATCGTGTAGGAGCGGCAAAAATCGCCATTGAGCAAGCAGGTGAGAAGGCAAACGGTGCGGTATTAGCCTCCGACGCCTTTTTCCCGATGAGCGATACAGTTGAAGTGGCTGCTCAAGCGGGAGTCACAGCCATTATTCAACCGGGCGGTTCGATTCGCGATGAAGATTCGATTCAAAAAGCAAATGAATATGGAATGGCGATGGTATTTACAGGAGTCCGTCATTTCAAACATTAAGGGAGGCGACGAACGATGAAAGTGCTCATTATTGGGCGTGGTGGTCGAGAACATGCGCTTGTATGGAAAATAGCCCAAAGCCCGCTTGTGACTAGTGTGTATGTCGCGCCAGGAAACGACGGAATGACTTCGATTGCTACGCGCGTTCCAATCTCAGAAACGGATGTTGAGGCGCTAGCTCAGTGGGTGAAAAAAGAAGCGATCGATTTAACGATCGTTGGTCCGGAAGCCCCATTGTTAGCAGGTATTGTCGATCGTTTTGAAAGTGAAGGATTGCGTATTTTTGGTCCGAAACAACAAGCGGCATTCATTGAAGGAAGCAAAGCGTTTGCGAAAGAAATCATGAGAAAATACAACATTCCAACAGCGAACTATGCGACATTTACAAATTATGATGACGCTGTACGTTATGTGCGCGAACAAGGTGCACCGATCGTTATTAAAGCGGATGGACTTGCGGCTGGAAAAGGTGTCACGGTGGCAATGACAGTTGAAGAGGCGCTTTGCGCGTTACATGACACGATGGTTGCGAAAAAGTTCGGTGAAGCAGGTGCACAAGTCGTCGTTGAACAATATTTACAAGGTGAAGAGTTTTCACTTATGACATTTGTGCACGGGGAGCGCGTATATCCGATGGTTATCGCCCAAGATCATAAGCGAGCATTTGATGGCGATCAAGGTCCGAACACGGGAGGAATGGGTGCGTATTCCCCTGTTCCGCAAATTAGCGAACAAACGGTTTATGAAGCGGTTGAAACAATTGTGAAACCGACAGCGAGAGCGTTGAAAAAAGAAGGATGTTCATTTACAGGATTTTTATACGCAGGATTAATCGCCACAGAAGAAGGACCGAAAGTGATTGAATTTAATGCGCGATTTGGCGACCCTGAAGCACAAGTCATTTTACCACGACTAAAAAACGATCTTGTTGAAGTGATTGTTTCGTTATTAGAAGATCAGCCGATTACATTACATTGGAGCGATGAGGCAACAATTGGCGTTGTTTTAGCGGCGAAAGGATACCCTGAGCAATATGAAAAAGGCGCTGTTATTCGCGGGCTAGAACGTATAACGAAAGCACAAATTTTCCACGCCGGCACAAAACTTGTAAACGATGAGTGGGTAACGGATGGAGGACGAGTGCTCCTCGTTGTTGCTAATGGAAAGACATTAGAAGAAGCACAACGTCTTGTGTATGAACAAATTCAGCATATTTCATGCGATCAACTGTTTTATCGGCACGATATTGGCCATAAAGCTATCGCGCACGCCGCTTGCGAACGTATACAAAACTAAGGGCAACGATGCTTCCAATTAAAAGAATAAGAATGAAAAATGTATCTATTATATATTCTGCAATCATATTTGCTCTCTCCTTTTTGCCCCCTTGTATGTGATACAAGGGGGTCATTGTTACGAAGGATTGACTGGTTCAATTGAAATGGCTTTTTCTTTTTCGTTGTTGTTTTCACAATGGCATTGGTATCGTTCAAACAACGCTATAACAGGGCAGAAGCGAACAATACCTTCCGCAATTTTCATCGCAGCGATCATGGTGACCCATATATACGATTCGCGCCACGGTTTACGGGCGAGATTGGCCGTTGCCCAAGCAAGCATAGTAAATCCGCATGTAATGCGAATCATCGCATTAATAATACCGATGTTTTGTTTCATGTTATTCCTCCTTTTTTGTTTGTGAATTTCGCTTTCATCCGTTAAAATGTGTATATACGATGGTACGATTTAGGAGGAAAGCGATGATGATGGAAAAACGGTATCGATGGAAAAGCGAACAAATTCGCAAGCACGTTGCGATTGTTGATGGAAAGCAAGCGCCAACGAAAGTGTTGCTAAATGCCACATACTTACATCCATACATTCGTCAATGGGTGAAAGGGAACGTATGGATTTGCGATGACCGAATTGTATACGTCGGTCCGGATAAACCGAAGCAATTGGACTCATGCGAAGTCGTTGATTGCACGAATCGTATGCTTGTTTCTGGTTACATTGAGCCTCATGCTCATCCGTTTCAGTTATATAATCCCCAGACGTTAGCGGAATATGCAGCTCAGTGCGGAACAACGACACTTATTAATGACAATCTATTCCTTTTTTTACAGTTAACAAAAAAGAAAGCGTTTTCTTTTTTGGTGGCTATGGAAAAACAGCCTGTCACGATGTATTGGTGGTGCCGACTTGATCCACAAACAGAAATGGACGGAGAAGAGCATCTTTTTTCATATAAAAACATGAAAGGCTGGCTTGAAAATGATGCGGTTTTACAAGTTGGTGAATTAACAGGATGGCCAAAATTGTTAGAAGGAGACGATTTCGTTCTCCATTGGATGCAAGAAGCGAAAAAGCTCGGTAAAAAAGTAGAAGGTCATTTTCCGGGCGCTTCAGATCGTACGTTAACGAAAATGAAACTGTTTGGTGCGGACGCTGACCATGAAGCGATGACCGGAAGTGACGTCTATAAGCGGTTGATGCAAGGGTATACCGTATCGCTGCGTCATTCATCCATTCGGCCTGATTTGCCGACGTTGCTTAAAGAGATGAAACAATGCGGCATTCATCATTACGATCATTGCATGTTTACGACAGACGGTTCGACCCCTGCTTTTTATGAAAACGGAATGATTGATGAGATGATTCGCATCGCCTTGCAAGAAGGAGTGCCTGAAATCGAAGCATACAGCATGGCAACGTGGAATGTCGCTCGTTATTATAATATGGATCATTTGCACGGAAGCATTACACCCGGGCGTATTGCACATATTAATATTCTTGAACATGCTTCCAATCCGACACCGATCTCTGTTTTAGCCAGCGGACAATGGGTCAAACGTGATGGCGTTCCTGTTCATGCTTTCTCAACGATGGAATGGGATGCACATGGTCTTATGCCACTTGTGCTGACTTGGGATTTACAGATGGATGATTTACAGTTTTCGATGCCATTAGGTATGTATATGGAAAACTCCGTCATTATTAAACCGTATTCTATTTCGATAGATACATCGGCTGATGAATTATCAACCGATCACGATGAAAGCTTTTTAATGCTCATTGATCGTGACGGAAAATGGCGCGTAAACACCGTATTAAAAGGATTTGCGACACATGTGCAAGCGCTTGTTAGTTCGTATTCGAATACGGGGGATATCATTTTAATTGGAAAAAGCAAACGCGATCTTTTGCTTGCATTTGAGCGTATGAAACAAATGGGGGGCGGCATTGTCCTTTGCGAACATGGAGAAATCATTCATGAAATTTCGCTTCCTTTAGGCGGACTAATGTCGGCAAAACCGATAGAAGCGTTAATGGAAGAAGAAAAAACGCTTGGCGAACTGTTGCGAGCGCGTGGGTATACGTTTGCTGATCCGATTTACACACTGCTCTTTTTGTCGTCGACACATTTACCGTATATTCGCATTACACCGAAAGGGATTTACGATGTAATGCATAAAACAGTACTCTTTCCAACGATAATGCGTTAAAATATAAAAGGAGCGAAAAGGAAAGGTTGGGTTCATGTTGCGGCGATTATTTTTTTTCTTGATGATTATGATGTTGCTTATCTTTTGTATCGGATGTCAGCGCGCAGAATCAAACACAAAAGAAAAGAAGTCCCCGTCAACAACGGTTGAGCAAGAAAAAGAACAGAAACAAGAGGAAACGTCATGGACGTTTCCGTTAACAGGAATCCCAACAAATGAAAAAGCGATGCAACGCGCTGTGGCGGTGATGATTAACAACTATCCTGCTGCTCGGCCGCAGTCAGGGCTGCACAAAGCAGATATTGTTTATGAAGTGCTTGCAGAGGGCGATATTACGCGGCTGTTAGCGATTTATCAAAGTGAACAGCCTAATGTCATCGGGCCTGTTCGAAGCGCAAGAGATTATTTTGTTCAGCTAAGCAACGGTTTTCATGCGTTATACGTATGTCATGGATGGAGTCCGGAAGCGCAAACGTTATTAAAGTCTGGTGCGGCGGATTATTTAAATGGGCTATTTTATGATGGGACGTTATTTTGGAGAGATCGAACGCGAAAGGCACCGCACAATTCGTACATTTCCTTTGAACATATTAAAAAAGGTGCTGAAAAAAACGGCTATGTTTTCGAAGAAGAAGTCAAACCACTACCTTTTTTCACAAACGATTTGACAAATGCTATAAAAGCGACGAATATTGATGTGGTGTACTCCAAACGGTCGTATGCTCACGTTCATTATGCGTACGATGGGGCGAAATATGTTCGTTCGAGCGGTGGTGAGCCGACAGTCGACCGAGAGACAAATACGCCGATTGCGGTAGAAAATGTGTTTGTGATTGAAGCCGTGCATCGAATCATTGATGATTATGGGCGGAGAGATATTGATTTTATGTCAGGTGGAAACGGTTATTTATTCCAAAAAGGAACCGTGCAGCACGTACAATGGAAAAATGTTGATGGACGCCTCCTTCCTTATAAAGACGGTGTTCCGCTCGGATTTATTCCAGGGAAAACATGGATTCAAGTCGTTCCAGACTTAAGGCAAGTACGATATGAATAGGGGGAAGTGTATGCAAATTAATAAATTGAGAGGTAGGGAGCTTGATCAATTATTTCGAGCGATTTTGTCATTAAAAGATTTAGAAGAATGTTATCGTTTTTTTGACGATTTATGTACAGTGAATGAAATACAAGCGCTTGCGCAACGATTAGAAGTGGCGCGCATGTTACGTGAAGGATATACGTATCATAAAATTGAAACAGAAACAGGTGCAAGCACAGCGACCATTTCGCGTGTAAAACGTTGCTTAAATTACGGAAATGATGCGTATGCGATGGCACTCGATCGCATTTATAACGAACAAAAGGAGGAGGCTGGCTCACAATGAGTCAGCTTCTTTTTACGATTTTTTTGCTATGATTTCTGTTATAATGAGATGAGGTGAAAAAAATGAATGAGATGACAACGTGGCGACATGTGTTCAAATTAGATCCGAATAAAGATATAACAGATGAGCAGTTAGAACAAGTATGTGAATCAGGTACAGATGCCATTATTGTTGGTGGAACGGACGGTGTGACGCTTGAAAACGTCATCGATCTACTTGCGCGCGTGCGCCGTTTTTCCGTTCCGTGTGCGCTAGAAGTATCGAATATCGAGGCGATCACTCCTGGATTTGACTATTACTTTATTCCGATGGTGCTAAATAGTCGGGATCTTACTTGGCTCATTGATTTACATCATGAAGCGGTGAAGCAGTTTGGTGATTTAATCAATTGGGAAGAACTGTTTGTTGAAGGATATTGTATTTTAAACGAGGAATGTAAGGCGGCATCGTTAACGAGTGCAAGAACGAATGTAACAGATGAAGATGTGATTGCGTATGCTCGAATGGCAGAACATATGTATCATTTCCCGATTTTTTATATGGAGTATAGCGGGCGGTACGGAGATGTGGCGCTCGTAGAAAAAGTGAAAAAGACGCTACGTCATACTCGCTTATTTTATGGCGGTGGCATTCATACACCAGAGCAAGCGAAAGAAATGGCGATGTGGGCAGATACGATTGTCGTTGGAAATGCCATTTATACAAATTTACAAATGGCATTACAAACAGTCGAGGTGGTAAAAGGAAAATTGACATAAATGGAGAATAAAAAAGAGAACATATGTTTTGGTGGTGGGAAAAATGAGTATGTCAGCACGTATGCTGTTAGAAGGTTTAAATGAAAAACAAAAAGAGGCGGTAAAAACGACGGAAGGCCCACTTTTGATTATGGCTGGGGCAGGAAGTGGGAAAACACGCGTATTAACGCATCGCATCGCCTATTTAATGGCGGAAAAAGACGTTGCTCCGTGGAACATTTTAGCGATTACATTTACAAACAAAGCGGCGCGTGAAATGAAAGAGCGTGTGGAGCGCATCGTTGGGGAGCAGGCGGAAGATATATGGATTTCAACGTTTCATTCGATGTGCGTCCGCATTTTGCGACGCGATATTGATCGCATTGGCATTCATGCTAACTTTTCTATTTTAGATCCAACCGATCAATTATCGGTGTTAAAACATATTTTAAAAGACCGCAATATTGATCCAAAAAAATACGATCCACGTGCACTATTAGGCGTGATTAGTAGCGCAAAAAATGAATTGATAACGCCAGAAAAATACGCTGATCAAGCGGCGAACCCATATGAACAGCTTGTTGCCGACGTGTACAAGGAGTATCAAAAACGATTGTTGCGCAATCATGCTCTTGATTTTGATGATTTAATTATGATGACGATTCAACTATTTCAACGCGTTCCGGAAGTGTTGGAATATTATCAACGAAAGTTTCAATACATTCATGTCGATGAATATCAAGATACGAACCGTTCGCAATATTTGTTAGTGAACATGCTTGCGAAACGATTTCAAAACTTATGTGTTGTCGGCGATTCTGATCAATCGATTTATCGTTGGCGCGGTGCAGATATTAGCAACATTTTATCGTTTGAAAAAGACTATCCAAATGCAAAAGTTATTTTGCTTGAACAAAACTATCGTTCAACAAAGCGTATTCTACAAGCGGCAAACGCAGTCATTGAGCATAACACACAGCGAAAACCGAAAAAACTTTGGACAGAAAATAGCGAAGGACACGCGCTTGTGTATTATGAGGCGATGACGGAAGTAGATGAAGCGCAGTTTGTCGTCGGAAAAATGAAAGAATATGTTGATGCAGGAAAACGAACGTATAAAGATTTTGCTGTTTTATATCGGACGAATGCGCAATCGCGCGTCCTTGAAGAAATGTTATTAAAGGCAAACATTCCATATAAAATTGTCGGAGGGTTAAAATTCTACGACCGAAAAGAAATTAAAGATATTTTAGCTTATTTGCGTTTAATTGCGAATCCAAATGATGACATTAGCTTCACGCGAATAATTAACGTTCCGAAACGCGGCATCGGTGCATCGACAATTGATAAAATCGCAGCATATGCTTCTAGCCGCGGGATATCGATGTTTGATGCGCTTGCTTTCATTGAAGAGATCGGAATTAGCGCGCGCATCGCTGCACCGCTCGTACAATTTCGCGAACAAATTCATCATTGGAGCCAAATGCAACATTATTTATCTGTAACCGAACTTGTTGAAGATGTACTCGATCGTTCAGGTTACCGCGATATGCTTCGCGAAGAAAAAACGTTAGAAGCGCATAGCCGACTTGAAAACATTGATGAGTTTTTATCTGTCACCCAACATTTTGAACAAGTAAACGAAGATAAATCGCTCGTTGCCTTTTTAACGGATTTGGCGCTTGTGGCAGATATTGATCAGCTTGATAATGATAGCGAAGGACAAACAAATGATGCCGTCGTTTTAATGACACTTCACTCGGCAAAAGGATTAGAGTTTCCAGTCGTCTTTTTAGTCGGACTAGAAGAAGGCATCTTCCCACATAACCGCTCATTAAACGATGAAGATGAAATGGAAGAAGAACGTCGGTTAGCGTATGTCGGCATTACACGCGCGCAAGAAGAGCTCTTTTTAACGCGCGCGCATATGCGCACATTGTTTGGACAAACGCATGTCAACGCCCCATCACGATTTATTGATGAAATTCCTGAAGAACTCATTGAATATGCGCACAAACGTGTGACAAAACAGCCGGCGTCGCAACGTCCATCTACAGTTTCGTACGGAGGATGGCGCGTAGGCGATAAAGTGAGCCATAAAGTATGGGGGATTGGCACAATCGTTCGCATAAAAGAAAGCGACGGCGATCAAGAGCTAGATGTTGCCTTTTCAAGTCCAATCGGCATTAAGCGACTATTGGCGAAATTTGCTCCGATTACGAAAGTGTAGAAAGGGTGAAAAACGTGGCACAACACGACGTTGAAAAGCAAATTGTTGAATTGCGCGAACAAATTGAAAAGCATAATTACGCATATTACGTGTTAGATCAACCGTCTATTTCTGATGCGGAATATGATGAATTGATGAGAAAATTAATGGAGTTAGAGGAGCAATATCCTCAATATAAAACGCCCGACTCTCCATCACAGCGCGTTGGTGGCGCCCCGTTAGAAGCGTTTAAAAAAGTTACCCATCGCGTACCGATGCTTAGTTTAAGCAACGCTTTCAATGAAGGGGATTTACGCGATTTCGACCGCCGTGTACGCCAAGAAGTTGGCGATGTGCGTTATGTATGTGAATTAAAAATTGACGGTTTAGCGGTATCGCTTCGCTATGAAGACGGTTATTTTGTACAAGGGGCGACGCGTGGCGATGGAACGACGGGCGAGGATATTACGGAAAACTTAAAAACGATTCGTTCGCTGCCACTTCGATTGAGTAAAAAAGTGACAATTGAAGTGCGCGGAGAAGCATATATGCCGCGAAAATCATTTGAAAAGCTAAATGAACAGCGAAAAATGAATGGGGAAGAATTGTTTGCCAATCCGCGCAATGCGGCTGCTGGCTCGCTTCGTCAGCTTGACCCCAAAGTCGCCGCTGCTCGCCAACTAGATGTATTTATATATAGTGTTGTCAACGGCGAAGAGCTCGGGCTTGTCTCTCATAGTGAATCGCTTCGTTACTTAGATGAGCTCGGATTTAAAACTAACCCAGCACGACAAGTATGTGAAACGATTGATGACGTGCTTGCTTACATCGAGCAGTGGCATGAACAGCGAGCGTCATTGCCGTATGATATTGATGGAATCGTTATAAAAGTAGATGCATTTGCGCAGCAAAAGCAACTCGGGGCAACAGCGAAAAGTCCACGTTGGGCGATCGCGTATAAATTTCCGGCAGAAGAAGTTGTGACACAACTTGTTGATATTGAATTAAGCGTTGGTCGGACAGGCGTGGTGACACCGACCGCCATTTTGCAGCCGGTACGCGTCGCAGGGACGATCGTGCAACGTGCTTCGCTTCATAATGAAGACTACATTCGTGAAAAAGATATTCGTCTCGGTGATTACGTTGTTATTAAAAAAGCAGGCGATATTATTCCAGAGGTTGTTCGTTCGTTGCTAGAGCGGCGGACAGGACAAGAGAAACCGTTCGATATGCCAACGCATTGTCCTGCGTGTGCGAGCGAACTTGTTCGACTTGATGATGAAGTCGCCCTTCGCTGCGTCAATCCACAATGTCCGGCACAAATTCGAGAAGGGCTCATTCATTTCGTTTCACGCCAGGCGATGAACATTGACGGATTGGGGGAAAAAGTCATTGCTCAACTATTTGAGCATGGTCTTGTTCGCAGCGTGGCAGATTTGTACACGTTAACAAAAGACCAGCTTGTCGCATTAGAACGAATGGGTGAAAAATCAGCAACAAACTTACTGCAAGCGATTGAAGCATCGAAACAAAACTCGCTTGAACGTTTGTTGTTTGGGCTCGGTATTCGTCACGTGGGCGCGAAAGCTGCAAAAACGTTAGCGGAACATTTTGAAACGATGGAGCGACTCCAACAAGCGACAAAAGAAGAGCTGACGGCCATTCACGAAATCGGTGAAAAAATGGCGGATTCAATCGTCACGTATTTTTCAAAAGAAGAAGTGAAGCAGTTGCTTGAACGTTTGCGGGCATATGGTGTCAATATGACATATAAAGGAGCAAAACAGACAGTCGATATAAGCTCCACGTTTGCTGGGAAGACGTTTGTTTTAACAGGTACGTTGCAGTCGATGTCGCGGAGTGAAGCAAAAGAAACAATTGAGGCGTTAGGTGGAAAAGTGACAGGAAGCGTCAGCAAAAAAACAGACGTTGTCGTTGTCGGTGAAGACGCTGGATCAAAATTAGAAAAAGCAAGACAACTCGGCATTACGATTTGGGATGAAGCGCGTTTTCTTCAAGAAATACAACAATCAAAGCAGGTGTGAACGATGAAAAAGTGGATCATATTGCTTGCTTGTATGCTTCTTACTTTGTCAGCATGCGCGCCAAAATTTAATCAAGAAGAGCAAGTAGTGCAAGAGACAGATAATAAAAAACAAAAGGCGATTATTCCAAAGTACAACATTTCTAATTCGTATTATCGCACCATTTTACCTTTTCAACCTGGAGAGGCGCGCGGGCTTGTCGTTGAAAATGTGAATACAAGATTAGATATGGATGAATTTGAACTTGGTTTAATGCGCATTGCACAAGAGAAATTCTCCCCATCGCAATATTTATTCCAACAAGGACAATATTTAGATCGAAAAACGATTGAGTCGTGGCTCAAACGAAAACAAGGAAATGGCGAAGGGTTGAATCCTGCTCTAGGAAATGAAGGGACAAATGCAGAAAAAAATAAAAAATCGCCCCTTTACATTTCACATATTTTAGAACATAACTACTTAGTGAAAACGGGAAACGATAAAGTGAAATTAGGCGGGGTTGTCATCGGACTTGCGATGAATTCTGTTCATTACTATGAAACAGAAGAAGGATATCCACGCGAAGTAAAAATTTCAAAAAGCGATATGGAGAAGGAAGGGAAAAAAGCAGCAGAAGAAATTGTTTCTCGCTTACGTCAAATCGATGGGCTAAAGGAAGTGCCGATCGTCGTTGGTTTATTTGAACAACAGCCGAAATCGTCCATTGTTCCAGGACACTTTTTTGCGGTTGGTTACGTAGATAAGGGAAGCAATACCATTCAAGACTGGGAAAACATCAATGAAGAATATTATGTATTCCCGTCTGATGAAGCGGAAAAAAACCATCGCGATGATCTAGTGAAGTTTCTAAACTTGAAATCGGATATTGAAGAATTTTTCCCGAATTACACCGGAGTCATTGGCAGAGCGTTTTATCGCGATGACCAACTGCAACAATTGACGATTGACATCGTTATGCAGTTTTACGGAAAGGCGGAAGTGATCGGATTTACGCAATACGTTACAGGTCTTCTCATGGAAAAAATGCCTGACTATATGCCAATTTCTGTTTACATTTCTTCCGTCCGTGGACCGGAAAGCATCATTATAAAAAGCCCAGACAAAAGTGAGCCGTTTGTTCACATATATCAGCCATAACATTTGAATATGTATCGCTCATTCGGTAGAATGGGATTGTGTGTGGGAACGCTTTTGTAATCTCAACGAAGGGGGCTTATAAATGGTACAACCTTATAAACATGAACCATTTACTGATTTTACAGTCGAAGCAAACAAAAAAGCGTTTGAAGAAGGGTTAAAAACGGTACAAGCTTATCTCGGTCAAGATTATCCGCTTGTGATTGGCGGCGAGCGAATCATGACAGAAGATAAGATTGTTTCAATTAATCCAGCGAATAAAACAGAAGTTGTCGGTCGCGTAGCGAAAGCGAATAAAGATTTAGCAGAAAAAGCGATGCAAACAGCCGATGCGGCATTTACATGGTGGAGCAAAACAAAGCCAGAAATGCGCGCAGATATTTTGTTCCGTGCGGCAGCGATTGTGCGTCGCCGCAAACATGAGTTTTCCGCATTGCTTGTGAAAGAAGCAGGGAAGCCATGGAAAGAAGCCGATGCGGATACAGCTGAAGCGATTGATTTTATGGAATATTATGCACGTCAAATGTTGAAGTTGAAAGATGGCATTCCTGTTGAGAGTCGTCCAGGAGAAACAAATCGCTTCTTCTACATTCCGCTTGGTGTTGGCGTTGTCATTTCACCATGGAACTTCCCATTTGCGATTATGGCGGGAACAACCGTTGCCGCGCTTGTCACAGGAAATACGGTGCTTTTAAAACCAGCAAGTGCAACGCCAGTCGTAGCATATAAGTTCGTTGAAGTGCTAGAAGAAGCAGGTCTTCCAGCAGGCGTATTAAACTACATTCCAGGAAGCGGCGCAGAAGTAGGCGACTACTTAGTAGATCATCCGCGCACACGTTTCATTAGCTTTACAGGCTCACGCGACGTCGGCATTCGCATTTACGAGCGCGCAGCGAAAGTGCATCCAGGACAAATTTGGCTCAAGCGCGTCATTGCGGAAATGGGCGGAAAAGATACAATTGTCGTCGATAAAGAAGCAGATTTAGAATTAGCTGCACAATCGATCGTGGCATCTGCTTTTGGCTTCTCTGGGCAAAAATGCTCGGCATGCTCGCGTGTTGTCGCGCTTGAAGACGTGTATGACCAAGTATTAAACCGCGTCGTCGAGTTAACGAAGCAATTAAAAGTTGGCAACCCAGAAGAACAAAGCACGTTTATGGGACCGGTTATTGATCAATCGGCGTACAACAAAATTATGGAATATATCGAAATTGGGAAACAAGAAGGCAAGCTTATGACAGGCGGTGAAGGAGACGACTCGAAAGGCTTCTTCATTCAGCCGACGGTGTTTGCCGATGTTGATCCAAAAGCGCGCATTATGCAAGAAGAAATTTTCGGACCTGTTGTGGCGTTTACGAAAGCAAAAGACTTCGACCATGCGCTTGAAATTGCCAACAATACCGAATATGGCTTAACAGGTGCCGTCATTTCAAATAACCGCTTTAACCTTGAAAAAGCGCGTGAGGAGTTCCATGTTGGTAACCTTTACTTTAACCGCGGTTGCACAGGCGCGATCGTCGGCTACCATCCATTCGGTGGGTTCAATATGTCTGGAACAGACTCGAAAGCAGGTGGACCAGACTACTTACTTCTTCATATGCAAGCAAAAACGGTATCCGAAATGTTTTAATGGAAAACCCCTCTTGGCGAAAATGCTAAGAGGGGTTTCAAATACGTAAGATAAGAGTGATAGGGTATAAAAGATGATATAGAAGTGGGTGGTGATGGGCGATTGAGTACAAACATGTACGGCTTAAAAAAGCAAACATTTTATAACCTCATTTGTGTGTTTCGAAATTATGCGAACATCATCGAAAAAGTGATTTTGTTCGGATCAAGGGCAAGAGGCGATTATAAAGAAACGTCGGACATCGATATTGCGATTAAGTTTAGAAGCCATAACGAGCAGCTGTATCGCATTCAAGACGATTTAGCGGAAGCAAATATCATTTATACGGTAGATGCTATTGATTATGAAAAGATCAGCAATGAAAAACTCAAATCGTATATTGATCTTGAAGGAAAGACAATTTTTTTAACGAATGAACGAGGGGAGGTCGTTGTGACGATGAATAAAATCATGGATAAACTATTTGACTTTGAAAAAGCATTAAATAAACTACATCAAAGCATTACGCGTGATGTGGAAAAAGACGACCTAGTTCTTGACGCAACAATTCAACGATTTGAATTTACGTACGAGCTAGCATGGAAATGGATGAAAAGTTACTTGGAATATAACGGAAATAACGAAGTGACAAGTCCGCGAAAAACGATTAAACAAGCATTTAAAGAAGGACTTATTGAAGATGGAGAAGCGTGGATTCAAATGTTAGAAGATCGAAATAGGACATCACATACATACGATGAACAAATAGCGATGGAAATTTATGAACATATTCGCCAGCGATACGTTCATTTATTTGATCAATTATTAGTAGAGATGAAAAAACGAGTTCGTGAATTGGAAGAATAGGGGGAGAATGAGTGAAAAAATTTTTAATAGGAGTTTTGTTGTCGTTTGTCATGTTTGCCCTTTCGCTCTCATTATTTAGCGGTTTTTCTTTCTTTATTGCCATTTTTCCAATTGCAGTACTAGCTGTTCCGTTTATATGTGCGGTAACAGAGGCGCTCATTTTTTTTATCGATGAAAAATGGGGATTTAAATGGGATTGGGCTGTTGTTTTAGGGATCGCAACGATTACGTCGCTTCCTTTTTATCCTCCTTTTGGCTTTGCAGCCCCGATTTATATGGGAGCACTGGGATATTATGTGGGGCGGAGAATCATGTAATTTCATTCGATAAAAAAGAGGGATAAAAAATCCCCCTATGCTTCCACGTCTATAAATTGAAACGATGAAACGTCAAATAAGCCTTGGTCGGTTAATTTCAGCTCTGGAATGACTGGCAACGCTAAAAAGGCGAGCGTAATAAATGGATTGAATTCGTCTGATGCTCCAATCGTTATTAAAGCATCGTGTATCTTTTGCAGTTGTTCTAATACGTCTTCAAACCTTTTCGCTGTCATGAGACCGCTGATTTCAAGCGGCAAGTCTGCCAACACGTGTCCGCTTTCGACAACAGCAAGTCCACCGTTTATATGTTTTATATGTTCAATTGCATTGATGATGTCGTCATCGTTCGTTCCAGCGGCGATGATGTTATGTGAATCATGGGCAATCGATGAAGCAATCGCTCCTTTTTTCAGTTGAAAGCCGTTGACAATGCCAACACCGACACCGAGACCGCGATGACGTTCAACGACAACGAGCTTTAATAAATCTCGCCCGATCGACGGTTGAAAGACGCCATTTTCAACATCCACTTCTGTTACGATTCGTTTCGTATGCAAATGATTTGGAATGATTTGAATGACATTTGCTTGCTTTCCGCGTGTAAACGAAATTTGCACATCTTCTTTTGTTATCTTTTTGGCATGAACCGATTGAGTAATCGCTTTGTCGATCGAAGTTGCTTTCGCCACAGAAAAGGTAGCGCGTCCGTTTTCTGCAACGAGTACCCCTTTTTTATAGACGTGCGTAATGGAAAACGACGGTAAATCTTCGACAAGCAAAAAGTCAGCGTCGTACCCAGGAGCGATCGCGCCTTTCGTATATAGGCGATAACATTCTGCCGCATTTAATGTCGCCATTTGAATAGCTGTAAGTGGATTCATGCCTGCCTGAATCGCTAGACGAATATGATGATCGATACTTCCTTCTGTGACAAGCTCGTCAATATGTTTATCGTCCGTGCAAAATAAAAAGCGACGCGCGTTATACGTATTAATAGCTGGAAGGAGTTTGTTTAAATCTTTTGCGACCGACCCTTCGCGAAGTAAAACGTACATGCCGCGTTGAACGCGAGTGAGCGCTTCGTCTACGGTGACACATTCATGGTCAGTATGGACATTGGCGCTTCGGTATACGTTCACAGCTGTTTCATCCAGTCCAGCTAGATGACCGTCGATCAGTTTATTTGCTTCCATCGCAGCGGCTAGTTTCGCAAGCATAGGTTGCTTTCCTTCTAGAAGTGAAGGATAATCCATCACTTCTGCAAGCCCAAGCACGCGCGGATGGGAAAAGAATGGGGCTAAATGTTCGGCGTGAAGCGTTGCCCCAGCATGTTCAAAAGTGGTTGCAGGCACGCATGATGGCAACATGACATATACATCAAGCGGAATGTCATTGGAGTCGTTTAGCATAAATTCAATGCCTTTTGTCCCCGAGACGTTCGCAATTTCGTGCGGATCCGTAATAACGGTGGTGACGCCGTGTGGAACGACGACGCGAGCAAATTCGCTTGGGGTGACCATTGATGATTCAATATGAACATGTCCGTCGATAAGTCCAGGACATACGTATTTTCCTTTTGCGTCAATGACGGTTTGCCCGTCATATGCACCGATACCAACAATTTTGCCATCGGCAATGGCAATGTCCGCTTGGACAATTTCATGTGTAAAGACGTTGATAATTTTTCCGTTTTTTACGACAACATCGGCTAATTGTTGTTTTGAAGCTACAGTAAGTCGTTTCATAGATGTTCCTCCTCCCCAACTCGATACGAGGAGCAATCCTCGTAGTCAAACGATTTACGGTCGTTTGGTAGAAACTTTCGGACCATATTTCCGAAATTATACGAGTTGTTTTTTTAAAATTTTTTTCATTCTACAACGTTCATCGTTTTTTCGTCAATGAATGATTTTTTCTGTAAGTAAAATGAATGGTAAATGTTGCTTCACTGCGCGAAAGTTTGGTATCATCATAGTATTGTGGAAGGTCGACAATATCGGAGGTGAAACATATGTCACGAATTTCAATCGAACAAGTAAAACACGTCGCGCATTTAGCACGTTTAGCGATTACAGAGGAAGAAGCAACAATGTTTGCGAAACAATTAGACGCCATTATTACGTTTGCGGAGCAGTTAAATGAGCTAGATACTGAAAATGTTCCACCAACGTCACATGTATTAAATATGAAAAATGTGATGCGGGAAGATGTACCGACAGCTGGTCTTCCGTTAGAAGACGTATTGAAAAACGCACCAGACCATCAAGACGGGCAATTCCGAGTACCAGCCATTTTAGAGTAAGGAGGGAAGAATATGTCATTGTTTGACTACCGCATATCTGAGTTACACAGTTTATTACATAAAAAAGAAATTTCTGTTTCGGATTTAGTGGATGAATCGTTTAAACGCATTCATGACGTAGAGGAAAAAGTACAAGCGTTTTTAACGTTAAACGAAGAACAAGCGCGCGCGAAAGCGAAACAGTTAGATGAAAAACTAGCTACGGAAAAGGAATTTGGTTTGCTTTTTGGGATGCCAATTGGCATTAAAGATAACATTGTGACAAAAGGGCTTCGCACAACGTGTGCCAGCAAAATTTTGTACAACTTCGACCCGATTTACGATGCGACGGTTGTAGAGCGTTTAAACGAAGCTGATGCAGTAACGATCGGTAAATTAAATATGGACGAGTTTGCGATGGGATCATCGACAGAAAACTCTGGTTTTCAACTCACGCGCAACCCGTGGGATTTAGAGCGCGTGCCAGGTGGTTCAAGCGGTGGTTCAGCAGCAGCAGTGGCGGCAGGAGAAGTGCCATTTGCGCTTGGATCAGACACAGGTGGATCGATTCGCCAGCCAGCAGCGTTTTGTGGCGTCGTTGGTTTAAAACCGACGTACGGTCGCGTATCGCGCTATGGGCTTGTTGCGTTTGCGTCTTCGCTTGACCAAATCGGTCCAATTACACGCACGGTGGAAGATAACGCATATTTACTACAAGTCATCTCTGGTTTAGATCCAATGGATTCTACATCAGCAAATGTCGATGTACCAGATTATGTTTCTGCCTTAACAGGTGACATTCAAGGTTTAAAAATTGCCGTGCCGAAAGAATATTTGGGCGAAGGTGTATCAGACGAAGTTCGCCAATCTGTTCTTCAAGCGCTAAAAGTGTTAGAAAGCCTCGGCGCAACGTGGGAAGAAGTATCGCTCCCTCATTCAAAATATGCGCTAGCAACATACTACTTATTAGCATCTTCTGAGGCGTCTGCTAACCTTGCTCGCTTTGACGGCGTTCGTTACGGCTATCGGACAGATAATGCGAAAAATTTAATGGAGATGTACAAGCAAACGCGCAGCGAAGGGTTCGGCAACGAAGTGAAGCGCCGCATTATGCTCGGAACGTTTGCGTTAAGCTCGGGCTACTATGATGCGTACTACAAAAAAGCGCAAAAAGTGCGGACGCTCATTAAACAAGACTTTGAAAACGTCTTTGAAAAATACGACGTCATTATCGGACCAACAACCCCAACGCCAGCGTTTAAAATTGGTGAAAAAACGAGCGATCCATTAACAATGTACGCAAACGACATTTTAACGATCCCAGTAAACCTTGCCGGTGTTCCAGGTATTTCGATTCCATGCGGATTTGTCGACGGGCTTCCGGTTGGTTTGCAAATTATCGGCAAACATTTCGATGAAAGTACGATTTACCGCGTTGCTCATGCTTTCGAGCAAGCAACAGACTATCATAAACAAAAACCAACGTTGTAAGGGGGGAATAAGTGATGAATTTTGAAATCGTCATCGGACTTGAAGTGCACGTCGAGCTGAAAACGAAATCGAAAATTTTCTCAAGCAGTCCAAACGCATTCGGAGCGCCCCCAAACACACAAACGAGCGTCATTGACTTAGGGTATCCGGGCGTTCTTCCGGTGCTAAACAAACAAGCGGTTGAATATGCGATGAAAGCAGCGATGGCGTTAAACTGCGAAATTGCGACGGAAACGAAATTTGACCGAAAAAACTATTTTTATCCAGACAACCCGAAAGCGTACCAAATTTCACAATACGACCAACCGATTGGACAAAATGGTTGGATCGAAATTGAAGTGAACGGCAAAAAGAAAAAAATCGGCATTACGCGCATTCATTTAGAAGAAGATGCCGGGAAGCTGACGCATACAGGGGATGGCTATTCGTTAGTTGATTTCAACCGTCAAGGGACACCGCTCATTGAAATTGTCTCTGAGCCAGATATTCGCTCGCCAGAAGAGGCGTATGCGTATTTAGAAAAATTAAAGTCGATCATTCAATATACAGGTGTATCCGATTGTAAAATGGAAGAAGGTTCGCTTCGCTGTGATGCGAACATTTCCCTTCGTCCAATTGGCTCAGACAAATTTGGAACGAAAACAGAATTGAAAAACTTAAACTCATTTAACTTCGTTCGCCAAGGATTAGAATACGAAGCGAAGCGCCAAGAGAAAATTTTATTGTCTGGCGGTGTGATCCAGCAAGAAACGCGCCGTTTCGACGAAGCAACGAAAACAACCATTTTGATGCGCACAAAAGAAGGTTCGGAAGACTATCGTTACTTCCCAGAACCAGATTTAGTGATGCTTTATATTGACGATGAGTGGAAAGAACGCGTACGTGCGTCCATTCCAGAACTTCCGGATGCGCGGAAAAAGCGATATGTCGAAGAGCTTGGTTTGCCGGAGTATGATGCGAAAGTATTAACGCTTACAAAAGAAATGGCAGACTTTTTTGAGGCAACGGTTGCAAATGGTGCGGATCCAAAGCTTGCTTCAAACTGGCTCATGGTCGAAGTATCTGCTTATTTAAACGCAGAACAAAAAGAATTACATGACATTGCGTTAACGCCAGAAAGTCTTGCAAGCATGATTAAACTCATTCAAAACGGCACGATTTCGTCAAAAATTGCGAAGAAAATCTTTAAAGAACTTGTGGAAAAAGGCGGCGATCCAGAGCAAATCGTCAAACAACAAGGGCTTGTGCAAATTTCTGACGAAGCAACGTTGCGCAAAATTGTGTTAGAAGTGCTCGACGCGAATCCACAATCGATCGAAGACTTCAAAAACGGAAAAGACCGTGCGATCGGCTTCTTAGTCGGTCAAATTATGAAAGCAACAAAAGGACAAGCCAACCCACCGCTTGTCAATAAGCTATTGCTTGAAGAAATTAATAAACGATAAAAACAAAGCGGCATTGCCATCGGACAATGCCGCTTTTCTTACAGATGAACAAGCTTTTGTAAAGTGCTTTCGACTTTAAATACACGATTGTTTAATACTTGGATGCTCGATTCGTGGTCGGTGAGGGCAGGGAGTACTTTTTCTTCGAGTATGTTTGTTAAGCGGGTGATGTTTCCTTGCATGTTGTGGACATCGAGCGCGAGTGCATCGTATTTTGCGGCGAGCGCCTCTTGACCGTGACGAACCGCTTCACAAATCGCTTTCGTTTCGAGTGTTCGTTCATCAAGTAACTGTATTTTCTCATCCAGCGTTTGAACTTTCTCATCCAGCGTTTGAACTTTCTCGTCCAGCGCTTGAACTTTCTCGTCCAGTGCTTGTACTTGTTGGCGTAAGGAAGATACTTCTTTTTCAATAGCTTCCACCTTTTGCTCGACTGCTTCCACTCGTTTTTCTAGCGATTCGACTTTTTCTCGAGTTGCTTTTACTTCATGAAGAATTTCGTATAGCAGCTGTTCTACCATTCCTTTCACCTCCTTTTCGTTTCCATTTTACACGAATCGACAGCGGATGACTAGCGAACATATTCGTGTTTTAAGCAAGCTTCTTATAGGCGAGCACATTTTCCCAACGACGTTTTAGTAGAGAACGGCCGGCGAATCGATTACAATGATAGTAGATGAAGGATATAAGGGGAGCACAAGATGGATACGTCATGGCTAAAGCCGATTACGGAGGCGAAATATTTAGTAGTTGATAACGCGTACCGGTACCGCGCGATTTTACGCTATTTTTATACGCAACACGAACGAATGCGGCAATATTTGTTTCCAGAAGAAGTGTACGCTTTTTTAAAACAATTCGATGAATTTCAAGATTATACAGAAGAAGAGCTGCAACAGGACCTAGAGCAGCTCGTCAAATGGAGAAACTTAATCGCTAGACAAGAAACGGGTCATATTCGGACGATTGAGGAATTTAAAAAGAAACGGTTTCGCTATCAATGCAGCCCATATACGGTTGAAATCGAACGAATGATTCGCACGCTTGAGCAGCTAGGGGAGACGTTTGGCGGCTCGCTCGAAAAAACGCGGTTTGACCGCTTGTATGCGTCGCTTATCCGAATGGAATCGATTATCCACGATGGATTTGCCGAAAAAAGGGAAGAAATGAATCAAGTGTGGGAAGAAACGTTTGATTATTTTAAAAAAATCATCCAAAATTCTGCCGACTATATTGCCTATTTAAACGGAGAAAACATGGAAGAACGGATGATGTCTGATTCATTTCTCGTCTATAAAGAACAGTTTACCGCTTATTTGCGCGATTTTATCGTCGCATTGCAAAAAACGTCGATGCAAATTGAAAAACTGCTCGAAGACTTGCCAGAGGACGGTGTTCGCCGTTTTATTGAGGAAGTGGTCGCTTACCAGCTTGCCATTCCACGCTTTGAAGGGGCGATTCTTTCGCGTGAACAGCTAGTAGAAGAGAAATTAGACACGTGGCGCAGTTTAAGCGAATGGTTTTTAGGACGAAACGGGCATGAAAGCGAACTGTCGTTTTTACAAAAGCAGACAAACGAAGCGATTCGGCGAATGACGCGCGTCGTTCAGCGCTTAGGGGAACGTCATCACCACTTCCGCAGCCGAAAAAAAGATTACTTGCATTTAGCGAAATGGTTTTCTTCATTAGAAACGATAGAAGAAGCGCATAAATTATCGGCGGTTGTGTTCGGCTGTTTTCATACAAAGCACATCGTCGCCGAAAACGATGCAACGGAAAATATGTACCGCGATATTTGGGAGGAACAGCCGGCAGAATGGCTCGTAAAACCGCGCGTTCGCCACTACCGAGAAAAGAAAAAGCCAGAAGCAATGATTGATCGGCGGAAAGAAAAAGAGGAAACGATGGCCGCCTACCTAGCAGCGAAACAACAGGAGGAAGAAGAACTCACACAGCTTATAAACGACGGAAAAATTGTACTTCAGGAGCTACCGGTCGTTGCTTCGCATATTCGCAAAACGCTGCTCGGGTGGATTGCAAAAGCGATGGGGCGAGAAGACCGGACGGTGCAAACGGAAAACGGATGGAAAGTGAAAGTAGTCCAACGTGAAGGGACGATTATACTGAAAGCAGAAGATGGTACGTTAATGATGCCAAATTACGAAATCCATTTGCTAGACTAGGAGAAGAGAGAATGGAAAAAGAGTTCGATGAGAAAGCGAAAGAAGCGTTAACGGCGCTGTTTGAACAGTTTTGGATTGTTCGGGAAAAAGAGCCGGAACTTTTTCAAAAAATACGAGAACGTGAAAAAGTGCTAAAGCGGTATGTGCAAGAGAAATTCGGCTATCGGCTCATTGTCCACCGCTATTTTGCTAAGCTCGAAAAAATACCAGCCGAACCAGAAGCGTGGATGGGAATGGAGTCGTTTCAAGAACCGCTCGACTACGCGTTATTTTGTTGCTTGTTAGCATATTTAGAAGGAAAAGCAGTCGAGGAAAAATTTTTATTGTCTGATGTATGCGAAGAAATAAAAGCGATGTATCCAGGCGAAACGGCGCTCGATTGGACGAACTACCAACATCGTCGCGCGTTAATTCGCGTCTTAAAAACAGCCGAGCAAATCGGGATTATACATCACGTCGACGGGGAAGTTGAGGCGTTTGCCAATCAAGAAGACGAAGAAGCGTTGTATGAAGTTCCTGTACTGTCCCGCTATTTTATGCGGTCCTATCCGAAAGACTTCATTCAATATGAAACGATCGAGCAACTGTTGGAGGAAGAGTGGAAAGTGTCACCCGACGACTACCGCCGCCACTTTATTTATCGGCAGCTCTTTTTATCTCCTGTTGTATATCGTCGGCAAAAAGACGACCCAAACTTTTATTATTTGCGCAACTTCCGCCATCGACTGCGCGATGACATCGAGGCGCATACTGATTTTCGCTACGAACTATATAAAAATGCAGCCTTGCTGACGATTCCAGAACGGCAACATGTGTATACGTTATTTCCAGATCAAAAGGGAACGTCGGATATTATCCTTCATTTTGCCTCTGTCGTTCGCGCTCATTTGGACAACTATCCACCGGATGAATACGGGCAAATCCACGTGACGATGTCCGATTTTCGGCAGCTGCTTCACCGGTGCAGCGAGCAGTATGGCGAAGGCTGGAGCAAAACGTATCGGGAAATGACGACGGCACAGCTCGCCTCTGAACTGCTCTCTGCTTTAAAAGACTGGAAGATGGCAGAATATGAACAGGAAACGGGCATGGTCGTGCTTTATCCGCTGCTTGGACGACTTGTCGGTCAATATCCAGACGACTTTACAACGAAAGGAAGAGACGATGATGACAAATAAATGGGTGCTTCATCGCGCGGGATTAATTAATTTTTGGTATTACGACGAACAATATTTCGAGTTTGCCGACGGCAAGTTGTTGTTGCGCGGGACGAACGGCTCTGGGAAGTCAGTAACGATGCAAAGCTTGCTTCCTGTCTTATTGGACGGAAAAAAAACGCCCGACCGGCTCGACCCGTTCGGTTCTCGGGCACGAAAAATGGAAGATTACTTGCTTGGCGAAAAGGAAATTGTCGATCGCGATGAGCGGACAGGCTATTTATTTTTAGAATATAAGCGAATGCAGACGGAACAATACGTAACGACAGGGATTGGCTTACGGGCAAAGCGGCAAAAAAATATGGACTTTTGGGGGTTCGTCATTTTTGATAACCGCCGCATCGGTCGCGATTTATTTTTATATAAAACGGAAAAATCAGCGAACGGCACAGAAAAAATCCCGCTCACCAAACGCGAACTGGCGAATGTACTTGGCAACGGCGGAACGGTCGTGGATTCACAAAAAGAATATATGGAGCTCGTCAATAAGCACGTCTTCCGATTTGAATCGATGGAGGCGTTTCAAGAATTAATTGAGCTATTGATTCAATTGCGTAGCCCGAAGCTATCGAAGGATTTCAAGCCAACGGTCATTTACGAGATTTTAGAAAGCTCGCTCCCCGCGTTGACAGACGACGAGTTGCGCCATTTATCGGAAACGATTGAAAATATGGACCAAACGAAACAGCAGTTAGAGCAGCTAGAGCGCGATGAGCAATCACTAAAACGGCTTTGTGCGCAATATCGAGCGTATAACGAGTATATGATTGCGGAAAAAGCAAGCGAATGGATAAAGGCTGACAAACAAGTGAAGCGGCTAGCAGAAGAAGAAAAGCAATGGCTTGCGGAGGAACAGGAAAAGCAAGCGCACCTTGTCGCTTTGAGCGAATACATTCAAACGCTTGCAAACGAACAGGACGTATTGCATCAACGAGAATTAGAATTAGCGAGCCACGAAGTGTTTCAAGCGGCGAAAGAATATGAGCGAGTCCAACAAGAAATACGCGACATTCATGACAAGCAACAAAAACTATTGCGGCAAATCGATGAAAAAGAGCGGCTCGAACGCCGCTATAAGCGCCAGTTAGAAGAAGACGAAGACCGGCGGTATCAGATAGAAAAGCAACTCACGCAGCAAGTAGAAGACTTACGACATGATGCGATGGAAAGTTCCTTCTCTTCCCATGCTCTTAACGAAGCGGACTTTGCTCGACAGCGCCAAACGAAATTTGATTTTACCGTCTGGAAGCGAGAAGGACAAGAATACGTTGAAAAACTAGAACAAACGATTGCGCTTTGGCGCCGCCATGATGAAATGAAGGCGCGCTATGAAGAAACGAGTAAAGAGGCAGGGGAGCTGCAGCGGGAAGTAGACGAATTGCGCCATGAAGAAGCGAAATGGCTCGAACTGTTAGAAAACGAAAAGGCGCGTTTCCAACAAGAAGTATTTCGCTGGCTCGAACAATGCCAAGACGTTTCCGTACCGGAACCCTCTGTCCAACTATTTTTACAGCGTCTTCACGAACTATACGAAACGTATCACGTCGATGAGATGAAGCAACCGTTTACGGAAGCGTATTACGAAGCACTCAATCGAAAAAACGAAGAAAAAATGAAGCAAAAGCATACGTGCACGTTATTAGAGGAAAAAATTGCCGCAAAAGAAGCCGAATGGAACCAATGGAAAACGCAAAAAGACCCCGAGCTCATGCGCGATGAACAAACGATCGCAGCGCGGGCGGAGTTAGACGAAAAAGGGATTGCTTTTGTCCCGTTTTATGCAGGGGTGGAATTTCAAGACCATGTACCAGAACCGCTTCGGGAGCGGATTGAATCGGCATTGTATCATGCAGGGCTACTTGATGCGTTAATTACAGAAACCGATGTCGAAGTAACGTGTGACCGAGTGATTGTTCCACGTCCTGTCGAACTGGCGCATACATTAGCAGACTATTTGCAGCCAGATGTAGATGAGGGATGCAAAGTGTCCAAAACGCGCATTAACGAAGTACTTCAAAGCATCGTTCTTGCCGATGGAGAAATGGACGGGACGTTTATGCTTCATGAAGAAGGGCGTTATACGCTCGGCTTAATCAAAGGGCATGCCCCGGCGCGGGAAAAAGCGTTGTTTATCGGACGCACTGCCCGCAAGCGTTGGCGGCTAGAAAAGATCGCCGCACTCGAAGCAGAACTCCACGAACTTCGCGCCCAGCTTCATGAGGGAACCGACATGCTAAAACAGCTCGAGCAGACGATTGCGCAAATAACCCGCTGGTTTCGTGCCTTTCCAACCGACCGCGACATGCGCGCGGCCTTTGAAGAACGAGAAAAAACGAAGCGAATGATAATAAGCAAACAACGCGAATGGGAAAAGAAAAACGAAAAGTTAGCCCAGCTTGCCCGCGATTGGCAACAAGCAAAACAAACGTTGCGCGAGCAAACCGAGGGGCTCGATTTAGAGTTTTCCAAGGACGGCTATGAACAGGCGCTTGTTTTTATGAAATCGTATATGCGGCGTCTGCATGAACTTGAGCTTACCCATCAAGCACTTACTCATGTGCTCGACACCATTGATCGTCTCACGGAGCAGTTAGAAACGTTGCAACAAGAAATCGATGAAACGAAAGGCGAACGGCATATGCTCGCAAAAGAGCAGCAAAAACTCGAACTGAAGCGGCAAGAAATCGAGCGGACGCTGCAACTAATGGGCGCAGAAGAAATTCAAGCGGAAATTCAGCGCGTCCGCGACCGGTTGGCATTTTTGCAGCGAGAAATGCCAGCGAAAATGAACGAGCGCATTGCGCTAGAGCATGAGCTGAAAGCCATTCGTGAAAAATGCGAACAGCTTTCGGTGAAAGAAACGTTCGCAAAGCGGCTAGCGGAGGCGTGGAAGCGGTCGTTTGCGCGAGAGCTTTCCCTTGAGCTTGTAGAGCTTCACGGTTCTGATTGGTTGGAAAAAGCAAAAGAAGCGATGCAGCAATACGGGGAGCTAGCGAAAGAAGCTCGAACGTCGCTTGTGAACCGATTAAATAGCGTCTTTTTCCAAGAGTCGGCGAATTTAACGGAATACCGGCTCAGCCAAGAGCCCGTCGCAGCTGAGGAGGACAATTTGTTTACGGATATCGAGCTAGATGAAGAAATGGAATTAAAAGTCTCCGGATGGAGAGAAAAGCAAGACCGCATCGTCCTTTTGCTTGATTATAAAGGGCAGCGCGTATCACCATTTTATGTATTGCGTGAAATCGAGCACGACATTTTCTTGCAGCGGGAATATATGAAAGAGCAAGACCGCGAATTGTATGGAGAAATTATTTTAAAAACGATCGGTCGAATTTTGCGCAGCCGCATTCAACGGGCGGAGCGTTGGGTAAAAGATATGAACGAACTAATGCAACAGCTCGACACGTCTTCTGGGCTGGTGTTGTTTATTCAATGGAAGCCGCGCACCGCGGAAACGGAAGAAGAGATGGATACGAAAGAGCTTGTCGAGTTGTTGCGGATGAACTCGCGGCTATTAAAAGAGGAAGATTTGCAGCGAGTGACGAAACATTTCCGCTCGAAAATTCATCGAGCGCGCGAATTGCTAGAAGAGCGCGGCCAAGGCAATACGCTCCACCAAATTATTAAAGAAGTATTAGACTATCGGAAATGGTTTTCATTTACCCTTTATTACCAAAAAACGAATGAACCGAAACGAGAGTTGACGAACCAACGGTTCTATCAATTTAGCGGCGGGGAGAAAGCGATGGCGATGTATATTCCGTTGTTTGCCGCGACGTATTCGCGTTATCAAGAAGCAGCAGATGATGCGCCGTACATTATTTCGTTGGATGAAGCGTTCGCGGGGGTAGACGAAAATAATATTCGCAATATGTTCGGGCTTGTCGAGCAGCTTGGGTTTAACTATGTGATGAACTCGCAAGCGCTCTGGGGCGATTATGATACCGTTCCGGCGCTGTCGATTTGCGAACTCGTTCGTCCGAAAAATGCTTCGTTCGTGACGGTCATTCGCTATTATTGGAACGGAAAAATAAAGCAGCTTGTTACGGATGAAAAGTTAGCGGCAATGATGAGAGGGGGATCGCATTGAATCGGGTAGAGGAAGCGGTGCAATTTTTTCGCGGTGAACGTTCGTTTCACCGCCTTTTTTGCGAAATGAAAAAGAAATACGAATCGCTTGGTCGCATAGGGGGCACGATTTCCGTTTCGTCTTTTTCGGCGGAGGAAAAGGAAGCGATCGCGTCGTTTTTTGGCAAAGAAATGAGCCGCGTGTCGCTCGCGGCGTTTGAACAACAGCTTGCGAATACAAGGTTTGCCGGCATTTCTCTCGTGGAGTTGCTGTCATGCTATTTTGGCGAGCCGCTCGTAACGAAAAAAGAGCAACAACAAGAAATAGAGCGGGAAAAGGAAGCCTATTTTGCTCGGCTTATGAATACGTATCGAGCACAGCGCGATTGGTTGATGGCGGTAGAAAAGCAGCGGTTTGTGCAATTAGCGTATCAACAAAACCATCACGCGTTAGAGGCGGCGCTTTCTGCTGTTTGCCGCGCGCTCGAACAGCTTCCGTCCACCTACGTTCGCTTGCCCGTTTTTGCGCAAAAAGTAGCGAACGATCCGCATATGTTTGATTTGCATACACTTGCAGGGAAGCTATTGCTTTCGGCGCTCGAATTTTATACGGACACCGAGTACGACCTTTCGGCGGTCGAAGACGTGAACGAACTATTGCAGTCGTATCGGCTGTTGCGGGAAGATGTATTAAACTTTGTGACGTGCGCTGGCGTGATGGCAGAAACAGAGAAAGGCCGCCATCCTGTTTTCGCTGCCGCATGTGCAACGAATACGGCGCTAAATGTGCCGTTACGGGAAGTGATGCCACTAGTGCGGGCGTATCCGTCCGTAGGAAACAACGTCTTTGTCGTCGAAAATGCCGGTGTGTTTTCGACGCTGTTAGATGCGAACGTACCGCTCATTAGCACAAACGGTCAATTGAATTTAGCGACGAGGTGGCTGTTTGATTTACTCGTAAAAGAAGGGGTTACCCTTTATTATTCGGGCGATTTTGACCCGGAAGGACTAAAAATGGCGCAGCGCCTTGTCGAGCGGTACGGTTCATCTGTTCGGCTTTGGCATTACGACTGTTCTGATTATTTGGCGACCAAACCGACCGTTCCGCTATCCGATGAACGTTTGGCGAAACTGCAATCGGTGACGCTTCATGACTTGCAGCCAGTAAAACAAGAAATATTGCGGCGGAAAAAAGCAGGATACCAAGAGGCGCTTGTGGAACAGTTGAGGAGGGAGGTGAAGGGAAGGTAAAGGATCTATTTTTCGAATAATGCATTGAAAGGCGTGAAGAAAAAGAATAAGATAAAGATATCAAATGTTTAAACTTTTAAACAAAAGAAAGGAAGAGGGGAATGGGACAAAAAGCGATCGAGGTGTTTCGATCGTGTATACCATTATTTCAAGCGCTAAGCGATCCTCATCGCCAAGATATTGTATTGCTGCTTGCGGAACACGATAAGCTAACAGTCAATGAAATTACGGAACGGTCAAGTTTATCGCGTCCAGCGATTTCGCACCATTTAAAAATTTTGCGTGACCAAGGACTAGTGTCGGTAGAACAAAAAGGGACATTGCGATACTATGTATTATCTATCGAAAAAGCTGTTGAATTATTGAAAGATTTAATTCATGCTGTTGAGAAGGAGTGCCTTTAGATATGCTAAAGGCCAAATTTTTCATTTTATATGTTTAAGTTTTTAAACGTTTAAAAAAAGGAGTAATGAACAATAAAACCGTCATTATTCCGGGGATGGCGAATAAACTCCTTGCATTTAGTGTTCGTTTTATCCAAACTTTCCAAATGCGTCCAAATGGGTGCGGAAACTATTGAGATGAAAAAGTGTTCCTAACCGGGCACTTTTTTGTTTTCGGACAGTAAATTTGAACAAATTTCGAAAAAAATTTGACGAAAATGTGACAAGTTTTCATGCAGACAACCTATTTCTTTTTTTATTTCCATGTATTATATAAAAAATAACGCTTTCCTCGCTTGTTCTTTAGATTTGAGAAAAGTATTTTTCTTTTTGTCAATGATTTTTCTTTTTGTTTTCCCCTCAATGCAGTTTCTTCCTTACTTTTTTCGTCACAATTATTTCTACAATACATGTTAAAATCATTTTGATAGTGCTAATACCACAAAGTTATTTAAATTCGTTCGTTATGTATTTACTTACTTGTTCAATGAATCACAATTTTGTTGAGGTGAAAAATGATGAAGCGCTTGTTTTCCTTACTGGTAGTCGGATTGCTTCCGCTTCTTGCAGGCTGTGAGATGGTTGTTTTTCAGCCACAAGGACCAGCTGCTCGAAGCATTATGGAGCTCATTACTTGGTCGATTTGGTGGATGCTTCTTGTTGTTGTTGTTGTATTTGCCTTGTTTGCTTATATCGTATGGAAATATCGAGATCGACCTGAGCGTCAAGGAGAGGAGCCTCCGGAGGAGCACGGGAATGTGGTGCTTGAAATTGTATGGACAGTTATTCCGATTCTTATCGTTGTTGCGTTAACGATCCCAACTGTGAGAACATTATTTGATTTAGAAAAGCCTCCGAAGGGGTACGAAGATCAAGATCCGCTTGTTATTCACGTGACATCAGCGGATTGGAAATGGATTTTTAGCTACCCAGAGCAAAATATTGAAACAGTGAACTACGTCAATATTCCTGTCAATCGTCTCGTGCTATTTAAAATGACTTCCGCATCGACTATGCAGTCATTTTGGGTGCCTGCGTTAGCGGGACAAAAATATACGATGAACAAAATGGAGACAGAATTGTACGTTGTTGCGGAACGTCCTGGTTCGTACGAAGGAAGAAATACAAACTTTAACGGACGAGGGTATGCGCATATGCAATTTGAAGTGTTAGCACAAACGCCAAAAGAGTTTGACAAATGGGTACAAGAAGTAAAACAAACGGCACCGAAATTAACGAAAGAAAAATATGAAGAGCTGTTATTGCCAACCCATTTAGGACGATTGACGTTTGTTGATACACATTTACAATGGGTAAACCATGCTGATCCGCAGTCAAAGACGTACACAAATCCAGAATTATATCGCGGGCATGGATACCAAGGAAAAATTTTTGACGAAAATGATCGACATACATCAAATGTGACAGATGATGAGCAACAAGCTTCTGAAAGCTATAGCGGAGGTGAACATCATGGGTATTAAGTGGAATGAAATACTTGTTGGGGGAAACCCGCTTCTTGTTGGTTCACAAATTGCGATTGTACTGACTGTCGTTGCGATTGTCGTTGGCTTAACGTACTTTAAAAAATGGGGTTGGTTATGGCGTGAATGGTTAACGACCGTCGACCATAAAAAGATCGGGATTATGTACATTTTATCTGGTGTATTGATGTTTTTCCGTGGTGGCATGGACGGGTTGTTAATGAAGGCGCAAACGGCTCGGCCAGAAATGAACTTTTTGGATGCGCAACATTACAATGAAATTTTTACAACCCATGGCGTCATTATGATTTTATTTATGGCGATGCCCTTTTTGATCGGTTTAATGAACGTCGTCGTTCCGTTGCAAATCGGTGCGCGCGATGTTGCCTTTCCACAGTTGAACGCGCTTAGCTTTTGGTTGTTTTTCAGTGGAGCGATGTTATTTAACATTTCGTTCGTTGTCGGTGGTTCGCCGGATGCAGGATGGACATCATATTTCCCGCTTGCAGGGAAGGAATTTAGTCCGGGAATCGGAAATAACTACTATGCCATCGCCTTACAAATTGCAGGTCTTGGGACGTTAATGACGGGGATTAACTTTATTGTTACAATTTTAAAAATGCGTGCACCGGGCATGACATTGATGAAAATGCCGATGTTTACATGGACAACACTCATTGCGTCGATCATTATCGTAGCGGCTTTTCCAATTTTCACAGTCGCTTTAGCATTAATGACGTTTGACCGTTTGTACGGCACGCATTTCTTTACCCTTTCTTCAGGCGGCAGCGATATGCTTTGGGCAAACTTGTTCTGGCTTTGGGGACATCCGGAGGTATATATCGTTATTTTACCGGCTTTCGGTATTTTCTCTGAAGTCATTGCGACGTTTTCACGTAAAACGTTATATGGATATAAGTCTATGGTTATTTCTATCGTTGGTATTTCGTTTTTAAGTATGATCGTATGGGTACACCATTTTTACACGATGGATGCTGGCCCTGTGGTAAACTCAATTTTCTCTTTTACAACGATGTTAATTGCAGTTCCAACTGGAGTGAAAATTTTTAACTGGTTGTTTACGATGAGAAAAGGCCGCATCCAATTTACAACAGCGATGTTATGGACGCTTGCTTTCGTACCAAATTTCGTCATCGGTGGAGTGACAGGGGTCATGCTGGCGATGGCAGCGGCCAACTATCAATATCACAACACATTATTTTTAGTCGCACACTTCCATTACGTGTTAATTCCAGGCGTCGTGTTTGCTGTATTTGCAGGATTGTATTATTGGTGGCCGAAAATGTTCGGTTTTATGTTAAACGAGAAACTTGGAAAATATCATTTCTGGTTGTTTACGATCGGATTTAACGTCACATTTATGCCGATGTTTTTCCTTGGTTTAAAAGGAGCCGTTCGTCGTGCTTATACGTACTCGGCCGAGTCAGGCTTTGCGCCGCTTTTCCTCGTTTCTGCGATCGGTTCAATCATTTTAGCGATCGGTTTTGCGGTATTTTGTTATAACATTTATTGGAGCTTCCGTTATGCGAAACGAAATGTTTCCCACGATCCGTGGGATGCGCGTACGCTCGAGTGGATGACAGCATCACCAGTGCAGTTTTATAACTTTGCGGTCGTCCCAGAGGTGAAACAGTTAGACGCGTTTTGGCATATGAAAAAGCGCGGTGAAACGCTCACATTAAAAGAAAGCGACATAAAGAAAATTCATATGCCGAGCAACTCAGGCTTACCGTTTTATATGGCGGTTGTGTTTGGAATTACAGGTTTCTTCCTCGTTTTTGAGGCGCATATCGCGGCAGCTGTTGCGGCAATTGGCATTGTTGTTGGGCTTATTGTTCGTTCCTTTGACTATGACGATGGGTACTATGTAAGCGTCGATGAAATTAAACAAACAGAGCGCACGTGGAGAAATGTAGAAGGGGGGACGGAAAACCATGTCGGCTAACGTCAATCATTCGCTTCCGCTCGAATATCAGACGGAACAAAACCGTCTCAACATTTTAGGATTTTGGATTTTCCTTGGCGCAGAAGTTGTATTATTTGCGACGTTGTTTGCTGTATATGGTGTGTTAGGTAACCGCTATGCCGGTGGCCCGACGCCGAGCGATATTTTTAAGCTAAACGATGTGCTGATTCAAACGTTGTTGTTGTTAACGAGTAGTTTTACATCTGGCTTAGCTGTCTTCTTCATGCGCCGTCGGGATATGAAAAAGCTGCTTACTTGGTTCGTCATTACCCTTTTATTAGGGGCAGGATTTTTATTTATGGAAATTCGTGAGTTTATTCGTTACGTGCACGAAGGAGCAACGATGCAAACGAGCGCGTTCTTATCAAGCTTTTTCGTTTTGCTTGGCACACACGGAGCGCACGTTACATTCGGGATCATTTGGGCAATCATGCTTATCATCCAGTTGCTCCAACGCGGATTGACGCCAGTTACGGCGAGAAAAATGTTTATTATTAGCTTATATTGGCATTTCCTTGATGTCGTTTGGATCTTTATTTTTACGTTCGTCTATTTAAAAGGGATGGTGGCGTAAATGGAACATAAAAGTAAATATCCCGTTAGTCACGTTGTTGGATTTTTGCTTTCGTTAGTTTTAACGTTTGTCGCCGTATTTGTTGCGTTGAAAATGAACGTATCATATACAATTGTGATGTGGATCATTGGCTCACTCGCGGTCATTCAAGCCGGACTGCAACTGTTTATGTTTATGCATGTAACGGAAGGCGAAGACGGAAAAACGAACGTTATTAATATGGCTTATGCGGTATTTGTCGCGATCGTCATTGTCGCAGGCTCGATTTGGGTATTGACATCGGGACATGCGGGGCATTAAAAACAACCGGTCATATGCCGGTTGTTTTTTATACCTGTAAACATGTATATACATGTGTACTTCCCGCATTTTCATCATTTTTGCAAGAAAGAAAACAAGAAAGACTGAGTTGGATGCCGAGCAAGTGAAGAGCGAAGCAAAACAAGTCAATTCATTTTACGTCTTGTTTTTGAACAAGAAAACGGTCAATGGAAACTTGTCGGCATCATTCATGATGAATGGACGACATAACATATACAAAAGGTGTCCGGATAGGGACACCTTTTGTATTACTCACCTTTTAATTGTTTCAGTTGTTGTTCGACTTCTATATCAAATGATTGTGGGGGCAACGTTTGAATGGCTGAGCGAGCTTTTGCTTCTGCTTCAAGTAACATTACTTTTTCTTCCATACGTGCGAAGCCTTTTACGATATGATCGTAACGGAAAGATGTGATCGCCTCATCCATTTGTTTCATCGTTTCAGCGACATAAAAGCGCGTCATTAATTGCATTTGTTTCAATTTTAATTGCTCGTACGTTTCGTACAATTGTTTCACTTTTTCCGTTAAAACGGTTGTTTTTTCTTTTAATGTGTTGTATTGTTGCGTATATAGCTCTAATTTTTTTTCATAGGCGATTTTTTCTTGAAGGGCCATCTTTGCGATCGGCTCTTCATTTTTTTCTACAGCTAATTTTGCTTGGCGAGCCCGCTTTGCGATCATTTCTTCTGCATCTGCGATGAGACGCTCATATTTTTGTTCTAGCACAAACTGTTGTGCCAATGCTTGTTGTGCTTGTTCAAGCTGTTCTTCTAGTTCACGAATGTACTGTTTCGTCATGCGAATCGGATCTTCGCATTTGTCAATGATGTCATGTATGTCGGCAAGAACGACATGTTTTACGCGTTTAAAAATGCCCATATCACTTTTCCTCCTTTTGGATTGTTTTTTCCCATTCATCTAAAAAGCTATCGTTTTGAATAGGTGAGACAAATGGTGCAAATTCAGGTGTCGGCTTTGTTTTGTTTTTTAGTAAAACGTACGCTGCAATGATCGCTAAGACGGCGAGCAACGTTTTTGGTAAAAGCGCAATGAGCCCAATTGCCATCAGCGCACCGCCAATCCACTTCCCACCACCGCGCGTCGTTTTCCAAACGATCCATCCGATGATGACTAATGCCAGCTGAAGAAGGAAAGGAATCCATCCGAACATTGGCATACCGTGTGGTCGCATCATTTGTGGACCGTGATGACCGAACGCGCGATGATGTTTACCCATTCCCATTATGTGTTCTGCTGGCATTCGTCCGCTCCAACCGATGTGCATGAAATAAGTAGCGATGTGCGCGAATACGGCGATGACAACTAGTCCACCGATCAAGAAGAAAACCGTTCGTTTTTTCACATCTATCACCTCCTTCGTTATTTACAGTTTGAATTGTACAAGAGAAAAGAGAAAATTAGGTGAAAAAGAAAAAAACGTGCAACATATTTATGCACGTTTATCATTTGGAAAAGTGATCGTGAATGTCGTTCCTTTGCCAACTTCGCTCTGTACTTGAATGTTTCCTTCATGTGCTTCGACAATCCATTTTGCGATGGAAAGCCCAAGTCCGTGTCCGCCAATTTGTCGTGTCCGCGCCTTGTCTGCACGATAAAATCGGTCAAAAATGCGGGGAAGATGCTCAGGAGCAATTCCAATACCTGTATCAGCCACAGAGATGGTTACTACTTTTCGTTGTTTTATTACGTGTTGAGCTAACGATAGGGAAACTGTTCCGCCTTCAGGTGTATATTTGATGGCGTTATCAAGCAAAATGTACAACAGTTGTGTACATTTGTCCTCGTCTCCAACAAATTCAATTTGTTCAGACGCATGAAACTGAAGCGTAATGTTCTTTTTATTTGCAAGCTCTTGTAACGACTGTAACGTACGTTCTGCACATGCACGTAGTTCAAACGGTTTTCTTTCAATTTGTAGCTTTGCATCGTCTGTACGCGCAAGGGTGAGAAGGTTATTAATGAGCTTTGTCATTCGTTTCGTTTCGTCTCCTAGACGTTCAATTGTTTTTTGGCTGAATGGATCGGACGTTAATGACTCATCCATTTTCAACGCTTCCACAGATGAATAAATGACGCTAAGTGGGGTTCTTAGTTCATGGGAAGCGTCCGCCACAAATTGACGTTGCCGATTGTAGGCATCTTGAATGGGGATGAGCGCTCGTTTGGACATGAAATAGCTAAAGGCAATAGCGACAGCGATAAATAAGACGCCTAGACTAAGCAAAATAAATGTCGACCATTTGAGCAAGCGAAACATGCTTGTCGCATCCATCCCAACGTATAAAATGCCGATAAGTTGTCGGTCAACAATTACTGGTCGGGCAGCCGTTAATATTTTTAATTCATCCGCACGAAATCGTTTTAACTCATAGCGATGATGGGGGATCGTGACTTCGACATATCTCAATTCGTTTTTTTCCGGCGTCCACGGTTGAAGCGTCGAAAGGAGCAGCGGTCGCAATCCTTTATTCACTTCATCTCCCATCATCAATCGTCCGCGCGTATCAATGACGTAAAAAAATAGTTGATCTTCACTTAAAAATATGACGTTTTGATCGCTAGACCACCCGATAAACGATTGCTCTTCTAGCATGTTCTCAATCGTTTGACCTTCTTGTTCGGCGAGCGTGCGAATACGCCGTTCAAGATCATTTGTGATCGTAGCATGAATAAAAAAAGAAACAACCGCAATAAAAATCGCTAAAAAAGCGATAAGAATACCGCTATATGTGGCAGTTAATCGCCATTGTGTGCGGTGAAACATATCGGAATGATGGAAAAAGGATCGAATGCTATTTTTCAATGGTATATCCCACCCCGCGCACCGTTTTAATAAGCTGCTGCTGTTCATCACCAATTTTTTTACGTAACAACTTAACGGTTGCATCAATTGTTTTCATCGACACATCGGCATCATATCCCCAAATGCGATCAAGAATGATGTCGCGCGTTAAAACACGACCTCTGTTTTGCAATAATAAATCAAGTAGTTGAAATTCGCGTGGAGTTAATATAATTTGCTCTCCGTTTTTCGTCAATGTATGGCTTGTGCGATTCACTTCAAATTCTCCCCAGCGGACAATTTCTTCTTGAATCGGTGCAAACGTGCGCCGAGACAATGCTTTCAGCCGCGCCATAAGCTCGTCGATTTCAAACGGTTTCACTAAATAATCGTCCGCCCCGGCTTCCAGTCCTTCCACGCGATCTTGAACCGCATCTTTTGCGGTTAACATTAAAATCGCTCCGTGATAACCATGTTTTCTTAAACGTTGACATACGCTCACCCCATCGCTATTTGGCAACATCCAATCTAAAATGATCACATCATAAAACGAAGCGAGGGCATAATCGTAGGCATCTTCTCCTTCTTGCACCCAGTCAATATGTTCGACTCCTTTTTTCTTCAATAAATGGACGATTAGTTCACCTAAATAGGCATCATCTTCTGCAAGCAATACTTTCATCCTCATCACCTTTTTTTCCTTCATCATATCAAATGTTGGTGAAAAATGAGTGAAAATGAAGAAATGAGATCAGAAAAATAGAAGTGATTAGGAAAAGCGAGGAGTCATTATTTTCTACAAACATAAATACGAAAGTGCTCGAATACATTTTGCTTGTATTAATTGTAGCGACTGTGATAAAAATTTGATATGAAATGTTCGTGTAAGCTGGCTCATTCGAGTCGGCTTTCTTTTGTTCGTTGCAACGATCATGAAAATTTGGTATGATGCTAAATAGTGGAAAAATAAAACAAATAGGATGATGGGGATGAAACGAGCACGTATTATTTATAACCCGACGTCGGGAAGAGAAATATTTAAAAAGCATTTACCTGATGTACTCATTCGGTTAGAACAAGCAGGATATGAAACGTCATGTCATGCGACAACAGGGGCAGGGGATGCGACAGAGGCGGCAAGAAAAGCAGTTGAGCGAGAATTTGACCTTGTTATTGCCGCAGGTGGCGATGGCACGATTAACGAAGTC
>NZ_JBCNEQ010000030.1:0-62722 GCF_050480245.1 Bhargavaea massiliensis | reverse complement strand
AACTTCTTCAAAAATTTTTTTTAAATCTCGTTCAATATCTCCAACTAACACTTTTCTACGGTATTTTGGACAAAACACAATATGATATTGATTGAGATAAACAATCCCTTTTTTATGGGTGTATTTTTCGTTTTCCAAAAAACAATCACCTCTATACTAAATATACCATAAACAATAGATAAAATAAACACATCTAATAAATTTATCAAAAAAAAATACGCAATTCATCCTCGTGTCTAAAGACAGGGGCTTTCTTGCGCTTCCCTCGTAATGCGGATAGTAATAATACATGTTCTCACCTCTTTTTCGTATTCATCGTCATGTTATGCACAACAGCCCGACCATGCGCCTCGGATGCAAAAATCGACAAATCAGAAATATATATGGTACATTAAAAAAAAGGAGGGAGATAATGAAAGCACCTGCTTTATTTCTTGCGCATGGATCACCGATGTTAGCGATTGAAGATAGCGCATATACATCGTTTTTAACAACGCTCGGAAAACACATGCATCCAAAAGCTATCGTCGTCTTCACTGCACATTGGACGACGCGTCAACCAACCGTTTCGTCGATCGCTGGAACGTATGAGATGATTTATGACTTTTCCGGCTTCCCATGTGAATTGTATGAAGTAACTTATGCTGCACAAGGTTCAGTCGAATGGGCAGGGCGCGTCCAACATCATCTGAAGCACGTCTCCCCCATCGTCAATATCGACGAGAGGCGTGGACTTGACCACGGCTCATGGGTATTGTTAAGCCGACTATTTCCAGAGGCAAACATTCCAATCATCCAAGCATCTGTCGTTCCGTGGTGGACACCAAAGCAATTGTTTCAACTCGGAGAGGCACTCCGCCCGTTGCGTGACGAAGGTGTCATGATCATCGGCAGCGGTGGCACAGTGCACAATTTAATGGCGCTTCGCTGGGATGAACAAACGGAAGCAGATTCTTGGGCTGTTGCTTTCGATGATTGGTTGCTTGCCCAGTCATCTGCCCATAGTGAAGATGTGTTTCACTATGAAGAAAAAGCCCCTTATGCGAAACAAGCTGTCCCAACACCAGAACATTTAGCACCGTACTGGATCGCCTACGGAGCAGGCGACCGCAAAGAAGCTCCACGCGTCTTATTTCGAGCATACGAGTACGGAAGCTTAAGTTTAATGGCTGTATCGTTTTAAAGGAGGGGTTCGGATGTGGCAGGAATTTAAAAAATTCGCAGTACGTGGCAACGTCATCGACTTAGCTGTCGGGGTCATTATTGGTGGGGCGTTCGGGAAAATCGTTTCTTCCCTCGTCAACGACATCATTATGCCGCTCGTTGGTCTTATTTTAGGCGGCATTGATTTTAGCGAGTTATCTTGGAAAGTCGGCGAAGCGGAAGTGAAATACGGGGCGTTTCTTCAAACCGTCGTTGACTTTTTAGTTATCGCCTTTTCGATTTTTCTATTTGTCAAACTTTTAAACAACTTGCACGAGCGAATCAAAAAACAAGAAGAAACGAAACAAACCGCACCAACGATGACAAAAGAACAACAACTACTCACAGAAATTCGCGATTTATTGAAACAGCAAAAAGAAATGTCGTAAAGGGCTGTCCGAAAAGTCGCATGTCATCCTATCAAGAGCTTATTGGACAATACAAGTAAGAGACTTGAGGCATCGCCCCAAGTCTCTTATCGTTCTGCCGCAAGGGCATCTGCTTTTGTCGGATGCACCGTTCCAGCTGGGTGTTGCGGTGGGGCATAAATCGAGTACAGTTTAAGTGGAACGTTGCCCGTGTTAATCAAGTTATGCCACGTTCCCGCTGGCACGAAAATAGCCGATCCGTCCGCTACCTTTCTTTCAAACGTGAGCTGATCTTTCCTTTTTCCCATGCGCACAACGCCTTCCCCTTGTTCGATACGTAAAAATTGGTCGAGATGATTATGAATTTCTAATCCGATATCTTCTCCAACTTGAAGGCTCATTAACGTCACTTGCAAATGCGGCCCTGTCCATAGCGCCGTACGAAACATATTGTTTTGTTTCGTCGCTTCTTCTATTTGAACAACAAATGGATTCGGCCCGTAATCTTTCGCGGTTGCTCGCGGAAGCGGATACCTCATCATCGCATATGGATACATCGGCACATACATATAGCTCGGATAATAATAGTACACATTCCCACCTCTTTCAATATCATCAATCGCTATGTTATGCGCCGTGCTTGAACAACGTCCCTATGTCCAAAAAATTTATTGTAAAACGGAAGAAATCGTTGAAGGGCTGAAAGAAGGATTGAAAAAAAAGCTTAGAACAACGTCGAGAAGAAGGAAGTACGGGAGCGGTTGGGGGATTAGCTTCGACATGTTTTCAAAAAGGGGCTTGCCCAAAAAGTCAGTTACGCTGACTTTTTGGGCAGCTTCAAACGTTTATGCATTCAACACGGCTTCTTCCTCGTCGCGCAAGTTGTGCGCAAGGCGACCAGAGGCGCTTGCGGCAATGCTTGCGACTAAATCGTCTAAAAACGTATGCACGCCTTTGCCACGTTTCGTATCAAGCTGCTTAATGATTCCGACTTTATTTTTATCCAGATGACCAAACGTTGTCACCGCAATGCTTCCGTATCCGAGCACTGCGCCGAGCGCCAACGTTTCATCGACACCAAACAACCCTTCATCCGTTTCAACAATCGTCTGAAGCGGCTCCGACAGCATCCCTTGCTCTGCGAGTTTATCAAGCTCAATACCAACTAAAATCGCATGTTGTACTTCGCGTTTTTGTAACACTTTTTCTACACTTTCGATACATTCTGCCATCGTTAAATTTTTATTATAGGGACTTTGCATTTCATATACAATCTCAGCAATCGCTGGAATCGTTACCCCACGTTCTGTTAATAACTGCAACGTTTTTTCATACACTTCTTTACTTGATATACGCTTCATGCTTTATTCCCCCTCTCGTTCCCCCATTATATCACGCAGCGACAAAAAATGCAGAAATGTGGTACGATAAGAAAGAACAACATCGACGAAGGATGGGAGAACATGCAATAGGTCAACTTACATCGAGTAGCAGTTATTGGAGTGCCTTTATTGAACGGTTTTCTCCACGCCTTTATTATATCATACACAAAAGAAAGGGGGAACGCGCATTCCTCTCCCACTTACTCCCTTTGGTCGTTGAAGTGGGAGTCTCCTGCGCGAAATAGGATGAAATGTGGTATCGCGATTTTTCCATCAAAAAAAATTCAAGATTTTGCAAATTCGTACCGCAAACGGTATGACTCTCATTATGCCCTCATTCCGCCACATATCACGTTAAAGTATGCGTTTGATGTGGAAGAAGACAAGCTAGAGGAACTCGTGCAACAACTTCGCGACGTCGCGCGCCAAACAGAGCCGTTTTTGTTGCGCGTCACGAAATTTAGCTCGTTTTATCCGGTCAATAACGTCATTTATTTAAAAGTAGAAAAAACAGAACCGCTCGTTACACTTCACGAAACGTTGCATCGCCCGCCATTCGTCGAACAAACAGACTATGCGTTCGTACCGCACATTACGATCGCTCGCGATTTGTCAAACGATGAATATTCGGACGTATTCGGCCGGTTAAAAATGCAATCGGTTCATTTTGAAGAACAAGTCGACCGATTCCATCTGTTATATCAGCTTGAAAACGGATCTTGGTCGGCATATGAAACCTTTCATCTCGGAAAGGAAAGATAATATGCACGTAAAACTTGGACAAGATGAAGCGCTTTGGCGCGATGCCCTTTTCGTTCGTCGCACCGTCTTTATTGACGAACAAGGCGTATCAGAAGAAGAAGAAATTGACGTATTCGAACAACAGTCCGTTCATTTCGTCATATACGATGACGACAAACCGATTGCCGCAGGTCGCTTTCGCACAATAGACGGCATCGGCAAAATTGAACGCATTTGCGTCCTGCCTGCTTATCGTGGACGCGGCATCGGCAAGCGCATCATGGAAGCAATCGAACAATACGCAAAACAACATGTCACAAAGGTAAAACTAAACGCTCAAACACATGCTGAACCGTTTTACAAACAGCTCGGCTATGAAACGGTATCCGATGTATTTCTTGACGCAGGCATTCCTCATGTGACGATGATAAAAACAATCAACATGCGATCATAACGATCGCATATTTTCTTTTTCGCTTGACATACTAACAGTGAAGAAGCGACAAAAGAAAGGATATCGTTATGAACGAATTTGGACAAATTGCGGTCGAATTAGTTGTCGGTTATATTGCCTTGTTTATTACGGCGAAAATACTCGGACGAACGCAAATTACGCAAATTACACCGTTTGACTTCATTTCCGCCCTCGTTCTCGGCGAGCTTGTCGGAAACGCGCTATACGATGCAAATGTCGGACTTGCGCAAGTATTGTTCGCAATCGCTCTTTGGGGACTTTTAATTTACGCAACTGAAATGATTACGCAAAAGAAAAAAGAACTGCGTGAATTTCTCGAAGGAAAACCGGTCATCGTCATTTCGAAAGGAAAAATTTTATATGAAGCGTTAAAACAAACGAATCTTGATTTAAACCAACTGCAACATTTGCTTCGTTCACGAAACGCCTTTTCCATTCGGGAAGTCGAATACGCCATTTTAGAAACGGACGGAACGGTGAGCGTCATGAAAAAAGCGCCGTACGAACAACCGACGCGAAAAGATCACAACATATCTGCACCTGAAGCGGTATTGCCTGTGACGGTCATTATCGATGGGGAAGTCATTTGGGACAATTTACGTGAAAACGGCTGGGACGAACAATGGCTGAAAAAACATATACGCCATGCAGGGTTTGAAAGCTATAGCGACATTTTATACGCCGAATGGCAAGACGACAAAGGCATGCACGTACAATCATACTAACGCTTTTTTAAAGAACGATCTTGAGGTCGTTTTTTCTTTTGGGACGTTTGTTGTTTTTTCTCGTTTGTTGCTCGTTGTATGTTTGTGACGCGCGGAACATGAAGCGGGTTTGAACGAATCGGTGGGATGTGCATACAAATCGCCTCCTTTGTTTATATATTCGCCAACCAACAAAAAACTCCTTTTCTCTTATTGTATGTTTTGTTAACATAGACGTTGACGTTAGACGAAGGAGTTTGACTGATGAATAAAGCGCAATATAACGGCAAGTTGTTTGACATTCATACGTTACCAAGGGAAAAATATGAGCTCGTGTATGAACAAAGTTTACGCAACAAATGGACGTGCCCGATGTGCGGTGGAGTCGTTCGCTTTCATTTAGCGATTGAACATGCCCCGCACTTTTATCATGTGTCAAATGCCTGTATAAAAGAAGAACGAAAACAAGCGAACATCATCTCGATTCGCCCAACCGAACCGTTTCAAACGAAAGAAAAAAAACAAATGACCGTATGCGGTATCCCGCTCGATACAGAGCAATACGAAGCCGTTCAACACGTGGAAGGTCCACTTCTTGTGCTTGCGGGTGCTGGAAGCGGAAAAACACGCACGTTAACGACGCGCGCTGCAGCGATGATAACTGAACATCATATAAAAGCGACAAACATGATGATCGTCACCTTTACGACAAAAGCAGCAAAAGAGCTAGTCGACAGGCTGCATTCGTACAACCTTGACAACATACCGACCGTCGGCACATTTCATAGCTTATTTTATCGCATGTTGCAACATGCTGATCCGTTCCGTTGGCGACATGAGCGGCTCATTCGCGACTGGCAAAAAGAGAAGATGATGAAAGAAATCGGGCGCGACATCGGCATCGATGAGCGCGATTTTCCGTATGATGAAGCGATGCAGCGCATATCGTATTGGAAAAATACGCTTACTTCCCTCGCTGACATCGCGATCGAAAACGAATGGGACGAGCGCGTCGTGCAATTGTATGTGCAATATGAAGAGCGAAAACGGCAACTCGATGTATTTGATTTTGATGATATGTTATATGCGTGCTATGACATGTTGCGGACGGATGAAAAACGATTGCGACAATATCACGAACGGTTTCATTACTTTTTAATCGACGAATTTCAAGACATTAACAGCGTGCAATACGAAACGATGAAACTGCTTGCGTCACATACGCACCATATATGCGCCGTCGGCGATGATGACCAAGCGATTTATGCGTTTCGCGGCTCTGATTCATCGTTTATTCATCAATTCCAACAAGATTTTCCACATACAAAAATCGTAAAGTTGACGGAAAACTATCGTTCGCCACATCCGATCGTATCGCTTGCCAACAGCATTATTTCTAAAAGTCGCAAGCGCATTCCGAAACAAATGAACGCTCAAACCGACAGCATGCATTGTCCGACGTTTTTCTTTCCGTACGATGAAGAAGAAGAAGCAACGATGATTGCCTGCGACATTGAAGAGCGATTGAAACAAGGCGTCAAACCGAGCGATATCGCCATTTTATGTCGCACGAACGCATCGGCGCGTGCCGTCTTTGAACGGCTCGCTCAACTTCGCCTCCCGGTGACGACGGACGGAGAATCATTTTACAACCGTCGCATCGTGCGCTATTTGTTGAGCTTTTTTCAATTAAGCATGAATCCGAACGATGAACAAGCGCTTGCGGATGTCATAGCCGTATTGTTTTTAAAACAAACGGTCATCAACGACTTAAAAGCGATCTCGATTTTACAAGATTGTTCGCTCGTTGAAGTGCTCGCCAAACTCGACAGCATTCCGCCGTTTCAACAACAAAAATTGCGCACGATCGCCCCTCTGTTTGCGAAAGTGAAAGACATGAAACCGATGGACGCCATTGATTTCATTGAAAAAGAAATGGGCTTTGGCGACTTTTTAAAAAAGCGCGGCAACGAAGGTAACGCAATTGAAAAAGGATCCGATGACGTACGCGATGTAAAAGTTGTCGCGCGCAAATTTAAAACGATTCAAGCGTTTCTATCTCACGTCAAACGCGTTCAAGCATACGCCAACACGACATGCGATGACGGCATTCAACTGATGACGATTCACCGTTCGAAAGGGTTAGAGTTTCCGATCGTATATATCATCGGAGCAGTCGACGGGCTATTGCCGCATGACTATGCGCTTGAAGCATATCGAAACGGTGATACCGCTCCGCTTGAAGAAGAGCGCCGCCTTCTTTACGTCGCCATCACGCGCGCCAAAGAGCGTCTCTTTATTTCCGTCCCGTCGATGCGCCGATTAAAAAAAGCAAACGCCTCGCGCTTGCTTCCTTCTCTCAAAGCAAAAGCGAAAAGCCCCGTCTAAGACTTTTCGCTTTTGCGTTATTTTTTATTTAACATGTTCGCAATCGTATTGAAATCAATTTGTTTTCCGTTGTTGATAATCGCTTGAACAATTTTATCTTCTAATTCTTTCGGCACGTCGCGATTGGCAATTTTGGCAACGCGTTGCACGATGCCGCGCACCGTTTTTTCGTCTTTAAAGTCCGCATGTTGTAAGGAATTTGCGAGCGCAAAAATATCTTGCATGTTGACGCCCGTTTTCTTTTCGATATTTTTAAAAAAATGTTGATCCATCTTTCTCCGCCTCCTTCACTTTTCTTTTTCAGCATATGAAAAAACAAAAAAAACGTTCCAAAGGCGTGACCCTTTGGAACGTCTCTTTTTAGTGAACGAACGCTGCACCAACGATAATTAACAAGATGAACAACACGACGATTAACACAAATGTTGAACCGTATCCGCCACCGTAGCCGCCGCCGTAGCCGCCGTAGCCACCGTAACCATATCCGCAATATCCGAAGCCCATGAAACTCCACCTCCTTGAACGTTGTCGCTTACATCATATGCATACAAATGAATTTGGTATGGGCGCTCCTATAAAAATTTCCCTCCTTGCCGAAACATCCGCGCGAACTGCTTTTCTTTTTTCGCAAAAAACGCTTCGGCATCGCTCATATTTGCTTCAAATTGTTGCAATAGCTTACCGTTTATGTTTTCAAGTTTGCTTAGCGTTGCTTCGACTTCTTTCTCCCATGTGTCAAACGCCTTCATGAACGCATCGTGCTTTTGATGTTTTGCGCGCGCATACGATTGCAGTTCTTTTTCCAATCGGTTCATCGCCTCCCCCCCCTTTATTTTTTCATACGTAACAAACGTAAAAATGTGCTAAAATAAAAGACGAAATCAAAAGAAAGGACGTGTCATATGGAACGGCTACAAGACGCACAACAATTTGAACAAGCAATCGCATCGGCTACACCTGTTGTCGTGAAATTTTTTACAACATGGTGCCCAGATTGCGTGCGCATGGATCAATTTATCGGCGAAGTGATCGCTAGTTATCCACAATTTAAGTGGTATGACATCAATCGCGATGACGTGCCAGACATCGCAGAAACATACAACGTCATGGGCATTCCGAGCTTACTTGTATTCCAAAACGGCGAAAAAATCGCCCACTTGCATAGCGCCAATGCAAAAACACGCGAACAAGTCGAGGAGTTTCTTCAAACGATTAAAGGCTGACAAATGATGTCAGCCCTTCTTTATCGAATCTCCACTTTTCCTGTATATTTTATTCTTTCTAATACAGTAAGCAACCGTGAATAACAGTCTTGAATCGTTTTTTCATTTTTGATGTTGTTGTATAGCCCAAAACCAACATACGTATCTTTGTAAAATCCAACAAGATAATCGCCCGATTTCATATCATGCGCATGCTCATAGCTGAGATCGCCATCCACAAACGCTAAATATACTTTTTGGGAATCAACAAAAACAAACGGAACAGAAGATTGTAAATAAATATCGGCATACGGTTTTTCAGCTGCCTCTTTCAAATGTTCCTTCATAATAAGCACGCCATCAAATTGTCCGAATTTTTTTTGTAAAATATCTTCCAAAGATAACGGTATAAATGACACATTCGTCTCTCGAACATCTGGTGCTTTTCCAACAACACCGATCTTTAATTCACTCCCTGTATACAAAGGAGAATGAAAGTTCATTTCTTGACGACAACCGAACAAAATGAGTATAACGATAAAAAAAATACATTTTTTCATAGTTTCCACTTGATTCCCCTTGTCTAAACGTTTAACTACAATTCTTTACTTTTTGATAAAACTTTTTGGTTCATTATCACAACATGTACTTGACAAATGATGCTCTCTCCTGAACAAGAATGTGAAAACATCATTCATTTGCTTATTCTTTCTTATAAATGTCAGTACAACATGTTGTAAAAAATGGTGTACAACTTTTATTTTTACTAAGCTGTTTTACTAAGATATATCCAATAAACGAGTCCAACAAAAATGTTCAATGACATTAAAGTAGTGATGCTAACTCTAAGCAAAGTATAATCTATAGTTTTCCACCCTGTCACAATTATAATTAAAGATAGTCCGATCAGCAGGAAAGTAAACAGAAAACTAAACAATTTATAAACCATATATTGTGTTCTTTCATCGTTACCTTCTCGCTTAATCAAAAAAATTAAAACTAAAAAAGCAGCCAGTGCTAATACTGCTAAAATATTAGTAAAATGAACGAAAGTACCCATTATTATCAAACCTCCTCATTTTTTTTAAACTGGAATACATCATTAATGTCCACTCCAAAAGCATTTGCAATTTCAAACGCTAATACTAACGAGGGTGTGTAGTTTCCCTTTTCAATTGAAATAATCGTTTGTCTACTAACCCCTACTTTTTCAGCTAAATCTTTTTGTGTCATTTTCCGTTCGGCTCTTAAAACGTTGATTCGATTGGATAAAGAGCCGTTGTTCTTTGTCATTTATCACACCTCCATTATGCAAAGATTTCTATATACACATAGTAAAGTATTTTTTACAAAATGTAAAGTTTATTTTACATAAAAACGTTACGTTTTCCACCTATAACTCGTATACTATCCGAAAATAACTTGGCAAAATGAAATGTTCGCATGTGTCAACGTTAAATCGCTTAACCACTACATGCGACAATGACCCATCGTCCACTTTGCTTTCTATATGTAAGCTGAACCATTTCCCCTTAGAAAAACAAAAATACCGCCCCTATGCCTATTCGCATGAGAGCGGTGTTTATCTTTCACATAAGAAACGGCTGCAGTTTTTGAATAAGCTGCTGCATTTGTTTTGCTTGTTGTTCGTACATTTGTTTCGCTTCTGCATCGTTCGTTTGTAAAGAGAACAGCTCGAAATCCGCTTCTGCTTTTTTCATCGAGGCAAGCAATAGTTGTTTTTGTTGCGGTGCTGGTACTTGAATGCGGTCGTCATATAAATCGACGGTCAGCTGGCCGTACGAATCGACTTGCGCTAAAAAGACGTTTTCGATAGCGACGCCCATTTGATCGAGTTGCTGCTTCAACCAACCGCGGCTTAAACGGGCGGTCGCAAGCGGTTCGTCTAAAATTTTGCCGTCCATAATGACCGTTTGGGGTTCTTTTTCTTCTGGCGCATACGGTTTGATGTCTCCGAGCGTCAACGGCTGTTTGTCGCGTTTTAATAAAATATTTAAATCACCGTTCGCTTCAAGCGTCGCAAATTCCACATCGGCGACGCGAAACACATCTTTTTTCCGCAGCTGTTCAAGCAATTCGTCCGCCGTATATTTCTCTTTTTTCAAATTATCTTCTAAGATTTTTCCGTTTTTAATAAATACGGTTGACTTTCCTTCGACAAAATCACGAAATTTTTTGCTTCGTAACGAAATTTGCGAGATGGCGACGGGGAAAAGCGCCCAAATTAAAATGCTCGTAACCCCTTCCGTTAATCGAATATCTAAATCCATTGACATCGTGCCAGCAATATCCCCGATCGTAATGCCGACGATATATTCGAAAAACGACAGCTTTGACAACTGTTTTTTTCCTAACAATTTCGTAATGATGAACAGTCCGATTAAAATGCAAATGGAGCGAATCGCAACTTCTAACCATGCTGGCATATTTACATCCCCTTGTATTGCGGCTCCTCGCGTTCAAGCGTCGATATTCGACCTTTCAGCGCCGCAATCATTTGTTCCGTTTTAAGCATCGCTTCATGAAACGCCCGTTGTGCTTCCTCGTTTGTCGAAGTGAGCGCCAACTGTTGCAGCGTCGCATGAATGGCCTTCATGTTCGCTAAACTTTGCTTTACTTGTGAACCAATGGTCATCTTCCTCTATCCTTTCGGTTTAAATAATAATGCTCCGATAAAGCCGAATACAATGGCTGCCGAAATGCCGGCGCTCGTCACTTCAAACATGCCGGTTAACACCCCGACGATGCCATGCTTTTCCGCTTCTTGCATCGCTCCGTGCACGAGCGAGTTACCGAAACTTGTAATTGGAATAGTCGCACCCGCTCCAGCAAAATCAATAAGCGGCTCGTATAAGCCGAAGCCGTCTAAAATCGCTCCGACGACAACGAGCGTGCTTAACGTATGGGCTGGGGTAAGTTTGAATACATCAAACATCAACTGCCCGATAACACAAATGAGCCCGCCGACGACAAACGCCCAAAAAAACATTGCCATCATCCATGATCGCCTCCATATTCAATCGCCACCGCATGTGCGATGCACGGGATCGTCTCCCCTTGTTGAAACGTGAGCGGCGACAAAAGTGCGCCCGTCGCGACGACGAGCATGCGCCGAATTTCCCCGCGCTTCATTCGGTTAAATAAATGCCCATAGACAACCGTCGCAGAACATCCTGCCCCGCTTCCTCCCGACAACACCGGCTGCCCTTCGCGATAAATGATTAATCCACAATCTTGATATCGTTCTTCTTCAAGCTTCATCCCATTTTTTCGCAATAAATCGAGCGAGATGGTGCGGCCAATTTCTCCTAAATCACCTGTGACGATTAAGTCATAATGCGACGCATCGACTTGCATATCGCGCAAATGCGCCTCAATTGTATCAACAGCCGCTGGCGCCATCGCTCCCCCCATATTGAACGGATCGGTCAATCCCATATCGACGACACGACCAATCGTTGCAGCTGTAATGCGCGGACCGTCTCCTTCGCCCCCGACGAGCGCCACGCCTGCTCCTGTCACCGTCCATTGCGCAGTCGGCGGCTTTTGCCCTCCATATTCGGTCGGATAACGAAACTGCTTTTCGACGGCAGCATTATGGCTTGCCGCTCCTGTCAATATGTACTTCGCCCCGCCGTAATTGACGATAAACGCGCTTAGTGCGAGCGCCTCCATCGACGTTGAACATGCGCCAAATACACCGAGATACGGCGTGCTAAGCGTGCGCGCCGCAAAACTTGACGGCGTCATTTGATTAATTAAATCGCCACAAATAATAAACTGCACTTGTTCCTTTTCGATGCGCGCTTTTTTCATCGCTTGAAAAAACGCTTCTTCAATCAACACTTTATGCGCTTTTTCGTACGAATCTTCCCCGAGCCAAAGGTCTTCATGAAGCAAATCAAAATCATCGGCAATCTTTCCGTTCGCTTCAAACGGTCCGCCAACCGTTGCGGTGGAGACGATGACCGGACGGTTTTCAAACACCCACGTACGATGCCCTTTCATCATCCGAGACCACCCCATCTCACCGCAATCGTTTTAATGAGCGCAACGACAAAGGCAGAAAACGTGCCAAATAAAATGACAGAGCCCGCTAATTTAAACATATTTCCACCGACACCGAGCACAAACCCTTCCGTCCGATGCTCAATCGCAGCCGAAATGACGGCATTTCCAAATCCGGTGACAGGCACCGCACTTCCTGCCCCGGCAAACTGCGCCAATCGGTCATATACGCCAAACCCCGTTAATAACATCGCGATAAACACCATCGTCGCCACCGTCGGATTGCCGACTGTTTTTTCTGTAAAGTTGAAAAAGTACATGTAAAAATAAGAAATGGCTTGGCCAATCGCACAAATCAAACCACCAACAAGAAAGGCACGCACGCAATTTTTTAACACCGGTCGCTTCGTTTCACGCGCTTGTTCAAACTGATGATATTCTTGTTGAACGGGTGTTAAATTTTTTCGTTTTTCGTTTGCCATCATCTCACCTCGCTACGTTTGTTCTTCGCTTAATTTCTGAATGGTCATCATTTCTTTTTCAATCTCTTTTTCACTCATATGCTTCGTTTCGAGTTTTTCTTTTAACGCTTTCGTTTCCCAAAAAATTTTTAAATCGCGTGAAGCGATCACTTGTTTATCGAACGTATCGTTTAACATGCGCTCTATATCTTTTTCAATATCTTTCATACGAAATCGTTGCATATGCTTCACTTGATACGCAACAAGCAGTCGTCCGTTCGCTTCGACCGCCACCGCATCTTTCACATCGCGTCGTGCTTTTAACATATCGACCGCTTTTTTTGCGTGCCATTGGTCGCTTCGACTTGCGCTCCCGTCATGACTTACGTTCGTGATGTTTTCGTTTTGCAGCGACTGTTTTTGTTCTTTTGGCTCATGTGCACAACCTATGATGGAAAAAAAGAGGATCATTACGAGCAATTGTCTCATCGCATTCACCTTTCTATTCATGTAATGAGAGGGCGCCCACGATTGGACACCCGACTCACTTACTTCATGTAACGAGAGGGCGCCCACGATTGGACACCCGACTCACTTACTTCATGTGACGAGAGGGCGCCCACGATTGGACACCCGACTCACTTACTGTTTGTATTGTGGCTCTTCTTGTTCAATTTCTTGCAGGCGCGGGGACAACATATCAACGATCGCTTGCGTTTGTTGAGCCGCTTGTTGATACAATTGTTTCGCTTGTTGGTTTTCTGTTTGCAGGGCAAACGTTTCAAAACTTGCCTGCGCCGATTTTAATCCAGCTAACGTTTGTTTCACAGAACTTGCAACAGTCATATTGAAAAACCTCCTTTTTCTTTTTCATCCCATAGTGTGCACGCATCCCGTAAAGTTATACAAAAAAAATAGCCCCCGAAGGAGCCAACGTTTATCGCGAAATCCGTTTCCGAGCGACGGGTTATTGATGATTCCAGCCATGACTAAAATACTTAAAAAGGCGTTCCATAATTGCTCATATTTTCCTAAATCAATATCGACTCCAAACGTTTGCAAGAAAAGCGGTATAAAAGCGCCAATTGCGAGCCATAGCCCGTAATTTTTAAAACGCTCCATCTTCTTCTCACCCCGTGCTCACTGTTTTTTTATTTTTTTTCCACATCCACAGCCACCCGTTTTTTTGACAGGTGCTGGGGAAGGCGTATATACTTTTGCCGACTGTGTTCCGTAAAGCGCCATCGTCTTTTTCTTTTCCATTTTGTAACCCTCCCCACATGCAAGATACAATAACATATGAAAAAGATGGAGCGAACGACTATGCGTTTTCCCTATTTCTTTTTTTCCGTAAATGAAAATGGGGTCGAAAGTGGCAGCCGTCCGTCATGCTTTAACGTTTGTTGTCGCTTGATATTGTGCATAAACCATGAATCTGTTCCTTGGGCAAATAACTGTTTGGTCATTTGTTCGAGCTGCTTTTTCAACTCCTCATTTTCTTTTTTTAACCGTTTAATTTCTCGATAGCGCTGTTCACTTAACGCTGCTAATTCTTTTAACAACACATTTTCCGCTCGCAACACGTCTAACTCGTTTTGCATATGCCTCCTCCTCTCTACTACATAACAATTCAACATTGCGCTCATTTATGACAAAAAATTCCGCACATATCCCTGCACACTTACCTACCTTTCTCATACTATACAGTAGTCCCGATACATGCGACGGGAAAAACTGAAATAGGAGGAACGAGGCATGACGCATCATAAAGAATGTAAAGAAAAAGTGTGTATTAAAACACGCAAAGTGTATGACTGGGTTACTCGTCAAGTCGATGTGCCGTTGCGTAGTTTTTCAAATGGGGATTTGGAAAATATCTTCCCTGAAAGCAAATGTCCACGTGGAGGGCAGTCGGTTTGTGACTTCTTCGCATCAAACGGTTTAGGTGCTAGCGATTTCTCGATTCGCTGCTTCTTAACAGACGATGAAGGAAACCGCATCGATCAAACAGTAGATAACAATGCTCTTATTTGCCAAGAAATTTTGCAACCAGACGGACGCCAACCTGTTCACGTCACTCTTCCATCAGGCGACACAGTTACATTACAGAAAGTAAAAGTGCTCGTAAAAGGCCACGTTGTTGTGCAAGTCGTAAACGCAAACGGCTACGTTGTTTGTGAATCAAATCCAATTCCATTCGCGACAGCGCAAACATTTATTTTATGCGCCCCAGAAGGAACGACGCTTGATTGCCACATTTCATTTTTCGAATGTGACGCTAGCTTAATTTGCACCGACAACTTCTCACAGCTCGATGTATCGATTACATTATGTTTAGAAGTGCAAATGGAAGCCGAGGTAAAACTTGAAGTCGAAGCACGCTACTGCCAGCCGCGCGAAGAAATTTTAGAAGCGACGCTTTGCCCAACAGACAAATTCCCACCGCAATGCCCTGAAGTATTCCCAGCACATTAATGAGTAAAGCAGGCTCACATACAGCCTGCTTCTTTATATGTTTAACATGTAGCTGATTACCGTATATGTGCAAGCAATCCAAAAGGAATAAGAACGATAGCACGTATTTTTCACATATGATAAAATAAAATGAATATTGAAACAACAAAAAGAGAGGATGGCATAAAATGACGAAAAGAATGTTGGTCTCGATGCTTATCGTTCAACCAAGTCATATGACTCCAAATGGTTGGCAAGGATGTCCAGAATGCTTATAGGGGGGAGGAGATGAACGACCAACATATTCAACTTCAACAAAAAGTGATTCATTATCGCTCGGAAGTGGCAAAATATAAACAACTTTTGCAGCTTGCTGAAACCGAACTAAAACGTGAGCAGCTGCGCAATCATTATTTGCAAAAACAGCTTGAACAAATGGATGAATATGAACAAACGATCGAAAAGCTCGAACAACAGCTTCTGTTTTACGAAGTGGCTCTTGAAGAAGAAAAAAAGCGAAAAAAAGAAACAAAAAAAGAAGAGATCGTGCGCGCCCACGCCTATTTTGCATATGCCGTCATGATCCCGGAAGAAAAAGAAGAACATGTGACGATTGTTGGCGATTTCGTCATTGAAAATATCGGCAATACGCCGCTCAATGACCCGATCATTTGTCTTCGTCTCCGCCCCGCACATCACGCTCAGTTAAGCGGAAAATTTTCATTTCGCCAACTGCAAGAAGAAGGCGGATGGACGTTTGCGGTCGAAGATTGGCGCCAAAAAGTAAAAGAAGGGGAATATTGGCTAAAACCGATCGACCAGACAACGCTTTTACCAAATGAACAATTGCGCTTCCCGTCATTTGAATTGAGCATCGTACAAACGATTGTCGTCGAAGCGTTCGTTTATTTCCGCCAGCTCAAGCAAGGAATCCCCTCCTTCAATCATATCGTCGTCAATAAATAAGCAGGCATCCGCCCGCTTTTTTTATTGGCTCCATTTTTGGACAACGACTTCGATAAGCGCAGCACCTCCTGCAATCGCTAAAATCCATACAACTGGCATGATCACATGCGGTACATATATAACGCCAACGTACAACGCTGCTGCGCACCATACCCCTGTACACCAATGGCAGCTTAACAACTCCCCGATCCATTTCCGTATTCCCGTCCCTTTCACGACAATATACGTCTCTCCATCTTGTTCGAACTCATCATGAAACGGCGCGCGCAAAAACGACGTAATACGGTCATATACAATGAGGTGCGTCAAGCGAAACGAAGCAATACATAAAAGAAAAAAGTGAAACGCATCCATCTTTCTCGCCTCCTCGCTCTACTGTATGTGAAATACGGTGAAAAAATGTCGGCAAACCGCCCATTCCCCTTTTCCTTTCCGTACATATAATGCGATGAGATAGACGAAGAAAGGAGTGGAACGAGTGTATCGCATTTTTTTCAGCAAAGACTTTTTAGCAAAAAAAAAACAAATAAAGAAAAAGCGCTCGCACTTGCTCACGAAGGACGAAAACGAGCGAAAACGACGTTTTCATTCGCAAACACAGCCGAGCAGCTTGAGCGTGTATATATTACGATTTGCCAATAAGCGATACCGATACGACATGTTCAATCGGGATCGTGATCGTTTTTTCTTCATCGCTTAGCGTAAGGACGACTTTTTTCTTATCGCACGTTTGAATAACCCCTTCATACGTCTTGTTTTTCGTTTTCAACTCACACGTCACTGGCCGAAGCTCGTTTGGCAGCGTCGCTAAAAACTCAATGCGCTCGATCGTATCCATGTCGCGAAAGTTCGCAAACGATGGCGGTGGATACGACGGCTTTTCTTTTTTTGTCCGAAACATCTGTTGCATATAGCACGTTTTTGGCCCTAAATTCGGCTGAACGATATACAACAACGGTGCATTTTCCACATGCTTTTTCATTTCCACACCCCTCCCTTTTACGACTACTATATGCGCAAAAAGAAACGGGCATGCCATAATACATAAAAAGCTGTTTGGCATCGACCAAACAGCTTTTTCATTACCGCGCTAAAATATGATAACCTGAGTCGACGTGAATCGTTTCGCCTGTGACGCCGCGCGATAAGTCGCTAAATAAAAATAGAGCAGTATCGCCTACTTCTTCTTGTGTCGTTGTACGGCGCAGCGGTGCGCGTTCTTCAATTTCTTTTAAAATCGAGTTAAAGTCGCCGACGCCTTTAGCTGATAATGTGCGAATCGGACCTGCGGAAATGGCGTTGACACGAATGCCGTATTTGCCTAAGTCGTTTGCTAAATATTTGACGCTCGCTTCCAATGACGCTTTCGCTACGCCCATAACGTTATAGTTTTGTACGACGCGCTCGCCTCCTAAATACGTTAACGTGACGATGCTTCCGCCTTCTGTCATTAACTCTTTCGCCGCTTTCGCCACAGCTGTTAATGAATATGCGCTAATGTTGTGCGCAAGCAAAAATCCTTCGCGATCGACGTTCATATACTCGCCTTCTAAATGCTCTTTATTCGCAAACGCGATACAATGCGCAAGGCCGTGAATGACGCCTACTTGTTCTTTGATTTGCGCAAAGCACGCTTCAATTTCTTCATCTTTCGTCACATCGCAAGGCAATACAAGCGCTGTGTCATCTTCTAACGTCGCAACGAGTTTTTTCACTTCATTTTCAAAACGCTCGCCTGCATATGTAAAAATTAATCGCGCCCCTGCCGCATGAAGCGCACGCGCAATGCCCCAGGCGATGCTTCGTTTATTTGCCACACCCATAATGACGTACGTTTTTCCTTGTAATGATAATTGCATGTTCGTTCATCCCCTTAAAATTATGATTTGTTATTAGAACCTAGTATTAATATGATTATAACAAAAAATTCCCTACTTTCAAATAGGGAATTATAATAAATAGTCCATAAACATCGTTGCTAAACCGAAATAAATGAGAATGCTAATTAAGTCGTTAATCGTCGTAATAAACGGACCAGAGGCAACGGCAGGGTCGATGCGCAGTTTATGCATAAAAAGCGGAATGAGCGCCCCAGCGACTGTGGCAACCGTCAGCGTCGCAAATAACGCCAGCCCGACGAGCATCCCTAAGAAAAATTGTTGCTTCCATACATACACGACAATCGTAATGACGACGCCACACGACAACCCAATAATCAGCCCTGTCAACGCCTCACGCGCGATCATACTCCACCTTCCTTCTTTTTCGAAATCCCCCATCGCTAAACGGCGCACCGCGACCGCTAACGACTGCGTCCCTGTATTTCCTGACATCCCCGCAATGAGTGGAATAAACACTGCTAAAATCGCAACTTTTTGCAGTGTATCTTCAAAGCGGCTAATTAAATTCGCCGTCATCATGCCTAAAAACAATAAAATAATAAGCCATGGCAGCCGTTTTTTCGCCGCTTCAAACGGATTGCGCTGAATGTCGACATCAGGAACCCCGGCAAGCTTCGAATAGTCGTCTGTCGCTTCTTCAGAAATGACGTCGACGATGTCATCAACGGTAATAATACCAAGCAAATGATTGTTCGCATCGACGACAGGAAGCGCTAAAAAGTTGTAATTTTGCATTTTGCGGGCAACGTCTTCTTGATCTTCATCCACGAATACGGAAACGACGTGATCGTTCATAATGTCGGCAATCATTTGATCGTCATCGGATGTCAATAGCTCGCGAAGCGACAATACGCCAACGAGCTGGCGCTGTTCATTCACGACATACAAATAATAAATCGTTTCCGCATTCGCTGCTTCTTTTTTCAAAATTTGCATCGCCGAACGCACCGTTTGGTTGGCATGAATGGCGATATATTCCGTTGTCATAATGCTTCCGGCCGTATATTCTTTATAATGAAGCAGCCCTTGAATATCTTTCGCCGCTTCATCATCCATAATCGTTAAATAATTCGCCACTTCTTTTTTATCGAGTTCATTTAATACGTCCACGGCATTATCAGCATACATGTGCGCGAGCATTTGCGCCACAAATAACGGATCCATTTCCGACAAATAAATTTTATATTCATCTTCTTCAATGTCGAGGTGGTCAAAAATTTCCGCCATTTCCGCTGGCGACAAATATTCATACATCCGCTTTCTTACTTCTGGGCTTTGTTCGACGTAAAACTTCGCCCGATCATACGGATGCAATTTTAAAAACTGTCGGCGAAACTCTTCCATCTTTTCATCGTATAAAGCTTGCAACATGGTGTTTCCCTCCTCTCGACGAAAATCGCTTTTTTTATTATGCGCGAATCTTTGCCAACTTGCAACCGACAATGTAAAATGATAATGCACGATGAAACGCAGGGGGAACAACGATGGAAAATGAGAAAACAGTTCAAACGAAAATAGATTATCATTTATTGTTTATTTTATTTTTAATTGCGATCGTGAGCGCCGTCGCCATCGAAAGTGCGCGCGAGACGCTCCCTGTCAAACTGCAACATATTAACTTTGCGCAAAAACAGCTCATGTGGTACGCCATCGGTGCCGTCGTCATTGCCGTGACGATGCTTGTCGATTACGATCGACTATTTAAAATCGCTTGGTATTTATATGGCTTCGGTATCATTCTTTTGCTTGGATTAGAATTGAACGTACCGGGTACATTAACGATTAAAGGAGCAACGAGCTGGTACAGACTGCCGGGCGGAAACTTTCAGCCGTCTGAGCTGATGAAAATTTTTATGATTATCGTCATAAGCCGCATGATCGTCAACCATCGTGAAAAATACCATGATCCGACGTTGCAAGACGATTTGAAACTGCTCGGAAAAATCGGTCTGTCGCTACTACCGCCGCTCTTTTTACTTGCGCGTCAACCGGATATGGGGATGTCGATGGTGTTTATGGCGATCACCGGCTCGCTTATTCTCGTGTCTGGCATTCGCTTGCGCATTATCGTCGCTATCGTTAGTCTCGCTGTACTCGGAGCGACAGCCTTTATCGTGGCGTTTTTATATTTCCCAGACGTATTAAAAATTCAACAATATCAATTAAACCGTTTTTACGGCTGGTTGAATCCGTACGAATATTCAAGCGATCAAGGGTTTCAGCTTATTAAATCGCTACTGGCGATCGGATCTGGGGAATTATATGGAAAAGGATATAAAAACTTAGACGTCTATTTACCAGAGTCGCATACCGACTTCATTTTTAGCATTATCGGAGAACAATTCGGCTTTATTGGGGCAAGCATCGTCGTGTCGCTCTTTTTCTTATTAATTTACCGCATGATTCAAATTGCGCTAGAATGCCACGATCCGTTTGGCAGTTATTTATGCGCCGGCGTCATCGGCATGATTACGTTCCAAGTGTTCCAAAACGTCGGCATGACAATCGGGTTGCTGCCGATTACCGGTCTTCCGCTTCCATTCGTCAGCTACGGCGGAAGCTCGCTTGCCACATACATGCTTGCGATCGGGCTCGTCTTAAACGTCCGCTCCCGCACACAAAAATTTATGTTTTCTGCTGAACAATGATAGCCGCTTGCATGCGGCTATTTTTGTAGAAAGGAGCAAACGATGTACGATATTATTGGCGATATTCACGGTTGTTTTCATGAATTGATGTCGTTAACAAAAAAGCTTGGCTACGTCTGGGAAAATGATGTCCCGATTCATCCGAACGGGCGAAAGCTCGCCTTCGTCGGTGATTTAGCCGATCGCGGTCCGCAATCGTTGCGAGTCATTGACACGGTCGTTGCGCTCGTTCAACAAAATAAAGCGGTGTACGTTCCGGGCAACCATTGCGACAAGCTGTATCGTTTTTTTCTCGGTCGAAACGTGCAAATTACACATGGACTTGAAACGACAGTAGCGGAATGGGAACAAGCAGATGAAAAAACAAAAACGCGCATTCGTACGCAATTTATGAAGCTGTACGAAGACGCCCCGCTTTATGCCGTCTTAGACGATGGAAAACTTGTGATCGCCCACGCCGGCATTCGAGGGGACTATATTGGCAAATCGAATCAAAAAGTAAAAACATTTGTGCTATACGGCGATATTACAGGAGAAAAACATCCAGACGGCTCCCCTGTGCGCCGAGATTGGGCAAAACATTACCGGGGAGATGCGCTCATCGTATATGGACATACGCCGGTCAAAGAGCCGCGCTGGCTAAACAACACCGTCAACATCGACACCGGCTGCGTATTCGGCGGACAACTCACAGCGCTTCGCTATCCAGAAATGGAGACCGTTTCTGTTCCATCAACGATGCCATATGTCGCAGAAAAATTTCGCCCGTTTGATTAAAGCAAACGGGCGATGTCGTCAGGGAGCGGCGCATGAAACGTCATCGTTTTTTCGAGAAATGGATGAAAAAACGTCAGCTCACAACTATGCAACGCTTGGCGGTCGATATGTTCCCGAAAACCGCCATACAAATCATCACCAACGAGCGGATGACCGATATGAGAAAAATGAACGCGAATTTGATGCGTTCGCCCCGTCTCTAATTGAATCGACACGTGCGTCATATCGTTTTTATGCTGCAATACTTCATAATGCGTGACCGCTCGCTGACCGTCTGGCCGCACTTCCCGCTCGATGATGCTGTCGCCTTTTCGTCCGATCGGCGCATCAATCGTTCCAACAAGCGGGGTGACATAACCGTGGCAAACCGCTTCGTACCGCCGTTTCACCCGCCCTTGCTTTTGTTGTTCGCTAAGTAAATGATGCACATGGCGATGCTTTGCGACAAGCACAAGCCCGGACGTATCGCGGTCAAGCCGTGTGACGACATGCACCGTCGTTTGTAACTGTTGTTGTTCGTAATGATACAATAACGCATTCGCAAGCGTCCCATGCGGATGTTCACGCGACGGAATGGTTGCCATATGCGGCGGCTTATCGACGACGATAACATAATCGTCCTCGTACACAATCGAAAGCGGAATCGGCTGAGCGACCATGTGTACACTTTTTTGTTCGGGAGGAAACGAAACGCACACTTCATCGCCTGCTTTTAGCACGTAACGGACGGTCACAGGCACATCGTTCACTTCGATCCGCCCCCCTTGAAATTTAATATCGGTGAGCGCTGTTTTTGAAATATGTTGTTGTTTCAAAAATTCACGAACGAGCATGCCGTCTTGTTGTTGTGTGACGATCCAACGAAGTTGAAACATACGAATCCCTTTCTACTGAATAAATGATTCGCGTACACGCTTCCAAAATGGGAACGGACGGAAACGGGCAAAGCGAATTTTTTCATCGGCGACGCGGCATTGAATCGACTTCACATCTTTATGAAGTAGCGACAAATGGTCAATCGTAATTTGAAAATCGACGTCATTGACCGGCTTTAACATACACGTATGATGCGCTGGCAAAATAAGCGGTGAGCCGATCGTTCGGAAAATGCGGTTGTTAATGGACGCCATTTCTGCGACTTGAATCGCTTCAAGCGACGGATGTAAAATCGCCCCGCCAAGCGCTTTATTGTATGCCGTACTTCCCGATGGCGTCGAAATGCATAACCCATCCCCGCGAAACGTTTCAAACAAATCGCCGCGAATTTCAACGTCCATCACAAGCGTCCCTGCAACGCTTTTTACTGTACATTCATTGAGCGCTAAATATTTTGCTTCGCGTCCGCCGCGCACATATCGAATCGTTACTTCTAAAAGCGGGTATTCCACGATTTGATATGGCGTTTTCGCAATCGCAATGACGAGCTTTTCAATTTCATCTGGCACCCAATCGGCATAAAAGCCTAAATGGCCCGTATGTACCCCGACAAACGCCGTCTGTTCTAACCGGCTCCGATAGCGATGAAACGCATACAACAACGTCCCATCCCCGCCGACTGAAATGACGATATCCGGCTCATCTTCATCATACGTTAAACGAAAATCGGTTAAATATGTGCGAATTTTATACATACATTCGTTTGATATCGCATCCCCTTTGGATATGACTGCAAATTTCACGCGCCTCACCCCTTGTTATCTTTTACGTCTTGCTTACGCGAAAACGCCGCTTGCGCCTCTTGAATTTCAAAACGAATTTTCGACATTTCCTCGTCTAACAAATATGCGGCTTCTGCGGCGCGCTGCAATCGTTGGCGAATATCTTCTGGAAACTTGCCGCTATATTTGTAGTTTAACGAATGTTCAATCGTCGCCCAAAAGTTCATCGCAAGCGTGCGAATTTGAATTTCCACTAAAATGTTTTTTTCACCGTAAATCATTTGCACCGGATAACGAATGACGACATGATACGAACGATAACCGCTCTCTTTTTTTTGTGTAATGTAGTCGCGTTCCTCGACAATCGTAAAATCGTTTCGCTTGCGCAACAGTTCAACGACCGTTTGAATGTCATCGACAAATTGACACATCATACGCAAACCTGCAATATCTTGCATTTGTTCTTCGAGTTGATCGAGCGGAATATTTTTCTTTTGCGCCTTATCTAAAATGCTCGCAATCGGCTTCACTCTTCCGGTCACAAATTCAATTGGAGAATGCACCCCTTGCATTTCAAATTGAGCGCGCATCCCTTTTAACTTTACTTTCAACTCCTCGACCGCCTGTTTATACGGCGCTAAAAAAAATTCCCAATGTCTTTCCATTCAACCACCTACTTATGCGAAAAATGCCGTTACCGCCTGTTCCATTTCTTCACCGTAGTTTGCATTTCCTGCAATATTTTCGATTAAGTATGCCACTTCTTCATGAATGCCTTCTAACTCGATTGTTGCATCGTTTCCGACAAGAAACACCGGCTCGCTTGTACGAAGCGCTTCTTTAATCGCCCCCCATACTTCCTTTGGCATAATGACATAAACGAACGCATCCGCTGCTTCTAATATGTATGCGAACGCACATGCATCCGAATCAACAAGCATATGGCGTTTCGCTTGTAACCCTTGAAGCGACGCCTCACATAAAAAGTACCATCCGTTTTCTTTTTTTTCTGCTGTATGTACATATATTTTCATATTTGTTCCTCCGTCATCCATGATGTCCGCCTTTATTTTACCACATTTCACCTAGCGATGTTCACTAGTTGCACTTTTTCGCGTACATGTTGATAATAAAAGTAGAATGATGTAAGGAGAAAAAACGATGAAGCACGAATTAGAAATTGAATTTAAAAATATGTTGACAGCCGACGAATTTTCTCGTTTCACGACAGCGTTTGCGGTGCGCGATGAGGAATGGGACGTGCAACAAAATTATTATTTTGACACGCCAGACTTTCAACTGAAACAACAAAAAAGCGCATTACGCATTCGTTTCAAAAACGGCTCATATACATTAACATTAAAACAACCATACGAAGACGGGCTGTTAGAAACGCATGAACCGCTAACGCCTGAAGCCGCGACAGCACTTATTTCGGGTGCGACATCACTTCAAGGCGACATCGCCAACATATTGCAGGCGCTTCATATCGATCCGACAGCGATCGTTTGTTTCGGATCGCTCACAACTCGGCGCGCGGAACGCCCGTATAAAAACGGCACGCTCGTTTTCGATTATAACGAATATATGAACGTAGCTGACTATGAAGTCGAATACGAAGCGAACGAACGAGCAGAAGGGGAAAAAACGTTTACGCAACTGCTCGAATCGTTTCATATTCCAAAACGAAAAACGAAAAATAAAATTGAACGATTTTACGAAGCTAAATACGAAACGGAGCGATCGTCATGAATGTGCAACAATTGAAATTGCTTCTTGAACTGCAAGCGTTGCAACATTTACAAGGAAAAAAAGAAGCGCCAACAACATCGTTTCACGACCTATTTCGCGGGCTGTTAACACCAGAGACGAACGAAGAAACGGAAACAATGCGCCTATCTCTTCCGCTTATGACAAGCGAAGAAACGAAAGCGCCGACATATAAAGCGAGCGCACCTCTTCATAAAGATACGATACATCAATGGATTGACAAAGCTGCAGCGAAATACGATGTCGATCCGAAACTCATTTATGCGGTCATTCGCCATGAGTCCAACTTTAACCCACAAGCAAAAAGCCGCGTCGGCGCGATGGGACTGATGCAATTAATGCCGAGCACGGCGCGCATGTTAGGGGTACAAGACGCCTTCGATCCACAACAAAACATTGAAGGCGGGACAAAATATTTACGCCAGCTTCTCGATCGGTACGACGGCAACATGGCACTTGCGCTTGCGGCTTATAACGCCGGGCCGGGAAATGTCGATAAACACGGGGGCATTCCACCGTTTCGCGAAACGATGAACTACGTGAAAAAAGTCATGCAAACGTACTACTCCGCAAGTCACATCGTTTGAGATTCAAGACTGTCGTTGTTACAATATTGATATATCTCGGCAAAGGAGTTTTTTGTATGTTTCAATCCCCTTATGAAGCGCTTGGAGGCGAACAAGTTGTCGCAAAGCTCGTCGATGCATTTTATGAACGGGTGGCGAAACATCCTGATTTAGCGCCGATTTTTCCAAAAGACTTAACAGAAACGGCGCGAAAACAAAAACAATTTTTAACACAATATTTAGGCGGCCCTCCGCTATATACAGCCGAACACGGACATCCGATGTTGCGCGCTCGTCATTTGCCGTTTCCAATTACACCAACGCGCGCAAAAGCATGGCTCGCTTGCATGCACGAAGCGATGGATGCGATCGGACTGAAAGGGCCAGTGCGCGATGAATTGTATCAACGCCTTGTTTTAACTGCCCAACATATGATCAATACACCAGAGGACGAGCGAAAGGAGCATGAAGGTGAATGGTAAGCAAGAAGGAACGGCAAAGCAATTAGAAATTTACTTATTTGTCGATCCTCTTTGCCCAGACTGTTGGGCGCTTGAACCCGTTTTAAAAAAATTATGGGTTGAATACGGACAATATTTTGCTTTGCGTCACGTCTTAATCGGTCAACTCGATCGGCTGAATGGCGTCGGTTATAAACGAATCGATCGGCATGCGTCGCGCGTCGGCATCGCCTGTGAAGACCGCGTGCTTCTTCAAACACCGTTGCCGATCCCATACATTGCTTCACTCGCTGTGAAAGCAGCCGAATTGCAAGGGCGTCAAGCGAGCATTCGCTTTTTGCGTCAACTACAAGAAATTGTATTTATTCAAGGCAAAACGATTACAGAAACAAACACACTCATTCAATGCGCCATCGATGCTGGTTTAGATGTGCAAGAGTTTATAAACGACTTATCTTCCCCAAGTGCCGTTAAAGCGCTACAATGCGATTTAAAAATTAGTGCAGAAATGGACGTTCGCGAAGTTCCAACGCTCGTCTTTTTTAACGAAAACATTGAAGATGAAGGCATTAAAATTTCAGGTTGTTATCCGTACGACGTATATGTCGATTTAATCCATGAAATGCTCGGATTTCATCCTCAACCATCTTCACTTCCACCAATTGAACAGTTTTTACATCATGCGCTATTTGTTACGACCGATGATATTGCCATGGTATACAACATCTCGCACAGCAAAGCGGAATGCGAATTAAAAAAGTTGCGTTTAAAGCAAAAAGTGGAGAAAATCGGCTCATTTTGGCGCTGGATCGGATAAAGAAAAAGGACTCGGGGGACGCCGAGTCCTTTTTCTTTGTCATAAAGACAACAAAGGGGATGGGAGAAATTTTTCACGGTCAAACAAAGGGGTATAAGTTTGTTTGATTGTGATTCACTTCACGTTTATATATTAACAGACTCCTTTATGCCTTGACAAGTGCTTTGTTTACTTGTTCACACATTTGTCATAATTATTTTCGTTTTTGCTTATTATGAATACATAGAGGGGGGAATACGATGTTCATTTTACATATTGTTTGGATTGTTGTCGCACTCATCATTCACTTTTTTGCATTAATGCGTTTATTTCCTTTATTTATATCCATTCCGTTTTTATTCCTTTCTTTCCTTTCGTTTTTCAATTATTTGAACAACCGCCACCGCTTTCGCGGATTTCATTGAAAAAAGGCGACGCACGGTCGCCTTTTACAATAGTTGCTCGAGTTCTTGTAATTTTTGTTCGAACACTTGACACGCTTGTTCAATCGGCTCAGGCGCTGTCATATCGACACCTGCTTTTTTCAACACTTCAATCGGATAATCGGAGCTTCCGGCTTTTAAAAACTCAATGTATCGCTCAACCGCTGGCGCACCTTCTTCTAAAATTTGTTTGCTTAATGCGGTCGCAGCGCTAAAGCCTGTCGCATATTGATACACATAATAGTTGTAGTAAAAATGCGGAATGCGCGCCCATTCTAAACCGATTTCTTCATCGATGACGACGCCATCCCCGAAATACGTTTTGTTTAGCTCATAATATTTTTCCGTCAATACTTTGGCGGTCAGCGCTTCCCCGTTTTGTGCCATTTGATGAATCATATGTTCAAACTCCGCAAACATCGTTTGACGGAACACCGTCCCTCGGAACGTTTCTAAATAATGGTTTAATAAATATAACTTTTTCTTCTCGTCATCGATCGTTTTTAATAAATAATCGTTCAACAACGCTTCGTTGCACGTCGATGCGACTTCCGCAACGAAAATCGAATAGTTTCCGTACGGATACGGCTGATATTTGCGCGTATAGTAACTATGCACCGAATGGCCAAACTCATGGGCAAGCGTAAATAAGTTGTTCACATTATCTTGCCAGTTCATTAAAATGTACGGATTCGTTCCATATGAACCAGACGAGTACGCTCCACTTCGTTTGCCGCGCGTTTCTTGCACGTCAACCCAACGGTTATCAAACCCTTCTTTCACGATCGAAATATATTCGTCACCTAGTGGCGTCAATCCTTTTAACAATATGTCTTTTGCTTCTTCATACGTCACTTTCATATCGACTTGTTTGACAAGCGGCGTATATAAATCGTACATATGCAATTCATCTAATCCGAGCACGCGCTTGCGCAATTGAACGTAACGATGCAAAAGTGGCAAATAGCGATGAATCGTTTCAATTAAGTTATCGTACACCGTTTCAGGAATTTGGTTTTTACTTAATGCCGCCTCGCGCGCTGAGCGATAGTTGCGAACGCGCGCAAAAAAGTTATTGCGCTTCACCGCTCCGCTTAACGTGCTCGCAAACGTATTTTCATATTTGCGATATGTATCGTATACCGCTTTAAATGCATCGCGGCGGACGCGGCGATCTTCGCTTTCAAGGAAACGAATGTAACGGCCGTGCGTCACTTCCACTTCTTCGCCATTTTCATCTGTAATCGTCGGAAAACGCAAATCAGCATTATTTAACGCCCCGAACGTATTGCTTGATGCGTTCATCACTTCCGCCGCCTGTGCAAGCAACGCTTCTTCTTTTTCCGATAACACGTGCGGACGTTGGCGGTTCATTTCATCTAATTCATGCGCATACAAACGAAGCGGCTCGTATTGTTGTAAAAACGTGCGCAACACATCTTCATCCATCGCTAAAATTTCTGGCACGATAAACGCCGTCGCTTGACCTGCTTCCGCATACAACCCTTCTGCTCTCGTTTCCAATCCTTGATAAAGCGAATTAGCCGTATCTTCGTCATGGCGCATATGTGCGTACGCATATAATTTTCCTAGTCGCATGAACACATGGTCGCGATATTGTAACGCCTCGTATAACATCTGTGCGCTTTCCCCTAATCTGCCTTTATACTCCGAAAATTTCGGAAGCAGTGCTTGAATTTGTTGAAATTCTTGTTCCCATTGTTCATCCGTCGCAAAAATATCTTCGAGACGCCATGTGTACTCTACCGGAACGTCTTTGCGTGTCGGCAACGTTTTTGCCATGTTCATCACCTCTTACATCAAAATGTTTACTTATATATTATTCTCGTTTTGTGAAAAAATCCTCTTTTTTGCTTACGATTCGTCGCAACACTTGTTCATCTCCAACGATCGCTTCTTCTATTGTGCGCGGAAGCGACCATGAACGAATGCGCTGAAACGAACTTTTTCCGACTTTTTTTAAAAAACGAAGCGAAACGAGCGCGTGTAAATAATCCATGAGCGCGTACGAATAATGACTCTTTGTCACGAGCGGTAAAAGGCGAATATGAACGACGTTTTGACGAATGAAACGCTGCAATCGTTCATATAATTGATGAAACGAAAACGTCACATGAAGCGGAACGTTCATCATCTCAACTAACATATACGTTTGCCAAATAAACGGAGGTGTCTCAAACCAATACGAATGGCGAAGCGGAATGCCAGCTTCATGCGGAAATAATGATGGGGTCATATGCGCATGATATACGATGCGGCAAAACGTTCGATTTGTGCGATAGTATAGGGGAGATAGCCGCCATTGCTTCTTTTTCATTTGCCATGCATGAAACAAAACATCATGTTGTCGTTGTGGCGTCTGAAAAAAAGAAGAAAACGACATCGCATGAAGTGGAAACGTCGCCCATTCTCCGTATGCGAGCGTAGAAGAGAGCGGAATAAGATGATGAAGAAACGATACTTCTCGGCGTTCAGCACAATAAAACGGGATGACTTCTTGATCATTGAAAAATAGCCATGAAAATGAGGAAAGTTGAAAAAACAAACTGCGGCGTTTGACATGAGATGTATGAAGTAACCAAATCGGGACAATATGTGCGTTCTTGTATGCATTCGTTCGTTTCGCGAATAAAGAGAATGGAATGACGGAACATTGATATTCGATCGCGTACATGTGTTGCATATGTCGAACAAATACATCTGGACGTTGCTGAATGTGCCGCAAATACTTCTCGACTTCTACTTCGATTTTTTCATTTGTCAACCATTCATACAATTGTTGTTTCCCTTGTAAATGAGCAAATGTCTCCCGCTCTGTTTCAATCGTACATTTCGTTTCGTGCGCAAAATGCGGCATACGTTTTGTCCCTATTTTCAACTGAACTCGTTTTAAACAAACAGGACAAAAAAACGCCTGCGTCGCTCGCAATACATGTAGCTCCTCGATCGTCCAATCGTCTAACAACGAACATGTTTCTCCATTTTTCAATAATGCGACAAACATATAACCTCTCCTTTCTCCACACATTTTTTCACCATCATCGTCTTTTTTCCTGCAACAAATACAAAAAATAGGGGAACAACTAAATTTATTGAATTAGGCGTTTTTTATTTCCCTTCTTTCACATTTTGTCATACAATAGAAGTACAAGATGTAGGAGGATGGGCGAACGCTCGGGGATACATTCCCTTCCTGACTGGATAATCGTAGAAGGGAGCTGAGGAACATGGAAATCGAACGCATCAATGAATATACGTTGAAACTATATATATCTTACGGAGATATTGAAGAACGCGGCTTCGATCGTGAAGAAATTTGGTACAATCGCGAACGGAGTGAAGAATTATTTTGGGAAATGATGGATGAAATCCATCAAGAAGCAGAAATTTATTTAGAAGGACCGCTTTGGATTCAAGTGCATGCTCTTGAAAAAGGGTTAGAAGTATTCGTCACAAAAGCGCAAATTTCAAAAGACGGCAGCAAACTCGAATTGCCAATTGTCGATGAACGCTTCAGAGACTTACCGGTTGATGAAAAAATTGAACATATATTAGACCAGCATTTTAACATTATAAAAGCATCGTCATCAGAACCTGATAATCCGCTCCAGTTCGTCATCCGTTTCAAAACGATTGAAGACGTCATTGCTCTTGCGCACCGTCGCGATTTTTCAACATTGCACAACAAACTATTCGCATTTGAAAATCACTACTACTTGTACGTCGAATTTACAGAAGAGGATACCGATCGCGACATTGACAATATGTTAAGCATATTGCTTGAATACGGGCAAGATTCGCAAATGACGATTCATCGTCTCGAAGAATACGGAAAAATCGTCATCGCAGAACAAGCATTAACAATGATCGCCAAACACTTTCCAAACTCATAACGCCGATTTCAATTGATTGAAATCGGCTTTTTTCTCGCGAGGTCAGGTGAACAACAAATGAGAAACGCTTTAAAAGTTGTGCTATTTATACTTGCTTTCGTCGGCTTTTTAGTAGTGATAAAAGATTATTGGGAAGGCTGGCTGCTCGGGACGTTCAGCTTATTTGTCACCTTGTCAGTAATTTTTATTTCGTTTGTCATCTTTTTAGAAAATCGCCATCCAACAAAAACGCTCGCATGGCTCGTTTTATTCAGCAGCTTTCCGCTCGTTGGTTTTATTCTTTATTTTTTACTCGGCCAAAACTATCGCAAAAAACGACTATTTCGAAAAAAGGCGTTGCTTGATGAACAAACGTTTCGCAAACTAGAGCGCAACGAGGCGCATGACGCGCAAACATTATATATGAAACCGCATCAACAGCCGTTGCTACAACTAGCGAGACGCATGACGAAAGAATCGATTTCAACCGCTACGCAAACGCGCGTCTTAACGAACGGAGAAGAAACGTTTGCCGCTATTTTTGCCGAATTGGAAAAAGCCGAGCATCACATTCATCTTGAATATTATATCGTACGTGACGACGACATCGGCCAACGGCTGAAGCAAATATTAATGGGCAAAGCAAAAAAAGGGGTGCACGTCCGCTTTTTATACGATGCGGTCGGCAGTTGGCAGCTATCGAAAACGTACATACAGGAGATGCGTGAAGCTGGCGTTGATATCATCCCTTTCTCCCCTGTGCGCTTGCCGTTTTTAAACAATAAAATTAACTTCCGCAACCATCGTAAAATTATCGTCGTTGATGGAAAAGTCGGTTTTGTTGGCGGGTTAAATATTGGAGACGAATATTTAGGGAAAAACGAATATTTCGGCTTTTGGCGCGATACGCATTTATTCGTGTACGGCGAAGCAGTACGTACGCTACAACTTATTTTTTTACAAGATTGGTATTACATGACCGGTCAACAGCTATTAACGCTGAACTACTTAAGTGCACCGACAGTTGAGGATGAAGCACTTGGAGGCGTTCAGCTTGTCGCCGGCGGACCGGATACGAAATGGGAAGTGCTGAAACATTTATTTTTTGCGATGATTACATCGGCACAGCGCTCGATCTGGATCGCCTCGCCGTATTTTATTCCAGATGAGGACATTTTAACGGCATTAAAAGTGGCGGCATTAAGCGGAATTGACGTGCGGCTTCTTGTCCCAAAGCGACCGGATAAGAAAATTGTATTTTATGCGTCACGCTCTTATTTTCCCGAACTACTCGAAGCAGGAGCGACCATTTACGAATACGAAAAAGGATTTATGCACAGCAAAATTATCGTTGTAGATGGAGAACTCGCTTCCATCGGCACAGCGAATATGGATATGCGCAGCTTTCATTTAAATTTTGAGGTGAATGCGTTTTTATATCAAACGCCAAGCGTGCAAACGTTAGTCGATGATTTTATAAACGACTTCGAGCATTCATCAAAAATTGATATCAACCAATTCAAACTCCGACCGCTTTGGATGCGGCTCGCCGAGTCGACTGCTCGCCTCCTTTCGCCGCTATTGTAAAAAGGCTTAGCGTTTATGCTAAGCCTTTGTTGTTGACGAGCTGTTGTGCCTGACGCAATTGATACGTCCGCACTTTTCTCGGTAAAAAGCGGCGAATTTCGTCTTCATTGTAGCCAACTTGCAGGCGCTTTTCGTCCATAATGATCGGACGGCGCAACAAGCCTGGATGTTGGCGAATAATTTCATATAAATCTTGCAGCGGCAATGAATCGACTTGAATATTTAGCTTTTGAAAAATTTTTGATCTCGTCGAAATAATTTCGTCTGTCCCGTTTTCGGTCATGCGCAAAATGCCTTTAATTTCTTCAATCGTTAACGGTTCAGCGAAAATATTGCGCTCTTTATACGGAATGTTATGCTCTTCTAACCATGCTTTTGCTTTTCGACAAGACGTACAACTTGGCGATGAATATACGATCACCATATGTGAATCACTCCCTTATGGGTTGCTTTGTTCGCTTTCTGTATTAAAACACATCTTATTTTAAAATGACTTTAAAAAACTTTACAACGTACATTATACAACAAAAAAGTTTAGAAAGATACACCTTTTTTCAATTTTACCCAACATATTATACGGTTGTCCGATCAAAATGGTTTCATTTTTCGTTGCTTCTCTTGTAAATTTTCTCTACAATAGAAGTAAACATGGGAAAACAAAGGGGGAAGTGACAATGGCGCAATTTTTTATTGACTTTACGATTGTCGCTATTTTAGTGATTGGCATCACGGCGCTCATGGGCGTCATTTTAAACGGCATCGGGGAAAACGTATTTGGTGGACGGAAAAAACGGCTACATACAGCAATGAGCGAACATATCCAAACCGGTTGGAAAATGGTCGGAGGCAAAAAAGCTTCGAGATAATCTCGGAGCTTTTTTTAAAAACGAAATAGTCAAATAAATCAAAATATTGTATAATACTTTAGTGCATCAAACGAAAAAAGCTAATCTCTCGAAAGCCGAGAGATTAGCTGTACATCGCTTTATATTTTTCGTACTCTGCTTCGGAGCAGTAAACGAAATGACCTGGCGTAATTTCGCGCATGCGCACGTCTTCGCCCTCTTTATAGTTATGTTGTGACGGATCGTAAATAATCCGTTTTCGTGTCCGCTCTGTTTCTGGATCTGGATGTGGAATCGCAGAAAGGAGCGATTTTGTGTATGGATGAATTGGGTTGCGATACAGTTCTTCTGCATCAGCAAGCTCAACCATTTTTCCGAAATACATAACACCGATGCGATCGCTAATGTATTTCACCATCGACAAATCGTGCGCGATAAATAAATACGTTAACCCTTTTTCACGCTGCAGCCTTTTCATTAAGTTGACGACTTGCGCTTGAATCGATACGTCAAGTGCCGAGATCGGCTCGTCCGCAATAATAAACTCCGGCTCAACCGCCAATGCGCGCGCAATACCGATCCGCTGACGCTGACCACCCGAAAACTCATGTGGATAACGGTTCGCATGTTCACGATTTAATCCGACTGTTTCAAGAAGCTCATATACGCGATTCATACGCTCTTCTTTCGACGACGCTAAGCCGTGAATGTCGATTCCTTCCGCAATAATATCCGCAACCGTCATACGTGGATTTAATGACGCATACGGATCTTGGAAAATCATTTGCATTTTCCGTTTTAATTCTTTCGCTTCTTTCGCCGATTTTTTTCGATGGACGCTCAACCCGTTAAACAACACTTCGCCATCTGTTGCTTCATATAGCCCGATAATTGTACGGCCTGTCGTTGACTTTCCGCATCCTGACTCCCCAACAAGACCGAGCGTTTCGCCTTTATAAATATCGAACGTCACATCGTCAACCGCCTTAACGACTTGACCCTTCCCGACTTTAAAATATTGTTTTAAGTTTTTCACTTCAACGAGTTTTTGTTTTTGTTGTGCCATTTTTTACTCACTCTCCTTTACAATAATCGGTTTATCGTAGTTTGAGGAGAGTTTACGCAACCGTTTTTTTACTGCTTCAGGCGGCTCGACTTTCGGTGCATTCGGATGTAGCAACCATGTTGCCGCATAGTGTGTATCAGAAATTTTAAATAACGGTGGCTCTTGTTCAAAATCGATGCGCATGGCATACGGATTGCGTGGCGCAAAAGCGTCCCCTTTCGGTGGATTCGTTAAATCCGGTGGCGAACCTGGAATGGCAGCTAACTCCTTTTTATCATCGCTGTCTAAGCTTGGCATCGATGCAAGTAGACCCCATGTGTATGGATGGCGTGGGTCATAGAAAATTTCATCCACCGTTCCCATTTCCACAATTTTTCCTGCATACATAACAGCGACGCGATCTGCCATATTTGCAACAACGCCTAAGTCGTGGGTAATAAAAATAATGGACGTCCCCATCTTCTTTTGCAAGTCTTTCATTAACTCTAAAATTTGCGCTTGGATCGTCACGTCTAGCGCTGTCGTCGGCTCATCAGCAATGAGCAACTTCGGATTAGATGCAAGCGCTACGGCAATCATTGCACGTTGTCTCATTCCACCAGAAAACTCGTGTGGGTATTGGTTAACACGTTTTTCAGGCATCGGAATACCAACAAGTTTCAATAACTCAATCGCACGTTCTTTTGCTTGCGCGGGTGACATATTTTGGTGTTTAACGAGAACTTCCATAATTTGTTTACCGACTTTCATTGTCGGATTTAATGATGTCATCGGATCTTGGAAAATCATACCAATATCTTTCCCGCGAATTTGCTCCATTTCTTTATCGGTCTTTTTCACGAGGTCTTCCCCATTAAATAAAATTTGACCGTTTTTGATTTTTCCAGGCGGCATCGGAATGAGGCGCATAATCGTTTGCGATGTAACACTTTTTCCTGATCCCGATTCACCTACAATCGCAAGCGTTTCACCTTTATTGACGTGAAAGCTTACACCGCGAACCGCTTGTACTTCTCCACCATACGTTTGAAAGGATACCTCTAAGTTTTTTACTTCAAGCAATTTCTCCATGTCCTCACCCCTCTTTACTTACGCAATCTTGGATCTAATGCATCGCGCAACCCATCACCAACAACGTTAAACGCAAAAATCGTTAAGCAGATCATCGTTGCTGGGAAAAATAAGCGCCATGGATAATATTGTAACGCTGATACACCATCAGAGGCCATCGTTCCCCAACTTGCCAACGGCTGCGGAACACCAAGACCGAGATAACTTAAAAAGGCCTCAGTAAAAATAGCGGAAGGAATCGTTAACGTCATCGTTACGAGAATTGGACCCATTGTATTTGGAATTAAATGTCTAAACATAATACGTGATGTGCTTGCCCCTAATGTTTGCGCTGCAAGAACGTACTCTTGATTTTTCAACTGAAGGACTTGTCCGCGCACAATACGCGCCATGTTAATCCAACCTGTAATCGTCATCGCCAAAATCATCGTTCCTAATCCTTGTTCTAACACGACCATTAACAAAATAACTAAAAGTAAGTACGGAACGCCCCATAAAATATCGGCAATGCGCATCATTACTTCATCTGTACGTCCACCACGGAAACCAGCGATACCGCCCCATAATACGCCGATAAATAAGTCAATGAGCGCCGCAGCCACACCGATAAATAATGAAATACGTGCCCCATACCATGTGCGCGCAAAAATATCCCGTCCAAGTTCATCTGTACCAAACCAGTGTTCAGCGGACGGGGGCTTATTTGTATTCATTAAATCGTTTGTTCGATAATCGTGCGGTGTCATCATCGGTCCAAAAATTGCCATGAATACGAGAATGAAAAGCAAAACAAGACCGAACATCGCTAATTTATTTTTACGGAAACGGATCGATACGTCTTTCCAAAATGAAAGGCTTGGTTTCGAAATTTTTTCCGCTTCACTTAAATCAACCGATGCAGGCTGAAACATTTCCTTTGGAATTTGCTGCATAGTTACTCTCCTTTCTTCCCACCGGCTAATTTAATGCGAGGATCAATTAATCCATAAGCAATATCTACAAGTAAAATGGCTGCTAATAAAATGATGCTGTAAAACACAGTAACACCCATAATAACGGTATAGTCACGGTTAGAAATACTTAATACGAAGTGACTTCCTAGACCTGGGATGCCAAAAATTTTCTCAATAACGAAACTACCTGTGATCACCCCAGCAGATAGCGGACCGAGGTATGAAACAACAGGCAATAATGCGTTGCGGATCGCATGGCGCACCGTAATTTGCATGCGCGATAACCCTTTTGCTTTCGCTGTTCGAATATAATCGTTGCTTAACACTTCAAGCATGCTTGAACGAGTTAAACGAGCGATAAACGCTGTCGGTCCTGTCGCTAAAGCGACCGCTGGCAAAATGCTGTGCATAAACGACTCCCAACGAGCAACTGGGAAAATGCCTAGTTTAATCGCTAATACGTATTGGAGTAGCGATGCCATAATAAAGCTCGGTACAGAAATCCCCATCACAGCAAAAACCATTGCTGCATAATCTTGCCACTTGTTATGATTCAATGCAGCAATAATTCCGAGCAATACCCCCATACCGACTGCAATAAACAACGCTTCCATTCCTAAAAAGAATGACACAGGAAACCCGCTATTAATTAAATCATTAACTGTTTGTCCTTTGTATTTAAACGAAGGACCGAAATCCCATTGAGCAATTGATGTTAAATAATCGAAATATTGCTCGTACCACGGACGATCTAACCCGTAAAATTCATTTAAGTTTTTCTCAATTTCTGGCGGAAGCTTTTTCTCTCCTGAGAACGGTCCGCCCGGCGCGGCTCTCATTAAGAAAAATGTAGCTGTAATAATTAAAAATAGCGATAGCAACATATAAAGCAAACGTCTGCCTATATACCGCAACATATTGAAACACCTCCATTTTTTACAAATGTTCGCTATCGTGAAATGAAGGTATATGGGATGCCCCATATACCTTCATCATTCACCATTTTATTCAAAGTATGCCCATTTAAATTGAATATCGCCAAGACCTGAAACTTGCACACCTTTTAAGTTTTCTTTTTGCACCCAAGTGTTTGTATAGAAGTAAATTGGTGCAATTGGAAGCTCATCCATTAAGATCGTTTCTGCTTCTTTTAACATTTGTTTACGTTTTTCTGGATCTTTTTCTTTTTGAGAATCAATTAACAATTGTTTAAACTTCGGATTTTCCCAGTTTGTATCGTTGTTTCCACCTTTTTTGTCACGATACAACTCTAAGAAGTTGATTGGATCGTTAAAGTCTCCTAACCAACCCATACGACCGATTTGATAGTCGCCAGAATGTAACTTGTCAATGTAAACGTTCCATTCAGCGTTTTCAAGTTTCACTTCAATGCCTAAATTTTTCTTCCACATATCTTGAATCGCTTGAGCGATTTTCGCATGTGCTTCAGATGTGTTGAATGATAATGTGATTGGTGGTAATTCTTTCACATCTTTTAAGCCAAGCTCTTGAAGACCTTTTTGTAAATGTTCTTTTGCTTTTTCAACATCGTTATCTTTGAAGTACCCTTTTTCGTTTTCAGGGAACATTGTTGGTGGTACTGCTGCCATCGCTGGCACTTGCTCACCTTTTGTAATGTTTTCAACGATTGCTTTACGGTCAATCGCATATGTGAGCGCCTTACGAATGTTGACGTTGTTTAATGGCGCTTTTTCTGTGTTAAATTTGTACCAGTACGTACCTGCAATCGGTTGTACATGAAGCTTTCCTTCTTGTTTTAATTGCGGAATCGCATCTGTTGGTAATGTACCAGTTGGTGAACCAGCCCAGTCTAACTCACCGTTGTTGAACATCGAAAGTTCAGTGTTTGGATCGTTAACCATCACCATTTCGATTTTTGTTAATTTTACATTATCTGCATCCCAGTAGTTCTCGTTCTTTTCAAGAACGATTTTGCTGTTATGCTCCCATGATACCATTTTGAACGGACCATTGGAAGTGTATTGGTCACCGGCATTTTTATACCAGTCTGGATTTTGTTTCGCGATTTTGCTGTTTACTGGATAATACGTATAGAACGCTGTTAATTCTAAGAAATAAGGTGTTGGATTTTCAAGTGTCACTTGTAATGTTTTGTCGTCAAGTGCTTTGACACCAACATCTTCAGCTTTCGCTTTTCCTTCGTTAAACGCTTGACCGTTTTTAATGTAGTAAAGTTGGTAAGCGTATTGAGATTGATTTTGCGGATCAAGTGCCCATTTCCACGCATATTCAAAGTCATGCGCTGTCACAGGGTCACCGTTTGTCCATTTTGCATCGCGTAATTTGAATGTGTATGTTGTTAAATCATCAGAAACTTCATATTTCTCTGCAGCTGCCAATTCTGGTTTACCGTCTTTAATAACTGTTAAACCTTCAAATGTTTGGCGCAATACTGTACCAGACGTAGAGTCATTCGCTAAACCTGGATGTAAAGAGAATGGCTCTGTATTAATGTTGATGCGTAATTCTTGCGGAACTTCCGCTTTTTTGTCTCCTCCTTCTTTCGTGTCGGTAGATTCCTTTTTATCAAACCCACCACACGCTGCAAGGAAAAGACTCAACACTAACATGAGGCTAAATAAAAGTGAAAGTCTTTTCTTCAATGGATTTCCCCCCTAAATATATTTTTTCCCAAGCCCCATTTTAACAAACTTGCCCATTTACTCGTCAATGCTCCAATTTGTAGAAAAGAATATTTTTGCTAAATAGTCTGACTTTTTACGTTATACACAGCAAGAATTTTTCCAAAAAAACTTATACAAAAAGCCCACCCTTATGTAATGAGCGTTGGCTTCTCTCGCACAAATTAGGAGCAATTGTTAAGTAAATGTTACAAATTTGTTAAACTGTTTGCTTGTTAAGCTTATTATAAATAGTTTAAAAATTTATTGCAAGAAAACTTTGATGATTATTTTTAAAAATAGTTTCCTGTTTCTTTTTTATATTAATAAATTAAAGCGTTCACGCTTGAAAATTTTATTTCATTTTTGCTAAACACGCAATAAAAATTTAATAAAAATTGCACGTTTATTTTATAAAAACGGTTTCAATTTGTAAAGACTTTGTCACAAATATCGTGCCCTTGCCAATCAAACGATAAATATTGTAGGATATAAGGTAAAAGAAAACCGATGCGATGACAAAGAATAGTACATATGACGAGGCGTTCAGAGAGCTTGTGGACGGTGCGAACAAGCCGCTAGTTATATGGAATGGGCTTTCGAGCATTCAAGCTGAAACGAAAGTAAGCTTGGACGGTTGCCTTCCGTTACAAAGGTGCCATGCATGCGCATGGGCAAAGTGATTGTCGACATGACAATAACTAGGGTGGCACCACGGTTCTATCGTCCCTACAGATGATAGAGCCTTTTTTATTTGGAAAAATAAAAAAAGGAGTGATTTCATGAAGACGATTTTTTCTGGCATTCAACCGAGCGGCGTCATTACGCTCGGGAACTATATCGGGGCGATGAAGCAATTTGTTGAATTGCAAGACGATTACAACTGCTACTTTTGCATCGCCGATCAACATGCGATTACCGTTCCACAAGATCGGCTCGCGCTTCGGAAAAACATTCGCAGTTTAGCTGCATTTTATTTAGCAGTCGGCATTGATCCGAACAAATCAACGTTATTTATCCAGTCAGAAGTTCCTGCGCATGCACAAGCAGGTTGGATTTTACAATGCATCGCCTACATCGGCGAATTGGAGCGCATGACGCAATTTAAAGATAAATCAGCAGGAAAAGAAGCGGTCAGCGCCGGATTGTTAACGTATCCGCCGCTTATGGCAGCCGACATTTTACTTTACTCGACAGACATCGTTCCTGTCGGTGAAGATCAAAAACAACATATTGAGTTGACACGCGATTTAGCGGAGCGATTCAATAAACGATACGGCGACATTTTCACGATCCCAGAAGCGCGCATTCCGAAAATCGGAGCCCGCATTATGTCGCTTACTGATCCGACGAAAAAAATGAGCAAGTCCGATCCAAACCAAAAATCGTACATTACACTACTTGACGATGCAAAAACGATCGAGAAAAAAGTAAAAAGTGCCGTGACGGACTCCGAAGGCATCATTCGTTACGATAAAGAAAATAAACCGGGCGTATCGAACTTATTAATGATTTACTCCATTTTGGCGAACGAACCGATCGAACAGCTAGAAGCGCGCTATGTTGGAAAAGGATATGGGGAGTTTAAAGCAGATGTCGCAGAAGCGATCATTAACACCTTGACACCAATTCAAGAAAAATATTATGAGCTCATGGAAAGCACAAAATTAGACGATATTTTAGACGAAGGTGCCGAAAAAGCAAATCGCGTCGCAAGCAAAATGTTAAAGAAAATGGAAAATGCCATCGGCTTAGGTAGAAAAAGAAAATAAAAAAACTCAGCTCCGTGTAGGGCTGAGTTTTTTTTAATTGACTTTCGGTTCTTGTTCCATTTCCCATAGTTTTTCGAAAAACGGTTGCCCTTTCACGAGCCGCTCGCATAAATGAGCGTGTCGTTCGGACCAACCGTATTTCGCTTCTTCATACAAGCCATTCCACGCTTCTTCAAATGACATTTGCTGAATATACGCATACTTCTCCGGCGCCCATTCCGTATACCAATAACGCACTTCGGCAACATTTTTCGTTCCGTATAGTTGATCAAGCGCCATAAATAACAGTTGTTTCAATTGTCGCTCTTTACGTGTCAATCCGCTCATGAGCGCAGGATGGGGCGATAAAATGTGATATTCTTTTTCACTTTGTTGAAACGGATATATGCGCACATCTTGCTCTTTCATCATCTCATAAACGAGCTGTTCTTGACGTGGAATGAGTCGGCTTTTACGAATCGGAATGTGATAGCCAATCGTATCAATCGCAACGATGCCATAGCCATCTGTGGCAATAAAACAATAATCAAGCCGAATGCGTTCGTGGTTTTTGCGCACGTACGCTTTTTGATATACGTCTTCAAGCAACGGTTTCGGAATTTCGGCCAAGCTGTTTTCTAAGTAGTGAAACAACGGCGCGCTCACTTTCAACACCGGCACTTGATCTAACAGTTCAATCGCATCATCTTTTCTCCACTCATAAAAGTGGCAAACGTTATATCCGTTTTCTTCTCCTTCAAACCAATTCACCCAAACATCGTGAAGATATAACATGCATAACCCCTCACTTCGAACGATTTGTTCACAGTATGGTCAGAGGTTGCTCATTTTATTCCATTTCACCCTAAATTTAACCATCATCACGAAATGGGAAAAAAATGCTTAGCCACGTTATGAGTAAGCCAATCGGTAAAAAATAACATTCAACTTTTGTGCTAATAAATAACAAATATTCTTTCCAGTCTGAGCGCGATGTCATAATGTTTAAATACGCAATCATCGTCGTCCCACCGATCACCGACATCCCGAACCCAAGCAAATAAAAAAAGAAACGCATACACTTATCCCCCTTGTCCACTAACTATATGTATGAACAAGCGACATAACGATGCGTTACATAAAAAAAATTTTTTCAGATGTCATAGTGAGTAACTTTGTCATCGTCTTTTTCGCTAGCGCTCGTCTCACCACTTCATATCCAACTGCGTAACCAAGCATGCGTGGATACAACATCGAACCATACAACAAGGCACGATAACGAGCATCGTCTGGACGAAGAGACAAGTTTGGCACGAGCCATTTTTTCGTGAATTGCTCGAGTTGTTCTTTCGTATAATATGTCGTCCATTTGGCGACATATTCGCTTCCAAGCCGCTCCCTCACTGCATGTTCGGCTAATCCTTCCATGACGATGCGATCAAGAAGCGTATAGTCCCGTTCATCTTTCGGATCCACATGTAAACGACAGACATGATTGTATTCGTGAATGAGGAGGGCGTAAATATGTTCGTTCGAGACATGAGGAAGTAAAAATAAAAATAGTTGATCGAAAAAAGCGACGCCTGACTTTCCGCCAAATTCATGTTGGAGCGAACGATTTGTGGCATCTGCAGGAAAAATATAAATCGGCACATCTGGCCCATTCCACCCTTTTTTTAGCTCCGCAAACTTTTTGGCGACAAACGCCCATACATTTTTTTCAGCGAGCTGTTTCATGATCTCCTGTTGATTGCGCCGTGCCATGCCATGTGCGAATAAATGGCGGTGTACGTCTTCGTTTATTTTTTCACGCCATCGATCATCCACAAACCAATCTTTCGTATTTACTACTCCCATCATCCTCCCTCCTTTCGTTATCGCATTGTACGAAAAACGAAAGGAAAATGTGAAAAGGATGAGGAAAGCCTCATCCTTCATATTTTTTGAAAATAATCGTCGCATTATGGCCACCAAAACCGAGCGAGTTGCTTAATACGGCACGCACGTCTTGTTTGCGGGCAACGTTTGGCACGTAATCTAAGTCGCATTCTGGATCTGGTGTTTCATAGTTAATCGTTGGTGGAATAACACCATCGTAAATGGATAACACGGAGAAAATCGCTTCAACAGCCCCTGCTGCCCCGAGCAAATGCCCTGTCATCGATTTCGTCGAGCTGACCGCTAATTTGTACGCATGTTCACCAAAAACCTCTTTAATCGCCATCGTTTCGTATTTATCGTTATACTCTGTGCTCGTTCCGTGTGCGTTAATGTAATCGATGTCTTCTGGTTGCATGTCCGCATCATGAAGCGCCTGGCGCATCGCGCGTACGCCGCCTTCTCCGCCCGGTGCTGGCGCTGTAATATGATACGCATCGCCTGTCGCACCGTAGCCGACAATTTCTGCATAAATGCGTGCACCACGTTTTAACGCATGTTCAAGTTCTTCTAAAATAATAATGCCAGCCCCTTCGCCCATAATAAATCCGTCACGATGTTGATCGAACGGACGGCACGCTGTGTTCGGATCAGGGTTAAACGAGAGCGCTTTCGCCGCGCTAAATCCGGCGAACGCCATATGTGTAATCGGCGCCTCTGTTCCGCCTGTAATCATTACATCAGCGTCGCCGCGCTCAATGACTTTGAACGCATCGCCAATCGAGTTCGTTCCTGTGGCGCAGGCGGTCACCGTGCATGAGTTTATTCCTTTCGCGCCAAGCATAATCGACACTTGTCCGGCCGCCATATCTGGAATCATCATCGGAACAAAAAACGGGCTGACGCGACGATACCCTTTTTCTAAAAACGTCTTCATTTGCTCTTCGTACGTTTCCATTCCGCCGATGCCTGAACCGATCCATACGCCGACGCGCGCTGCGTTTTCCTCTGTAATTTGTAAGTCGGCATCTTTTACTGCCATCATCGAAGCGGCGACCGCATATTGCGTGAAACGGTCCATTTTGCGCGCTTCTTTTTTATCAATAAATTGTTCGACTTGAAAATCTTTCACTTCCGCTGCCACTTTCGCAGGAAAATCGTCCGCATTTAATCGTGTGAGCGGACCGATGCCCGATTGTCCTGCCACGATGTTTTTCCATGTCGTTTCCACATCATGTCCTAACGGTGTGACAGCCCCTAATCCCGTGACGACGACTCGTCTTTTTGCCACCACTCATCACTCCTTTGTTTCATCATACATCGTTATTTGCCCCAGCGCAACGCGATAGCGCCCCACGTTAATCCACCGCCAAAGCCAACCATAATGATGAGATCATCATCTTGAATGCGTCCAGCTTCTACTTCTTCAACGAGCGAAATCGGAATCGATGCAGCGGACGTATTTCCGTATTTATTAACCGTAATCGACATGCGTTCGACAGGTAGTTCTAACCGTTCGCGCGCCGCTTCCATAATGCGAATGTTCGCTTGATGTGGAATTAAAAAGTCGACGTCCGCTTTCGTCAAACCTGCTTTTTCTAATACGCGAATGCACGACTCTCCCATTTGACGCACGGCAAACTTAAATACTTCCCGTCCGTTCATGACGACATAATCGTCATGATATAAATATTTTCCACCTGTTCCGTCCGCACCAAGCTCAAATGACACGATGCCGCGGCCTTCTGAAACTTTCCCCATCACAACAGCTCCTGCTCCGTCCCCAAACAACACAGCTGTATTACGATCCGTCCAATCGACAATTTTCGATAATTTTTCTACCCCGACAACGAGCACATATTTGTACGTGTCCGTTTCAATAAATTGTTTCGCTGTCACCATGGCATACATAAATCCTGCGCATGCCGCGCTCACATCAAGCGCCGCCGCGCGCACCGCACCAAGCTTTTCTTGCAGCATACATGCAACAGACGGAAACGCCCGATCTGGTGTCACCGTTGCCACTAAAATCAAATCAATTTGTTCGGGAGAAATACCCGCATCATCAAGGGCGCGCTTCGCTGCAATATATCCCATATCGGACGTGTCCATATCGTCTGAAGCAATGCGCCGTTCTTCAATACCTGTGCGCGTCCGAATCCATTCATCGGACGTATCCATTTGTTGTTCTAATTCTTTATTCGTCACAATACGTTCCGGCAAATATCGTCCAATTCCAATAATTCCTGCATTCACGAGAGTATCGTCTCCTTTTATTATCAAACTTTATTACTTGGTACTAATTTTACTTTCTTTTTTCGTTCCGTGCAATAAAAAAATGAGGTGTTCACTCGACACCTCATTTACTCATTCGGCAATTTCCCCGTTTTTTTATATCGCTCAATCGCTTTTGTCATTTTTTGTTGAAACGATTCATCTACAAGCGGGCTAAACGCGCCGAGTTCAACGACACCGTCTTGAAAATCAACATATGTCGTTCCTGACGTTAACTCCCCATCGATAAACTTTTGCGCAACGAGTTCATATAGTGCATCGACATGTTGGACGGTGCTTGTCAGCACAGTACGTTCCCCTAAATCTGCTTGGTCTGTCACATAGCCAATTGCATAAAGACCATGTTCTTTCATCTTTTCAATGATCGGTACGCTAAATTTATCGCCAGCGGGATATATGACATCTACGCCATCTGCGATCATCCGCTCAGCAATCTCCAAAGCTGCATTTATGTCATCCCAACTTTGTACATATTCAATATCGACATGGACGTTTTCATTTTCATATAACGCCCCTTCAAAAAAACCGTCCACTTCCGATTGCCATTCAAACGCAGCAATAACACCTATTTTGTTTGTTTTCGTCATATGTCCTGCGACCATACCACCGAAAAAGCCCATCGCATGCCCTTGAAGATTTAAGCTCGTCACATTTTTCTTTTTCGCTTCTCCGTTAAAAAATACAAAATGAACGTCTGGATATTGACCTGCGATCTCATCGAAATACTCCCCGTACTCGCTTCCGTGTCCGAAAATTAATGTGACACCTTTTTCGTGGAATTGTTTTACCGCATGTGCCGTAGCAGCCTTCGAGTTGACCCCTTCGCGATAAAACACGTCCGCCCCAAACTTCGCTTGAATACGAAGCAACCCTTTATATCCTTTCGTTCCCCATACTTGATCGTCGATCGTATCCGAAACGAGTAAACCAACCTTTTGCACATGTCCCGATGATAATTGAGCAGGAGCGCAAGAAACTAAAATAAAAAGTAGTGCAAAAATCAAATATGTATATCGCCACATCAACATGCAACACTCCCTCTTCTGTTTCATTTTTTATTTTACTTGCTTTCTTTCTGATCGGTAAAGAAAAAATCCCCACGGGTATGGGGGCTATACGTCATTATACTGCTCGAAAAATGTATGGATCGCTTGCGCAAACGTATACTTTTTTTCAGGCAAATGATACGAAACAGGTACGCCAAACGCCTGGGCGTACGCCCTCGCATGAATCGTCGGCGGATAAGGATTGACGCCGGACACTTGCCAAATTTTCATCGGCACAATCGGCGGATAAAGTGGTGGAAGCCATCGTTCAGTATGCGATTTTCTTTTGCGTGTACTAGGCGTTATAATTTTTCGTTTTCGCACATCCATCATTTATGTTAAGATAAAAAAAGAGTGCAAAGGAGGGAGTTACATGCGCATTTTTTGGACGTTTTTTTGGACGTTTTTATTAGTCAACATGGTGACATACGTCGTTAGCTCCATGATCGGTGTGGCGTACCATTTCGCAACCGGTACAACATTGGCAGTCATTGCAACCGTTCTCATTTTGTTAATCGCGCAACTTATTCCAGACGACCCTGTGCATCATTAAAAAAGGATAAACGGCATTTGTCCGTTTATCCTTTTTTTACAACCAATTCATCGCCTTCGATATCGATTGTAACCGCGCTATAGTCTCTGATATGTCCAGCAACAATTTCACGCGCAAGTTTTGTTTCAATATGTTTTTGAATAAACCGCTTCAACGGGCGCGCACCGTATACATGGTCAAACCCATGTGTTGCAATGTACGTTTTCGCTTCATCCGTTAATGTGACTGCGATGCGACGCTCCGCCAACCGTTCTTCTAACTGTTTCATAAACTTATCGACAATGCCTTTCACTTCACGTACAGTTAACGGCTTAAATAAGACAATATCATCGATGCGGTTTAAAAACTCTGGTCTAAAATGCGCACGTAACTGTTTTAACACTTGTTCGCGCGCTTCTTCGTTTACCTCCCCGTGCGCATCGACCGCTTCTAACAACGTATGTGATCCGATATTTGATGTCATAATGACGACTGTATTTTTAAAGTCAACCGTTCTTCCTTGTGAATCCGTCATGCGACCGTCGTCTAACATTTGCAGTAAAATGTTAAACACTTCTGGATGCGCTTTTTCAATTTCATCAAGCAAAATGACCGCATACGGTTTTCTGCGTACCGCTTCGGTGAGCTGCCCCCCTTCCTCGTAGCCGACATACCCCGGAGGCGCTCCAATTAAACGGGACACCGCATGTTTTTCCATATATTCCGACATATCGATGCGAATCAGTTGTTGTTCACTATCGAAAAGCGCTTCCGCTAACGCCTTCGCCAGTTCGGTCTTTCCGACACCTGTCGGACCGAGGAAAAGAAATGAACCGATCGGACGATTCGGATCTTTCATCCCTGCACGCGCGCGTAACACCGCATCACTCACTAGTTCAACGGCCTCATCTTGTCCGATGACGCGCTCATGTAAAATGTCTGAAAGTCGCAACAATTTTTCGCGCTCGCCTTCCACGAGTTTCGTCACCGGAATGCCCGTCCATTTTGATACGATTGTCGCGATTTCTTCTTCTGTCACTTCTTCACGCAACAATCGTCTTTCTCTTTCGGTTTGTTCAAGTTGCTTTAATTGTTTTTCAAGCTGTGGAATGCGTCCGTGACGAAGTTCTGCTGCTTTATTCAAATCGTAATTGTTTTCTGCTTCTTCTAACTCGCGCTTTGCTTTTTCTAACTGCTCACGCAACGCGCGCACGTGTTGAATCGCTTCTTTTTCTTTTTCCCATTGCGCTTTCATCGCGTTTGCTTTTTCGCGCAAATTCGCCAGCTCTTGCGATAAGGCTTGCAAGCGCTGTTTGCTCGCTTCATCTTGTTCTTTTTTGAGCGCTGCTTCTTCAATTTCAAGCTGCATCATTTTTCGCATCACTTCATCCAATTCTGTCGGCATCGAATCAATTTCTGTTCGAATCATCGCGCACGCTTCATCAACTAAGTCAATCGCTTTATCAGGTAAAAACCGATCGGAAATGTAACGGTCTGATAATGTCGCTGCTGCCACGAGCGCACCGTCATGAATGTTCACACCGTGATGAATTTCAAATCGCTCTTTCAATCCGCGCAAAATCGAAATCGTATCTTCAACCGTCGGCTCTTCGACGAGCACTTGTTGAAAACGACGTTCAAGCGCTGGGTCTTTTTCAATATATTGACGGTACTCATCAAGCGTCGTCGCCCCGATACAATGCAATTCCCCGCGCGCAAGCATCGGCTTTAACATGTTGCCGGCATCCAATGCACCGTCTGTTCGTCCTGCCCCGACGATCGTATGCAGTTCGTCGATAAATAAAATAATGCGTCCTTCACTTTTCTTTATTTCATTTAATACTGCTTTTAACCGTTCCTCAAATTCTCCGCGAAACTTCGCACCGGCAATGAGCGCGCTCATATCGAGTGCAAAAATCGTTTTATCTTTTAACCCTTCTGGCACATCTTTTCGGACGATGCGTTGTGCGAGCCCTTCGACAATCGCTGTTTTACCAACGCCCGGTTCTCCGATTAAAACCGGATTGTTTTTCGTCTTGCGCGATAAAATGCGAATGACACGACGAATTTCGCTATCGCGGCCGATGACCGGATCAATTTTTCCCGCTTTCACTTCTGCCACTAAATCGCGACCGTATTTTTGCAGTGCTTCATATGTGGCTTCTGGATTTGGACTAACCACGCGTTGATTCCCCCTTATTTCCATAATCGTTTGTAGTAACTTTTCTCGATCAATACCGTGGCGCGACAATATTTGTTTCGCTTCTTTATCATCAACGAGGGTAAGCAACAAATGTTCAACCGATACATATTCATCTTTCATTTGTTTCGCTTCTTGTTCTGCCCGCACAAGCCATTGTTGTAAACGATTTGTTACATATATTTTTCCCGCCTCTGAACTCGAAATGACTTGCGGCTTTTTATTCAGCTGTTTTCTCCATTCATCTAACAACGCCGCAACAGGAACGGACATTTTCTCGCATATGCGCCGTGCAAGCCCATCTTCTTGTTCAAAAAGCGCGATGCATACGTGTTCAACATCAACTTCTTGATGTTGGTTTTCCGTCGCTAGCGTTTGTGCACGCCCGAACGCCTCTTGCACTTTTTCCGTCATTTCCATCGTTCTCACCCCTTTGACTTTGACTTTATTTGACCTTCATCTATTACGTATTATAGTGAGAAAGCCACCCTTATGCAAGGATGGCTTACGGTTTCGGAAAGTACGTCCAAATGCGGTTATGATTTGACGTTTCAGGGAAACGGTCACCTGCTTTTAGTTTTAATTTTTTCGGATTTTTTACTTGATCCCCTGTCTCACCAATTTCAATATATATACCGTTGTTTGGTGCTTTTTGTCCCGGGCGGAAATGTCTACTTTGTCCCATCCGTATCCCTCCTCATCGTCTCATCATTTTATAATATGTCCGTTTTGCTTCGTAAACATCATGAGAAATAACGGATGGACATACAAATGTTACAGTAACGAAACGAGCAGCGCTTTTTGCGCATGAAGGCGGTTGCCTGCTTGTTGGAAAATATACGAATGTGCCCCATCAATGACACCTTCCGTCACTTCTTCGCCTCGGTGTGCTGGCAAACAATGCAAGAAAATAAAATCTTGTTTCGCTTGTTGAACGAGTGCTTCATTCACTTGAAACGGGGCGAAAATGTGCATGCGCTCATTTGCTTCCGCTTCTTGCCCCATGCTTGCCCATACGTCTGTGTATACAACATCCGCATCGGCAATCGCCTCATACGGATCGTTTGTGACAACGACTGTCGCTCCGCTTTCGCTTGCGATATGTTTTGCTTCTTTTACAATTGTTTCTTTCGGTTCATATCCTTTCGGTGAAGCGATGGCACAATCCATGCCAACTTTTGCCGCAGCAAGCATTAACGCATGCGCCATATTGTTTCCGTCACCAATGTAAGCGAGCTTTAGTCCTTGTAGTTTTCCCTTCACTTCATAAATCGTCAATAAATCAGCAAGCGCTTGGCATGGATGATCGTCGTCTGTTAATCCGTTAATGACTGGAATGGTCGCATACTGGGCGAGCTCTTCTACTTTTTCATGCTCAAATGTGCGAATCATAATCGCGTCGACATATTCCGATAATACGCGTGCCGTATCGGCAATCGTTTCCCCGCGCCCAATTTGCAAATCGCGACTGCTTAAATGAAGCGCATGCCCGCCGAGTTGCACCATCCCCACTTCAAATGAGACGCGCGTTCTCGTTGACGGTTTTTCAAAAATCATCGCCAACGTTTTGCCGCTCAACGGCGTATACCGTTCGCCGTTTTGTTGCTTTTCTTTTAATTCAACAGCTAAATGAAGTAAATATTCAATTTCTTCTTTTGAATAGTCCGCTAACGTTAAAAAATCTTTTCCTTTTAATTGAATCGTTGCTGTCATATTCATTTTCTCACCACTTCACTTATTGTTTTTAACCAATCTTGAATCGAACAAACGGAAAAATCTTTACTTGACCATGCTTGTAAAAACAATTTCCCTGTTTCTTCTTCCGTTAACACGAGCACATGGCGAGCGAGCGCTTGTTTTCTTCGCCCCGCACTTTGTTCATCACGCATAAAGCTAACAAACGCAAGCGCCTCTTTTTTCGCGACCCATTGTTCAAACGGCTCATCTGTTACAATCGTTACTCCTTGTTGTTGCGCTTGTTCGATAAACGACTTCGCATCCGCTGGCGCATCGACGTACATTTCATGCGCCTCTTTTTTCTTCACGAGATATGGATAAAACGCTTTTAATGCAGCTTCCTCCAGCGTTTTTGCGATGCTAATACCTTCGCCTGTCGATTTCATTTCTGGCCCAACGAGCGGGTCGACACCCGGCAGTTTGTATGTCGAAAACACCGGATATTTTAAGACAACATACGGGATACAAACCGTTTGTTTGACTTCTTCCGACAAATATTTCCCAAGCAATACGTTTGTCGCATGTTGAACCATCGGTACCCCTGTCACTTTACTAACAACTGGAACGGTACGACTTGCCCGCGGATTCACTTCTAATACGTACACTTCGCCGTCTCGTACGATAAACTGAACGTTCATTAATCCTTTAAAATAAAGCTTTTTTGTGATTCGTTTCGTATAGTCGATCATTTTTTCTTTCTCTTCTTCCGTAAACGATTGGGCAGGCAGCAACGCATAACTATCGCCAGAATGAACGCCCGTTTTTTCGACATGTTCAATGATCGTTGGCACAAACACGTCATATCCATCACATATGGCGTCAAGCTCGCCTTCTTTTGCACGCATATATTCGTCAATTAATACAGGATATACAAGACCTTGCTCGACAAGCTCAGAAAGCTGTTGTTTATCGTAAACGATATGCATTCCTCGTCCGCCAATGACATACGACGGACGAAGCAAAAGTGGATATCCAATTTCTTCTACTTTTCTCCATAATTCCGTTTCATCGTTTGCCATCGCGCCTTTCACGTGCGGGATGTCAAGCGATTGAAGCAACGTATAAAAACGCTCCCGATCTTCTAACTGATCGATCGTATCGCTATTCATTCCAATGATAGAAACGCCATACGCTTCAAGTTTGCTCGCTAAATTAATGGCCGTTTGCCCGCCAAATTGCACGATGACCGCTTCAACGTTCTCCGCTTCCACCACATTTAATACGTCTTCAACGGTGAGCGGTTCAAAATATAAACGATCCGCTACCGTAAAATCGGTACTTACCGTTTCGGGATTGTTGTTGATTAAAATCGCTTCATAGCCTGCTTGCTGTAAAGCGTACACGCAATGAACGGAACTGTAATCAAATTCAACACCTTGCCCGATACGAATCGGACCTGAGCCGAGAATAAGCATTTTCGGTTTGTCGCTCGTTTGCACTTCGCTTTCACCGAAATATGTCGAGTAATAATACGATGTTTCTGCTGAAAATTCCGCTGCACACGTATCAACCATTTTATAAGCAGGTACAATGCCGTATGCTTTTCTTTTTTCACGCACGTCTTTTTCGTCAACGTTCCATATATAAGCTAAATATGCATCAGAAAAACCTTTTTCTTTCAACGTGCGAAACGTTTGTTCATCAATGAGATCGAGCGTCGTTTCTTTCGCCTGTTGTTCAAGCACAATAAGCTGAGCAAAACGCGTTAAAAAATATAAGTCCATTTTCGTCCATTCATATATTTGTTCCGTTGAAACGCCGCGCCGAAGCAGCTCTAATATCGCAAAAAAGCGCCGATCGTCTCCCGCTTTTACGATGTCAATTAACGCCTTTGTCGGCTGTTTCGCAAGCGTCGGTGAATATAAACCAACATGGTCTAACTCAAGCGAATGAAGCGCCTTTTGTAATGCGCGTTCGAAATTGCGGTCAATCGCCATCACTTCTCCCGTCGCTTTCATTTGCGTGCCGAGACGACGATCGGCAAACGAAAATTTATCAAACGGAAAGCGCGGAAATTTCACGACGACGTAATCGAGTGCAGGCTCAAAGCTCGCATACGTATGTCCCGTCACCGGATTAATAAGCTCGGCTAGCGTATAGCCGACCGCCAATTTCGCCGCCATTCTAGCGATCGGATAACCGGTCGCTTTCGATGCGAGCGCAGATGACCGGCTCACACGCGGATTGACTTCAATTAAATAATACTTTTTACTTTTCGGATCGAGCGCAAATTGAATGTTGCATCCACCGACAACGCCAAGCGCCGAAATAATTTTAATCGCAGCGGAACGCAACATATGATATTCGACATCCGTCAACGTTTGCGACGGGGCAACAACGATCGAATCGCCCGTATGAATGCCGACAGGATCGATATTTTCCATGTTGCAAATCGTAATGCACGTATTCGTATGGTCGCGCATCACTTCATATTCAATTTCTTTAAACCCCGCGACGCTCCGTTCCACTAAACATTGCGTAATCGGGCTTTCGTGCAACCCTTTCGTCACAATCTCAACAAGCTCATCCATCGTTGCTGCGATCCCGCCGCCTGTTCCACCAAGCGTATATGCTGGACGAACGATAATCGGAAACCCGATTTGTTTTGCGAATTGCACCGCTTCTTCGACAGTCGTCACAATTTCACTTTCTGGCACGGGTTCATTTAATTCGTACATTAACGCACGGAACGCTTCACGATCTTCCCCACGCTTAATTGATTCAATCGGTGTACCGAGCAAGCGAACGTTATATTTTTGCAAAATGCCGCGTTCATGTAGCGCAAAAGCTAAATTGAGCCCCGTCTGGCCGCCAAGCGTAGCTAGCAACCCATCGGGTCGCTCTTTTGCGATAATTTTTTCCATGCTTTCAACGGTGAGCGGTTCAAAATATACAGCATCGGCATGCACTTCATCCGTCATGATCGTCGCTGGGTTGTTGTTAGCTAAAATGACGCGATACCCTTCTTCTTTTAGCGCTAAACACCCTTGCGTTCCTGAATAGTCAAACTCCGCTGCTTGCCCGATGACGATCGGACCAGAACCGATGACAAGTATCGAACGTAACGTTGTATCTTTAGGCATACACTGTCTCCTTTCTTGCTGCTTTCATCATGTCGACAAATTCCGCAAAGATAAATTGCGTATCGTTTGGTCCAGGGTGCGCTTCAGGATGATATTGCACGCATAAAATCGGCTTCGTTTCATGGACGACTCCTTCCACTGAACCGTCATTAACGTTAATAAAGCGAATGGAGAGCGGCGTATCGGCTAAACTTTCCGCCTTGACGACATAGCCGTGATTTTGTGACGTCATCAACACTTTTTTCGTCTTCGTATCATATACCGGCTGATTCGCCCCACGATGCCCAAACGGTAATTTTTCCGTATCCCCGCCGTAAGCAAGCGACACGAGCTGGTGTCCGAGACAAATCGCAAGCGTTGGATACCGTTCAATAACGGAAAGAATGTTTCGTAAATGATGCGACAACTGTTTCGGATCCCCCGGTCCGTTCGATAATAACACCCCATCTGGATCAAGTTGTTCTACCGTTTGTAACGTCGTGTTGTACGGAACGACGGTCACCCGACAGCCATGCTCGATTAGCGAATGAACGATCGATTTTTTATAGCCGAAATCAAATAAAACGACATGCATGTGACCGTCTCCATATGTTTTTATTTCCGATGTGCTGACGAGCGGAACAGGCGCTTGTTCCTCCATTTGCACGACCGCTTGACGACTTGTTGAAATGACGGCAGGCATCGCCCCATGTTCCCGAATTTGTTTCACAACCGCCCGCGTATCCACATGCGTAAGAAGGGGGATGTTCCATTTTTGCAAATATTGTTTTAAACTATACGTCGCTTCGTAATGATGTCCCGTCTCTTCTGCTTCATAAACGATGACAGCTTTTACATGCGGCTGTTTGCTTTCAAAATCGACTTCATTAATCCCGTAATTTCCAATGAGCGGATACGTAAAAACAATCATTTGATTTTTATACGACGGGTCTGTTAACACTTCTTGATATCCTGTCATTCCTGTAAAAAAGACAACTTCTCCCGCAATATCTCCCGTCCACGCCGTTTCTAAATTGCCGACAAACGTTTTGCCGTTTTGCAAATGTAAATATGCTTCCATTTCAACACCCCAACCGAATGTTTATTAAACAAATAGAATTTTTATTCATCTATGCGTATAAAAAATTGCGTTCATACGATGTTAACGCATCTTGTAATATATTTACCGCTTCATCAATCTCTTGCTTCGTGACAATAAGCGGTGGCAACAAGCGAATAACGTTCGGTCCCGCCGCTAAAACGAGCAGCCCTTTTTCATGAATATGCGGCAATATGTTTGCGACTGGTTCGCTGCATACAATACCAACCATCAGTCCTAAACCACGTACGTCTTGAACGATATGAACGTCTTTTAACTGCTCGGCTAATTTTTCCTTGAAATATATTCCTTTTTCCTGTACTTCTTGTAAAAACGAAGGCTGAGTGACGATTTCAAGCGTTGCTTTCGCTGCTGCCATCGCTAAAGCATTTCCGCCAAACGTGGAGCCGTGCACACCTGCGCTAAACGTTGCGACGACATGTTTTTTTCCGAGCATCGCCCCAACAGGAAATCCGCTTCCTAACCCTTTCGCAACGGTAATGACATCTGGTGAAATGTCAAACTGTTCGTAGGCGAATAACGTTCCTGTTCGCCCGATCCCCGTTTGCACCTCGTCGACAATGAACAATGCACCATGCGTTTGGCAAAGCTGTTGTGCCGCCTGCAAGAACGACTTTTCTCCGACGACAACACCTCCTTCACCTTGCACAACTTCAACGATCACAGCTGCTACCGTTTCATCCATTTCCCGCTCAAGCGCGGCGATATCGTTAAACGGCACATGAACAAACGTCGGCAACAACGGGCCGAAGCCATCGTGAATTTTCGCCTGCCCTGTCGCTGACATCGTCGCAAACGTACGGCCGTGAAAAGACCGTTCGCACGTAATTATTTTCGACCGTCCTGTATGTTTACGTGCAAGCTTGATCGCTGCTTCGTTCGCCTCCGCTCCACTATTGCAAAAAAACACCGCATCGCCAACGGAATGTTGAACAAGAAGAGAAGCGACTTCTTCTTGAATCGGAAGATGAAATAAATTGGACACGTGCCATACTTCGTTTAACTGCGCTTCTAACGCTTGCTGCACAGCAGGATGGCGATGACCGAGATTGCATACCGCAATGCCTGCAACAAAATCGATATATTGTTTTCCATCCGTCGCGATGACTTTCGTGCCTTCCGCTTTTGCAACCGTAATCGGAAACCGTTGATAAGTCGGAAAAATCATACATACACCTCTTTCTTCATCATCGTTCCATGCCATGTTCCGTCTTTAAAAAATGGAACTTTTCCGCTTACAATCGCCACTTCATTGACCGAGTTGAGCGCATGAAGGGCGGCTTTGACTTTTGGAATCATCCCACCTGAAATCGTTCCATCTGCGATCATCGCTTCAATCATATGTGCTGTTGCTTCTTTCACAACTTCCCCATTGTTTAAAATGCCAGCGACGTCTGTCACAAAAACGAGTTTATCAGCCGAAAGTGCCTGTGCCACAGCCGCTGCGGCTGTATCTGCGTTAATGTTATACGTCTGACCGTGTTCATCAACACCGATTGGCGCGATGACAGGAACGTATCCGTGGCGCAGCAACGTATGCAACAGCTTCGTATGAACGTTCACAACTTCACCGACATAGCCGAGCGCATCGAGATCGATTGGACTTGCTTGTAAAAGGCGATCATCAACGCCCGATAACCCGACTGCGCGAATGTCGTTTGCTTGCAAAAGAGAGACGAGCGTCTGATTCACTTTTCCATTTAACACCATTTCAACAACGTCCAACACATCTTTTGTCGTTTTTCGCAAGCCGTTCACAAATTCGGACGGAATGTTGAGCGCCTGTAACAAATGCCCAATGTCTGGCCCGCCGCCATGAACGATGACAACATCAAGTCCACTTTCTCTTAGTTGTTTAACGCTCGTAAAAAACGATGGAGATAACTCATGAAGCACACTGCCGCCGCATTTAATGACAATCACAACGATCCCACCTTATGTGCGATAGCTCGCATTAATTTTAATGTAGTCGTACGTTAAATCGCATCCCCATGCGATGCCTTCTCCTTCGCCGAGATGTAAATCGACTGTAATGACGACAACATCTTCCATCAGAGTCGCTTTAGCTTCTTCCTCTGAAAACGGCACCGGTTGGCTTTGCTTTAACATTTGAATGGAGCCAATCCATACGTCAACACAATTAGGATTGATGTATGCTCCGCTATGACCGATCGCGCCGATAATGCGCCCCCAATTGGCATCCGCCCCATACACAGCTGTTTTCACTAAATTCGAGCCGACGATATGTTTGGCTGCCCATTTTGCTTCTTCGTCTGTTCGCGCTCCCTTGACGCGCGCTTCAATCAATTTCGTTGCCCCTTCACCGTCGCGCGCAATTTGTTTCGCTAAATGTTCACACGTTTGGCGAAGCGCTTCATAAAAATTCGCCCAATCCGGATGTTGTGGAGAAAGCGGCTCATTGCCTGCTAATCCGCTCGCCATAACGATGACCATATCGTTCGTTGACGTTTCTCCGTCGACCGTAATTTGATTAAACGACACATTTGTAATGGAGCGCAGCGCATCTTGTAATACGTCTGATGGGATGTTCGCATCCGTCGTAATAAAAGCAAGCATCGTCGCCATATTCGGATGAATCATCCCCGATCCTTTTGCCGCTCCTGCAACGGTCACCACTTGACCGTCCACGATCGTTTCGTAGCACGTTTTTTTCATGACAAGATCGGTCGTTAAAATAGCCGTTTGAAAATCAACCGCTCCATCCCATTCTGCCGTCGGTTTCAGCTTTGGAATGCTCGCGCGGATTTTTCCCATCGGCAAACATTCACCGATCACCCCTGTCGATGCGACAGCGACGAGATGTTCATGAAGCCCGAACGTCTCCGCACACAATTTTCTCATTTCGTACGCATCTTTTAATCCTTGTTCGCCTGTACATGCATTTGCATACGCGCTGTTGACGATTACTGCTTGCAGCTTGTTTTCAACAGCGATGCTTTGCTTTGTTACTTGCAATGGAGCGGCTTGAAACACGTTTTGCGTATATACTGCCGCACATGATGCGGGCACGTCACAAACGATCACCCCTAAATCTTTTTTCGTATAACGTAAGCCCGCATGCACACCTGCTGCTTGAAATCCTTTCGGTGTAACAATCGTTCCATCGGCTATATATTTTACTTTTTTTTCTTTCACTTTCACTTTTCTCCCCCCATTTACGGATACATCGGCATCGCCGTCAGTCCCGTTTGTTCATCAAATCCAAACATCACATTTGCATTTTGAACGGCTTGCCCTGCCGCCCCTTTCATTAAATTATCGATCACGCTCACAACAGTAATGCGATTCGTACGCTCATCATAAGCAATCCCAATATCACAATAGTTCGAGCCGTACACATCTTTCGTGCACGGAAAAGATCCCGCTTCCCGAACGCGCACGAACGGGCAATGTTTATACGTTTCTTTATATAACTCTATGATTCTTTCATGCGATAATGCGCATGCAGCTTCCGCATATATCGTCGCCATAATGCCGCGCGTCATCGGAATTAAATGCGTGCTAAACGTGATTGGTGCCATTTGTTCGTTCCAATCGCACAACATTTGTTCTATTTCAGGAATATGTTGATGTGTATTTACTTTGTATATTTTTACATTTTCATTCGTTTCCGCAAAATGAACGCCAAGCGAAACGCCTCGCCCTGCGCCAGATACGCCTGATTTCGCATCAACGATGACGGAGTGCGGCACAATCCATTTTTGAATAACGAGCGGTGCTAATCCGAGCAACGTCGCTGTCGGGTAACAGCCAGGATTCGCAATCAATGTCGCTTTTTTAATTTGCTCGCGATTCCATTCTGTCAGACCATATACCGCCTGTTTCAACACTTTTTCGTTCGGCGGGGCTTTTTTATACCACTTTGCATATACGTTCCCATCACGTAAACGAAAGTCTCCCGATAAATCAATGACTTTATATCCTGCCGCAAGCAATTTTGGCGTCCATTCACTCGATACGCCAGGCGGTGTCGCTAAAAACACAAGCTCGCCTTCGATATCGTCGCTTCGAATATCACGCAAGACGAAACGCTCCTCGATATGCGGATACACGTCATGTAGCGAAACACCTGCTTGTGAAGATGAATGAACAGAAGCGACATGCATATGCGGATGATGTTGCAATAAGCGAATGAGTTCAATTCCCCCGTATCCTGTCGCTCCAATAATGGAGACTTTCATTAACCTGTTCCCCACTTTCTGTATATTTTATAAATTTAGTTATCATTATAATACTGCATAAAAATAAAATCAAATGTATATTTAAATATTTTTTTTTATTTTTTCACCTTCTTTATTGACGCTACCTCTGTTTTTCTTTTTAATGGAATTAGATAACAACAAAAGGTGGTTAGCATATGACAATTCAACCGATCTCCTTATCCGAGCTTCTTTCCCTCTCTCACCATACGATCGACATTCAAAAAGGAGAATATATTTTTCGTGAAGGAGAAGCGACAAGCGAGCTGTATGTTGTATGTACAGGAAAAGTACAATTGAGTAAAACAACCGATGAAGGACGCGAACTATTGCTGCGCATCTGTGAGCAAGGGGACTCGTTTGGGGAGATCGTTCCGTTTCAACCGATGTGCGTTTGTACCGTTAGCGCAAAAATGGTGGAGGCGGGGACGTTAGCTGTCATCACCAAGCAACAACTCGAAGAAAAATTGACGACAGACCATGCGTTTGCGTTGCAGTTTATGCAATGGATTCATTTACAATTGCAACGGATGCAAGCAAAAGTGCGCGATTTAATTTTGTACGGAAAAAAAGGTGCGCTTTATTCCACACTCATTCGTTTAGCGAATAGCTACGGTGTTGAAACAGAAGACGGCATTTTTATCGATCTTCCGATGACGACGCAAGAACTCGCCAATTTTTGTGGCAGTGCACGCGAAGTCGTCAGCCGATTATTAAAAGAGTTAAAAGAGCTAAAAATCATCTCTGTCCACAAAGGAAAAATAACGATTCACGATTTGCAGTTTTTAAAAGATGAAATTCGTTGCGAAGGTTGTCCAATCGACATATGCAACATGAAATAAACGGGTGTCCGAAAAATGGCGGCACCCGTTTTGCATCATATTAATAAACGATCATCACAACAAGCGCAAAATAAACAGCATTGGCAATTTCGTAAATCCCTACTTTTTTAATCGACAACGCTTTTCCATAAAAGTAAATGGCACGCACGACGCTCGGCACATAAGCGAGCGCAAGCCAGCCATGGCCCGTAGCGATGCATGCGACAATAAGCCCGATATGAAATACCCAAGATGCCCACTTATACCGCGGGTTGTTTTTTTCACGAATCATCGTTTTTACGTAAAATGTGCTTCCGACGAAAAATAAAACGGAGGCAACAAATAAAAACAACGCTTTTTCATCGATTGCTCCCGTTCCGACATAGTAGCTTCCTACACCGCCGAGCGAAAAGTTCATAATCGCCGCCACATCGTTCGTAAACGACCGCTCTTTTTTCTTTTTCGCAAAATATATATTCACAACAAAAAACGGAACCATAGCTAATCCAAAATAAACGAGCGTCGGCTTGTAAGCAAGCGGGATAGCGACGAAAATGAGGGCAACAAACGTATAGATGGCAAGCCATTTTTTATGATGAGCGGTCGCTTGCTTTTTTACAACGAGCATCCATATATATGTGGCTAAATAAAGAAAAAACCATGCGACAAATAACGGAAAATGAAGCCACGTCGCTTGACCGATGTCGATGCCGAATAAAAATGGAATGATTAACATCGCCCATGCGCCATGTTGTTTCGGAATAACCATACTATCCCTCCTCACGTCTCATTGTACCATCCTCCCTTTCTCTTTTTTGTGATCGATGTCACATGTTTTTATAAATGTGTGACAAACCATTGAACCGTTTGTAACCATGCTTCGCGCGTCACTTTATGACCTGCTCGTTCATCGACTAACATACGGAGTGGCTCATGAAACGGCTCGATTTGTTTATAAAAGGCGTATGTATACTCAAACGGAACGACGTCATCTTGTTTTCCGTGCCAAATGAAAAGCGGACGACCGTTTAATTTTTCTGGTTGTAGCGATAAATCATATGCCGTTAATGTGTTGCGCAACGTTTCGATTTGCTGTTTAGAAAGCGGCAATGTCATCCCTTTTCGCTCGGCAAATTGCAATTGCAAATCAAAAAGCTTTTTATAGCACGGGCTCCCCATTAGCGAACCAGCCACGCGAATCCATTCATATTGCGTCAACGCACCGAACGTCACAATGCCCCCCATCGATGTCCCAACGACGCCAATGCGCTTTGGATCAACAAGTTCTCGCGCCACAAGTTCATTTTTTATTTGTTCTAATTCGCGAATAGTCGTTAACACAATATCCCAAAAAGACAAATGAAGTTCATCGTCAGAAAGCGGATTTGGACGTTCCCCATGATACAACGCATCCGGCAAAACGACACGATACCCTGCTTCCGCAAGCAAATAGCCGAAATGAAGATTATGTTCCTTCGCGCTTGTAAATCCATGAATAAAAATGACAAGTGGTCGCATATGATGTGTACCATCTTCTTTCACGACCTGCAGGCACGGAATATTTGCGATCGACTCCCGAATAATCGACACCATGTTCTCATCTCCCATTTTATGTTTTAACATTATCTTACCATATAGACAAATATTTTGGAAAAACGATACACTGAATGAGGAATAATTTTAACGAAAAGGGGAACGGTTATGGAACAACATTTAATTGCACTTGATTTAGATGGCACGTTGCTAAAAGATAATAAAACGATTTCTCCACGCTCCTACGATGTCATTCAGAAAGCAAAACAAGCGGGGCATATTGTCGTCATTGCGACAGGACGGCCGTATCGCGCAAGCAAAATGTATTATGAACAACTCGACTTAACGACGCCAATCGTCAATTTCAACGGCGCATTCGTCCATCATCCAAAAGATGACAGCTGGGGAATGTACCATACGCCACTTCAGTTAGAAACAGTAAAAGAAATTGTTGAAGTAAGCCGAAAATATAACGTACGCAACATTTTAGCTGAAGTGATGGACGATGTTTATTTTCACGAACATGACGAGCAATTGCTTGATTTGTTTAATTTAGGAAATCCAAATGTATATATCGGAAACTTACGTGACATTTTACGAAAAGATCCAACGAGCATTTTAATTTTATCTGACGAACAAAACGTCGGGCGCATTCGCACATATTTATCTGAAGTGCATGCCAACGTCATCGACCACCGCAGTTGGACAGCCCCGTGGCACGTCATCGAAATCGTCCGAAGCGGCATTCATAAAGCGGTCGGTCTTGAAAAAATTGCTTCCTATTACGGTATTCCACGCGAGCGCGTCATCGCTTTTGGCGATGAAGATAACGATATCGAGATGTTAAAATGGGCTGGATTAGGTGTCGCGATGGGCAATGCGATTGAACCGCTCAAAGCGGTGGCAGACGATGTGACAAAAACGAACGAAGAAGACGGGATCGCTGTTTATTTGCAATCGTCATTAAAGTTATAAAAAATTCCCTCACGTATTGTGGCGTCATATGCGCAAACTATATGTGACGCCATACGCGTCACAACTCACATTTCGCACCCT
>NZ_JBCNEQ010000029.1:0-978 GCF_050480245.1 Bhargavaea massiliensis | reverse complement strand
TGAAAACTAGATAACAGGCAGTAAAGAAAAGCGACAAACGGTTCTCGTTTGGAGCTAAACGATAAAGCCAAGCAATACAAAGTGTGTTTAGTTAAGTTAGAAAGGGCGCACGGTGGATGCCTTGGCACTAGGAGCCGATGAAGGACGGGACAAACACCGATATGCTTCGGGGAGCTGTAAGTAAGCGTTGATCCGGAGATTTCCGAATGGGGGAACCCACTGTCCGTAATGGGGCAGTATCCATACGTGAATCCATAGCGTATGGAGGGCATACCCGGGGAACTGAAACATCTAAGTACCCGGAGGAGAAGAAAGCAAAAGCGATTCCCTGAGTAGCGGCGAGCGAAACGGGAACAGCCCAAACCAAGAGGCTTGCCTCTTGGGGTTGTAGGACACTCAATACGGAGTGACAAAGGAACGGAGTAGACGAAGCGGTCTGGAAAGGCCCGCCAGAGGAGGTAACAGCCCTGTAGTCGAAACTTCGTTCCCTCCTGAGTGGATCCTGAGTACGGCGGGACACGAGGAATCCCGTCGGAAGCAGGGAGGACCATCTCCCAAGGCTAAATACTCCCTAGTGACCGATAGTGAACCAGTACCGTGAGGGAAAGGTGAAAAGCACCCCGGGAGGGGAGTGAAAGAGAACCTGAAACCGTGTGCCTACAAGTAGTCAGAGCCCGTTTATGGGTGATGGCGTGCCTTTTGTAGAATGAACCGGCGAGTTACGATCTCGTGCGAGGTTAAGTCGAAAAGACGGAGCCGTAGCGAAAGCGAGTCTGAATAGGGCGTATAGTACGAGGTCGTAGACCCGAAACCAGGTGATCTACCCATGTCCAGGGTGAAGGTAGGGTAATACCTACTGGAGGCCCGAACCCACGCACGTTGAAAAGTGCGGGGATGAGGTGTGGGTAGGGGTGAAATGCCAATCGAACTTGGAGATAGCTGGTTCTCCCCGAAATAGCTTTAGGGCTAGCCTCGAGT
>NZ_JBCNEQ010000027.1:0-1382 GCF_050480245.1 Bhargavaea massiliensis | reverse complement strand
GAGGTGCCCGTACCGCAAACCGACACAGGTAGGCGAGGAGAGAATCCTAAGGTGCGCGGGAGAACTCTCGTTAAGGAACTCGGCAAAATGACCCCGTAACTTCGGGAGAAGGGGTGCTCCCTCGGGTGAATAGCCCAGGGGAGCCGCAGTGAAAAGGCCCAAGCGACTGTTTATCAAAAACACAGGTCTCTGCGAAGCCGTAAGGCGAAGTATAGGGGCTGACACCTGCCCGGTGCTGGAAGGTTAAGGGGAGCGCTTAGCGCAAGCGAAGGTGCGAACCGAAGCCCCAGTAAACGGCGGCCGTAACTATAACGGTCCTAAGGTAGCGAAATTCCTTGTCGGGTAAGTTCCGACCCGCACGAAAGGTGTAACGACTTGGGCACTGTCTCAACGAGAGACCCGGTGAAATCATAGTACCTGTGAAGATGCAGGTTACCCGCGACAGGACGGAAAGACCCCGTGGAGCTTTACTGCAGCCTGATATTGAATGTTGGTGCGACATGTACAGCATAGGTGGGAGACTGAGAAGCCTGGACGCCAGTCTAGGTGGAGTCGCCGTTGGGATACCACCCTTGTCGTACTGAGATTCTAACCCGCACCCCTGATCGGGGTGGGAGACAGTGTCAGGTGGGCAGTTTGACTGGGGCGGTCGCCTCCCAAAGCGTAACGGAGGCGCCCAAAGGTTCCCTCAGAATGGTTGGAAATCATTCGTAGAGTGTAAAGGCAGAAGGGAGCTTGACTGCGAGACCTACAAGTCGAGCAGGGACGAAAGTCGGGCTTAGTGATCCGGTGGTTCCGAATGGAAGGGCCATCGCTCAACGGATAAAAGCTACCCCGGGGATAACAGGCTTATCTCCCCCAAGAGTCCACATCGACGGGGAGGTTTGGCACCTCGATGTCGGCTCATCGCATCCTGGGGCTGTAGTCGGTCCCAAGGGTTGGGCTGTTCGCCCATTAAAGCGGTACGCGAGCTGGGTTCAGAACGTCGTGAGACAGTTCGGTCCCTATCCGTCGCGGGCGTAGGAAATTTGAGAGGAGCTGTCCTTAGTACGAGAGGACCGGGATGGACGCACCGCTGGTGTACCAGTTGTCCCGCCAGGGGCACAGCTGGGTAGCTATGTGCGGAAGGGATAAGCGCTGAAAGCATCTAAGCGTGAAGCCCCCCTCAAGATGAGATTTCCCATCGCGTCAAGCGAGTAAGATCCCTTGAAGATGACAAGGTAGATAGGTCCGAGGTGGAAGCGTGGCGACACGTGCAGCTGACGGATACTAATCGATCGAGGACTTAACTAAACACACACGAAAGGCGTAGGAGGATGTTAGTTCGAAGCTAGACATCACGAAAAGCGTAGGCGACTGTCCAGCCAAGCCCTGTTATCTAG